>CAMTVI010000012.1:0-187478 GCA_947085165.1 uncultured Opitutaceae bacterium
ATCGCCATACCTGTGACTGGAGTTCAGACGTGTGCTCTTCCGATCTAAGCGACAACGCAATCGACAACGTGACTCATAACTTCGGAGCGAGCCTCACCGTCACCCTGCAGAACAACGTGACCGTCGGCGGCCGCTACACCTATGCGCGCTACGACGATTCGGTCGCGACTGCATTCGACAGCAGTTACCACATCCTGAGCGTGATGGTGACAAAAGCCTTCTGACAGTGCTCATTGGTTTCGGGGGGTGCCCTTACCGGGGCCCCCCCTTTTTTGCGCCCCCATTCTCACCGGCCCGCCCGCTTCCTTGCAGGTGGCCTGGTGCGGTTTCACAATCTCACTCGAGGCGGCGCTTTCGTTTCCGGCAACTCATCCTTTTCCTTCTCTCCGCGCCCAATTTCAGGTCCATTAGCCCTTCCATGCTGCGCCTCCTGCTTCCACCCAACCTCGCCAGCGCCGCTCCGCGCGACGCGATTGCCGTGCGGGTGGAACTCGACCTCGCCGCGCCACCACCCACCGAATTGATTCCGGCATTGGCGATTTTGCAACGCCTCGGCGTGGCGCCGCAGCCCGTTACCTTTGTGCAACTCACACGCGCGCAATTGCGCGAATTGGTTTCTGCCCTGATCGGCGAACGCATCTTCTTCCGCGTCGACCGCCCGCGTGATGCGCTCGCATGGAACGGACTCGATCTCCCCGGCGTCAGTGAACACCTCGTCGAAAAAGCGCTGCCGCCCGTCGCTCCGCCGCCACCCAAGCCCACGCCCAAGAAGCCGGCCAAAGTCGAAGACGTCTCTGCGGTCGCTCCGTTGAACGTCGATGGTTCCGAGCACTACTTGGCCATCACGCTACCATCGCGTGATTCCGCGCTCTACGATGCTGCACTCGATTTCCTGCGCACGCATCGCTTCGTGCTCGATCCGCTCACGCGCAAGTGGTGGCTGCGCGACCGCCACAAGGTGCTCAACATCCTCGCCACTCACGGCGCGGACTTGCGCGAGCGATTTCAAGCAGACTTCACGCCGAATTTCGATCGCAACACTGAGCACCTAAAATTCGCCGAAATCGCCGCTGAAATTCTCGAAGAAAAAGACGGTTACGATGTCTCCCTGGGTTTCAAAGCTGGCCGCGCCAGCGAAACGCAAATCCGCGCCGCGCTTGCCACCGGCCGTGGTTACATCGAAGACGGCGACAAAGTTTTCCTGATCGACGCCGCCCGCATCGCCCAACTCGAACAAGCGCACCGCGCGCTCGCCGGTGAACCCGCCGCGACGGGCGCCGTTGGCCGTCATCGCATCGTGAAAGCGCGCGCGGCCGAAGTGTCCGCGCTGCTCGAGCAAGTCGCACCGCACTTCGCCGCGCCGGAAACGTGGCGGCAACGCAGTCGCACCTTGCGCGATCTCACCACGCTGCAACGCGCGCCCGTGCCCGAGTGGTTCACCGCAACGTTGCGGCCCTACCAAACGCTCGGCGTCGCGTGGCTCTGGCATCTCTACCAGCAGGAGCTCGGCGGTATTCTCGCCGACGAAATGGGCCTCGGCAAAACACCGCAAGCGCTCGCCCTCCTCGCCGCGGCGACCGCCGCCGTGAAACCGGGCAAAGAGGCGCGGCCGCACTTGGTGGTCGTGCCCGCGTCGCTGATGGAAAACTGGCGGCGCGAATCCGCGCGCTTTGCGCCGCAACTGCGCGTCTTCGTGCACCACGGCGGACAACGACTCGCGGAGCGGCACTTCGCGGAATTCGACCTCGTGCTCACATCCTACGGCACGCTCGCGCGCGACACGACGCTCTTCGAATCGGTCGAGTTCGAACTCATCCTCGCGGACGAAGCGCAGCACTTGAAAAACCGCCGCACCCAAGCGGCGCAATCATTGCGCGCCGTGCGGGGGCGCGGACGGTTCCTCCTCACCGGCACGCCGCTGGAAAATTCGCTCGATGATCTGCGGTCGCTTTTTGAATTTTTAATGCCCGGCTTCTTGACGAAGTTACCGCCGGGCTTGAAGCGCGACGAACGCAACTTTCACGACGAGCGCCTGCGCCAGCAAACCGCGCCCTACATCTTGCGTCGCACGAAAACGTCCGTCGCGCCCGAGTTGCCCGAGAAGATCGAGCAAGTCATCTGGTGCGAACCGACGGCAGCGCAAAGCGCGCTCTACCGCCGCGTGCAGGAGGAGAGCGAACGCGAGATGTTCGACCTCGCGGCGCAAGGCGTGTCGGAGAACCAATTGCGCTTTGCCACGCTCACGCAGTTGCTCCGATTGCGGCAGGTGTGCTGCGATCCGCGGCTGCTCAAAAGCGCGCCGCCGAACGCCGACTCGGCGAAGCTGGATGCGTTCCGGGAGTTGCTCGCCGAGTCGATCGACGAAGGCCACCGCATGCTCGTCTTCTCGCAGTTCACGTCGCTGCTCGGCTTGTTGCGCGAGGAACTCGACGCGCAGGAAGTGACCTATTGTTACCTCGACGGTTCGATGACTCCGAAGGCGCGCCAGGCGGCGGTCGATCGCTTTCAGTCCGACGACAGTGTGCCCGTGTTCTTGATTTCACTCAAAGCCGGCGGCACCGGGCTCAATCTCACCGGCGCCGACGTCGTGGTGCATTACGACCCGTGGTGGAATCCCGCCGCCGAAGCCCAGGCGACCGACCGCACGCACCGCATCGGGCAAACGAAAGTCGTGACAAGTTATCGCCTGATTTGCTCAGGCACCGTCGAAGAAAAAGTGATGGCGTTACAGGAGACGAAGCGCGCGCTGCTCGCCGACGTCTTCGAGGCGAGTGATGCGGCGGCGCGCCGACTCGAACTCGCGGATTTGCGTGAACTGCTGCGTTGAGCGGCGCTTCGAGGATTGAATCGCGCCTCCGTTCGCCAATGCTGCGCGCATGTTTCGTCCCGCCTGCGTTGCCCTCACGTTGTTGTTCTCAGCCGCCGGAGCGGCTCCGTTGCTCGCCGATGATTTCCTGCCGGAACTGGAAGCGTGGCGCGCCAAACGCGTCGAGCGGCTGACCGCGCCCGACAGTTGGCTCTCGCTCGTCGGCCTGCACTGGTTGCAGCCGGGCGCAAACTCCGTCGGCACAGCTGCGGATAACTCTGTGCAACTCACTGCGGGCCCGGCCTATTTCGGCACGGTCGAGTGGCAGGACGACGGCACGGTGCTCTTCATCGCGGCTCCGGCGTCGCTCGCCAACGTCGCCAACGGCCAGTTGCGCAATCCGAAGACCGGTGCCACCGCGCTAACTTATCGCGAGGGAAGGCCGTCGGTCGTGTCGGCGCAGAGTGTGAGTTTCTTTGTGATTCAGCGCGGCGACAAACTCGGCTTGCGGGTGCGCGACGCGGAAGCGGACCGCCGGATGAATTTCGTCGGCATCGACTACTTCGATGCGGACCCGGCGTGGCGGATCGAGGCGGACTGGGTCGGCTTCGATCCGCCGCGCGAGATTCCGATTTCCAACGTCCTCGGGCAAACAACGATGAACAAGGTGCCGGGCAAAGCGGTGTTCACGCGCGACGGGCAGACGTTTGAGTTGCTGCCGATGGCAGAGAGTGCGGATGAGGAATTGTTCTTCGTCATCTCCGACGCCACCAGCGGCGACGAAACCTACGGGGCGGCGCGCTTCGTTTACGCGGCGCCACCGAAGGACGGGAAAGTGATTCTCGATTTCAATCGCGCGCTCAATCCGCCATGCGCCTTCACGCCGTTTGCAACTTGCCCATTGCCGCCGAAAGAAAACCGGTTGCCGATCCGCGTGACGGCCGGCGAAAAAAATTACCGCGGCGAACAACAATGATCCCGCCATGCGACGCTCCGGTGCGAGTGCCTTGACCGCGTCGGTCGCCGCATGATTTCCGCCCCCGTCCGCTCGCCCGCTGTCGGGTTTATTTTCGTCACGCTGGTGCTGGCGGTGGTGGGACTCGGGCTGCTGATTCCGGTGCTGCCGCGACTGGTGGTCGAGATGCAAGGCGGCGACTTCACCGACGGTGCGCACGCCTACGGTTGGATCGTGAGCATCTACGCGTTCATGCAGTTTGTCGGTTCGCCGTTTCTCGGGGCGCTGTCGGATCGGTTCGGCCGGCGGCGCATCATCCTCATCGCGACGGCGGGTTCGGCGATCGACTACGTGATCATGGCGCTCGCGCCGACGCTCACCTGGCTCTTCATCGCGCGCACCATTGCGGGCTTCACCGCTGGCGTGCACGCCACCGCCAACGCCTACATTGCCGACGTCACGCCGCCGGAGAAACGGGCGGGCGCGTTCGGGTTGCTCGGCGGCGCGTTTGGCATCGGCTTCGTCATCGGTCCGGTGCTCGGCGGGTTGCTCGGCGAGATCGACTTGCGGCTGCCGTTCTGGGTCGCGGCGGCGGTCTCCGCGGCAAACTGGCTGTTCGGCTACTTCGTGTTGCCGGAATCGCTGGCATCGGAAAATCGGCGCGCGTTTTCCTGGCAACGAGCGAATCCCATCGGGGCGTTGCTCGCACTGCGTCGCTTTCCCGCCGTGCTGAGTCTCGCGGAGAGTTTCTTCATTCTGATGTTTGCGCAGAACATGCTGTTTTCGACGTGGGCGCTTTACACCGACCATCGTTACGGTTGGACGCCGTTCTGGGTCGGCTTGTCGCTGATGACTTCGGGCGTGCTGTCTGCGATCGTGCAAGCCGTGTTGGTGCGCCGTCTCGTGCCGAAACTCGGCGAAGCGCGGGCGGTGATTCTCGGCATGAGCATTTTCCTGTGCAACATGATCGGCTACGGACTCGCGACGCAGGGGTGGATGATTTTTGTCCTGCTCGTGGTCGGTTCGCTTTCCGGCATCACCGGACCGGCGCTGCAATCTTACATCACGAAACACGTGCCCGCCAACGAGCAGGGCGCGGCGCAAGGCGTGTTCGGTGGACTCACGAGTCTGGCGGGAATCGTGGCACCGTTTGTCGCAACATGGAGTTTTGGTTGGGCGATCCGTCCGGAAAACACTTTTCAAGTGCCCGGCATCGCGTTTTTCGAAGGCGCGTTTTTCATCGTGATCGCGCTGGTGCTGGCGCTGCGCACTTTCCGGCGGCACGCGACGATCTAGCGGCCGCGACCGCCGCTTGCAGCAGGCACGCAAGTTGGTAGTGTCGCGCACATGAAGTTCCCCATTGCTGCATCCGTTGCGTTGACGATCGTGAGTGGACTGTGCGCGCAAGCACCCGCGTTGCAACGCCTCGAATCGTCGCCGCGCCACCACGAGTGGGCCGAGATCGCCGTCGGTGAGCGCACTCTCCACGCGTTCGTCGTTTATCCCGAAGTGTCCCATCGTGCGCTCGCCGTGCTCGTGTTGCACGAGAACCGCGGCCTGACCGATTGGGTGCGCGCCACCGCTGATCGTTTGGCTGAGGCCGGCTACATTGCGATCGCGCCCGACCTCCTTTCCGGCGCCGGGCCCGACGGCGGCCGGACGAAGGATTTCGCGTCATCGGATGCCGCGCGCGAAGCCATCGGGCAACTCAAGCCCGCCGCCGTGCTGGCCGACTTGCAGGCCGCCGCTGCGTTCGCTCGCACCATTCCCGCCGCCAACGGCCAACTCGCGGTCATTGGCTTCTGCTGGGGCGGCAGCCAGACATGGCGGCTCGCGCTCGCGGGCGAAGCGTTGGTGCTCGCGTGTCCGTTCTACGGCACGGCACCGAACGACGCCGATTTCACCAAACTCACCAGCGCGGTGCACGGCTTCTACGGCGGCAACGATGCGCGCGTAAACTCGACGCTGGAGAAAACAGCGGCGGGCGTCAGCGCCGCGGGCAAAATCTTTGAGCCCGTGCTCTACGAAGGTGCCGGGCACGCCTACCTGCGCGCCGGCGAGGAACCCGACGCCTCACCGGCAAATCGTGCGGCGGCCGAGCAATCATGGAAGCGCCTGCGGGCATTGCTAGAAGCGGCGTCCGTCCGTTAACCGTCTTCCTCTTCCCTCTCCTCCTCATGCACCGCCGCATCTCTTTCCGCTGGCTGGTCCTCGCGCTGGCCAGCCTTGGCTTTGGTTGGAGCCTTTTCGCAACCGAAACTCCACCACCGGTGACGAACGAACGTCCGCACTTGGCGGCACTGAATCGCGATCTGTGGACGCCGTTCCGCGAAAGCTATCGCGACACCGACGCCGACCGTTACATCGCGCTGCACCATCCGGATTTCATCCGCGCCGTCGGCTCCAATCGCTCCGTGAGTTCGCTCGAGGACTATGCGGCGCGCGTGCGGAAAAACTTCGCCGCGTGGCGTGAGCGCGGCGTGACGATTGACATCCAATTTCGTTTCTTCGAACGGATCGCAAACGAACACTTCGCCTCGGAGCGCGGCATTTACCGGCTTACGTTCGTTGATAACGACGGACGCGTGCAGCATCACTACGGGCAATTCCACGCCTTCGCGCGGCAACCCGAAGGCCGCTGGCGGTTCGTGATCGACTACGACTCGAACGAGGGCGGCACGATTGACGAAGCACGCTTCCTCGCCGCGTCGGCGGTAGATGATTTCCGTCCGTTCTAAGGCGGGCCGGGCGCGGTGTTACTTGTCCTCGCTGCCCCACGGCGGCAGCGGAACATCGATCGGCGTGGTCAGATCAAACTCGACGCGAAAACGGCGGTTCTCTGCGTCGCGCCGCAGCGCGTAGGTGAAGAATTGGCCCGGCTCGACGGCCATCGTCCAAATGTTCGATTTCGCCGCGGGAATCAGTGTGCCCGTAAATTCGTCGGCGTGGAACTCCTGCGTGGCCGCGGTGCCTTCCCTGGGGGTGTCGCCGCCGTATTGAGTGACCGCGTCCTCGGAGCCGTCCTCGTGCCGGTGGTCGTGTTTCAAGCGCAGGCCGGTTGCCGTGCGCGTCAGCACCCAGGTGCGCGAACGATTCTCGCCGACAAAAAACGGGATGCGGATCTCGTCGGTGCCGCATTGCCGCACGTGCATCACCATCCGTTGACCGGCAAAAGCCGCATCCGACGGCGCGGTGCCTTCGACCATTTGGCCGGCGAAGGCCTGACCGCAGAGTGATTGGAGGCGCTGCCAAAATTCGTCCTGCGCCGGCGAGGCGGACAACGAAACGGCGGCGGAGAACAATACGAGACGCAGGAGCAATTTCATCGGACGAGTGAGGCGAGCGACCGCAAAGTTGGCGAGCCTTCCTGCGGCAATTCTCGCGCTGCGTCGGCCAACAACTGCGCTAGTGGTTGGCTTGACCCATCCACCCGACTGTCCGATGCTGTCACTGCGCCCAAGACGCTTTCCGTTGGCCGCGAATTTCTCTCGGACTGCGGACGACCCAGCGCCTTGTCACTGACGCAAAGCTTCAACCCTGCTTGTCATCATGACTTGGAAAATCGAGATCACTGAACCACACAGCGGAGAACTCGGGGAGGCGATCGAACACGCCGACCACGAGTTCGCCATGGAAGAATATTCCTACAGCGAAGGCCAAATTCTGGAAGTATTTGTGCACAAGACCGAGAGCGCGGAGTGGCACATCTTCACCGACATGGATTCCGGTCATCGCTTTAAGATCCCACCCGGTCGTTATCGGAAAATTGCCGAAGTGCAGCCGGTTTAAACACGCGGTTCGACCGCACCGCGTTGGTTAATCGTCCGCCTTGCCGCTTCGATGCGGCGGGCGGATTTTTTGCGTCGCAACTAGACGATTTCGATTCCCCCAAACGAACAGGGCGGGCTCCACGCTGCCCGCCCTGTCGTTTAGTGCTCCGTTAAACGGAGCTTAAATACCCTCCCGTCAAAGCTGACGAATTAGGGGGAAAGAACATTGAACCACTTGCACTGGTCTCGCTGCTGAAGGCTTGACGGGGTGAAGATAGCTGAAGCGCGCGCGTTCGGCCTCGCATCCGTTGGTCATTAACGTGCGCCGATTGGCTATGCATATGTTGCGGTGACGTTTGCGGCGCAAAATATGCGTAGCGCCACAACCGCCTTTTCGATGCCACTCGACAGTTTGGCGGAGGTAATTTGCTCCGCAACGTGCGACCTACGCCGCTGGCGGAGCACCGAAATGCGCGCGATGCGTCGCGTAGGCCGCGACATCCGCCAGCATCGCCTCGATCGTCGCGACCAATGGCTCCAGCCGCACTACACCGGAGAACACCGCCTTGTCGCCGATCGCACTCGTGAGCACGAAGGCGGGGCGCTGCGTGAGTTGGTGGTGAAAGAACTCCGCCGTGCTCGCGGCCACGCGGGCGGTAACTTCGTCCGACTCCGCGCGCGTGCGCAATTTGGCTGCGTCGAGTCCCGTCGCCGCTGCCGCGACCGCAATCGCGCCGGCCATTCCCGCAACGGGTTTCCCTTCGCGCTCGCCGGCGTGCGCCAGCGCGAGCCGCAACTCGTCTCCGACCACACCGAAATCTTTGCCCGCTTCGGCAACGTAGTTGGCCGCCGAGGGCTGCCCTTTCGCCAGCGAATCGATCCAGCCGGAGTTGAGCATAAACGGCGACTGCATCACCATCCCGCTGCGCCGGTAGAACCAATCGCATTGCTCGCGCGTCGTCGGAAAATCTTCCGGGCGCATGTTGGCGATCTTCCACTCGAATTCCATCCGCCCCGCGTAACGCGCCTTCAGTTCCGCCCACGTCGGCTCGCCCCAGTAACACCACGAGGAAAGCACTTCGAGGTAGTAGGTGATTTTCATGCCGCATCGTCCGCCATCGGCCGCGCCCGGTCAATCCGGCAGCGCGCGCCGGTTCGCCACAGTCGGCGCCACACAACCCCGACACAGGCACCGGTCAGGGCTGGTGTTTTCGGTGCAACGCGAGGTGGTTGCCTTCGCTGTCGAGGAAGCGCGCGAAGTGGCACACGCCGGTGTCGGCCGGCTCCATGACGAAGCGCACGCCCTGCACCTTCAGGTAGGCGACCACGGCATCGAAATCGTCCGTCTCGAGCGCGGCGCAACCCGCCTGCGCCGGTTGCGCGTCCTGCATGAAGCCGGAAATCGCCAACGTGCCGCCACCGACATCGTATTCGATAAACTGGTCCTCCCAATTCGCGGTCTCGGTCAGTCCGAGCACACCGGTGTAAAACTCCCGCGCGCGCACCATGTCCGCCACGGGATAGACAAAAAACGGCAGCCCCGTAAATCGCGGTTTCATGGCGCCGATTTTTCGCAGTTTTCGGCCTCGCGCAAGCGCCGATCCCGCCCCGCGCCCGTCTTGTCCGGCCGCCCGCCGGCCGCGCTGGCGCAGATATGTTTACCAAAACCCGAAACACGCTTGCAGTGCCCGCCCCGCGCCCTCTTTTTCCGGCCATAGCTCATGGCGTCCAACTACACTGAAGCCAGCATCAAGACCCTCAGCTCCCTCGAGCACATCCGCCTCCGCCCCGGCATGTATATCGGCCGGCTCGGCAACGGCACCCACGCCGAAGACGGCATCTATGTGCTGCTGAAGGAGACGATCGACAACTCCATCGACGAATTCACGATGGGCGCCGGGCGCCGCATCGAAGTCGAACTCAACGACCGCACCTTGCGCGTGCGCGATTATGGCCGCGGCATTCCACTCGGCAAACTCGTCGACTGCGTCTCCATCATCAACACCGGCGCGAAATACGATTCCGAGTCGTTTCAAAAAGCCGTCGGTCTGAACGGCGTCGGCCAGAAAGCTGTCAATGCCCTCGCCCTCACCTACCGCGCCCAAGCCATCCGCGACGGTGAGACGAAGGTCGTCGATTTCGAAAAGGGAAAACTCAAATCGCAGTCCAAGGTCACCAAGACCACCGAACGCAACGGCACCCTGATCGAGTTCACGCCCGACGAACAACTTTTCGGCAAGGACTTCCGCTTCCGCCCCGAGTTCATCGAGGACATGTTGTGGAACTACGCCTTCCTCAACCGCGGCCTCACGCTCACGCTCAACGGCAAATCCTTCCGCTCCGAGCACGGCCTGCGCGACCTCCTCACCAAGGAACTCAGCGGCGAACCGCTCTACCCGATCATCCATCTCGAAGGCGAAGACATCGAAGTCGCCCTCACTCACGGCAACCACTACGGCGAAGAGTATTGGTCGTTCGTCAACGGCCAGCACACCACGATGGGCGGCACTCACCTTGCCGCGTTCCGCGACGCGCTCGTCACCACGATCCGCAATCATTTCAAGAAAGACTACGACGCCGCCGACATCCGCCAATCGATCGACGCCGCCGTCGCCGTGCGCGTGCAGGAACCAGTGTTCGAATCGCAGACGAAAACCAAACTCGGCTCGAACGACATCGGTCCGACCGGTCCGTCATTGAAGGAATTTGTCGGCAAGTTCATGCAGCAATCGCTCGACACGTGGTTGCACAAGAACCGCGACGTCGCCGACATCATCAAGCGCAAGATCGAGGAAAACGAACACGAGCGCAAAGAACTCGCTGGCATTCGCAACATCGCCCGCGAACGCGCCAAGAAAGCCTCGCTGCACAACCGCAAGTTGCGCGACTGCCGTCTCCACCTCGGTGACCGCAACCCGCGCGCCGAAGAGAGCACGCTTTTCATCGTCGAAGGTGATTCCGCCGCCGGTTCGCTCACCTCGTGCCGCGACGTGCAGACGCAAGCTGTCTTCGCGTTGAAAGGAAAACCGCTCAACACCTACGGGCTCACGAAGAAAGTCATCTACGAGAACGAGGAATTTCACCTCCTCCAAGCCGCGCTCAATATCGAGGAAGGCCTCGATGCGTTGCGTTACAACCGCGTCGTCATCGCCACCGACGCCGACGTGGACGGCATGCACATCCGCTTGCTGTTGCTCTCGTTCTTCCTCCAGTTCTTTCCCGACCTCATTCGCAACGGCCACCTTTTCATTCTCGAGACGCCGCTCTTCCGCGTCCGCAACAAGAAGCGCACGATCTACTGTTACTCCGAACAGGAAAAGCAGGTCGCCATTGCCGAACTCGGCGCGACGCACGAAATCACGCGCTTCAAAGGTCTCGGTGAAATTTCGTCCGGCGAGTTCAAGGATTTCATCGGCGAAAACATCCGCCTCGAACCTGTCTCGATGAATCACCTGCACAGCAGCGACGAACTCCTCGCTTTCTTCATGGGCAAAAATACGCCCGAACGGCAGGACTTCATCATCGGCAACCTCCGCGTCGAAAAAGACCTGATCGAAGTATCCTGACCGACTCAAACCACAGAGACACAGAGGACACCGAGACCTGACTCATTGCCAGACTCCGCGATCGCTGTGCCTCCGTGGTTCAAATAAAAATTTTCCGTAGATGGCCAAAAAGAAAAACTCCAAGAACCAGAACGACCAGCCGGAACTCCCGCTCGACGCCGTTGCGTCCGCGCCGGAAGCCGTGAACCCGGAAATCACGACTCCCTCTGCCCCGATCGCCTCGGCGACTCTGGCTGACGACGATTCCACCACCGAGGCCGCCGTCGAAGCGCCCAAGCGTAAGAAGGGCGAGAAAGTCCAGCACGAGCAGGCTCCCCTCGCGCAGCATTACCGCAACTGGTTCCTCGATTACGCCAGCTACGTCATTCTCGATCGCGCCGTTCCCCACCTCGACGACGGCCTCAAGCCAGTGCAACGCCGCGTCCTCCACACGTTGTGGGACATGGACGACGGCCGCTTTCACAAAGTCGCCAATGTCGTCGGTGCGACGATGAAACTCCACCCGCATGGCGACGCCTCCATCGGCGCTGCGCTCGTCGGCATCGCGCAACGCACGTGGCTGATCGAACCGCAGGGTAATTTCGGCAACACGCTCACCGGCGACGAAGCTGCCGCGCCGCGTTACATCGAAGCCCGCCTCACGCCCTTCGCGCGCGACGTCCTCTTTAATCCGAAGACCACCACGTGGCAGTTGAGCTACGACGGCCGCAACAAGGAGCCGATCACCCTCCCCGCCAAATTCCCCATCACGCTCCTCGAAGGCGCCGAAGGCATCGCCGTCGGGCTCTCCACCAAGATCCTGCCGCACAACTTCAACGACCTCTGCCGCGCTGCGATCAATCACCTGCAGGGAAAAACATTCCGCATCGTCCCCGATTTCGCCTCGGGCGGCATCGCCGATTTCTCCGAATACAACGACGGCGAACGCGGCGGCAAAGTAAAGGTCCGCGCCAAGATGGAAGTGCGCAGCAAATACCTCATCGCCATCACCGAGTTGCCCTACGGCGTCACCACGTCGTCACTCATCGAGTCGATCCTCGCCGCCAACGCCAAGGGCAAGCTCAAGGTCAAACACGTTGACGACAACACCGCCGACACGGTCGAGATTCTCGTTCATCTTCCGCAAGGCTCCGATCCCGAGCAGGTCATCCAGCAACTCTACGTCTTCACGAATTGCCAGATGCAGCTCTCACCGTCCGCCTGCGTCATAGTGCGCGACACGGCCACGGGACTTGATCGTCCGGAATTCCTCGGCATCCGCGAAATTCTCAAACGCAGCGTGGACGCCACGCGCGAATTGTTGAAACGCGAACTCGAAATCAAACTCGCCGAACTCGACCAGCAGTGGCACTGGGATTCGCTCGAGCGCATTTTCATCGAAGAGCGCATTTACCGCCGCATCGAAAAATCCAAGACGTGGGACAACGTGCTCGAGGAAATCCGCGAAGGTCTCAAGCCGTTCCTCAAGCAACTCCGCCGCGAAGTCACCGATGACGATATCGCGCGCCTGACCGAGATTCGCATCAAACGCATTTCCGCCTACAATCGTTTTCAGGCCGACGAAGCCATCAGCAAAATTGAAACCGGCCTCAAGGAAACCAAGGCGCACCTCAAGAATCTCACCGGCTACACCATCGCGTGGTTCGAGATGTTGCAGGAAAAATACGGCAAGGGCATCAAGCGCCGCACCAGCTACGACGAGATCGAACAGATCAGCGCCGCCGAAGTCGTCTCCGCCAACCAGCGCCTCTACGTCAACCGCGAGGACGGCTTCATCGGCCTCAACTGGCGCCAGCACGAATTCGTCACCGAGTGCACCATTCTCGATAGCGTGCTCACCATCATGGCCGACGGTTCGCTCAAAGTATCGAAAGTGGCCGACAAGATTTTCATGGGCCGCGAGATTCTGCACATCGCGATCTGGCCGAAGGAAGGCGACGGCAAATTCTACACGATGGTCTATCGCGACGGTCCCGACGGAAAGTGTTACGCGAAGAAATTCCAGATTGGCGGCCTCAGTCGCGACAAACTCTACCCGCTCGCCAAGTCCGAAGGCTCGCAGATCGTATGGCTCGACATCGCGGACACCGAGAAAGCCATGCCCAAGAGCATCCACGTCAGTCTCGACGGCCGCAGCGGCGCGCGCGTGCGCGAACTCGACTTCGATCTCTCCGGCATCCCCGTGAGCACGCGCACCGCCAAAGGCCTCACCGTCACCAAGTGGACGATCAAAGACGTAAAGGTTAATGACCTCTCATTGAAGTAAGCGATCCAGTCAGAATCCACCGACATGGCGTGCGACGCGCACTAACTTTGGGCGAATTCCAAAAGCAACGCGAAATCCCCCTGATCCGCCTGTCGGATCGCGGCAATGTAACGACGGCGCACCTCGCCCATTTCGACCAGATCGTGCCTCGCACCCCACGACAACTCCGCGCCACCATACGCGGCGACGACGATGTCGGCCATCAATCGCGCATGGCGTCCGTTTCCATTCGGCCATGGATGAATCAAGACAAGTCGGTGATGCAACCGCACCGCGCATTCGTTCAGCGGATAAGTGCCATGGGCCAGCCACGTCTGCGCATCATCGAACGCGTTGCGCACTCCCTCAGTTAGGCGCGGCACTTCCCATCCGATATTTTTCTCCGTCGTTCGGTAGCGGCCGGCCCAACGCCAAACCTGACTGAACATCCGTCGGTGCAATTCGCGGGCAAATGAATCTGTCAGAAGATCGGTCCGTTTCAGGCCCGCCGGACGCAAGGCCCAGATTCGCGCGTCGTTGATCGTGAGTCGCTCGATCTCGTTCAATTCAGCCCGCGTGCTCAAACTTGGAACCAGTGCCAGTCGCTCCGCGTCATCGAGCGGCGTGGCGTTATCGTCGACTTGAAAAAGTTCCGTGCTCATCGCCTCGTTTTCCGCCGCAAGTCGCCAACCGCTTGATTTTCCAGTGCCATGGAATGCTCGCTCGCCCGGAGATGCTTGGACTTCGGGTCGTGAGTATTCGCAAGTTCTGCGAAGGAGTTCGCGACAGATTGGCGGGGCACGATGAAATAGACCAAGTCGCAATCCATCGCTTCCGCAGCGCCCTGCAAGGTGTTCAAACTGATGGCGCCGCGTTCTTCTGCCGCTTCCAAATCGGCATACGACTGACGCGCGACGGCAATGCGCTTCGCCACTAGTGTCTGGCTCAAACCGAGCACGGAGCGCACCGCCCGCAACCACCCCTTCGCAGGCTTCTGTGCGCTCGCTTGGGCTTGCCGCAACGTGGCCACACGCGCGTCCAAACCCGCCATCATGACTTGGCGTATCTCCGATTTCATGCCCGTTATAACCTGCATTTTCATTTTTTTAGCAAGTTATAACCGGCGTTTATTAAATTTTAAGCTGGTTTTAACCTGCCTTATTGAGGATTTTTTCACTCCAAAAAACCCACCCAACCCAGCGGAAAATCTAAACGCGCACGGCTCAGCTAATCAGCAACAACCTTGCAGGTTGGCCCGGTAGATTGTCGGGGGCGCGGTGGATGCAGGGGGGCACGGGACAATCCGGGTGCGCGAGGGCGATACGCCAGAGATGGCCGACGCCGAAGGAATACGGCTGCGCGCCCGGGAGCGGGGCGTAATGGAGATCGTAACAATGCTCGCGGAGAAACTCGCGGAAATCGGCGTCATCCTCCCCACCCCAGAGCTCGAGCAACTGCGCGCGGGTCCCGGGCACCTCGATCCGGCGGATCGCCTCCTCGTTTCGCAAACCCTCGGAGGGCGCGCCGCTGTAAGTGCAAAGATACGTCTCCGCCGCGACGGGCGCGCTGTCGGCGTGAAACGAATAAACATCCGTGGGCACACCCGCCGGATCGTCGTCGCGCGGGTAGGCGCGGATGCAATCGAGCGTGGGCGAAAGACCGTGCCCGCGGAGCAATTGCAAGTCGGCCAACACCACGTCGCGCGCCACGCGTCCGGCGTCGCTCAACGTGAGCGCCTGCAATGTTGCCTCGTCGAGATTCGCAATGCCTTCACTCTCTCCCACTGCTGTCACAATCTCCCCAAAATCTCCGGTCAACGTGCGCGCCCAGCACAACGCATTCACGCCGTCGGTGAAAGGCGTTGCGAGTAGTTCGGCAAAACTCTGCACGAGTTTGATGCGCGCGTAGTCGGGAGGAAAAGTGTGGTCAGTCATGGTTGACGTGAGGTGTGCAGCCCACCGCTGCGACCATTCCCTGTCAACCCGCGGAACGCGAGCCATGCATCACGCGCAGCAATTCCGGCGGACATTCATTCGCACGTTGCAGCGACCAAATTAATCGCAAGCATGACGAGCAACCCCTCCCTACCCCATGACGAAACCCGTTTGTTACTCCGTCAAAGCCTACCTCACTCCCAACGCCACGACGCCACTCGCGCCGGCGACGATTGAACGCCGCGAGCCGCTCGCTTCGGATGTGCGCATTGAGATTCTCTTTTGCGGCGTCTGTCACTCGGACCTGCATTTCGCGCGCAATGAGTGGGGCATGACCCAGTTCCCCTGCGTCCCCGGCCACGAGATCGTTGGCCGCGTGACGGCCACCGGCAGCGGCGTGAAGAAGTTCAAAGTCGGCGACACCGTCGGCGTCGGCTGTCTGGTCGATTCCTGCCGCACCTGCCCGAACTGCCGGACCGGGCTCGAGCAATACTGCGACAACGGCATGGTGATGACCTACGGCAGCGCGGACAAATATCTCGGCGGACCGACGATCGGCGGCTACTCCCAGAGCATCGTGGTGACGGAGGATTTCGTGCTGCGCATGCCGGCCAATCTCGATCCCGCCGCCGCTGCGCCGTTGCTGTGCGCGGGCATCACAACGTATTCGCCGATGCGCCATTGGAAGGTCGGCCCCGGACAGACCGTTGGCATCGTCGGTTTGGGCGGACTCGGTCATATGGGCGTGAAGTTCGCCAAGGCCCTTGGCGCTCATGTCGTGTTGTTCACTACGTCGCCGGGCAAAGTCGCCGACGCAAAACGTCTCGGCGCGCACGAAGTCGTGGTTTCCACCGACGCAGCGCAGATGCAGGCGCAGGCCGGTCGTTTCGATTTCATCCTGGACGCCGTGTCCGCCAGCCACGACATCAACGCCTACCTCAATCTCCTCAAGCGCGACGGCCACTTCGTGCTCGTCGGCGCACCGGCCGAGCCGTTGCCGGTGGCGGCGTTGCCGTTGATTTTCCGCCGCCGGTCCTTCTCCGGTTCGCTCATCGGCGGCCTGCCCGAGACGCAGGAGATGCTCGATTTCTGCGGGAAGCACAACATCACCTCCGACATCGAGCTGATTCGCATGGAGCAGATCAACGATGCCTACGAACGGATGCTGAAGAGCGACGTGAAATACCGCTTCGTGATCGACATGGCTTCGCTCCAGTAAGCGCGCCCGACGCGCCGCGACATGAACGGCTATTTCGGCACCGGCGACTGGCTGGTCATTTTGCTCTATCTTGGGGCGATGATCGGTCTGGGCGTCTGGTTCGGCAAGGACCAGCGGAACACGCGCGACTACTTTCTCGGCGGGCGCAACCTGCCGTGGTGGGCAATCGGCGCGTCGATTGTCGCGACCGAAACCAGCGCACTGACCATCATCGGTGTGCCGGCGATCGCGTTCGGGGGAAACATGATGTTCCTCCAGATGATTATCGGCTACGTGATCGCGCGCATCATTTTGGCGATCGTGCTGGTGCCGCATTACCTGAAGGGCGAAATCTACTCGCCCTACCAATTGCTCGAGCAACATCTCGGGCGCGGACCGCGGCGATTGGCGGGAGCGTTTTTCCTTTTTCTCGAAACGATGTCGGCGGGCGTGCGCGTCTATGTGGCGTGCATCCCGATTCGGCTGATGTTGGGCGACTCCGTGTGCAGCCTCGGTGGCATGGTCGATCCGATCCTCGGGGCGATTCTGCTCTTTGTCATCTTGTCGCTGATCTACACTTATGTCGGCGGCGTGAAAGCGGTGGTGTGGACCGATGCGGTGCAGATGCTGCTCTTTGTCGGCGGTGGATTGTTTGCACTATTCTACATTCCGACGTTGATCGAAGGCGGTTGGAGTGCGGCGGTGGCGCAGGCGAGCGCGGCGGGCAAACTCGAGTGGCTCAATCTGAAGTTCACTTTCTCCGCGCCGTTCAATCTCTGGATGGGCATCATCGGCGGCACGGTCATGGTGTTGTCCACCCACGGAGCGGAACAACTCATCGTGCAACGCGTGCTGTCGGCGGGCAGCGTATCGGAAGGACGCAAGGCGCTCGTGTTTAGCGCGGTGCTGATCTTCCCGCTGTTTTTAATTTTCCTGCTCGTGGGCGCGCTCCTGTGGGTGTTCTACCAACACCATCCGTTTCAGATTCCGTTGCCGGAAACGCGGCCGGGCATTCGCGCGAACGATTTCATCTTCCCGATTTTCATCATCACCGAAGTGCCGCCGGTGCTGAAGGGATTTTTGATCGTGGCGATTCTATCGGCGGCGATGTCGTCGATCAGCTCGGCCATCTCCGCGCTCGCGTCCGTCTCGACCATGGATTTCGCGCGGCAGGTGCTGAAGGACAAGAGCGAGTCGTTTTTTCTGCGGCTCAGTCGCTACTCGACGGTGTTCTGGTCGGCAGGGCTGGTGGGCATGGCGTGGCTGACGCGCGAGGTGCAATTCGTATTAAACGCCGCCTTTTCGTTGCGCGGCCTCACGAGCGGCGCGCTGCTTGGCGCGTTGGTGATTGCGCTGTTTTGGCGACGACTCGGCGCGCGGGCGACGATGATCGGCATGGCAACGTCGGTGGTCGTGATGAATTTGATGTATTGGCCGGCCAATGTCCCCACGTGGCGCGACTGGTGGTTGCAGACTTTTGGGGGCGAAGTGTTCTGGCCGTGGTTCACGCTGATCGGCACCAGCATCACTCTCGGCGTCGCATGGTTGGCGCACACCTGTTGGCCGACAGCTCAGATTCGGGCTTCTGCGGTGGTTCGCGACAATGGCTGAGGTGCACCCTCCGGCGTGCTTGGCGGCAACAGCCACGCCCTCCCTTCATCGTGCGCTAAACCGATTGTGTTTTGTTCCGGAATTCGCACGTTGCTGGGATGTTAATTCGCTCCTTCGTCTGGTTGGTCACGTTTGGGTTTAGTGTCGTCTCGACGAGTTGTGCTTCAGTTGCGGCTCCACCCGCGCCTGCGGCGCAGATGTCCGAACGCGTCACCATTGCCGAACCGAACAACCTGTCGGTGCTCAAGTGGTCGTTGCTCGACTACATTGATGATGGACGCTACGAAGCCGGTATTGCCGAAGTCGCGGCACAGGCCAAAGCGTGGGTCGAACAACGCGCGGCGCAGGGCGGCAAACTCGCGATGATCTTCGATCTCGATGAAACGCTTCTCTCCAATTTGAAGCATATCCGCTCGATGGATTTCGGTTACGTGCCGCCATTGTGGGATCGCTGGGTCGCCTCTGCGGATTGTCCGGTCATCGAACCAGTCGTAGCGGTTTATCGCGCCGCGCGCGCGCACAACGTCACCGTATTCTACATGACCGGCCGTCGCACTAGTGACGCCGAGGGAACGATCAAGAATCTCCAATTAACCGATCTCGCCGATTACGCGGGCCTCTACTTCAAGCCCAACGAATACATGGACACGACGCAGTCATTCAAAACCGCGACGCGCCAGAAAATCACTGAGGACGGCTACACGATCATCGCCAACATCGGCGATCAACACAGCGATCTCGACGGCGGTTTTTCCGAGCGGACCTTCAAGCTGCCCAATCCGTTCTACACCACGAAGTGAACGCGCCTGTTTGAGGAAGCGTCGTTCGCAAATGTAAAGTTCGCCAATCGACGCGACTCAAGACGAGCCCACTCCATCCGCTCGCGCGCCATGCCGCTCTTCGCCGCCACGATCTTCGTTAGCGCGTTTCTGCTGTTCTTGGTGCAGCCGTTGATCGGCAAGTTCATTCTCCCGTGGTTCGGCGGGAGTCCCGGCGTGTGGACGACTTGCCTGCTCTTTTTTCAAACGCTGTTGCTCGGCGGCTACGCCTATGCGCACGCGCTTTCGACGCGATTCGCGCCACGCACCCAAGGCGTCGTGCACGTCGTGATGCTCGGGCTCGCGCTCCTGTGGTTGCCAATTGCGCCCGACGTATCGTGGCAACCGGAGCCCGGCAGCGAACCCACGCTGCGGATTCTGCTACTGTTAACCGCGACGCTCGGCCTGCCCTTTGGTCTGCTCACGGCCACGGGCCCACTCCTGCAACGCTGGTTTCATTACCGTTATCCCACGCACTCACCTTATCGACTTTACGCGTTGTCTAACGCCGGATCGTTACTCGCGTTGCTCGGCTATCCTTTCCTGATCGAACCGAATTTTTCGCGCACGCAACAGGCGTGGGGATGGTCGGTGGCGTGGATTTTCTTCGCGGTGCTTTGTGTCCTGTGCGCGCGCGGCGTGCGCTTACTAACGACTGCGTCCTACGTAACTTCGTCGACTGAGAATCCACCGGAAACTGCGGAAGATTCCGCCGCGGAGGCACCGGCAGGTCGCTGGGCGTGGATTATGTTGCCTGCACTCGCGTCGGTGCTGCTGGTTGCGACGACGAGCAAACTTTGCGTCGATGTCGCGGTCATTCCGTTTCTCTGGGTGCTGCCGCTGTCGCTCTATCTGCTCACTTTTATTCTCTGTTTCGATCACCCTCGTTGGTATTCGCGCGGGGTATTTTGCGCTCTATTTGTCGTCGGCTGCGTCTCGGTGGGCTACCTGCTGGTGAATGGCGCGGACGCCCCTGTGCCACTGCAACTCGTCGCCTACGGCAGCACGTTGTTTGCCGCCGGGATGATCTGTCACGGCGAACTATATCGCCTGCGCCCGGCTCCCGCGCAATTGACGGCCTATTACCTCTGGATCGCGGCGGGCGGTGCACTGGGTGGATTGTTTGTCGCGATCATCGCGCCGCTGCTGTTTAGCAATTACTACGAATTCCAACTCGGCCTCTGGCTGCTCGCGGCCGTGCTCGCGTGGCTAGGCTGGCAACAACGTAGTCGGGCCATCGTCGTTGGCGCGGGCGTGGGTGCGTTGCTCGGCCTCCTAGTGCTGCCCGCGTTGTCCACCGAGTCCGAAGCGACCGGAGTCTTCGCGTGGGGCCAAAGTTACGCCGACGAGTTCCTCCGTTGCACGAGTGAGTATTGGCCGTGGACACTGTCGGTGCTTTTCGCGGTGGCGGTGTTGTTTCTGAGTGGCGCGGCTGATCAGCGTCGAGCTACTCGCGCGTGGCACGCGTTGTTACCGTCGCTGTTGGTTGTCATGCTCGGGGCCATTTTTTTACTGCAAATCCGCAACGGCCAAACCGACGTCGTGGCGGCCTCGCGCAATTTCTACGGCGCGTTGCAAGTGCGCACCTACGGCGCGCCGGGCTCGTCGTCACACAATTTAGTTCTTAGTCACGGCATCACGACGCACGGTCTGCAATTCACCGAGGAAGAGTTTACCCGCTGGCCGACCACCTACTACGGCGCGGAAAGCGGGATCGGGCTCGCGCTCGACGCGATCGGCTCGGCGGGCGCCGGCCGTCACATCGGCGTCGTCGGACTCGGAGTCGGCACGCTCGCTACCTTCGGACAGGCGGCAGATCGAATTCGTTTCTACGAGATTGATCCGATGGTGGTGCAGCTCGCCCGAGAACGTTTCACCTACCTCGCGCAAACTAAAGCGGCGGTGCAAATCGTGCTCGGCGACGCGCGTCTCACGCTCGCGGCGGAACGCCAACACCACGCGTCGCAACAATTCGATTTGCTCGCGCTCGATGCGTTCAGCAGCGATGCGATTCCGGTGCACTTGCTGACCGTCGAGGCCATGGCGGTTTACCTCGATCAGCTGAAGTCAGACGGCGTCATCGCGGTGCATATTTCCAACCGTCATCTCGATCTGCGTCCCGTGCTGGAGGCACTGGCCGAGCACTTCGCGTTGTCCCTCGTCACCGTCTCACACAATCCCAACGAGGACGATTGGTGGCTCTACCGCACGACGTGGGTGCTGCTCAGCCGCGACACCTCGATATTGCTCACTCCCACTATTTTGGAAGCAGCGGACGAACCGTCAGACGACAACGCTGCGCGCATCCTTTGGTCGGATGATCGCGCGAGTCTCTTTGGTGTGTTGCGCTGACGGGATTAAATCCCGCTCGCGCAAGGCCTCCTCGGAACAATGTCGCTTACGGCGTGGGCGTCGGTGCCGGGGTGACGGCGGAGTCAGCGGACTTTTGCCAGAAATAACGATCGTCGTTAAAATAATCGCGATGCACGCGCACGCCGACGATCACGAAAAGGACCAGCGCAACCCAGATCAGGCGGCGGCGACGCACGGCGACTTGGTCCACATAGGGATCGACAAGCGAACGATGCGAACCCGGGGGCAGTTTCGCCAATTCCGTGAGCTTCGAACCAAAAGGAATGTTGATTTTCACGCGGCCGTTGATCGCCCAACCATTCGCTTCGAGCACGGGGCCCAGGGTGCGCTGGCGCAGCTTCATCCACGCGATGATCATCGACGGAGTGGAGATGACGAGTATGACTCCAAGGAGACCCAACGGAATCCACGGCCCGAGATCGATGAAGCGCGTGAACATCATCGCGAGAAACGTGCCGATCGAACCGAGTGCGACGCCGATACCGGTGATGAGCGCCAGGTCGAATTTCTTTGGTGCTTCCGCGGGCTTGGGCGCGGCCTTGTCGGCGTTGGCCGCGGTCTCGGCGGCGCTGGCGAGTTTGCCGGTCGAGGCTGACTCCGCGCTCGCGGCGCGTTTGGCCACCTGCTCCTCAATCATGCGGACGAATTTCTTATACGGCGACCAGAACGCCTGCCCGACGCTGATCGGGTTCTCGATGATGTTAGTGATGGTGGCGTCCCAATCGCGACCTTGGCGGTCGTAGAAGACACCGTTGCGACCGACGAACAAGTAGTCGCTGTCACCTTGCGTAAAGCAGGCCGCGATTTTCATCACAGGTTGACCCGCGCGCTTGCAATCGCAGTAAGTGATGTAGGCTTTACTCATCGCCGCGAGGGGACTCGGGCCATTAACCACCAGGCAAAGTTCCGTGCTGCGACTGTCGAGAAAAAGTGTGCCCGCCTGAAACACCGCGTAGCGATCTGGCGAATAAAAATCCTCGAAATTAACGAAATTGCAGAGCAGCGCGCGCAGATCGCGGCAGTAATGCGTGAGCCGGTCCACATCGCTGATCGCCTTGTATTGCGGTTCGAGCGCTTTGTCTTTCGCCACCAACTCGGTCAACGCCGCGCGACCCTCGCCGGCGAGAATTTCCTTCACGCGCACGAGACCCAGTTTCTCCACCGCATTGCTGGGTTTGCCGCCAAGCCACGTTTCGTAAGCGGCAAATCGGTTGTTCAGGTCGAGCCACTCCACTTCGGTCAGCGAACGTTTTTCGTTGCCCAACAGCGGCCCGACGACTGCGCGATGAAAATTAGCCAGCGCGATGGACCACGCGGGATTAACAACGTCGAACAGCGGCAACGGTTGCCCCACGACAATGCGCGCCAAGGGGAAGCCCGCGACCTCGTCGGTCGTAATCTTCATGTCCTTGGCCGTTAACGCGAGGTAGTCGGCCTCGGCACGATTGAGCGCAGAGAGGGCACGACTGTCGTAGGCGGCGAGTCGGCAGCGGCCAAAATAGTCGTCGATCTTCGGGCGCACGGCACGCAACGCCGCGATGGCGGTGTTGGTCGCTTCTCCCAGGACGGCGATGTTCTTCGACGCGCTCTGCCCGACCCACTCCACATAAGCCTGCAGTTCAGTGAAGAAGCGTTCGATCTGCGCGGCGGTGGTGCCGACGGCACCGTTGCGGTCGTTGACGCCGCCATAAGTAGCGACGATTTCCTTAATCAAAATTTGCGTCGCCGAATCTTCCGTTGCTTCCGGCGGAATCACGCCGTCGCCGTTCAGGGCGCTGGAGGCAAAAATCTTTGCGGTGTCACTCGATTCGCCGACGGTGATGGCGGTGGCGGTCGGTTGGCCGAGGTTGGCGAGAATCTGTCGCGCTGACGCGACGAGAATTTTACCCGCCGGAGTTTCATCCTCGATCGCATCGAGTGCGAGGGACTCGGAACCTTGCAACAGCACGCTCGGATCCTTGACGCGAGCTGCAGCCCATTTCACGGCGGCAATAAGTTCCGGCACGCGGATGCGCCCGTCTCCATCGCTATCAATCAGCGTCAGGGTTTTTTCGTCCAACTCCAGTCCCTTGACCGGACAACTGAGCGCGACCCACAGCTTCGGGTCAAGTTGATCAAGATGCAGAAGGTCGGCACCGGAACGAAGTGAAACCTGCTCCAGCCCGCCCGTGCTGAAAAATGTCCATGTGTGTGGGGTAGCCATAATGGTGGATCATGAATCGGCCTTTTCCCTGCTGCTGGCAAACTGGAAACTGGGCTTTTTCGACCGCAGAAATAGGTGCGCCGAAATTGCCAAGGATTGCCGTGATTTTTCGCCAATTCAGGTGCATAGTAATGTTATGAAAACATTCCTCGCCCCTATCGACTTCTCCGCGGTGACTGAGGATGTAATCAACACCGCCATCACCTTCGCCCGCGCCTTCAGCGGACGAGTTGTCCTGATCAACGTCGTGCAACCCCCGGTGGTCACGAGCGAATTCGGCTTGCCAGTCGAAGTAATACAGGAGGCCGTAACCAGCGCCAAAAACGTGGCGCAAACCAAGTTGGACGATTGCCTCGCCACGTTGAACGCCGCGCAAATTCCCAGCGAAGGACGCGTGACCCATGGCCCGAGTGTGACGCTCATTCTCGAAGAAGCGCAAAGCTGCGGTGCCGACTACATCATCATGGGTTCGCACGGCCACGGACGCCTCTACGATCTCCTCGTGGGCAGCACCGCCAGCGGCGTGGTGAAGAAAGCCAAATGCGGCGTCGTGATCGTGCCACCGCGCGACAAATCGGCCTAACGCGTCGGCGTTGCTCTCGCGATTTCTCGCCACGTGACCCGATCGCCACATCCTGCACGCTTGCGGGATGCGGGTGGATAGTCTTGCCTGCCGACTTCGGCGCCGACCCGCCGCCGTGGTCACCCCCAACTACCCCCGCCCTATGCATCGCGAAGTTCACCAGTGGCACAGTCCCCGCCTCGACAAGAACATGGAGGTCGCCGTCTACGGCCACTACGGGTTCGCGTTGCTCATGTTTCCCACCGCCGCGGCGGACTACCTCGAATACGAACGCTTCCATGTCATCGCATCCATCGCGCCCTTCATCAACGCGGGCAAGGTCAAGGTGTTCTCGATTAACTCGATCAACAACGAGAGCTGGTTGAACGATTCGATGCATCCGCGCTACAAGGCAATCCGGCATCAGCAGTTTAACAGCTACGTCACCGAGGAAGTCGTCCCGTTCATCCACTCGCATTGCAGCGGCCAGGTTTCGATCATCACCGCAGGCGCCTCGTTCGGCGCGCTGCACAGTGCCAACACACTTTTCCGCCGCCCTGATTTGATCGATGGCTGCATCGCCATGTCCGGCAGTTACGACCTCAAGGACTACACGAACGGTTACTGGGACGACGACGTCTACTTCAACTCGCCAATCGATTACCTCCCGCGCCTCACCGATCCGCACCTGCTCAATCTCCTGCGCGCCAAGAAGCATATTCACTTCGTTAGCGGCCAAGGCGCCCATGAGAAACCTTCGTCCGCCGTGGATATTGGCAATATTCTGACCGAAAAAGGCGTGCCGCACGAAATCGACTTGTGGGGTCAAGACGCTCGGCACGACTGGCCGTGGTGGCGCAAGATGCTGCCGCACTACCTCGAAACGCGATTCTGATTCGCGGACACAAAGAAGCCCACCGTGTTGGTGGGCTGAATGCAAACCGAGTGCGGAAATTGGCGCGTTAATCCAAACTGCGCGAACCCGTGCGCGGATTCTCGGAGAGGTCGAGCCGCTCGCGAATCGCCGCCCCCATTTGCTCCGTGGAGAGCGGGCGCACGGCACCGAGATCGGCCGTAAACTCGCCGTCGTCGAGCGCACAGGCCACGGCGAGTTCGATGGAACGCGCCTCCTTTTCCAATCCCAACGAGTGCCGCAGCAACATTGCCACGGACAAAATCGTGCCGGTCGGATTCGCAATGCCCTTCCCTGCGATGTCGGGCGCGGAACCGTGAATCGGTTCGTAAAGACCGCGTTTGCCTTCACCGAGTGAGGCGCTGGGCAACAGACCGAGCGAACCCGCGAGCACCGCAGCCTCGTCGGTCAAGATGTCGCCGAACATGTTCTCCGTCACAATCACGTCGAACTGCGGCGCATGCGTAATCAAACGCATCGCGCACGAATCAACGAGTTGATGCTCGAGTTTCACTTCGGGAAATTCCTTGCCGACTTCGATGGCGACTTTGCGCCAAAGACGGGACGATTCGAGCACGTTGGCTTTGTCCACTGACGTCACCAACTTGCGGCGTTTCAGCGCAACTTGAAACGCGAGACGCACAATGCGGCGAATCTCAACTTCCGTGTAAACGAGTGTATCGACGGCGCGTTCGCCTTCCGGCGTTTGCTCGCGACCCTTGGGCGTGCCGAAGTAGAGGCCGCCCGTGAGTTCGCGAATCACCATGATATCCACGCCAGCCACGCGCTCGGGTTTGAGTGGAGAGAGTTTTGCCAAAGCCGGATGCGGACACACCGGACGCAAGTTCGCGTAGAGACCTAGCTCCTTGCGAATCGCGAGCAGGCCTTGCTCCGGGCGCACTTTCGCCTGCGGGTCGTCCCACTTCGGACCTCCGACAGCGCCGAGCAACACGGCATCCGCCGCGCGGCAAGCCGCGAGCGTGTCGGCCGGCAACGCCGTGCCGTGCGCATCAATCGCGCAACCGCCGAGCAAGTGCTCGGTGAATTTGAATTGGTGGTGGAAGCGTTCGCCGACCGCTTCGAGTGTGCGGCGGGCTTCCGCCACGACTTCAGGACCGATGCCGTCACCCGGCGTCAGCGCAATGGTAGCATTCATACAGAAATTTCCTTGGGAGTTGCAGGAGCGGTGGTGAGGCCGAATTCATAGCCGTCGGCCAGCGCCAACCAGGTCGCTTCGAGAATATTCGTGCCTGCGCCCACCGTGCTCCAGCGAGTGGCGGTCGTCGTGCCTTCGCCGGTGTAGTGCCAGTCGATCAACACGCGCGTGATCGCGCCCGTGCCGGCGCTGCCGTTGAGAATACGCACCTTGTAATCGGCGAGATGCATCTCGTGCACGCGCGGGAAAATCGGCTCCAGCGCCTTGCGCAACGCACGGTCAAACGCATGCACCGGACCGTCGCCACTCGCGGCGGTGTGCAACTCGTCCTTGCCGCTTTGCAACTTGATCGTCGCTTCCGCAAATCGTTTGTCGGCGTGCCGACCGACCATCACGCGATAATCGATCAAACTAAACGGCGCGGCGTAATCGGCGGCTTTGCGACGCACCATCAACGCGACGCTCGCCTCGGCGGCTTCAAAGGAGAACCCGGCGTGTTCGAGCAATTTGATTTCCTCGACGACGCGAATGCCGGCCTGCGCATCGAGTCCGGCGAAGCCAAATTCTTCGGCTTTCGCCAACACATTGGCGCGACCCGACAGCTCGCTCACCACCACGCGACTGGCGTTGCCGACGAGTGTAGGGTCGATGTGTTGGTAGGCTTCCGGTGCGCGTTGCTGCGCGGCGACGTGCACGCCGGCTTTGTGCGCGAAGGCGCTGTTGCCCACGTAGGCCATGTGATCGTCGGGCGCGAGATTCGCGACTTCCGCGACGAATCGCGCCACGTCCCGCAAGTGCGGCAGTTTGCCCTTCGGCAATGCGCGCACACCCAACTTCAATTCGAGCGTCGGAATCGCGATGCACAAGTTGGCGTTGCCGCAGCGTTCGCCGTAGCCGTTGATCGTGCCTTGAATGTGCGCCGCGCCGCCGCGCACCGCCGCGACCGTGTTGGCTACGCCGCAACCCGTGTCGTCGTGCGCATGAATGCCGATGCGCACCGTCGCGCCAAAGTGACAACTGACCACGCGCACTGCTTCCTCCACCTGCCAAGGCAAATGGCCGCCGTTGGTGTCGCAGAGCACGAGCGTCTCCGCCCCACCGCGCATCGCGGCGCGCAACGTTTCGAGCGCGTAGAAACGATCTGCATCAAAGCCATCGAAGAAATGTTCCGCATCGTAGATCACGCGCTTCCCCTGCGAACGCAGGTAGGCGACGGTGTCTTCGATCATCGCGAGATTTTCTTCGAGCGTGGAACGCAGCACTTCCTTCACTTGCAACGGCGAAGATTTGCCGAAGATCGCGCAGACTTCCGTGCCGGCATCAACCAGCGCCCGCACACTCGGATCGTCCGCCGGCGCCAGCTTGGCGCGACGCGTTGCGCCGAACGCGACGATCTTCGCGGTGTTAAATTTTAGATTGCGCACCTGCGCGAAGAATTCGGCGTCCTTCGGATTCGAGCCCGGCCAACCGCCCTCGATGAACATCACGCCGAGCAAATCGAGTTTCTGCGCGATGCGCAGTTTGTCTTCGAGCGAATAGGAAATGCCTTCGCGCTGCGTGCCGTCACGCAACGTCGTGTCGAAAACTTCGACCTCGGCGGGCAAATTGCGATCAGGCGCGGGCGGCTTCATAGGCTTTGACCTGCGCTTCGTGCGCTTGGATGTAACCGAGTTCATCGACGCCGCGGAGCAAACAATCGCGCGCGAACGGATCGATGGGGAACGCGACCGGCGCTTGGCCCGGCCAGCTTACGCTCGCTTCTTCACCGCCGAGATCAACCGTCACGGGCATGTTCGGTTCCTGCGCTAGCGCGGCGAGCAACGCGGCGTGCAGCGCCGGTTCCACCGTCACGGGCACGAAGCCGTTCTTGAGCGAGTTGTTGCGGAAAATGTCGGCGAACATCGTGGAAACCACGGCGCGCAAACCCCAACCAACCAGTGCCCACGGCGCGTGTTCCCGGGAGGAACCGCAACCGAAGTTGTGTCCGGCCACGAGAATTTCCGCACCTTGCGACTCGGGGCGGTTGAGCACGAAGTCCGTCTTCGGTGAGCCGTCATCGTTGTAACGCCAATCGCAGAACAAATTTTTGCCCAGTCCTTGCTTGTCGGTGACTTTAAGAAAACGAGCCGGGATGATTTGATCCGTATCGACGTCGGTGATCGGCAACAGCACGGCGCGTGCGGTCAGCGAGGTGAATTGGGGGGCACTCATGAGGCCACCTCCTTTTCCCCAAGCACGACAGGTGTGTTCGGGCCGATGGTGCGGGGATCCGTCACGCAACCCGTGATCGCAGCGGCGGCGGCGGTGAGCGGCGAAGCGAGCACCGTGCGACCGCCCTTGCCTTGGCGACCTTCGAAATTGCGGTTCGACGTCGAAACGGCGAGTTCGCCGGGGGCGAGTTGGTCGCCGTTCATCGCAATGCACATCGAGCAACCAGCTTCGCGCCAGTCGGCGCCCGCTTCCTTGAACACCTTGTCGAGTCCTTCGGCTTCGGCGGCGTTTTTCACGGACTGTGAGCCGGGCACCACCATCATGCGCACGCCTTGGGCGACCTTGCGACCGCGCAACATATCGGCGGCGGCACGCAAATCGACGAGACGGGAATTCGTGCAGGAACCGAGAAACACCACATCGACCTTCTGGCCAAGCAGCGGTTTGCCGCCCTCGAGTTTCATGTAAGCGAGTGATTTTTCCAATCCGGCGCGCTCGGCCGGATCGCTCAGGCTCGACGGCAACGGGAGCGGTGCGTTGATCGAGACGCCTTGGCCGGGATTCGTGCCGAAGGTTACCATCGGCTCCAACGTCGACGCATCGAGCGTGACCGTGCGGTCGTAGGTCGCGCCTTCGTCGGTCGGCAACGTGCGCCAATTGGCGAGCGCCTTGTCCCACGCCGCGCCCTTCGGCGCGAATTCACGGCCGGCGACAAAGGCGAAAGTCTTTTCGTCCGGCGCAATCATGCCGGCGCGCGCGCCACCTTCGATCGACATGTTGCAGATCGTCATGCGCCCTTCCATGTCGAGTGAGCGAATCGCTTCGCCAGTGTATTCGAACACGTGACCCGTGCCACCGCCGACGCCGATCTTCGCGAGCAGCGCGAGAATGATGTCCTTCGCGGTCACACCGGGCTGAAGGCGGCCATCAACGCGCACTTCGCAGGTGCGGGCTTTGCGTTGCAACAAGCACTGCGTCGCCAACACGTGGCCGACTTCACTCGTGCCGATGCCAAAACCGAGCGCGCCAAACGCGCCGTGCGTGGAGGTGTGACTGTCACCGCACACAATCGTCATGCCGGGTTGCGTGAAGCCCTGCTCCGGTCCGATGACGTGCACAATGCCACGCTCGACCGAATTTAATCCGTAGAGACGCACGCCGTGCTCTTTCGCGTTTGATTCCAAGAGGCGCAGTTGCAAGCGACCCATTTCGTCGGCCGCTTCATAGCCGCCACGCGTCGGAATCGAGTGATCCATCGTTGCCACGGTGCGATCCGGGCAACGGACTTTCAGACCGCGTTCGCGCAAAACGGAGAACGCCTGCGGTGACGTCACTTCATGCACGAGGTGCAAGTCGATGTAGAGAATCGCTGGTGCACCGGGCTGTTCGGCGACGACGTGGGCGTCCCAGATTTTTTGAAAGAGAGTGCGGGGAAACTTACTCATTTGGCAGGAAAATTGGATTCGACGGAAGATTTCTGCGCGTGCACATGCGCCGAAGATTGGCGAGAGAGCACAAGATTTACGGCGGCCAAGTAAGCCTTGGCGCTGGCAACAATGATGTCGGTGTCGGCGCCGTGGCCGTGACACGAACGCTGGTCGTCGTGGCGCACGCGCACCGAGACTTCGCCGAGTGCGTCGATCCCTTCGGTGACGGCGTTAACAACAAACTCGAGCAACGACACCGGCACTTTGACGAGCGCGTCGATGGCCTTGTATGTCGCATCGACCGGACCGGTGCCCACCGCCGCATGCACGAACTTGGTGCCATCGGGACCGCGCAGGCGCACGGTCGCGGTGGGCAAACCGGTCGTGCCGCAGGCGACCTGCAAATCTTCCAGCACCCACAATTCGGGCACCGGCGAGCGTTCGTCACTGGAGAGCGCGATCAGGTCGGCATCGAGCACCGCCTTTTTGCGGTCGGCCAGTTTTTTGAATTCTGCAAAGGCGCGATTGAGCGCTTCGCCTTCGAGCGGATAACCGAGTTCGGCGAGACGCTTCGAGACGGCGTTGCGTCCGGAATGCTTGCCGAGCACGAGCGTCGTTTGCACTGCACCGACATCCTCGGGCAGCATGATCTCGTAGGTCTGCGCGTTCTTGATCATGCCGTCCTGGTGGATGCCCGATTCGTGCGCGAACGCATTGGCGCCGACGATCGCCTTGTTCGGTGGCACGGGATAGCCAGTGCTGCGCGAAACCAATTTCGAAGCGCGGCAAAGCTGACGTGCATCAATCCCAGTGCGGAGGCCGAGCTTTTCGCCGCGGGTGCGCAGCGCCATCACAAGTTCTTCGAGCGAGGCGTTGCCCGCGCGTTCGCCGATACCGTTGACGGTAACTTCCGCTTGGCGGGCACCGGCGCGGAGACCGGCGAGGCTGTTGGCCACGGCCATGCCAAGATCGTCGTGGCAATGGACGGAAATGATCACGTCCTTCGCGCCCGGCGTGTTGGCAATGATGCCCGCGATGAGTCCGCCAAATTCGTCGGGTAAAGTGTAGCCGACGGTGTCGGGAATGTTGAGCGTGGTCGCGCCAGCTTTGATCACCGCGCCCAACACTTCGTAGAGAAACTCCGGATCGCTGCGACCGGCGTCTTCCGGGGAAAATTCGACGTCGGCGCAGAGCGAGCGGGCGAAACCGACCATTTCGGTGGCGCGCGCAACGACTTCGGCGCGACTCATGCGCAGCTTGTGCTGTAAATGAATATCACTCGTCGCGAGAAACGTGTGGATGCGCGGGTGTTTCGCTCCTTTGACGCCTTCCCACGCGGTCTGGATGTCGCCACGCGTGCAACGCGCGAGACCGCAGATGATCGGCGGCTCGCTTTGCGGACTTCCGTCGAGGACGATTTTGCCGACTTCGGTCGCGATGGTTTGCACCGCGAGCAAATCGTCGGGTGAGGCCGCGGGGAAGCCCGCTTCGATTACGTCCACTCCTAGCCGTGCCAGCGTGCGCGCGACTTCGAGCTTTTCAGCGGAAGTCATCGAGGCGCCGGGAGCTTGCTCACCGTCGCGGAGGCTGGTGTCGAAGATGCGAACGTAATTCGAGTCCATGGGGAGTGAGGTTAGCAGCGCAATATACCGCGCTCAAGCCTGCCGCTCAGACGGTGTGGCGGGCGACGAGGGTGCGAAGAGTGGATTGACGAACACAAACGAGTCGCTCGTTTCGACGGTTGGCGTCGCAACAGGCAATGTGTCTTTGTCCGCTGGAAACGGATTCGCGGATGAATCGCTGGGAGAGAAAAGGTCGAGCACGCGGAATTCACCGGATTTCGTAGAGTTGATCTTATGCATAATAATAGGGAGTTGAGGTGAATAGAGCGGAGGAAGGGCGGACGGCTGGATGGCCGCCCACCCGTGACACACAACAAAACAGGTGAATTAATCGCCTGGCTTAATCGTAACGGGATTGAGAAACGGCATCATCTTGCGCAGCTTGGCGCCGACGACTTCGATCTTCTGTTTGCGCTCGGTCTGGCGGAACTTGTTCATGGTCTTGCGACCATATTTGTTGTTCTCGTCGATGAAACGCTTGGCGAACTTACCGGACTGAATGTCGGCGAGGATGCGCTTCATTTCCTCCTGCGTCTCCTTGGTCACGACGCGAGGACCGGAAACGTAATCGCCCCACTCCGCCGTGTCGGACACGGAGTAGCGCATGTAGTTGAGGCCGCCGCGATACATCAGATCGACGATCAACTTCAACTCGTGCATGCACTCGAAGTAAGCGATCTCGGGTTGGTAACCGGCATCGACGAGCGTCTTGAAGCCCGCTTTGACGAGTTCCGCGCAACCGCCGCACAACACGGCTTGTTCGCCGAACAAATCCGTTTCGGTTTCTTCGGTGAAGGTCGTTTCAAGCACGCCGGCGCGGGTGCAACCGACACCGCGCGCATAGGCGAGTGCGAGTTTCTTCGCCTTCTTCGTGGCGTCCTGGTGCACAGCGAAAAGTCCGGGGACGCCACCGCCCTCCTGAAACACTTCGCGCACGCGGTGACCGGGGCTCTTCGGAGCGACCATGGCCACATCGACGCCCGGAGGCGGTTGAATCGCGCCGAAGCGGATGTTGAAACCGTGGGCGAAGAACAGCGCCTTGCCCAGCGTGAGGTGCGGCGCGATCGAGTCACGGTAAACCTGCGCCTGCGTGTGATCCGGCACGAGTAGCATGATGAGGTCGGCCCACTTGGAGACGCCTTCGACCGTATCGACCTTGAGGCCGGCTTTCTTCGCCTTCGCACGCGATTTGCTGGTCTTGGCGAGACCGACGCGCACGTCGACGCCACTGTCGCGGAGGTTGAGCGCGTGGGCGTGGCCTTGCGAGCCGTAGCCAATAATTGCGACTTTGCGGGAACGGATCACTTCGAGATCCGCGTTCTTATCGTAGTAGACTTTAGCCATGGTAAATTGGGATTGGTGATTTGGGGTTGGGTTAAACTGACATGGAGATGCCCGCGTCGGCGGGGTCTTGGGACGCGTTGGCATCCGGAATTTCCGCACGCACGAGCGGCGGGTTGGCGGTGAGTTTGTCGTGACCGCGCGCCATCGAGACCGTGCCGGCGCGCACCATTTCAATGATGCCGTAGTGACGGATCATGATTTCGAATTTGCTGATCTTCTCCGGTGTGCCGGTGACCTCGATGACAAGTGATTCCTCGTCCACATCGACGATGCGGGCGCGGAAGACGTCGACGAGCTGCAGCACTTGCGCGCGCGACTCCGGCGTCACGCCGACCTTCACCAGCGCGAGTTCGCGGTGCAGCGAAGCCTTGTGGCTGAGGTCGTCGACGCGGAGCACGTTGACGAGTTTGTAGAGATTTGCCTCGACGATGCGCGCACCCGCTTCGGTGGCGTCAACGACGACGGTGAGGCGGGAGACGCCCGCCTTCTCGGTGCGGCCAACAGTGAGCGAATCGATATTGAAATTGCGGCGGCGGAAGAGCGACGCGACGCGGTTCAAGACGCCGGGCACGTCTTCGACGTAAGCGATGAGAGTATGTTTAGCCATGGCGGGTGATAGTTAGGAATTTTCGGTCGTGGCAGGAGCGGCCGGCGCTTTCGCGGTCGGCATTTGCCACTCTTTGTCGGAGCCCGTCTCGGCGAGCACATCGCGCTTCGGACGGCGGATCATTTTGTCGAGGGCGGCGCCCGCAGGCACCATTGGGAAAACCGAATCTTCCTGTTCGACGCGGAAGTCGAAGACGACCGTGCCTTCGTGGGCGAGACCGTCGAGCACCGCGGGCGTGACTTCGGAGCGCTTGGTCACCCGCACGCCTTTCAAGCCGAACGCATCGGCGAGCTTCACGAAATCCGGTCCGAGCAACGGCGTGGCGGCGTAACGCTTGTCGTAGAAAAATTCCTGCCATTGCCGCACCATGCCGAGGAAGGCGTTGTTGATGATGGCGACGTTGATTTTGATTTTCTCCTGCGCGATGGTCGCGAGTTCCGGCATCGTCATTTGGAAGCCGCCGTCGCCGACGACGACCCAAACGTCCTTTTCCGGGCAGGCGAATTTCGCACCGATGGCCGCGGGCAACGCGAAACCCATTGTGCCGAGACCGCCGGAAGTGATGAGCGAACGTGGCGCTTCGTGACGGTAGTATTGCGCTTCCCACATTTGATGCTGACCGACGTCGGTGACGACGATGGTTTCGCGATCCTTGGTGGCGCGCCAAATATCATTGATGACGTGCGCCGCGTAGAGGTGGCCGTTGTCCGGCAACGACTGAATGTCGAGCACGGCGGAGTCGCCTTTCATTTCGGCGATCTTCTCCCACCACTCGGCGCGCGCATTAGTCTCCACGCGGGGGCGGAGCTCGGTGATGACTTCCAACAAGTCACCGATTAACGCGACGTCGACGTGCACGTTTTTGTTCACTTCGGACGGATCGATTTCGACGTGAATCTTCTTCGCGTTCGGCGCGTAAGTCTTGAGGTTGCCCGTGACGCGGTCGTCGAAACGCATGCCGAGTGCGATGAGCAAGTCGGCTTGTTGAATCGCCTGGTTCACCCACGCCTCGCCGTGCATGCCCATCATGCCGAGGTTGAGCGGTGACGACGCGGGAATCGCGCCAATGCCGAGCAACGTAACTGCAATCGGAACGCCGGCGGCGGTGGCGAACTCGACCACTTGCGCGGTTGCGTTGGCCTTGAGAATGCCTTGGCCCGCGAGAATCACGGGACGCTTGGCGGAATTGATTAAGTGGAGTGCGCGTTCGTATTCCGAGGGCAGTGCGCGCAAATTCGGACGGTAACCCGGCAGACTTGGCGCAACGGCGTCCCAATCAAACTCGGCGGTGGATTGTTGCGCGTCCTTGGTGATGTCGACGAGCACCGGGCCCGGACGACCGCTCTTGGCGATGTAGAACGCTTCGCGCAACACGCGGGCGATGTCGCCGGCGCGTGTAACGAGGTAATTGTGTTTCGTGATCGGCAACGTGACGCCGGTGACGTCGGTTTCCTGAAACGCATCCGTGCCGAGTGCCTTCGAGCCAACTTGGCCGGTGATGCACACGATCGGAGACGAATCCATGATGGCGGTGGCGATGCCCGTGACCATGTTGGTCGCGCCGGGGCCGGAGGTGGCGATGGCCACACCGACTTTGCCGCTGGCCCGCGCGTAACCGTCCGCCATGTGCGTTGCGCCCTGTTCGTGGCGCGTCAGCACGTGGTGGATTTGCGGGTATTTCGTCATCGCGTCGTAGGTCGGCAAAATTGCGCCGCCTGGGTAACCGAACACGACATCGACGCCTTCGCGGATGAGGCATTCCCAAATTATTTCTGCACCGGTGAGTTTCATGGATGTGGAATTGAAGTTAATCGCGTGGGGTTAAGTTGTGTAAGCGCCGGTCGCAGCGGAAGACACGGTTGCGGCATATTTCGCCATCACGCCGCGTTGATAACGCGGAGCGGGGCTGGTCCAGCCTTGGCGACGCTCAGCCAGAACGGCGTCCGACACGTCGAGGTGCAGGAGGCGTTTCGCTACGTCGATTTCGATGATGTCGCCTTCGTTGACGAACGCGATCAGGCCACCGACCGCCGCTTCGGGAGCAACGTGGCCGATGGAGAAACCGCGCGTCGCGCCGGAGAAACGTCCGTCAGTGAGCAATGCCACCGACTCCGCCAAACCGGCACCGGCGAGTGCGGCAGTGACGCCGAGCATTTCGCGCATACCGGGACCGCCCTTGGGGCCTTCGTAGCGGATGACGACGACATCGCCGGCTTTGATCGCCTGCTTGTTCGCGGCGGCCATGGCGTCTTCTTCGCAATTGAAAACACGAGCCGGGCCGCGGTGTCGCTCGACGCTGCTGCCAGCGATTTTCAACACGCAACCTTCAGCGGCGAGATTGCCGCGCAAGATCACCAAACCGCCGTGCGGCTTAAATGGTTTGCTCGTTGGACGGATGACTTGTTGACCGGCCGTCTCGGGGGCAGCGCGCACTTCGTCACCGAGCGTGCGACCAGTAACGGTCGCGCAATCCGCCGAAAGATAACCACCTTCAAAAAGGCGGCGCAACAGGAGCGACATGCCGCCCGCGGCGTGCATTTCAACAGCCGTGTAAAGACCACCGGGCTTGAGCGTGGCAATCGTCGGCGTGCGCGCGCTGATTTGATCGAAGTCTTCCAGCGTGAGCGGCACGGACACTTCGCGGGCGAGCGCGAGCAGGTGCAAAACGGCATTCGTCGAACCACCCGAGGCGGCGACTGACGCGATGGCGTTTTCAAATGCTGGACGCGTGAAAATGCGTGACGGACGCAAATCCTGCCGCACCAACTCCACCGCAATCTCACCGCAGCGAAACGCCGCCGCAGCTTTCGCCGGATCGGTGGCGGGAATACCATTGGCCCCGACCGGCGAGATACCGATCGCTTCCATAATCGTGGCCATTGTGTTCGCGGTAAATTGACCGCCACACGCACCCGCCGTGGGACACGCGGCGTCTTCGATGCATTTAAATTCTTTCGCGTCGATCTTGCCCGCGGAAAACGCGCCGACGGCTTCAAACACATCCTGCACGGTCAACGCTTTGCCGCCATGATTGCCGTGATTGATCGAACCACCGTAGAGCGCGAGACCGGGCACATCGAGACGCGCGAGTGCCATCATGACGCCGGGGTTGGTTTTGTCGCACGAGGAGAGACAGACAAGGCCGTCGAGAGCGTTGCCGCGGGTGACGAGTTCGATCGAGTCGCAAATGACTTCGCGAGAGATCAGCGAAGTCTTCATGCCCTCGGTGCCCATCGTGATACCGTCGGAAATAGAAACCGTATTGAACTCCAACGGCGTGCCACCGGCCGCGCGCACTCCGGCTTTCACATGCTCCGCCAACTCGCGAAGATGGAAATTGCAGGGCCCGATCTCGGTCCACGTGTTGGCGACGCCGATGAGCGGCTTCTCCAAATCCGCGTCGGTGAAGCCGACTGCTTTCATCATTGCCCGGGCTGGCGCACGATGCGGGCCTTCGGTGATAACACGGGAATTGCGCCGAAGATCAGTCATGGGGAAAGAAATTTCTCCGCGAGTTGGAGAGGGGAAATTGGAGAGAAGCGAAGGTCATGGTTTTAAAAACAAAAAGACCGCCCGGTCGGGGCGGCCTTTTCGAAACTTGGGGAGTGTTGTGCTCTTTAAGAATGCGAATGCCGCCCTGCAGTCGGGGTAAGCAGAATGACGACCACGATAATAATCGCGGCGGGCAGGCTCAGTAGAAGTGAGATGCGCTGGGTCATTTCGAAATAATTGTTGCCTGATTGATGCCCGAGCGGGCGGGACGGGTCAAGAATGCCCTTGTGTTATGACAGGCACCCTGCCCGTGCGGCCCGCCGAATTAGTCGAGGCCGAAAACGGCTTTGCTGTAGTTCTCAATCGAGAACGGCTGCAGATCGTCCGGCTGCTCGCCGAGTCCGATGAAATAAATCGGGATGCGCAATTGCCGGTAGATGCCGACGATCGCCCCGCCGCGACTCGTGCCATCGAGCTTCGTCACGACCAATCCAGTCAGTCCAAAACTTTGGTGAAACACACGCGCTTGCTCGATCGAGTTGCTGCCGAGTGAACCGTCGACCACCAACCAGCGATGCTGCGGCGCGTTCGCATCGTGCTTTTGCAACACGCGCCGAATCTTCGCCAACTCGTCCATCAAATTGCTCTTCGTGTGGAGTCGGCCCGCCGTGTCGACAATCAACCAGTCGTGCCCGCGCGACTTCGCCGCTTGCCACGCATCGAACGCGACTGCGGCCGAATCGGCGCCGGTGTGACTCGCGACAATTTCAAGATCCAGACGCGTCGCCCAGCTCTTCAATTGCTCCACCGCCGCCGCGCGAAACGTGTCGCAGGCCGCGACGATCACGGTTTGTCCGTCGGCTTTGAGTTTATGCGCGAGCTTAGCGGTGGTGGTCGTCTTGCCGGAACCGTTAACCCCAATCAGCGCGATCACGACCGGCTTATCGGTCGGCGGAGGCAACACGCCTTCGGCACCGGCGAGCACGCGTTGCAACACCGCCACTCCGATGGCAGCCGCTTGTTGGCCGCGCAGTTCCTTGTCCTGTTTGTAGGCGGCTTTGATTTGCTCGAGAATCTCCGTCGTCGTTTCGACGCCGAAGTCGGCCGTGTAGAGTGCCTCCTCCAGTTCTTCGAGTGAGGCTGCGTCGATTTTGCGGCCGCCGAAAAGTCCGTGGGTCTTGCTCGCGATGGCCGCGACCGTCTTGGTCAGGCCGTCTTTGAATTTCTTGAAGAGGGAAAACATGACTGCAGGCGCGCGCGAATCAGCGGTGAGCTAAAGTAGCCGGGGTGAGCCGCACCTATTCCGTCGCCGATTTACGCGCGTCGCGACCCAGTTTATCCTTCATGCGGTCGAGGATGCCGTTGATAAAACGCTTCGAATCCGCCGTGGAGAAATTTTTGCTCAGGTCGATCGCTTCGTTGATCGAAACAACCGGAGGAATATCTTTGCGATGCAGCATCTCGAAGATGGCGATGCGCAGGATCGCGAGGTCGATGCGGGCGATGCGCTCGAATTCCCAATTGTGCGCGAGCGTCCGGATGTAACCGTCGATTTCCTCGAGATTGGCAATCACGCCATGGATAATTTCCTCGGCGAACGCGTAGGCATCGCGCGGCTTTTCGAGCGCTTGGAAAAACTGATGCAACTCGTCCGCCATGTTGGCGGGCTTGTTGATGCTCCAGGAATAGAGAAATTGCAGGGCGGCGGCGCGGCTTTCGCGACGTTGGCTAAATTGGGTGCTCATGATCGATTGCTCCGGCGAAAGGTGCGGCCGAGGGCGGCCGTGCTGAGCGCGGCGTGGGCGAATTCGGCGCCGCGATTGATTTTGCCCACGCAACGCGCGCGGGCTTGCGCGAGCGTGTTGGTCACGATCACGCCGTTGATCACGGGCTTGCCGGTGTTAAGTGCGACAAGTTGCAACGCTTGGGAGACACTGTTGCCGACCATCTCATGGTGATTCGTGTCGCCGCCAATCAGAACTCCCAGGGCCAGCACGCCGTCGCACTGCTTGCGCGCCGCCAATTGCTGCGCGGCCCACGGCACCTCGTGCGAACCCGGCACGCGGACAATCGTAAGATCACCCGTCCGGACGCCGGCGGCCAACAACACCTCGGTGGCGCGCGCCAACAGGCCGTCCACCAACACCGGATTAAAGCACGCCGCGACGATGCCGAAGCGGAGGCCGGCACCCTGTTGCGCCTTTGGACTGGGTGAATCTAAACTCATGAAGGGTCTATTGGCGGCACCAATTGAGGAATCCGCAACCCGAAATCCGCGGCGTCACACCGGGACCTGTTCGACGATTTCGAGTCCGTAACCGTCCAAACCCACCACCCGGCGACTGGAATGCGCGAGGAGGCGGATCTGGCGCAGCCCGAGCGACGTGAGGATTTGCGCACCCGTGCCGTAATCGCGCAAGTTGGAGATACGGCCCGGTTTGCCTGCATGAAGCACCGCTTCCTGCATGCGGCCGTTTTGCTCCATGTAAACGATGACGCCGTGTCCTTCCTTGGCCACGCGCTCCAGCGAGGCGATCAACGAGTGGTGACTATCCATGTCGCGACCGTGAAACACATCGCTCAACAAATTCTCCGTGTGCACGCGCACGAGCGTCGGCTCGGCCCCGAGTTGGCCCATGGCAAACGCGAGGTGGTGCCGCCCGTCGATCTTGCTGCGAAAAACGTGGAGCGTGAAATCACCGTATTCCGACGCGAACGGACGTGTCGTGACGCACTCGACGAGCTTCTCGCGTTTGTGACGATACTCGATCAACGCCGCGATGGAGATGAGCGGCAGTTGGTGGCGTTGCTTTAACTCCAACAATTCCGGCAAGCGCGCCATCGTGCCATCGTCGCTGAGAATTTCGCAAATCACCGCCGCCGGCCGCAATCCGGCCAACAGAGCCAAATCCACCGCCGCTTCCGTGTGCCCCGCGCGTTCCAACACGCCGCCGGGGCGCGCGCTGAGCGGGAAAATATGTCCGGGTTGCACCAAGTCGTCGGGGCGCGTCTCGTTTGCCGCGAGCAATCGAATCGTGCGCGCGCGATCAAATGCGCTGATCCCAGTCGTGATGCCTTCGGCGGCGTCCACCGAGACAGTAAACGCTGTGCCGAGTGCTTCGCGGTTCTGTTGCACCATCGGATTGATCGCGAGTCGCTTCAACTGCGGCTCGCTCATCGGCACGCAGATCAAACCGCGCGCATGCCGAATCATCATGTTGACCATTTCCGGCGTGGCCTTCTCGGCGGCAAAGAGGAGATCACCTTCGTTCTCGCGGCCTTCGTCATCGGTCACGATTACCATGCCGCCGGCTGCGATCGTTTGGATCGCCGTTTCAACCGAATCAAAAGGAGAAGTTGTCATCGCAAAAGAGACGCGAGCATCCGTCGTGAGACTGGTGGTGTCAAATCCGCGCCTCGCCACCTTCCTGGTTTAATCACTTTGGCCGACGTCTTGCGCCAACAGCTTGTCCGGCTTCTCACCCACGAAAGTGTGACCGATGGTGTTGAGCTGGCCGCTGATGCGCCGCAGGGCGTTGATCAAATCGAGGTAGCGCGTGCTCGCCTCCAGGGTGCGCCCGTCGCTGCCAATCAACCTTTGGTAGTGCGCTCGTTGCGCTTGGATGCACCACGTTTTTAAGTCATCGCCGTCGCGCAAAAAGCGCCGCGCCGCGACCTTGTCGCGCGTCGTCAACACGAGAATCGCCAGATCAAGTCGCTGCGTCGTGCGCCGGTGCATCTCGCTCAAATCCGTCATGTCCTGCTCCGAGAACGGCAGCGGATCGGCGATCTGTTTCAAAATCTGGTGGCAAAAACTTTTATCGATCACGTCGCCAATCGTCTCCAACTGACTGGCGAAATGCAGCAAACCAAACTGCAGCTGGCTGTCGCGCGGCGTCATCTGGTCGGCGGGAATCTGGCTGAGGTAATGCTTGATCGCCGCGTGCAACTCATCGACGCGGTTGTCGTGCTCGCGCACCTGTTGCACCAGCGCCGCGTTGCGCTCGCCCCAACCACGCCAACTCGAATTCAGCATGCCTTTAATTTCCTCCGTCAACCGCAACGTCTCCCGGGTCGCGTTGGCCAACGCAAACACCGGACTCACCAGCGCCGTCGGATCGAGATGCGTTGTCAGCGTGCCAATGTCCGTCGGCTTCGGCTCGGCGCGCACGGCGCGTTCCACGAGGCGGCCAACGACACCCGCCAACATCGCGCCAAGCACGGCGACGATCAAATTGAACGTCGTATGCGCATTCGCGCTCTGGCGCGGGATGCCGCCCGGCATGGCCTCAATCCACTCCAGCACCGTCGGCAACAGCACCAACACCGGAATAATCACTGCGCATTTCAGCACTAGATTCGCCGTCGCCAATCGCTTGCCCGCCAGCGTCGCCCACCCTGCCGCAAGCGACGTGAGACCGAGGCCAAGATTGGCACCGAGCACCACTGGCAGCACCGTGGTCAAGGTGCACGTGCCCGCATCCGCCAGTGCAATCACCAAGCCGATCACCGCCGTGGAACTCTGCGTGGCAAACGTCAGTCCCGCCGCGAGCACCACCAATAAATACGGGTGACTGCTGAACATCACCATCAGCGTCTGAAAGTCTGCGTTGGTCGCCAACCCACCCGCCGCGGCGCTGATCAACCCCATCGCCAGAAAAATAAATCCGAGCGCGAGCAACGTCTGCCCCGCCCCGCGCATCGTCTCCGAGCGCGCGCCCAAATACGCCGCCACGCCCGTCAGGAGAAAGAGCGCGTTGTAATCAAACAGCCGAAACGCGATCAGTTGCACCGTCACCGTGATACCGACGTTGGCGCCGAGCAGAAACATCAGCATTCGCTCTGCGGGCAGCTTGCCGGCATTGAGCAATTGCAAGGTGAGCAACGTCTGCGCCGTGCTCGACGGCGCGAGCGAACCGAAGCCCAGCCCCGCGATCGCCGCCCGCCCGCGATTCGAACCCATCTGCTCGATCCATGCATGCAGCGCGTGCCCAAACATCCGCTCCAGTCCCTTCCGCAGAAACCGAATTCCGAAAATCATCAGGGCGACGCCGCCCGCGATATGCAAGAGAGCCATGGAAAATTGACGCGAGCGCTAGCCGCGAAAATCGACGTTGATGTTCTCCGTGTCGTTCGAACCTTCGACCGCCACCAAAATCAAATAGAGCTTAAACACGTGCGGCGGCCGCACGAACTGCGCGCCGTGCAAATACGTGCCATCGCCCGCCGGCAGGAGCACGGTGCGGTTCTGCCCCGGCCCGTGCACATTCGGCCAGCGCGCGACCACGCGAATCACATTCGCCTGCATCGGCTCCTTTTCCTTGTCGTAGAAACTCAATTTAAACTTCCCGTCCAGCAAGGTGAGCCCGAGAAACGTGCCATCATCGCGCTTAATTTCCATGCCTTCGATTGTCGGCGCTTCCTTCGCCGCATTCTTATCCGCCGGACGCTTAGGTTGCGCCACTACGGCACCGAAAAACGCGCCGAATAGCACTAACGCCAGAAGCCAGTGGATCTTTCTCATATCGCTACCTTAACCCACCGCTCGTGAACGGCAAGTCTGCCGCAAAACACCCACGCCCCACGGCGCCGCTCATTGCGTCTCGTTGCGCAAAATCCGCCAGCGTGCCAGACGCTCCGCAATCTTCGCCTCCGCCCCGACCGCCTTCGGCGTAAACAGCGTCAACGGCTGCTCCAGATAGGTCTGTCCGGAAATGTTCTCCGGAAAATCGTGCGAGTAACGGTAGCCCTGACCGTGACCCGCGCGCTTGCTCGCCTGCCCGCTTTTGTCGCGCAAGGAGGGCGGCACGGCTTGCACCGGTTGCTCCTTCAACACGCGGTGCGCCTCGCCCAACGCGAGCGTGGCCGAATTACTCTTCGGCGCCGCCGCAATGTAGAGCGTCGCGTGCGCCAGCGTGAGTTCGGCTTCGGGCAATCCGATGAAATCGCATGCGTGGTGCGCGGCCACCGCGAGCGGCAACGCCAGCGGGTCCGCCAAACCGACATCTTCACTCGCCAGAATCACCAACCGCCGCGCGATGAAGCGCGCGTCCTCACCGCCCGCGAGCATCTTCGCCAGCCAATACATCGCCGCATCCGGATCACTGCCGCGACAACTCTTGATGAACGCGGAAATCGTATCGTGGTGCTCATCCTCATTCGCGTCGTAGCGAATCCGCCGCTCCCGCGCGAACAGCTCGATCTCGCCCGTCGTAATCGGCGCGCCTTCCGGCAACGACAGCGCGATGACTTCGAGCGCGTTGAGCGCGCGCCGCAGATCTCCGTCACACAACACCGCTAAATCCTCCAACACCTGCGCCACCGCCGTGTGGGTGCGTGCACCGAGCCCGCGTTCGACATCGGTCAATGCCCGTGCCAGCACACTCGCCACCGCCGCGGTCGGCAGCGGTTCGAGGCGGAACAAGTGACTGCGGCTGAGCAACGGCGGATTCACATAGAAACCCGGATTGTGCGTCGTCGCGCCGATCAACCTCACATTACCTTCCTCAACGTCGGGCAGCAGCAGGTCTTGTTGCGATTTGTTGAAACGGTGGAGTTCGTCGATGAACAACAGTGTGCGCGCTTCAGGTCGCCGCCGGGCGATCGCGAGAATTTCACGCAACTCGGCGACGTTGCTCATCACCGCATTGACGCGCACGAAGCGACTGCCGGTTTCGCGAGCAATCGCTTCGGCGAAACTCGTTTTGCCGCAACCGGGCGGGCCGTAGAAAATCAGACTGCCAAAACGATTCGTCGCGATCAGCCGCGGCAACAAGCTGCCCGCGCGCGTGAGATGTTCCTGTCCGACTACTTCCGCCAAGGCCCGCGGGCGCATGCGGGCAGCGAGCGGTTGATGCGCAATATCGCGTGGCGACGCGTCCGCCGCCACCGAAGCGGACGGCGCGTCCTCGCCAAACAGTGAGCCTTGATCGGTGTCGCCAGCCATGAGGAGCCAGCTTTGGTCGGTCGCCCCCGCGAAACAAGTTTGAAGGCGCGCGGCGAACTGTTTTGCTAACGGGGCAGTCTCCTCACGGGCCGAGGCACGCACTGATGTCATTGCCCGTCGTTTCCCGCGCTCCGTTGTTGTGGTTACTGCTGCCATTCATGGCGGGAATCGCCGCTGCTGAACTGTTTCCGCTCTCTGCCGCGCGCGTGCCGTGGATTGCGGGACTGGCAATGGTTTTGGTCGTAGTTGCGTGGTTGGGTCGGCGCCGCGACCGTGGTCCGGTCGCGTGGCTTTGGAGTTTCGCAGTGTTGGTCAGTGCGGGTATCGGAGGCTATTTGTGGCTGCCGCTGCGTTCGCCGATCGCCGCGACGTGGTCGGCGCCGGTGCGCGAAATCGAAGTCGTGTTGGAAATCGAGCAGTTGTTTCCGCCCGCGCCGCAGCGCAAAACTTTCAGCGGACTCGCGCGCATCGTGTCCGCCGAGAACGCCGCGTCAGGTTTGCAAGGTCAGCGTGTGTATTTCGCGGCGATCCGGCGCATCAGTATGCTGCCAGAGGAGTCGGGGCACTATCGCTTCCGCGGCCTGATCGAACCGGTGCCCGCACCGGTCAGTGGCGCGCGCGGTTTCGATCGCTACCTCCACAGCCATGGCATCAAGTTGCGGTTGATGCGCGGCTACCTGCACCAGCAGGAGCGTCCGCCGCGCTGGTTTCGTTTGTTCTGTGCGCGCACGCAGGACCGGCTGACGGATATTTTGCAACACGGGCTCGGCCGACAACGCGATGTCGGAGCGCTCTACCAAGCGATGTTGCTGGGCGAAAAAGCCGTGCTCTCCAACGAGCAGCAAAGCGCGTTCATGCGCAGTGGTGTGTTTCACATTTTTTCCATCAGCGGTTTGCACGTCGGCGTCATCGCGGTCGCGATCATGAGTGTGCTCACGGTGCTGCGCATCCCCCGACGGGAGGCGAGTATTCTCGGGCTCGGCGTGCTGTGGCTATACGTGCAAGTTACGGGTGCCAGCACCCCAGCGGAGCGCGCATTTTTGATGATCGCGTTTCTCATTTCGTCACAAGTATTCCGGTTGCCCGGCAATCCGCTCGCGGCGCTCACGGCGGCGGCATTGGCGACGTTGTTGCTCGAGCCACGGCAACTCTTCCTCACGGGTTTTCAAATGTCCTATTCGGTCGTGACTGCGCTCGTCGTGATGGGCGGACCGCTCGCTGATCGCTGGCGCGCGGCGTGGCGGCCGTGGCGCGACTTGCCGGAAACGCATTGGGGCTGGCCACGGTTCGCGGTGCGCTGGGCTGGACATGCGACGCTGGCGGCAGCCGCGATCACCTGGGCGGCCGTCATTGCGAGCACGCCGGGCAGTATCGGCAATTTCGGGCTGTTCTCACCGGGCGCACTCTTCGGCAATCTCGTGATCGTGCCGCTGGCGTCGCTGGCCATTATCAGTGGATTTGTTTCCTTACTGTTCGGATTGGTTGGATTGCTACCCGTGAGTCTGTTGCTCAATCACGCGGCGGCGCTGCTGATTGTGACGATGGATGCGTTGGTGCGACGAGCGACGACGGTGCCCGGCACCTATTTTATGGCTGAGTTTGGCGAGCACTGGATGGGGCCAGCGGCGGTGGTGTGCGTGTTGGGCACGATGCTCCTTGCGGCAAGTCGGCGTTGGTCTCACGGACACTGGCTCCCGCTGTTAACTTTGGTCGTCGCGATGATTTTGGGTGTGAAATTTCTCTGAGCCTGCCAGTTCTCTGCGCATGAAAAGCGCCTACGAACTCGCGATGGAACGCCTCGCCGCAGCAGAACCAGCCCGCAAGCCCCTGACCACGGCGCAAAAGGAACGACTGGCCGAAATTGATCGTGTTTACCAAGGCCGGATCGCGGAACGGGAAATTTCCCTGAAGCAACAGCTCAACACCGCATTGGCCGGACGCCAATTGGACGAGGCCGATCAAGTGCGCAAACAGATCGCCAGCGAGCGCGCCCGCTTGGAAGAAGATCGTGACGCCGAAAAAGAGCGCGCCCGCCAGTCCTAAGCGCGCCGACTCACGCGTCGGGCAATTCGAGCTCCGCCACCAACACGTGGTGGTCTGAGGCCAGCGTCGGCTGCACCGTGTGTGTAGTCATGCGGAAGTGCTCGCTGTAGAAAATGTGATCGAGCACGTAGGGTAACCGGCGCCACGTGATTTCCTCGCTTTGCACGGTGCGATAACCGGCCCCGCCGAACTGCGTGACGAGCGACTCGTGTTGCCGGACGTTGAAATCGCCGGCGAGCACAGTCGGAGCTGGGCTTTGGCGCAATTCGTCGACGACCATGCGGCGCTGTTCGCCGTGCACATCGCTGCTGGAATTGAGCATGAAGAACGCGAGCAGATGGGTGTTCATTACCCGAATATCACGCCCACCGATCGTCGTCGTGGCGCTGATGAGCAGGCGGTCGGTCGGAGTTTTTTGTTCGCCAGCGAACATGAATCCCAAAGGCGGCGAAGGCAGATCCCGCCGTGCACAGTCGCGGAGCGGTGTCCGGGAAAAAATCGCGAGGCCGATCCCGAAGGGTAGTTCGCGCGGGTCTTCCCGTGGAAAGGCAAAATAACTGTCGTAGCCGGCCAGCTCTTCGCACAATCGCGTGTAGTTCGGCGGCATCGGCGGCTGCGTCCCACCCGGTTCGGCGCGCTCGACTTCCTGCAAACAGATCAAATCCGCATCGTGTTTTTTGATTTCTGCAATCGTCTGCGCGAGGTTGATCGGCGCGTTGTCCGGATCTTCAGTTCGCCAACCTTGGCCGAACTGCATGTTAAACTGCAGGGTTTTGAAGCGGACGGGCATCAGATTTGCGGTCCAGTCGCTACCAATAAAACAGTGTCAAAACAGGGCTCAGCAACGGCGTGAACTGCACGCTAAATGTCCGATTCGGCTGCCTTTGCAGCAAGTCAATTATTCCGGCTCCGCCGTTCCCTCGACCACCCAAGTCCGCGCATCCGGCACTTGTTGAAAAAACTCCCGCAAGGCCGCGCTCAGGTGCTCCGCATAGCGAAAATGTGCGCCCATGCCGGTGCGCAACTCGGCTTCGTAAATAAATTTGTCACCCTGCGTCGTGTGCTCAAACGGCGTTTGCGCGCCGAGTAACAAGGAATACACGTAGGCCGCCGAACCGCGTTCCAGCAACTCGCGCGTCAGGGCCGCTTGTTCGTCGAGCAGCGCCGCATGGCTGGCATGGGCAATCTCCGGCGGCAGATAAAAACCAGCCTGAATCAATGGCGTATAACGGTGGCCGGTGCGGTGACGGTTGAGGTCGCGCAGTTCAGCGATCGCCATGTTATTCCACGCAAAGTTGACCCGCATCCGGCGCGTGGCGGTGCCTTGGTAACCGTAGCGATTCGCGCGGTGACGCAGCGCTTCGGCGAGCGGTTGTTCTTCCGTTAGCCACGGTGGCGCTGAGCGATCCACGTTGACCCAGATTGCGTCAGCCAACGGTGCCGTCGAAAGGCGAGCGAGGCCGAGGCGGATCGACGTCGCCAGTTCCTGCGCGGCCTGTTCCTGGAAAGATTTCTCCGCCGAACTGTGACGCATCAGGCGTGGAGAAATTTTGATCAACTCGTCGCGAATCAAGCGCGCCGCGGTTTGCGCTTCCGGATGCGCGAGCGAGTCGAGGTGCTTCACCGTCGTCGCCCACATGCGCGAACTCTGCACGAGGCCGAGATTGGTGCGCGTCGCGAGCGGGATGAAGTAGCGCGCGCGATCGAGCGCGTAGTTTTTGCGAATGCGATTCACCACCGCCGGTTTCGCGCTGGCGGGAAGGCGAATCAATTCCGGTTGCTCCAGCCCAAGTTTGTCGAGTCGCGCGTATTCGGCGTGATAAGCGGCAAACGATTTCGCCATCAACGCCTCCCAGCGCGGCGCGAGGTCGGCGGGAATACCAATCTCTTCGGACGCGGGCAGATTCGCCGCGTCCATCGTGATGTAGCGCGTGCTCGATTCCTGGCCGTCCGCCATCTGGGCGATTTCAAAAATTTTGTAGGCGAGCCACATCGAGACGCCGTCCAACGTGATCGCGAGTCCACCGGTCAGTCCGCCGATCGACGCGTGACCGTAATCGACGAACTTGAGGATGCGGTCGATGGACTCGTCGGGATTGGCGAGATCGACTTTGGCAAGGATGTTGCCGATGCCTTCGTTGCTCCGCGAGTAACGCGCCAGCACAGAGGCGAGCAATTCGGGAGTGACCTTGGGGAGGTCAGCCGCGGTCGGCGGGGGAACGAGGGCGAGTCCGGTTACCTTCATGCGGAGGAAAACTCGAAACAGTTTCCCGCGCGCTGGCGAAGCATTTGTGCGGCCGCGAAACTACTTCAGCAGCAACCACTGTGTCAGCGGCTCTTGGAAGAAGCCGAGCAACACCGTCGCACCCGCCAGCAACACCAGCACTACGGCGCGGAAACGCGTGACGGTGGCGACCGGTTGGGTGGATTCCTGCACTTCGCCTTCCGGCAACCACGTGGCAAACCACGCCGCCTTGATCCACCCGAAGTAGTAATAAATCGAAATGATCACGCAGCCCACTGCCACGGCGAGCACCCAGTAAAGTTGCGCTTCGAACGCCGCCATGAAGATAAACAGTTTCCCGATGAACCCGGCCAGTGGCGGAATCCCCGCGAGCGAACCCACGCCAATTGCCAGCACGGCGCCGAGCAGCGGATGCGATTTCGCCAAACCGTCGTAACCGTCGAGCTCCGCCACGGTGTCGTCTTCGCCGGAGAGATGCGCCATCACGCCAAACACCGCCATCGAGGCGAGCAGGTAGGTGAAAAGGTAGAACCACACCGCTTCCGGTGCCCAATCGACCGTCAACGACGCCACCACGCCGATCAGCAGGAAACCCGCGTGCGAGACGCCGGAGAGGCCCATCAAGCGCTTGGCGTTGCGCTGCGTCAGCGCGGCTACGTTACCAAAAATCAACGTGCCCATCGCGGCCGCGGACAGCAGCGGCACGAGCATCGCTTGCAACGGCACAAATACTTCGCGCACCAACGTGAGCAACACGGCGAAACCGGCGGCCTTCGAGCTCACCGCCAAGAATGCCGTCACCGGCGTCGGTGCACCTTGATAAACATCGGGCACCCAAATCTGGAAGGGAAACGCGCCGATCTTGAACGCCACGCCGGCCAACACCAAACCGGCGCCAACGAGACCGAGCATGTTCTCCGGATTGGCAGAGAGATAATTGGCGACGACATCAAATTCGAAGCCGCTGTGCACCAGGCCATCGGCTCCGTCCACGCGTCCGACCGCGCCGTAAAGCATCACGATGCCGAACAGCATGATCGCGGAACTGAGCGCGCCCATGATGAGGTATTTCAAACCGGCTTCGAGTGTCAGCGGGTTGTTGCGGAAATAACTGACCAGAATGTAGAATCCGACCGTCACTGTCTCCAGCGCGACGAAGAACATCACGAAGTGATTGCTCTGCACCAGCAGCATCATCGCCGCCGTCACCACCAAGACGATGTGGTAGAACTCGACGCGTGGCAGCTTGCTCCGCGGCAGCACCAAGCCGGCGAGGAAACACACCAGCAAACTGGAAACGACAAAGAAGACCCGCGCGACCTGACTGGACACGCCGTGGCGCAACAGGCCATTGAACGTGGTTTGGCCGAGCCAAGGGGTCGTGTAGTAATTGGACAACACCGCCACCAACACCGCACCGAGCGTTAGCACCGCCGCCCACGGAATGAAACGATGCTGGCTCCGCGGGAGGGCAATTTCCATCACGAGAAGAAACAGCGCTCCGCAAGCGAGCATGATTTCGGGCAGCACTGCGGCCCATTGATTCGACTCGGCGGCGGCTTTGAGAAATTCGATCGACATGGCGGCGAAATATCAGCGTTGGGCAGTGAGCGCCGGTTGAGCAGCGAGCGCGTGGTTGGCGCCGTCGGCGATGGCGCGCGGCCAAAATCCGATGGCCAGCAACGCGATGAGAAGGAGCAAAGCCGGCAGGCGTTCCGACCACACGAGATCAGTCGGCGACTGACGCGTGATCACTGCGGCAAATTGTTCGGTCGGCTGGCCGAAGAAAATACGAGCCGCGGCGCGCAAACCGTAGATGGCGGAAATGACCACGCCCGCGACTGCCGCTGCCGTGAGCCACGGCGAGAACTGCCACAGCGCGACGAACACCGTGAGCTCACCCCAGAAATTCGCGAAGCCCGGCAAGCCGATGCTCGCCATCGTCGCCGCGACGAAGAACGCCGCCAGCACTGGTGCCTTCTGCGCCAGTCCGCCCATTTCATTCAAATCGAAAGTCTGCGTGCGATGATGGATGCTCGTCGCCAGGAGGAACAAGAGCGCGACCGACAAACCGTGCGCCACCATCAGCAGCACCACGCCGCCCGCGCCGATCACCGACAACGTTGCGATGCCGAGGAAACAGTAGCCCATGTGCATCACCGAACTGTAACCGAGCATCTGCTTGAGATCGCGCTGCGCCATGGTGATGAAGCCCACGATCAGCACGTTGCCGAACGCCGCCAGCAGCGCCAGTGGCCACGCCCACGCCTGCGCGCCCGCCGGCAGCAGGGGCAACGCGATTTGGATCAGACCGTAGAGACCGAATTTCTTCAACACGCCTGCGTGCAACATCGCCGCCGAACTCGGCGCCGCGCCGTAACCCAATGGCGCCCACGTGTGCAACGGCCACAACGAAACCAGGGTGCCAAAGCCAAACATGAGCAGACCGAAAATATATTTCTGCGCCGTCGTGCCGAGCGGATGCGCCGCCAATTCCGTGCGCAGCGCCGCGAGATCAAAGGACTGCACTCCACTTTGCGTGTAAATCGCGATCAAGCCGAGTAACGACAGCATCGCACCCGCGGTCAGATAGATTGTCATCTTCATCGCCGCGTAGTTGCGGTCCCTTCCACCCCACAGGCCGACCATGATGAAAGTCGGGATCAGCGCGAGTTCGTGGAAGAAGTAGAAAAAGAAAATATCGATCGACGCAAAAGTGCCGAGCAACCCGCCGTGCATGAAGAGCAGCAGCATCAGATAAATTCGCAGACGCTCCGCCCCGGAACGAAGCGCATAAATACCGGCCGCCAAACCGACCGTCGCCGCCAGCAGGAACATTGGCAGTGAGATGCCGTTGAGACCGAGCTTCAGACTGATGCCGAAACCCGTCAGACCCGTTTCCACATCGCTCGTGAATTGGTAGGTCGCACCGGCCGAAACTTGAAACTGCGACCACAGCCATAACGCGCCCCCGAACGGAGCGACAAAAGCGAAGGCCGCCAACTTGGTCGCAAACCGCTGCGGCAAGCCGAACGCGATGAGTAAGGCGCAGACCAGCGGCGTCGCGATGGCGAGTTGGAGAACGAGAGCAGGAATGGAAGCGTCCATCAGTAAATCAGGTTAAAACATTCCCGTGGTGAACGCCCACAGGAGGACGGTGCCGAAGAGGAACCAATAGACGTAGGCATGCAGGCTGCCGACGTGGAGCGCGCGCGCGCCAAAGCTGAAGAGCCCGACCAAACCCGCGAGCCCGCGAATAATCAGACCGGCGAGGAAAATTTGCTCGATGAAATTCAACAGCATCGCGAAGCGCTGTTGCACCTTGCCGACGTAGTAATCGTAAACTGCATCGAACGATTCCTTACCGGACTTCAATCCGCGGAACAGAGTGCCCGCGCGAGTCTCGAGCGCGTCCGTCGCCACTGTCGGATAAAAGAACCACGCCGCTCCGGCGCCCACGACCATCACCGCAATCGAAACGAGGAGGATCGTCGTGTGCTCCGCGCCATGCGCGACGGGCACGAGGTCATTGATCACGCCAGCGAGTTTCGGGAAAATACCAATTGGTCCGGTGGCGCCAATCACCGACAAGATCGCGAGTAGCACCAACGGCAGCGTCATGGAAATGCCGCTCTCGTGCGCGTGACTTGCGCTCTCCGAACGGGTTTCGCCGAAGAACACCAATTTCCACATCCGCACCATGTAGAACGACGTCAGCACCGCGGTGAACGTCAGCACCGCGAAGATTGGCGTGCTGTTGCTCATCGCGAGATAGAGGATCGCATCCTTCGAGAAGAAACCCGCGAGGTAAGGAAAACCGATAATCGCCGCGACGCCGATCGTGAAGGTCAGAAACGTCACCGGCATCTTCTTCCACAGTCCGCCCATCTGGAAAATATCTTGTTCGTGATGGCAGCCGTGAATAACCGAGCCGGAACCAAGAAAAAGCAGCGCCTTGAAGAACGCATGCGTCACGAGATGGAACATCGCCGCACCGACACCTGCGGCGATGAGTGGATTATGCCTAAGTCCGGGTTCATCAAAATACATCGAACCTAAACCGAACGCCGCGATCATGTAGCCGAGTTGCGAGAGCGTGGAGTAAGCGAGCACCTTCTTGATGTCGCGCTGCACCACCGCGCAGAGTGCCGCATAGATCGCAGTGACTGCGCCAATCCATGAGATGACTTCGAGCGCCTCGGGCACCATCAGGAAATTAATCCGGCACAACATATAGATACCCGCGGCGACCATCGTTGCAGCGTGGATAAGGGCGGAGACCGGCGTCGGGCCTTCCATTGCATCCGGCAGCCACACGTGCAGCGGCATCTGCGCCGACTTGCCCATCGCACCGCAGAACAACAGCAGCGGAATCCCCGCGGAAATCAGACCAGCCTGCGCCGGCGCAGCAGCGGCGAGTTCGCTGAGATTGGTCGTTCCGAACATCCAATACGTCCACACGATGCCGAGCAGGAAACCGAAGTCGCCCACGCGATTGACGATGAACGCCTTCTTCGAGGCATCAGCAGCAGATTGCTTTTCGTGATAGTGATTGATGAGTAACCACGAGCTGAAGCCGACCAGCTCCCAGAAGATGAAAATCATGAACAGCGAATCCGCCACCACGATGCCGAGCATCGAGAACATGAAGATCGACAACCCGCCGAAGAACCGCGCCCGCGCCGCATCATCGTGCATGTAGCCGAGCGAGAAAACATGAATGAGGAAACCGACGAAACCGACGACGAACAACATCAGCCGCGCCAACGCATCGATCTTGAATCCGAGCGACAGCGAGAAACTGCCAAAGCTCAGCCACACCGTTGACGCAGTCACGTCGGTGCCGGTGAAGACGAGTTGGAGCGACAACGCCGCCACGACCGCCGCTGCGCCGGTGGAAACCCACGACGACAGCGCACCTTGGCGACGCAAGAACAGCGCGATCACCGTCGCCGAGGCGAGCGGCGTAAACAGAATAAGGAGAGCGGACGTGACGGGATCCATGTCAGTTCTTGAGCGCGTTCAATTCCTCGACCTGCACCGTGTAACGGCGACGGAAGAGAGCGACAATGATGGCGAGACCGACGGCAACTTCGGCCGCGGCAATCGTGAGGATAAAGAAAACAAAGACCGCTCCATCGAGCGTGCCTTGGAAACGCGAGAAGGCGACGAGCGCGAGCGTCGAGGCGAGCAACATGAGTTCAAGACACATGTAGATCACCAGTGTGTTCTTGCGCAGCAACACGCCGACAAAGCCGATCACAAACATGAGCGCGCTGACCGCGATGTAGGCCTCAAGTCCGAAATCGTTCATGGCGAGTCCTCCACCGGGGAGAATTTTTTGCTGAGCACGATCACGCCGAGCATGGCGATCAAGAGCAGGAAACCGACGACCTGCACCGGCAACAGGTAAGTGGTGAATAGCATCTCTGCATAATTTTTCAACGACGGCGCCGCGTGCGCCGGCACATCGAGGCGCGGCGCATGATCACTGAGCGAGTGGGCGCCGAGTAGCAGCAGCAGACCGCTGATTGTCGCGGCGGTGATCGTCATCTTGCGGAACGGCACGAACGCACCCGGCGTCGTATCAAGCAGCATGATAATAAAAAGAAACAACGCGACCACCGCGCCCGCGTAAACGAGGATGAGCACGAAGGCCAGCAGCGGCGCGTCGAGCATCACGAAGAGTCCCGCCATGCCCACGAGTGAGAGCAGCAGGAACATCGCGCCGTTGATCGGGTTTTTGTTCAAAACCACGAGCGCCGCACAACCGAGCGTGAGGAGGGTGAAGGTGTAGAAGAGAACGTTGGCCATGGCTTAGTGGTGGGCGTTGCCCGTCTTTTCAGCGGCTTGTTTCTTGTCCCACTTGAGATGCAAGTCCGGCAGCGTGCCGCCGAGTTCGTAGAGTTTCGCCTTGTTGTTGACCAGTTCCGCGCGGGTGTAACCGGCGAGGGAATAATCGTTCTGCAACCAGATCGCTTCCTCTGGGCAAACTTCCTGACACAGGCCGCAATAAATGCAGCGCAGCATATCGATTTCGAATTCCTTCGGCGCTTTCTCAACGTGCGCCGTCGGATCGTCAGCGGGAATTTCGCCGGGCGTGATGCGAATCGCCTTGGGCGGGCAAACGAACTCGCACAATTGGCACGAAACGCATTTTTCGCGACCATTTGGATCCATCACCAATGTCGGCACGCCGCGGTAGCCGGGCGGAATCGCGGGGCGTTGCTCCGGGTATTCCAGCGTGATGTTGCGCTTGAAGAAATGCTTCAACGTGATGCGCATACCCGCGAGGATTTGCGGGAAATAGAGGCGCTCCGCGAGCGAGAGGGGTTTGCGTTCGACGACGTAGGCCATGGCGCTCAGAGAGATTGGGTTTTCGGCACGCGCAACGCAATGGCGAGCGCCACCAACGTAGCGGCGCCGAGCGCGACGTGGGCCATCCAGCCCAGTTGCAGATCGATGATCGCGATGGCGAGCGCGTAGTAAATCAGGTTGCCAATGGCGAGCGGCAGCAATTTCTGCCAACCGAGCACCATCACCTGATCATAACGGAAACGAGGGAGCGTCCAACGCACCCACATGAAAACGAAGATGAAGAAAAATATTTTCGTGAGAAACACGACGATGGAGGCGACACCGAAGATAAACGGATTGCCCGCGACGCCGAACCACTCGAGGACGGTGTGCAACGGCAGCCACGGCAACGGATTCCAACCGCCGAGGAAGAGCAGCACGAAGACGCCCGAGCCGATTGCCATGTGCGCGTATTCCGCGACGAAGAACAGACCCCACTTGAATGCGCCGTATTCGGTGTGGAAACCGCCGACGAGATCGGCTTCCGATTCCGGCATATCGAACGGTTGGCGATTCGTTTCGGCGAAGAGCGCGATCAAAAACACGATCGCAGAAATCGGCATCAAAAACGCAAACCACATACCGCCGAAGAAACCCGGCGCGCTCTGGAATTGCACCACGTCGAACAAACTCAACGTGCCGGAACCGCCCGGTTGATTGATCCACAAAAACACCGGCAACACCGACAGCGTCATCGAGAGTTCGTAGGAGATAAGTTGCGCCGACGCGCGCACACTGCCGAGGAACGGATATTTCGAATTCGACGCCCAACCGGCGAGAATCACCGAGTAAACCCCGAGCGACGACACGGCGAACACTGCGAGAATCCCGACGTCGATGTTGGCGAGAATCAGCGGCACCATTTGGCCCGCTTCGTTCACGTAGGCCCCGAATGGCACGGCGGACACCGTCGTCAGCGCCGGAATCATGGCGAGGATCGGCGCGAGCACGAAGTAAACTTTGTTCACGTGGCCGGGCAGCGCGTCTTCCTTGAAGAGCATCTTCAAGCCGTCCGCCATCAAGTGGAACAAGCCGAGCCGCTGCATGAGGCGACCGAGAATCGGAATACGCCCGACGAAGCCGACCAGCGTCAGCACGAGCGGCAACGGAATCACCGATACGCCGAGCAACGGCGGCAACGCGCGATTCGGACCAGGGCGACCCTGCATCCACGCGGAAATTTTGCGCTCCGCGAGCGAGCACGCTCCGCCGATCGGGAATACCACAAGCACCACCGCCAGCCCCTTGAGGAAGAGCTGCACGGCGACGGGAAGATTGGTCCAGAATTCAACCATGGCGCGTTAAGCGTTGGCGGGCGCAGTCAGCGCGGCGGGTTTAAAGTGGAGACTCTCACCTTCAACAAACGGCAGACCCGCCCACGCGGCGCCGTCCAATTGCACACCGAGGGCCGGAATCTTCGTATACGATTGCCCAGCCAACACCGCACACTCCGCGGCGAGCGTAGTCCAAATCCCAGCGAGGTCGCTCGCTACGGCGAACTGGCTCACGGCGGATGCGAGTTGCGCGAGCGTCACCAGATCGTCGTTCACATCTTGCGGGCCGGGGACGGCTTTCGCGAAACGTTGCAGGCGGAACTGCTGGTTCACAAAGGAACCGGATTTTTCGAAAACCGTCAGCGTCGGCAGCACCACGCGCGCGGTGTCACTCGTCGCATTACGATGCGTGCCGAGATAAATCACCGCGACCTTCGCCAGTTGGGCAGCGCTCAAGCCGGCGGCGGTAAGGTCTTCGTTGATCGCGACCACTGTCTTCACTTTGCCCGCATCGATGGCGGCGGCGAGCGCGGTGAGCTTTTGTTCCGGCAGTGCGTTAATCAAACCGGTGACGAGTGCGCCGCGCACATTCGGGTTACGGTCGGCGGAGAGCAAAATGCCGTCGCCTTCCCCCACCCGACTGACGAGTGACGTGGAAACTTTGAGTGCGGAGGCGAGTTGGCGCGTGAGAAATTGTTCTTCGACCGAACTGCGGCCGGAACCGACGACGGCGACCGATCCGGCAGCCAATAATTCGGCCGCGGCTTTGATCGCCGAGTCGTGCGTCGCAGTGACGCCGCCGATGGTCGCTTCGAGGAGACGGTCTTCGGCGCGCACTTGCTTGTAGAGCACGCGCGCAGAGTCAGTCATCCACGAGTCGTTCACGTCGTTGTTGGTGCGTGGTGTGAGGCGATAGATGGCCCCTTCGCGGCTCCACACTTCGATGTTCGTGCCGGTGGAGGATTCGGTGTCGATGCTCGGCGTCTGCTTGAGGAACCACACGCGCATCTTGAAACGGAAATCCGTCGAGGTAAGCGCGCCGACCGGGCAGATATCGACGGTGCAGAGCGAGTAGTTGTTCTCGAGTTTTTTGCCGGGATAACAGGTGAGAGTGCTGTAGCTGCCACGATCGATGAAACCGAGCACGTCGTCCTTCGCGATTTCCTTGGAGAAACGGATGCAGCGCGAGCAAAGGATGCAGCGTTCGTCGTCGAGCGTAACGCGTGGGCCGAGTTGGGTGCGCTTCGGTTTGACGTTCTTATTCTCGACGAAGCGCGAGTAGCCGCGGCCGTGTTCCGTCGAGTGTTCCTGCAGTTTGCACTCACCGGCTTGGTCGCAAATCGGGCAATCGAGCGGATGATTGATGAGGAGAAATTCGGTCACGCCTTCGCGGCATTCCTTCACCAGCGGCGTGTTGGTGCGGATGTGCAGACCCGCCATCGCATTCGTCGCGCAACCGATCTGGGCGCGCGGCATCCAATTCACCTTCGCCTTGCCCGTGGCGGCATCGATGAGTGGTTGGCGCGTGGTCGGATCGAGCGCGGGCAGGCCCATCTCGATGAGACACATGCGGCAATTGCCCACGACGGTCAGCTTCGGGTGATAGCAGTAATGCGGGATTTCGATCCCGAGCTGCTTGGCGGCCTCGATCACGTTCGTGCCCTTCGGCACGACGAGGTCCTGACCGTCAATGTTGACGGTGACGAGGTCGGCGGGTTTCGGAGCGGAAGACATTGCGTTAAAAATCAGACAAGCTCGAGGGAGTCGGTGGGCTTCGCCGACTTGGCGTAAGTTTTGAATTCGTCGCCAAATTTTGCGACGAAGCTTTGGGTCGGCCAAGAGCAGGCTTCGCCCATCGCGCAAATCGTGCGGCCGGCAATTTGGTCGGCGACGTTCTTGAGGAGTTCACCGTCGTTCGGACGCGCGTGGCCGTCGACCATGCGAGCGGTGATTTTCTTCATCCACAACGAACCTTCTCGGCACGGCGTGCACTGACCGCAGCTCTCGTGCGCGTAGAACGAGTTCAAATTGCCGAGGGCTTCGACCATGTTGACCGTGTCGTCCATCACGATGACGCCGCCGGAGCCGCCCATCGTGCCAGCCGCCGCGAGCGTGTCGAAATCGAGTGGCAAATCCAACACGCCCATCTCGACGACGGAGCCGTCCTTTTGCTTAATTTTGAAACGTTCGTCGAAGCGCAGGATTTTCGCCGACGAGCCGCCGGGAATCACGGCTTTGAACGTGCGGCCGGGCAACGGACCGCCGCAGACATCGTTGAGCAACTGGCCCATCGTGATCTTGCCGGTTTCGTATTCGTAGTAACCGGGGCGTTGCACGTGACCGGAGACGCAGAAGATGCGCGTGCCGGTGTTGTTCGGGGTGCCAATCTTCGCGTAGTTGTCGCCGCCCATATCGACGATGTGCTTCACGTGGCAGAGCGTCTCGACGTTATTCACGATCGTCGGGCATTGGTAGAGGCCGAGGACGGCGGGAAAATACGGCGGCTTGATGCGCGGGTAGGCGCGTTTGCCTTCGAGCGATTCGATCAGGCCGGTTTCCTCGCCGCAAATGTAGGCGCCCGCACCGCGGTGCACGAAAATGTCGCAGCTGTAATCGGTGCCGAGAATGTTTTTGCCGACGAACTTGTGGTCGCGGGCCTCCTGAATCGCCCGCTCCAAAATCCGCGCGCCATGGGGAAATTCGCCGCGGATGTAGATGTAGGCCTGCTTCACGTTGTTCGCCCAGCAGGAGATCATCACGCCCTCGATCAACTGATGCGGGTCCTGGTGGATGATGTAGCGATCCTTGAACGTGCCGGGCTCGGACTCGTCGGCGTTGACGACGAGATAAATCGGTTTGCCGCTCTTGCGGTCGACCAGCGTCCACTTCACGCCGCACGGAAACCCCGCACCACCGCGACCCCGCACGCCCGATTTCTTGACCTCATCAATCAGGTCGGCGGGCGGACGAGCAAAGGCCCGCTTCATCACCTCGTAGCCACCGTGCTTCCGATAGCAGGCGATGTCGTTGGTGTAGCCCGGCTCGTCGATGTGAGCAAAAATGAGACGGCGTTGTGAGGGAGCGGACATGAAATTATTTCTCGTTGATGACGATCTCGATGCCGCCGGTCCAGCGGGCCGCGAGGTTGTAAACCATGGCGAGCAAGACCCCGACGAGGAACCCGCCGACGGCGTGAATGAACGGCATGAAGAGCGACGCCGCGCCGGCGAAAAGCCAGGGAATACCGAGGAGCTTCGGGGCGAATTCCAAATCCGTCACCGTCGCCGCGGCGCCGAGTGAAAGCAGCAAAATCGGCGCAACGATTAGGCCGATGAAGCCGTTGATCAGACCGAGGACGATGCCGAAGCGAATCGGCGGCACGTGCATGAGGCGGATGGTCTTCATGTTTTCGCCCGCTGGCTCGCCTCCTGTCGGATTTGATCCGCAATCTGTTTCACTTTCGCGGCGTCCACCTTTTCGTGCAGGTCGTCATCGACCATCACCACCGGACCGGTCCCGCAACTGGCGAGGCACTCCACAAACTCGATCGTGACTTCACCATCGGGCGAAATCTCGCCGCGGTGCGTGTTGAATTCCTTCTCGAAACTGTCGCAAACCTTGTAACCGCCGGTGAGCGCGCACGAGAGTGTGCGGCAGACTTTGATGTGGCGGCGGCCGATTGGCTTTTGCCGAAACATCGGGTAGAAAGTGACGACTTCGTAGACGTTGATCGGCTGCAGTTCGAGTTTGGCCGCGACCCACTCGATCGCTGCAATGGAAATGAAACCGACGTCCTCCTGAATGAGGTGGAGCAGCGGTAGCGTCGCGCTGCGCTTCACCGGGTAATGCGTGATTACCTCGTCGATTTTCGAGAATGTGTCGGGCTTAAGATTCACGGAGCGGAATTCAGGGATAAGGCGGATGAAATTTACGAATTACGAGTTACGATGGACGACAGAAAAGGACGGCGTTGGCAGTGGCATGAAGGTATCGTAATTCGTAATTCTGAAATCGTAATTCGGTCAGCGGTCGCACTCGCCCATGACGAAGTCGAGCGAACCGAGAATGGAGACGACGTCGGACACCAAGTTGCCGACGCAGAGTTTGGGGAGAATGGAGAGATTGCTGAAAGACGGGCCGCGAATCTTGAGCCGCCACGGCACGCCGCCGCCTTTGCTCACGATGTAGAAACCGAGCAGGCCCTTCGGATTTTCCGCTTCGAAATAAACTTCGCCGGCCGGCATCAGCGGGCCTTCGGTGACGATCATGAAGTTGTTAATCAATTCCTCCATGGAGGAGAGAATCTTCGCCTTCGGCGGCGCGAAAATGCGGCGCGCATCCGGTGCATACCAATCACCGGTCGGGAAATTCCTTACGACTTGTTTGATGATGCGGATCGATTGTTTCATTTCCTCACCGCGCACCAAGTAGCGGTCGTAACAATCGCCCTTCGAACCGACGGGCACATCGAATTCATATTTCTCGTAGCCCCAATACGGACGATCCTTGCGCAAATCCATCGTCACACCGCTGCCGCGCAGATTCGGGCCGCTGAGACCGTAGGCGATGGCGTCTTCCTTCGAGATGATGCCGATGCCGACCGTGCGATCGATGAAGATCTTGTTGCGCGTGAGCATCGCGAGCACCTCGTCGAGGATCGGCAGGAATTGATCGCAGAACGCGTCCACTTCTTCGAGCCAGCCGTCCGGCACGTCGCGCGAAACACCGCCGATGCGACTGTAACTCGTGGTGAAGCGTGCGCCGGTGAGCTTTTCAAACAGCGCGTAAAGTTTTTCGCGCTCGGTGAACGTATACATGAACACTGACCAAGCACCCACATCGATGCCGAACGCACCGAGACCGAGTAAGTGCGAGGAAACGCGCGCCATTTCTGATGTCAGCACGCGAATCGCGTCGACGCGCGGCGGCATTTTCAAACCGGCGAGCTGTTCGACGGCGTGCGCATAAGCAGCGTTGTTCGCCAATGGCGCGATGTAATCCAACCGGTCCGTGTAAGGCACGAATTGGTTGTAAGTCATGTTCTCCGCGATCTTCTCGTCGCCGCGATGCAGGTAGCCGATGACTGGCTCCGCCTTGGTGACGGTTTCGCCATCGAGTTCGAACTGGATGCGCAACACGCCGTGCGTAGACGGGTGCGACGGTCCCATCGAGAGGGACATTTTCTCCGCGTCGTATTCCTTCGGGAGATTGGCCGCGGTCTTGGCGGAAGCGTCGTTGAAAGTTTGCTCGGTAGGCATGGCGTCAGGCGTTGGTGGGCTTTTCGCTCTGTTCGCTCCACGCCTCGTCTTTGGCGCGCGGTTCGGCTTCGGTCATCGGACCGCCCGGTGTCGACACGAATGGGCCACCGGCCATCGGTGCGGCGATGAGGCCGATGCCGGTTTCGGCGGCGATTTCGGCGTCCGGTAAATCCGTCGGAATGCCCGCGAGCGGAAATTCTTTGCGCAACGGATGGTGTGGATAGCCGTCCCACATCAAGATGCGGCGCAAATCCGGGTGCCCCTCAAACTTTACGCCCATCAAATCGTAGCACTCGCGCTCGTGCCAGTTGGCCGTGGGGAACAGTTCCGTCGTGGTCGGCATGGACGGGTTGACATCATCGGCGCAATCCGCGGCGACGCGCACCCAGACGTGCTTGGTGCTGGAATACAAATGCCACACCACGGTGAAGCGGGGGGATTTTTCCGCACTCCAATCGATGGCGGTCAGATCAGTCAGAAAATCGTAACTCTCGACGTCGCGCAGGTAACGCAACACGGCGATGGCATCAGTCGCGGGCACGTTGCACGCCGGATGGTCGGAGCTGGGGCGGCGGGTGACGGCGGGGAATCCCCCCTGCACGGCGGTGATAACGTCGGCGTTGGCGGTCATTTCAGCGGGCACGGTAGCCTTAGGCGGTAAAGAGGCGGGAGGCTGAACGCTCGCGTTCCACCTTGTTTTGTAATTTCACCAGCGCGTCCAACACCGCCTCGGGGCGCGGCGGGCAGCCACTGATGTAAACATCCACCGGGATAATGCGATCGACGCCCTGCAAGGTCGCGTAACTGCGATACATGCCGCCGGTCGACGCACAGGCACCCATTGCGATCACCCATTTCGGCGCGGCCATTTGGTCGTAGATCCGGCGCACTTGCGGGGCCATTTTGTAAGTCACAGTGCCGGCGACGATCATGCAGTCGGATTGGCGGGGCGAAAAACGCATCACTTCCGCGCCAAACCGCGCGATATCGAACCGGCTCGCTCCCACCGCCATCAATTCGATGGCACAACACGCCAACCCCATAGGCATCGGCCACATCGAGTTGTTGCGAATCCAGTTGATGGCCGAATCCAGCTTGGTGACGACGACGTCGCCCTCAATTTTGCTGTCGTAAGCCAAGTCTGTGTGGGAAGAAACCATGTCAGTGGGTGCGAAAAAAAATGCGCGTCACCCTACCACCCCCCTAACCTCGCGCAAGGAGGTTTTGGTGAAATGTCCGGTGAATAAGCTGACGGCGTCACACTCAATCAAAACGGTTCTTGCTCAGGAAATAGCCAAGCATTTGTGCGTCATTAAAAATCCCGCGCACGACGCGCGTCGCATCGTCCATCTTGAGCACGTCAAGATGGCGGAGAGGGGGGGATTCGAACCCCCGGTAGGCTTGCGCCTACACGTGCTTTCCAAGCACGCGCAATCGACCACTCTGCCACCTCTCCAAGTTCCAAAGAGGGGCGAATAAAGCGTGCTCCACTCGCCGCGGTCAACGGAAATTCCCCATCTAAAAATTTTCACCGTTTTCGCACCCGCGGAAAGTCTGTTTGCCAAACCGATTGGCTCGCCTAGCGTCAACTTTTCCCGCCGCCGGACGATGCACGACCTCACCGACCTCTACCAAACCGTCATTCTCGACCACAACCGCCGCCCGCGGAACTACCAAGTTCTGCCCACGGCCAATCGCGTCGGTTCCGGCAACAACCCGCTCTGCGGCGACGAAGTCACCGTTTACGTGCAACTAGACGGCAACCGCATCGCCGACATCAGTTTCCAAGGCAGCGGCTGCGCCATTTCCCAAGCTTCCGCCTCGCTGATGACGCTCAATTTGAAGGGCAAAACCATCCCCGAAGCCGAGGCAATCACGGGTGACGTCATGAAACTCATCACCACCGGCAACGTGAAGGACGACGAACTCTCCGATCTCGCCGCGCTCGCCGGCGTTCATCAATTCCCCGCCCGCATCAAGTGCGCCACGCTCAGCTGGCACGCCGCCCTCAACGCCGCCAAAGGCGACGCCAAGCCCATCACCACCGAAAAAGGCAGCGACTAACCAACCCGTCGCGCAGCGCGACTTCCGCTCCCCCACCCGCGCCGCCCAACTCCTCGCTACCCGCTCCTCATTTCTCGCTACTTTCCGATGTCCCCCGCCTGGCAAAACATCCGCGCCGATTTCCCGATCTTAAACCAAAAGATCAACGGCCACCCGCTGCTCTATCTCGACAACGCCGCCACGTCGCAAAAGCCGCAGTGCGTGATCGACGCCCTCTCCACTTACTACCGCGAGTATAACTCCAACGTTCACCGCGGCATCCACGCGCTCTCGATGCGCGCCACCTTCGCCTACGAGGCCGCCCGCGAACGCAGCGCGAAATTCCTCAACGCCGCCACTCCCGCCGAAATCGTTTTTACCGCCGGCACGACCGACGGCATCAACCTCGTCGCCAACGCGTGGGGCGACGAAAACCTCAAGGCCGGCGACGTCATCTTACTCACCGAGATGGAGCACCACTCCAACCTCGTGCCATGGCAACTACTCGCACGCCGCACCGGCGCGAAGTTGCGCTTCATTCCCGTCGTCGCTGGCGACACCGGGCTGCTCGATCTCGCGAATTTAACCGAGTTGCTCACCACCGAGGTGAAGCTCTTCGCGTTCACGCACGTTTCCAACACGCTCGGCGTGATTAATCCCGCTGCCGAACTCTGCGCCGCGGCGCGCAAAGTCGGCGCGCTCACCTTAGTCGACGCCGCGCAAAGCGCCGGCCACATGCCGCTCGACGTGCAGGCGATGGGTTGCGACTTCCTCGTCATTTCGGGGCACAAAATGTGCGGCCCGACCGGCATCGGTGTGCTCTACGGTCGCGAGGCGTTGCTCCAAGCCATGCCGCCCTACCGCGGCGGCGGCTCCATGATTTCCTCGGTTGATTTTTTTGAGAGCAAGTGGGCGCCCGCGCCGCAAAAATTCGAAGCCGGCACGCCCAATATCGCCGATGCCATCGCACTCGCCCGCGCCATGGATTACCTCGATGAACTCGGCCGCGAGGAAATCGCGCGCCACGACGAACACCTCGCCGCTGTCGCCTACGCGCGCATCAAGTCCGAGATTCCCGGCATCCGCGTGCTTGGTCCGGCCCACCACCGCAGCGGCGTCGTCAGCTTCGCTCTGCCCGGCGCGCACGCGCACGACGTCGTGACGCTCGCGGACCGCGACGGCATCGCGCTCCGCGGCGGCCACCATTGCAACCAGCCGCTGATGCGCAAACTCGGCCTCATGTCCACGTCCCGCGCCAGTTTCTACTTCTATAATACCGAGGACGAAATCGAGCGCTTGGTTCAATCGCTGAAAAAAATCCAGCAATTCTTCGCTGCCTAGTTTGGCTGCGGCGCGTTGCTAGTTAGCCGCTCATGATGCGCGGCGAGCACGCAATCTACCGCTGCGCAACGTGCCGTCCTCGTTCCCCGAGGACAAGAACTGGCACTGAATTGAACAACGGATGCGCAGCCCCGCCCTGCCGGTTCGGCTATCCTTGGCGCATCATGGTGTCTCCACGCTACACCGTTCCCACGGCCATAGAACCCGCTCTCGAGCTGGTTCGTAAATACAACATCCCCGGACCGCGCTACACGTCCTACCCGACCGCTCCCCAATTCTCGGAGTCGATCGACCGGACTGCGCTGCTCACCGAGGTCAAACGCGACAACGCCGACGGCACTACGCCGCTCTCGTTGTATTTTCACTTACCGTTCTGCGAGTCGCTGTGCTGGTATTGCGGTTGCAACACCGTCATCACGCGCCGCCTCGCCTCCGCCGGCGAATACGTCGATCTGCTGATCAAAGAACTCGAATTGACCGCGCCGCTGCTCGACACGCGCCGTCCGGTCACGCAACTCCACTTCGGTGGCGGCACGCCGACCTTTTTGCCGCCGGCGGAAATCGACCGTCTCGCGCGCGCCATTCACGGCATCTTCACGTTTTCTGCCGACGCCGAAATCTCTGTCGAAATCGATCCGCGCCGCCTGACGAAAGAACACGTCGAGGCCTTTCGCCGTCTCGGTTGCAACCGCGCCTCGCTCGGCGTGCAGGACACCAATCCGCAAGTGCAGGTCGCCATCCACCGCTGGCAGCCGCTCGAACTGACCAAACAAGCGATCGATTGGCTGCGCGCTGCCGGTTACCAATCCGTCAGCGTGGACCTCATCTACGGTCTGCCGCTGCAAACCACGGATTCGTTTGCCCATACGCTCGACGAAATCATTGGGCTCAATCCCGACCGTCTCGCCGTGTTCAGTTACGCGCACGTGCCGTGGATCAAGCCTGCGCAAAAAATCTTCGACGACCGCCAGCAATTGCCGACCACCGAAGTGAAACTCGCGATGCTCAACACCGCGACGCAGAAGCTCGTCGCTGCGGGCTACGCGCAGATTGGCATGGATCACTTCGCACGACCCGAGGACGAACTCGCCGTCGCCTTCGTCGAAGGCACGCTCCACCGCAATTTCCAAGGCTACACGACCCGCGCGGGCGCGTCGCTCTACGGTTTCGGCATGTCGTCGATTTCGCAAACCGACGGTTCGTTCCGCCAGAATTACAAAGACCTGCCGGAATACATCGACGCGATCACCGCCGGTCGCCTGCCGATCGAGCGCGGCTATTTGCTCTCCGCAGACGACCGCCGCCGCCGCACCATCATCACCGATATCATGTGCGCCCGCGGTCTCGATTTCGCGCGGTTGTCGCAACAACTCGGCCTCGACTTCGCCAGCACCTACGCAACGGAACTGAGCGGACTCGACGACCTCGTCGCCGACGGACTGGTCGTGCGCTCTGCGACCGGCATCGACGTCACTCCGCTCGGTCGTCTCTTCGTGCGCATCATCGCGATGCGTTTCGACGCGCATCTCGCCAAGCAGCGCAACGGTTTCTCGAAAGTCGTCTGAGCCATGCCTTACCGCATTGGCAAAACCTTCGAGATCGAAAGCGGACACTTGCTCAGCAAGCATCCGGAGAAATGCCGCTTTCCGCACGGACACAGTCGCAAAGTCGAAGTTGTGCTCGTGGCCGACGCGCTCGACGCGAACGACATGGTGTGCGACTTCAAAGCGATCAAGCGGCTCCTCGCCGACTTCCTCGACCGGTGGGATCACGCGCTTGCGATCAACACCGCCGATCCCAACTTCGCGTCGCTCACCCAGACTTACGGCGAACGCGTGATTCCGTTTCGCGACACCGATCCAACCAGCGAAGTGATGGCGAAGACGATTTTCGACGAATTCACCACCCGCCTCGCCACGGCCGCGGCGGCGCCGCCCGCCACTTATGCAATTCACGCGCACGTGCGCGTGGCCAGTGTGCGCGTGACGGAGACCAGTTCGAGTTGGGCCGAATACGCTCCCTGATTTCCCGTAGCGCGTTGCGCGGAGCGCCGACCCTCCCAATCTCTCTCGTAGCGGCGAGCGCCCGCGAGCCGACTCGGCCGCGCCACGGCTCGCTGCCGCTCACCGCTACAGATTCATGCCGCGCCGGGCCTTACCTTTCCAGTTTCGCGCACCCCCGCCACCCACTCCCACCGCTCATTCCCACCGCTCAATCCCGCCGCGCGACCATTCGCACTTGCGCACTTGTCGTTCGCACCAGTTTTGCGCTCACTCGCGGCGTGCATCCACCCCTGACTGACACGGCGATCCGCGCAATCGAGCGCCCCCACCCTGATCTGTGGAAATACTACCTGATCAGCTGCTGTGCGTTTCCGCCGGCGTTTCCGTTCCTGATTCTCCCGGCATGGTTCCGTTACTCGACGTTGCGCTACCAATTCACCGATGAAGGCATCTCCATGCGTTGGGGTATCCTCTTTCGCCGCGAAGTCATCATCAACTACGCGCGCATCCAGGACATTCATCTCAAATCAAACGTCATCGAACGCTGGCTCGGCCTCGCCAAAATCATGGTGCAAACCGCGAGCGGCAACTCCGGTGCCGAGATGACGATTGAAGGCCTCAAGGAATTCGAGCCGCTACGCGATTTCCTCTATTCGAAAATGCGCGGTGTGAAGGACGCGCCCGCCCGCTCCTCGTCCGAACACGCTGCGGCCAACACCGCCAATCACGGGGAACTCGCCGCCGCCCTACGTGAAGTTGCGCAGGAACTCCGCGCTACCCGCCTCGCGCTGCAAGCACGCGGCACCGCCACCGAGGATTCCAGCCATGTATAATTGGCTCAGTGAAAAAGTGCTGCGTGTCGCACGCCTCCCGCACGAACCGGAACCGCCCGCGGGCGCCGTCGGCTCAATCCGCATCTTCCGCGCCGGCCGCAATTACTACAAACTGCGCCTCCTGCGCTGGCTCCTCACGCTCTTCGGTGCCGCCGCCAGCTTGGTGTTTTCCTTTGCCATGCTCGACTACTTCGAGACGGAGGTAAACGCCGTGCGCGCCGCCAACACCGCCGCATCAGCAGCCCAAGCCAGTGCGCCAGCGCCCGCTGCCGAAGCCCCGCCAGAAGTCACCGCGACTGAAACCGTTGCTCCGGCCGCGACCGCTGTCGACAAGGCGGCGGCAGAACCTCCCGCCAAAAAATCCCGCAGCAAAGCGCGACGCCAAGGCAAAGAAGGCTTCGTGCGCACCGTCGCCCGGTTTCCGGAGTGGGTTTTTCCGATGCTCCATTTTTTCGAATACGCCGCGGTCGTATTCTTCATCGCCCAACTTCCCTTTGGCTACGCCGCCGTGCGTCTGAACTTCGAGCAGCACTGGTATATCGTCACCGATCGCAGCCTGCGGATTCGCACCGGCTTGTTCTCGATGCGCGAATCGACCATGAGCTTCGCCAACCTTCAACAGGTTGAGGTCAAGCAAGGCCCCATCCAACGCTTCCTCGGTCTCGCCGATGTCCACGTGCAGTCCGCCGGCGGCGGCCAGAAACACGGCGAAGACGTCGAGGACTCGCTGCACACCGGAATTTTTCACAGTGTCGAAAGCGCGACGGAAATTCGCGACCTGATCGTTGAGCGGCTGCGCCGTTACCGCGAAGCCGGACTCGGCGAACCCGACGACGACCACACGGAAAACCAAATGGCGGACGCGGCTCATGCCGACGCCCACGCCGTCGCCGCTGACGATACGCTTGCTGCCGCGCAGGAATTACTCGCCGAAGCCCGCGCTTTGCGCACGGCACTCAGTTAAAAAACCGCGCGGAGAACCAAACGCGCGCGCCGCTCAACCGCGCGCGATCCACGCCATCGCTTTGTCCGCAAGGCGGTCGAACGCGACCACGCATTGAGCAAGGTGCTCTTCTTTGGTGTCTTCGATTTTGTTGTGACTGATGCCGTGCAGACTCTGCACGAACATCATCACCGTCGGCACACCCGCGCGCGCCACTTCGGCGGCATCGTGCAGCGGCCCGGAGGGCAGCCGGTGCGACGTGCCGCAAGTTTCCTTGATCGCGGTGTCGCAAAAATCGATCAGCTCCGCGTGAAACGGAATCGGCGCGATCTCCCACAACCGTTCCCATGTCACGCGCACATTGCCTTCGCGCGCGAAGCGTTCACTCGCCGCCTTCGCCTCCGCCAACATCCGGTCCAACGCTGCGCCGTCGAGGTGGCGTTGGTCGAGCGTGATGCGACACTCCTCCACCACACTCGTGACGATGCCGGGTTTCGTCGTGCACGAACCGATGGTGCACACGCCGCCGTGACGGTCGGTGATCGCGTAAATTTCCGGACTCATCCGCGCTGCGGCGAGCAACGCGTCCTTGCGGCGATTCATCGGCGTGCTGCCGGAGTGCGCGGCCTGACCGTGGAAAGTGATCGCGTGACGTTGCACGCCAAACGTGCCGAGCACCGCGCCGAGCGGCAAATCGAGATCGAGCAACACCGGACCTTGCTCGATGTGCAGTTCGAGATAGGCCGCGGCGTTCTTCAATTCGACGCCGCTCTCCTTTACGCGCTCGAAATCGACACCGATCCCCTTGAGTGCGTCCGGTAGAGTGACGCCGGCTTTGTCGCGCAGTCCGCGCGCTTCGGCCATGTCGAGATTGCCGGAGCACGCGGAGGAACCGAAAAGACTTTTGCCAAAACGCGCGCCTTCCTCGTCGGCCCAATCCACCACGCGCACGGTCACCGGCGGACGCCCCGCGGATTGTTCGTTAAGGCGGCGCAAAATCGCGACGCCCGCCATGACGTTGAGACAGCCGTCGAGCCAGCCGCCATTCGGCACCGAGTCAATGTGACCGCCGATCAACAATTCCTTTTCACTTGCGCCGCGCAACGTCGCCCAGAGATTTCCCGCCGCATCGGTGTGCACTTCGACGGGCAACTCCGCCAACTTCTCGCGCAGCCACGCGCGCGCTTTCTCCCACGTCGGCGTGAAGGCGACACGTTGCGCACCATGCTCGTCACCGGTGAGCAGGCGGAGTTCTTTGAGTTCGGTGATGGTGCGTTGCGCGTCGGGGTGGTTCATAAACTAAATTCGGAGTTGAAAGTTGTGCCCGCAAAGTAGCGGACACAGGGGAGTTAGGCAATTTATGACTTGGAATGTAAAACAAACTCACCAACATTCAAACCACCTTTCACCTCAAACCTCATGCACGTGGTGCCGGACTGCGGTCCGGGGAATCGCCCGCTGGTTAACCCTCTGATTCCCCGCTGAGTTCTGGCGCACATGCGCAACTCGCTCTCTCATCATGCCCCTCCAGCCACTGCTTTCGGCAGACGTCATCGCGGCCAATTTCGCCGAAATCAAACCGCCGCTCCGTCCGCAGGAAGCCGTGATCGAAGCCAACCGCTGCCTCTTTTGCTTCGATGCACCATGCATCATGGCATGTCCGACCGGCATCGATGTGCCGGCCTTCATCAAGAAAATTGCCTTCGGCAATCCCGCTGGTGCGGCCAAAACGATTCTCACCGCCAACATCCTCGGCGATTCGTGCGCGCGGGTGTGCCCGACGAAAGTGTTGTGCGAAGGCGCTTGCGTGCTCGAAGACCGCGATGAGAAACCAATTCAGATCGGACGCCTCCAGCGCTACGCCACCGACTACGTCAACGAGCGCGGCCTCAACGTCCTGCCGCCGCCGCCCGCGCAAAAATCCGGCAAACGTATCGCCGTGATCGGTTCCGGCCCCGCCGGCCTTGGTTGCGCCGCCACACTCGCGCAACTCGGTCACAGCGTCACTATTTTCGAAAAGCAGGCGCAACCCGGCGGCCTCAACACTTACGGCATCGCTTACTACAAGATGAAGCCCGCGGTCAGTTTGCAGGAAGTTGAATTGGTGAAATCGCTTGGCGTCGAAATCCGTTGCGGCGTCAACGTCGGCACCGACATCACCATCGCCCAACTCGAGAAAGACTACGACGCCATCTTCGTCGGAGTCGGCCTCGGCGCGGGCACGCGCCTTCGCATCCCCGGCGAGGATTTGCCCGAAGTGCGCGACGCGCTCGAATTCATCGCCGACCTCCGCACGCAGCCGATCGAAACCGTGCCGGTGGGTCGTCGCGTCGCCGTCATCGGTTGCGGCAACACCGCCATCGACGCCGTCTCGCAATCGAAGCGCCTCGGGGCCGAGCGCTCCTTTATCATCTACCGTCGCGGCGAAGGCGACATGTCCGCCTACCATTTCGAATACGACCTCGCGAAAAGCGACGGCGCGGAATTCATCTTCAACGCCGCGCCCGTGGAAATCATCGCGACCGACGGCCGCGTCTCCGGCATCAAACTCGTTCGCACACGAGTGGTGAACGGCAAAGCCGAAGTTATCGCCGGCAGTGAATTTATCGAGTCCTGCGACCTCGTGCTCAAAGCCGTCGGCCAGGAGAAACAAGGCTCGTTCCTCCAAAAACTTTTCCCCGATCTCACCGTCGATGACCGCGGCGTGGTCACCCACGACAAAGCCACCGGTCAAACCAACTTGCCGCACGTTTTCGCCGGCGGTGATTGCGGCAACGGCGGTCGCGAAGTCGTGAACGCCGTCGGCGAAGGCAAAAAAGCCGCGCACGGCATCCACTCATTTCTCACTCAGGAAACCGCCACGCCACTGGTGCAGCCGTCGCGTCTCGGTTCGAAGACCGGCGCCACTGGCTCCGGTCTCCTCGCCCCCGTCCGCGCCCACGAACTCGAAGCCGCGCTGACCAAGTAACTCATCACTCTTCACTCGCCCCTCATCACTTACCTCTCCCATGGCTGACCTCAGTTGCAATCTCGCCGGAATCAAATCTCCCAATCCTTTCTGGGTCGCGTCCGGCCCGCCGGCCAACACCGCCTACCAAGCGCATCGCGCATTTGAAGCCGGTTGGGGCGGCGTCGTGTGGAAAACCATCGGCACGCCGATCGTCAACGTCGCCTCGCGTTACTCCGCGCTCAACAGCGGCACCGAGCGCATGATCGGCCTCAATAACATCGAGCTGATCTCCGATCGTTCGCCCGAGACTAATTTCCGCGAAATTGCCGAAGTGAAAAAACGTTGGCCGCACCACGCCGTTATCGCGTCGTTGATGGTGGAATCGCGCGAACAGTGGCACGAGTTCGTCAAGCGCGCCGCCGACGCCGGTGCCGACGGCATCGAGCTCAACTACGGCTGCCCGCACGGCATGTGCGAACGCGGCATGGGCTCCGCTGTCGGCCAGCAACCCGCCGTCGCGGAACGCATCACGAGTTGGGTCATGGAAGTCGCCACCATTCCCGTGATCGTGAAACTCACGCCCAACATCACCGACGTCACCGCCGTCGCCCGCGCCGCCAAACGCGCCGGCGCCAACGCGATTTCGCTGATCAACACGATCAATTCGATCACCAACGTGAATCTCGACACGTTCGTGCCGGAGCCGACTGTCGCCGGCCTGAGTTCACACGGCGGTTATTGCGGACCGGCAGTGAAGCCGATCGCGCTCAACATGGTGCAAGCCTGCGCCGCCGATCCCGAAGTCGGTCTGCCCATCTCCGGCATCGGTGGCATCACGACATGGCGCGACGCCGCCGAGTTCATCGCGCTCGGTTCCACTTCGCTCCAAGTTTGCACCGCGATTATGCATTACGGCTTCCGCATCGCGGAAGACCTCAACGACGGACTCAGCGCCTACCTCGACAGCAAGGGCATGAAGTCGCTCGACGAGTTGCGCGGTCTCGCGGTCAACAAACTCAACAAGTGGGAGAATCTTGATCTGAAGTTTCAGCGCGTCGCCCGCATCGATTACGACAAGTGCATCGGCTGCAACCTCTGCTACATCGCCTGCGAAGACGGCGCGCACCAGTGCATCGATTTGAAGTCGCCGGACGAACTCGGCCTCAATCTCGGACCCGGTCGCGTGCCGCACAAACCGGTGCCGGTTGTCCGCGAGGAGGACTGCGTGGGTTGCAACCTCTGCTCACTCGTCTGCCCAGTCGACGAATGTATCACGATGACCGTGACCAGCGGCGACCACGAACCCATGTCGTGGTCCAACTACCAAGCCAAAGTCGCACGCGGCGAAATGCAGCCGATGCCGCCGCATCCGTAATCGACTTGAACCACAGAGGCACAGAGACACAAAGTCTGAACCTGAATGACCTGAGTCATCAGGTCATCGGCTTGTGCATCGAAGTGCATCGCGAACTTGGTCCCGGCTTGCTGGAATCGGTCTACGAGGAGGCGCTCGCCTACGAACTCGCGCGGACGAGCCTGATCTTCGAACGACAGCGCAAAGTTCCATTACGCTACAAAGACACCGTGTTGCCGTGTGACTATCGTCTAGATTTCGTCGTCGAGCGGAACCTGCTTCTCGAACTAAAAGTTGTCACCGAATTGCTGCCGATCCACCAAGCACAGTTGCTGACCTACTTGAAACTCGAGCGGCTTTCATTGGGTCTCCTCATTAATTTCAACGTCCCCGTATTGAAGGACGGAATCCGTCGCGTCATCCTAAGCCACCCAGTCTAACCTTGGTTTTCTCTGCGTCTCTGCGCCTTTGTGGTAAATCCAAATAATATTATGATCCCCTACTCCTGTCCCCTCTTTATCAACGGCGAATGGCAACAGCCCAACATGCCCTCGACGCCGGTCTACAATCCGTCGACCGGTGAAGTCATCGCCGAGTGTCCCGCCGGTGGCGCGGCCGAGGTCAATGCCGCCGTCGAGGCCGCCCACGCCGCCTTCCCAGCGTGGCGCGATACGCCACCGGTCGAGCGCGCGCGCCTCTTCTTTCGCTTCCGCCAACTCTTCGAGCAGAACTTCGATTTGTTCTGTCAGACGATCTCGCGCGAACACGGTAAGACGCACATCGAGGCGCGCGGCGAAGTGTTCCGCGGCATCGAAAACATCGAATACGCCTGCGGCATTCCCACGCTCCTCTTCGGTGACTCGCTGCGCAACATCGCGCGCGGGGTCGATTGCGACACCATCAACATGCCGCTCGGCGTTTGCGTCGGCATCACGCCGTTTAATTTCCCGGCAATGGTGCCGCTCTGGATGTTTCCGAACGCGATCGCCTGCGGTAACACGTTCGTCCTGAAACCGAGCGAGAAAGTGCCGCTCAGCGCAGTGTTACTCGGGCAATTGCTCGAACAAGCCGGTTGCCCGAAAGGCGTGTTCAACATCGTGCACGGCGGCCGCGAATCCGTCGACACGCTGCTCACGCACCCGAAGGTGAAAGCGATCTCCTTCGTCGGCTCGACGCCCATCGCCAAATACATTTACGAAACTGGCACGAAGCACGGCAAACGCGTCCAGGCCAATGGCGGCGCGAAGAATTACATCGTCGTCATGCCCGATGCCGATGTCGGCAAGACCGTCGAGAATCTCGTCACCGCCGCGTTCGGCTGCGCGGGCGAGCGTTGCATGGCGGGCTCCACCGCCATCGCCGTCGGTGCCGCGGGCGATCTCTTCCTCCCTGATCTCGTCAAGGCTGCCAGCGCGATCAAAGTCGGCCCGACCGACCGCGCCAACCAGCCCGACATGGGCCCCGTCATCACCGCGCAACACCGCGATCGCGTTCTCGGCCTCGTCGCCACTGGCGAGAAGGAAGGCGCCAAAGTGCTCGCCGATGGTCGCAATGTGAAAATCGCCGACGCCCCGAATGGTTTCTACATCGGCGCCACCGTGATCGACGGCGTCGAAAACAACATGACGCTCGCCAAGGAAGAAGTCTTCGGTCCCGTGCTCAACGTCATGCGCATGGACGACCTCGACGCCGCGATCGCGCAAGCGAGCACGTCGTCCTTCGGCAACGGCGCCGCGATCTTCACCAACAATGGACGCGCCGCGCGCGAGTTCACGATGCGCGTCAAAGCCGGCATGGTCGGCGTCAACGTCGGCGTCCCCGCCACGATGGCGATGTTCCCGTTCACCGGTTGGGACGATTCCTTCTACGGCGATCTCCACATTCAAGGGAAAGAGAGCATCCAATTCTACACCCAGCAAAAAGTCGTCTCGTCGCGCTGGTTCGGCGGCGACGTCGGTGATGTTTGGAAGAAGTAACCAATCCGTTTTCACCACGAAATACACGAATCACACCAAATCCCCGAGTAACGAGTTTTCGTGTATTTGGTGTATTTCGTGGTGACCTGCCTTGATCCGTAAATTCCATGAGCCTCTTAATTAAAAACGGTGAAATCATCACCGCCGACAGCCGTTACGTCGCCGATATTTTCTGCGAAGGCGAAACCATCACGCGGATCGACCGCGACATCGCCGCCCCCGCGGGTTGCGAGGTGATCGACGCCACGGGCAAGTATGTCTTTCCGGGCTTCATTGACCCGCACGTGCACATTTACCTGCCGTTCATGGGCACGTATGCGAAGGATACTTACGAATCCGGCAGTCGCGCCGCGCTCGTTGGTGGCACGACAACACTGATCGAAATGTGCTGTCCGTCGCGCACCGATGCGGCGCTCGAAAGTTTCGAACTGTGGATGAGTCAGGCCGAGGGCAAGTCGGCGTGTGATTTCACGTTTCACATGGGCGTGACGAAATTCGACGCGCAGACGGAAACCCAGTTGCGCGAAATTGTGCGACGCGGCATCGCGTCGTTCAAAATCTTCCTCGCCTACAAAGGTGCCTTCGGCATCGACGACACCGAACTCTACCGGACGCTCAAGCTCGCCAAGGAACTCGGCGTCATTGTCACCGCGCATTGCGAAAACGAGACGCTCGTCGCGGAGCGCTGCAAGGAGTTGCTCGCGGCGGGCAAAACCGATCCGGGCCAACACCACGAAAGCCGCCCGCCGTCCGTCGAGGCTGAAGGCGTGCATCATTTGATGACGTTTGCCGAGCTCACCGGTGCGGCGACTTACATCGTGCACCTGAGCTGCAAGGAAGCGCTCGACCAAGCCATTGCCGCCCGCCAACGCGGTGTGCGTGTCGGCGTCGAGACGCTCATCCAATACCTCACGCTCGACAAATCCTACGCCGAGCGCCCGAACTTCGAGGGCGCGAAATACGTGATGTCTCCGCCGCTGCGCGACGAACGCAATCAGGCCGTCCTCTGGAATGGTTTGCGCGATGGACTCGTGCAAACGGTCGCGACCGACCACGCGCCATTTGATTTCGAGAAGCAAAAGCCCATGGGCCGAGACGATTTCACCAAGATTCCCAACGGCATTCCGTCACTCGAAGAACGAGTGAATCTCCTCTACACCTACGGCGTCAAGACGGGCAAAATCGACCTGCATCAATTTGTCGATGTCGCCAGCACGCAGGCCGCGAAGCTCTTCGATCTCTTCCCGCGCAAAGGCGCCATCCAACCGGGCGCAGATGCGGATCTCGTCGTATTCGATCCGAATTACCGTGGAAAGATTTCAGTGAAGACGCAGCACATGGCGGTCGATTACAGCGCTTTCGAAGGCTGGCCGCTCGAAGGTCGCGCCAGTGTCGTCACCGTGCGCGGACAAGTGGCGGCGCGCGACGGCAAATTCTGCGGCACCGTTGGCCGCGGCCAGTTCCTGCAACGCAAGCCGAGCCACTTCTGACGAAGTGGAAGCTCCAAGCCCCAACACCCAACCCCCAAAGAAACACCAATCATGAAGCGCCCAAATTTGCCTGCGCCGCTGCTGGTGTTTGGAGCTTGGAGTTTCACTGGAGTTTGGGTGTTGGCGCTTGGAGCTTATTTCCCATGACCACCTCGCCCGATTCGGCAGACAACCATCTTTCCAACGAAGAACTCGCGCCGGTGCCGCAGTCGCAGCGCACTTGGACGCAGTGGAACATCGCGGCGCTGTGGGTTGGCATGAGCGTGTGCATTCCCACCTACATGCTGGCGTCGAGTTTGATTAGCGGCGGCATGAATTGGTGGCAGGCGGTGCTGACGGTGTTTCTCGGCAATCTCATTGTGCTGATTCCGATGGTGCTCAACGCCCACGCGGGCACGAAATACGGCATCTCATTCCCCGTGTTCGCTCGCGCCTCGTTCGGCGTGCTCGGTGCCAACATCCCTGCGATCCTCCGCGCCATCGTCGCGTGCGGTTGGTTCGGGATTCAAACTTGGATCGGCGGCTGGGCGATCTACAAACTCGCCCTCGTCGTCGTGCCCGCACTCGCCCAAGCGCCGGAGCTGGGTTTCATCGGGATCAACGCGGCGCAGTTTGTCTGCTTCATGCTGTTCTGGACGCTCAATGTCTGGATTTTTTGGCGCGGCATGGAATCGATTCGCGTCGTGGAGAATTGGGGCGCGCCGCTCTTGCTCCTCATCGGCGTGGCACTGCTCGGCTGGGCTTATTTCAAAGCGGGCGGCTTCGGGCCGATGCTCGGACAACCTTCGAAATTCGCGACCAATGCTGATTTCTGGAAATTCTTCGTCCCCGGCCTCACCGGCATGGTCGGTTTCTGGGCCACGCTCTCGCTCAACATTCCTGATTTCACGCGCCTCGCCCGCAGTCAAAAAGACCAGATCGTCGGCCAAGCGCTCGGCCTTAATACCACGATGCCGTTCTACGCCTTTATCGGCGTCGCCGTGACGAGCGCGACTGTCGTGATCTTTGGCGAAACGATTTGGGATCCGATCGAGCTGATGTCACGCTTCGATAATGTGATGGTGACACTCGTCGCGATGTTCGCGCTCACGCTCGCGACGTTGACTACCAATCTCGCCGCCAACGTCGTCTCGCCGGCGATTTCGTTTTCCAACCTCGCGCCGCACCGCATCAGCCGCCGCGCCGGTGGTCTCATCACGGGCGTCATCGGCATTGCCATGATGCCGTGGAAGCTCGTCGCCGATCCTTCCGGCTACATCTTCACGTGGTTGATCGGTTACAGCGCGTTACTCGGACCGATTGGCGGCATTCTCATCGCGGACTATTTCGTCGTGCGCCGCACGGAGCTGAATCTCCGCGATCTCTACCGCTCCAAGGGTGAATACACCTACCGCGGCGGCTTCAATCCGATCGCCATCATCGCGCTCGTGATTGGCATTTTGCCGAACATCCCCGGCTTCCTCGGCACGATCAACGCCGTCGCCGATGTCAGCGCGTTCTGGATGAACCTCTACTCCTACGCGTGGTTCACCGGCTTCGGCCTCGCCTTCATCGTTTACCTCGCCTTGCGCAAAGTCATGTCTCCGCGCTAGACTCGTCACTTATCCACCTCACTCCTCTCATGAAATCCATCCCCCTCCCTCCCACTTCGTTCAAACCGGCGACTTACGCTGGTCCAACTGCCGAACAGGTTTTGGCGCAGCGCAAGCAACACCTCAGTCCCGGCATTCTGATCTACTACAAGCAGCCGATCATGATCGTGGAGGGCAAGATGCAGTGGGTGTGGGATCACACCGGCAAGCGTTACCTCGACGGACTCGGCGGCATCGTGACGATCAGTGTCGGCCATTGTCACCCGCACATCGTCGCCGCGACGCAGAAGCAAAACGAAATGCTGCAACACGCGACGACGCTCTATTTGCACCCGAACATCGGCGAATACGCCGAGAAGCTCGCGTCGAAATTGCCCGGCGACCTTAAGGTTTGTTACTTCGTCAACTCCGGTTCCGAAGCCAACGATCTCGCGCTGCTCATGGCGCGTCTCTACACAGGCAACTACGACGTCATCGCACTGCGCAACGCCTACCACGGCGGCAACGCCGCCGGCATGGGCGTAACCGCGAACAGTGCGTGGAAGTTCAATGTCCCGCACAGCTTCGGCGTGCATCACGCGCTCGCCCCGTATCCTTACCGTGGCGTCTACGGCTACGATGATGCTGATGCCGGTCGCAAATACGCCGACGACGTCAAGCAGGTCATCGAATACACCACGCCGGGCAAAGTCGCGGCGTTTATCGCCGAATCGATTCAAGGCGTCGGCGGTTTCGTCGAGTTTCCGCAAGGTTATCTCAAAGGGGCCTACGAACACGTGCGCGCTGCGGGCGGCGTCTGCATCGCCGACGAAGTGCAAACAGGCTTCGGTCGCACGGGCACGCATTTCTGGGGCTTCGAGACGCAGGGTGTCATTCCTGACATCGTCACGATGGCGAAAGGCATCGGCAACGGCGCACCACTCGGTGCCGTCGTCACCACGCCGAAAATCGCCGCGATGCTCGCGCAGAAAACGCACTTCAACACTTTCGGTGGTAATCCCGTGGCCAGCGCCATCGGCAAGGCCGTGCTGGAAGTGATTGAGAACGAAAAGACGCAGCAAAACTGTCTCGAACTCGGCAACTACATCCTCGCCGGCCTCAACAAGCTGAAGGCGAAATACCCGCTCATCGGCGATGTGCGCGGCCGCGGCTTGATGCTCGGTATCGAGTTTGTGAAGGATCGCGCCACCAAAGAGCCGGCGAAGGAAGCCTGCGCTCAAGTCGTGGAAAACGCGCGCGAGCTCGGCCTACTACTCGGCAAGGGCGGCTTGTGGGGACAGACGATTCGTTTCGCACCTCCGATGAACATCACGAAGGACGACGCGGATTTCCTCCTCGCCGTGCTCGACGAATCAATCGGCGCACTCTGACGCTCCCCCCGTGTCCGTGCCGCTTAGGCGCGGACGCGGAGGTTGTTGGAAACTTCGCGCGTGCCGCGAATTGCCCGGATCATGGCGCTAATCGCGCTTTTCTCCTGATCTGATTCGATCATGCCGGAAATCATGACCAGCCCGTCGCGCGTGCGCACAGTGATGTCGTAGCGCCGTTGGCCATGGCGCTCGAAGAGCGCCTGCTTAATCAAGGTGTTCAAGGACGCGTCATCGACGCGATCCATCGAACGTTCTCCGGCTGCGGAGCCCATACTGATCGTCAGGTCGTTGTTCACCCCCCGCACTCGCGGAATTGTCGCGGCGACCGCGGCCATCTGCTCCTTCTGGGTGTGGGTCTGACTCGTGCCGGAAAGGGTAACGAAGCCATTATCCACCGCGATGCGCAGCGCTTCAATGTTGAGATTGGCCTGCACCATCAAACGACGACGGATCGCATTTCCAATCCAGCCATCGGAAAACTCCGGAGGAGTATCTGAGACAATCAACGAATTATCCACGCGCGCCACACCGCTGATATGCTCAATGGTGCTGCCGGCGAGTCGTTTGCTTTCGACATCGCGCACCGTGCCGGTGAGCGCAACCACGCCGTTGAGCGAGTGAATCGAAAGTGTCCCTTGGTCGCCTAACACGACGCGGAGATTAAACGTATCGCGCGCCGCTTCTTCGATGCGCTGATCGATCGCCGGTGTCGCAAAGACAGCCGAAGTTAAGCCAAGAAAAATGAAGAGGAGAGTATGGGAACGAAACATGCGAAGGGATCCGGAGACCGGACTAGTTAGTTTCGCGGTGGTCGCGTGGTGGCACGACGCAAATCGCCCCTTTCGTCCTCTCGCTTCCCTAACCGAGTGGCGGGCCAACTCATTCGACCAGTAAAAAATTCACTCAGTCCAACAGTTTATTCTCAATCCCGCGCATCATTGCAATTAACCGCGGCGCAACTGCAGCAATCGTTCGCCGGCCGCGTGCAACGTCTCGTGCCGTTTCGCAAAATTTAGCCGCACATATCGATGCTCCGGCTCGTGAAAAAACACCGATCCCGGCACCGGCGCGACGCCGATCTCCTTCGTCATCCAATGCGAAAATTCGATGTCGTTGGCGTAGCCGAATGGCGAAACGTCGAGCATGACGAAATACGCGCCCTGCGGACGCGTGTAACTAAGCCCAGTCTGGTCGAGGTAATGCAGAAAAATATCGCGGCGGGCCGTGTATTCCAACGCGAGTTTGTCGTAGTAACTCGGCGGCAGGCGCAAACCGGTCGCAATCGCGTGTTGCAATGGCGCCGCCGCACCGACGGTGAGAAAATCGTGCACCTTGCGTCCCTGCGCCACCATCGTCGCCGAACCGAAAATGTAGCCCAAGCGCCATCCCGTGATCGCAAAGGTCTTCGACAACGAACTGCACATGATCGTGCGCTCGGCCATGCCGGGGAGCGACGAGAGATAAACATGCTGGTGCGGCGCGAAGACGATATGCTCGTAAACTTCGTCGGTGATGATCCACACGTCGAACTCCTGCGCGAGCGCGGCGATTTGTTCGAGTTCGGCGCGGGTGAAAACTTTGCCGGTAGGATTGGATGGATTACAGAGAATGAACGCCTTGATCCCGCTCGCGAACACGCGGCGCAACTCAGCGAAATCGATCGCGTAATCCGGCGCGCGCAACGTGGCGAAAACAGGCGTCACGCCCGCAAGAATCGCGTCCGCACTGTAATTTTCATAGAACGGTGAAAACAATCCGATGCGGTCGCCGACATCGGTCACCGTCATCACCGCCACCATCATCGCCTCCGTCGCGCCGCAAGTGACGATGAGGTGCTTTTCAGGATCGCAGGGCTGACCCGTGTAATGCGTGAGCTTGGCCGCGAGTGCTTCGCGCAAAGGCGCTGCTCCCCACGTGATCGCGTATTGGTGGTGATCGGTGTCCATCTCCGCTTTGGCCGCCGCGAGAATTTCCGCTGGCGGATTAAAATCCGGAAAACCCTGCGCGAGATTCACCGCACCATGGCGGGCGGCCACCCGCGACATTTCGCGAATGAGCGATTCCGTGAACACCGACGTGCGACGAGAGGTAGCGGGCATGGACGGACGCTGCCCCGGGGAAACCGACGCGTAAAGCCCGGCCTGTGTGCACCAATAAACGTCGCGAGAATGATTCACGCCGCATTTCACCGTAGCCGCGAGCGCCAGCGCGTGGACTCAGTTTCATCTAAGAGCAAGATCGGCTCGCTGGCGCTCGCCGCGACTTGAGAAATCGGTCCTCGTGCGACTCGCGGCTTACTGCGGAATGACGAGTTCCATCCCGACCTTTAGATCGGCGTCGTTTTTCATCACACTGCGATTGGCTTGGTAGATGTCGCGCCAACGCGTGCGATTGCCGAAATACTGCTGCGAGAGTTTCGACAACGTGTCGCCTTGCTTGACGATGTGACGACGCGCGCCCGCGCGATTGGCCGTCGGTGACGTTTTCGTCGCGGCAGGTGTGCGACTCGCTTCCGCCTTCGGTTGCGGCGGTGGCGCGCTCGGTTCGGTGCGAACAGGTGGACGCGTGCGCACGGTTGGCAACGTGTCCACGCTGATTTTGAAATCGTTTGCTTCGCGCGCTGCCGCCACTCGGCCAGCCACTGAATTCTCGTTCAATGCCACACTGCTCTCGCGGCCGCCTTGGTAGTCGGCGAGTTGCTGTTTCAGAATGTCGTTTTCGAGTTTGGACTTATCGAGCGCGGCCATGAGATCGACGCGCTGCAGTTGCGACTCGACCGGTTGCGCCGGCAAAGTGCGGGCAAAATCACGGATCGCCGCGTCGATACGTTGGCGCACGAGTGGCGCTTGGGCGCTGTTCGGGCGCAGCGCGAGGTATTTGCGGAAATGATAAATCGCCGCGATCGGATCGCGAATATGGTGCAGGTAAACCAGACCCGCTTCGAGGTGCGACTCGGGTGCGTCGTCACCGCGTTTTTCAATCACTTTGAGGTAGGCGGAGAGTGCTTCCTGGTGCCGGTTGCCGCGCTTCATTTGATCGGCCTGCCGGAAATACGGTTCGTCCGCCTCGGTCGCGTAATCACGGCGTGTCGCATCTGAGCAACCGACCAACGCGACCAACATCACCGCGGCGAGCAGCAACAAATGAGTTGGAAGTTGGCGCACGGGGCGGTTCACGGCGGGAATGAGGTTGAATGACGGAATGCGAGCAGTAGGTTTGCGCCCGCCTCACTGCAATACAAGTTCAGATGCCACTCGACTCCGCTACGATCCTCGCCAAAGCCCGCCAATGTCTCACCATTGAACGCGAAGCACTCGACGCCACCGCGGCGGTGCTAAACGGGGATTTTGTGACCACCGTGCATGCGGTCGAAGCCGTGATCGCGGCGGGACGCAAAGTCGTCTTCAGCGGAGTCGGCAAATCGGCGCACATCGCCGAGAAGCTCACCGGCACTTTTAACAGCATCGGCGCTCCTTCGACTTTCCTCGATCCCACCCAAGCACTGCATGGCGATCTCGGTCTCTGCGCGGCGGGCGACATCGCGATTTTGTTGAGCAACAGCGGCGCTACCGCGGAGATGCTGCGCTTGTTGCCTCTTTTCGAACGATTTGGCCTGAAGACGGTCGCGTTGACCGGTTCGCCCGACAGCGAGTTGGCGCGCGGCGCCGATTTTCGCCTCGTCTATCACGCGCCGCGCGAAGCCTGTCCGCTGGCGCTGGCTCCGACGGCCAGCACAACCGCCGCCCTCGCCCTCGGCGATGCGCTGGCGATGGTGCTTTTGGAAAGCCGCGGTCTCACGCGCGAGGATTTCGCGAAATTTCATCCGGCCGGCACGCTCGGCCTGACGCTGTTGTTGCGCGTCAAAGACATCATGCGCACCGGCGATGGTTGCCCAGTCTTGCCGGAAGCGAAAACCACGGTGCAGGAAGCGATTTTTGCCATGACCAAGGCGAAGTCTGGCGCGGTCGCGCTGACCGGAGCAGGCGGGCAATTGAGCGGCATTTTCACTGACGGCGACTTCCGCCGCGCCGCACTCAACGGCGGACTCGATTTTCTGCAGCAACCGGTTGGCGCGGTGATGACGCGTGGGGGCAAAACCATCGCTGCCGACGTGCTCGCGGTCGAGGCGTTGAAGCTGTTCCAACAGTTCAAAATTTCCGATCTCTTCGCACTCGACGACCACGGCCAGCCCGTCGGCTACATCGATGTGCAAGATTTGCCGAAGCTGAAGATTCTCTGACGCGCTGCGATATCAGGCGTTATAGGTGCACGGCGGCGAGACCGCTGCTTGTTTTCCCACGCGAGCACGCCTACTGTGCTGCGCATGGCTACGCCCGCTTTCACCTACTCGGAAACGTTCGCACTTGGGCCGGATGACACGCGTTACCGGCTACTGACCAAGGAGGGCGTTTCGCAGGCGGAATTTGACGGCAAGCCGATCCTCAAGGTCGCCCCGGAAACGCTCGCCTACATCGCGCGTGAAGCATTGCATGATGCGAATTTTTTCCTGCGCACGAAACACGTCGAACAGGTCGCCGCCATCCTCGCCGATCCGGAAGCGTCGGATAACGATCGTTACGTCGCGCTGACGTTGCTCAAAAACGCCGAGATTGCTGCAGGCGGCATTTTGCCGATGTGCCAGGATACCGGCACCGCGATCGTCTTTGGCAAAAAAGGTCAACAGGTCTGGACCGGTGCGAACGACGCCGAGTGGCTTTCGCGCGGTATCTACGACTGTTACACGAAAGAAAATCTCCGTTACTCGCAGACGGCGCCGCTCGACATGTTCAAGGAGACGAACACCGGCACCAACCTGCCCGCGCAAATCGATCTCTACGCCACCGAAGGCCTGAAGTATGAATTGCTGTTCGTCGCGAAAGGCGGCGGCTCCGCGAACAAGACCTACCTCTTTCAAGAAACCAAGGCGCTGCTCAACCCGAAGAGTCTCGAGAAATTCTTCGCCGACAAAATGCAGTTGCTCGGGACCGCGGCGTGCCCGCCGTATCACCTCGTGTTCGTCATCGGCGGCACCAGCGCCGAGACTTGCCTGAAGGTCGTCAAACTCGCTTCGACGAAATACTACGACACGCTGCCGACGACGGGTGACGTGAACGGACGCGCATTTCGCGACCTCGATCTCGAGGCCAAAGTGCTCAAGCTTGCGCAGCAAAGCGGCGTCGGCGCGCAGTTTGGCGGTAAATATTTCGCGCTCGATGTGCGCATCATCCGCTTGCCGCGCCACGGTGCGAGTTGCCCCGTCGGCATGGGCGTATCGTGCAGTGCGGATCGCAACATTCGCGCGAAGATCACGACCGATGGCGTCTTCCTTGAAGAAATGGAAGCGAACCCGGGCCGCTTCATTCCGGCGGAAATGCGCACGTTTAAGGACGATCAATCCGTGCGCATCGATCTCAACCAGCCGATGGCGGACATTCTCGCGACACTTTCCAAGTATCCCGTCACCACGCGCGTGTTACTCACTGGGCCGTTGATTGTCGCGCGCGACATCGCGCACGCGAAACTCAAGGAACGCATCGACGCCGGCCAAGGCCTGCCCGACTACTTGAAGAATCATCCTGTCTACTACGCCGGTCCGGCGAAGACGCCCGTTGGCTATGCGTCAGGTTCGTTCGGCCCGACGACGGCGGGGCGGATGGACAGTTACGTCGATCTCTTCCAATCGCACGGCGGCTCGATGGTGATGCTCGCCAAAGGCAATCGGAGTAAACAAGTCACCGACGCGTGTAAGAAGCACGGCGGTTTTTATCTCGGCAGCATCGGTGGCCCCGCGGCGATTCTGGCGAAGGACAGCATCAAGAAAGTTGAAGTGCACGAATATCCTGAATTCGGCATGGAAGCCGTGTGGAAAATCGAAGTGGAGGATTTCCCCGCGTTCATTCTCGTGGATGACAAGGGCAACGACTTCTTCGTGAACAATTGCGGCATCTGCGTGCCGGAGAAGAGCTGAGGCGACGCGCTGCGTTTCGCGCGGCTGGGCGCGGTCATTTCTGTTGCGCCAACCGTGCCGCCAATTGCGCACGGTAAAGACTGCGCGGTGTGACCGGTTTGCCCTCGCTCTCCCACCATCCGGCAGGCTTCGCGAACGCGCCTTTCTCCTTCTTGCCGACGAAGCCGATAGCGAAATTTTGCGCGGTCGGAGGTTGCTGGCAAATCAGCGAACCCGTGCTGTTCCACACCACATAGTTCGCGCCCGCCCAGCCGTGACCACTGCCCATCCACTGCCGGTCCTGAATCGCGATCTGCGCTTCGACGTTATCGTAAAGCCCGCCGACCGACCAACGATGATGCGGCTCGCTCGATGCGTAATCGCGCTCGGACCGTGACTCGAGAAACACATTCGGCCCCGCCACGCGCGAACCAAAGACAAAGGCATGCCGTGCCCGCCGCGCAAAACAGCGCTGCACCAGCGTCAATTGCCCGTTCAGATAAAATGGATAACGTCGACTGCCGGTAATCTGCGAAACCGGATCCAGCGCCGCGCATTCCACGATCGTGATCCATTTCGCCTCCCCCGACACCAACGCGATGCCATGCGCGAATGCGAGCGTCGAGAGCGAGCGCGCCCATGCATTTTTCACCGCCCCGAATTCGATGAGGTAGGTGGCGTGGTCCTCGTCGGTGTAAACCTGCTCGTGCTTGTGCGTGGCGGTCAGACTGCGATCGAACGTGGAAATCGCGGAGAAAGCTTCCACCCCGCATTTTTCGATGCGCTGCTCATCATTCACGCGCACGAGCGCTCCTCCACCCCACCGCGCATCAATTGCGCAAGTCAACGGCGCGTCGATGGTGATTTCATTGCCTTCAATCGCGACGATGACGCGGTCGAATTTCAGGTCGAACGGGGTCCACTGCTTCGTCGATTTCGGATCATCCGGTCGCGGCGTGATCCGATCCATACCGATTTCGGTAATCCACGCGGCATTGCCCCGCCGCACGACAAACACCGTTTGCCCCACGGCCAAATCTGCCGCATTGGCTACAGAAAAACTCCGCGCACCCACCGGCACATAGGTGCTGGTGATTTCCGTTTGCGATCGTGGTATCGCGCGTGGTCCAGCTGTGCCGCCCAACTGCACGAGCGGCTGGGCTTTTTTCGCCGTCGCCGTAATCACGGTGCCCTCGGGGCCGATGCCTTCCCCTCGCAAGACCACGCCGCTCGCGGTGATGCGCAGCACGCCTGCGCAACGATACGCACCGCGTTCCAGCAACACCGCGCCGCGAAAGCCTTGCTCATCGAGTGGCAATTGCGCGACGCGATCGATCGCCGCCTGAATTCGCGCCGTGTCATCGCCCTTGCCGTCCTGCGGTTGGAGTCGCTCGCGCACGGTCACCTCCGGCAACGCAACTCCGCCACCACCGTATCCGCAGTGTGAAAAATCTGGCAGCGTGTCGCCCGCTTCAGTGTAGGGCTGGTAACTCAGCTGTCCGTGCGCCACTTCACTCACGAGCGTGGAAACGCCGGGTTGTTTGCTCGGCTGCGCCGGCGTGACGGCGAATGTTGTTACCGCTCCTCCCGAGCAGGCAGCCAGGACAAGTAGATTTCGCAATTGCCACGCCAGCCGAATTGACGATTTCACCGCGATAGCGGAGCGGCAACCCGTCCGAGATGCGATGCGAAATCCGTCACCCGTTAAAAGTCACGATTATCGTGCGCGTGTGCGCGCGGCGACGATGTTCCCACAGGAAAATCCCCTGCCACGTGCCGAGCAACAACCGGCCGTGCGCGAACGGCACGCTCTCACTCGTGCGGGTAAGTGCCATCTTGATGTGGCTCGGCATGTCGTCGTCGCCTTCCAGCGTGTGCGTGAAATGGGGATCGCGCTCGGGCACGAGTCGGTTGAGCCAGCGTTCCAAATCGTGACGCGCCGACGGATCAGCATTCTCCATGATCACGAGACTCGCGCTCGTGTGCTGACAAAACATTGTCGCTACTCCACTCGCCAGGCCGCTGCGCGCCAGCTCGCGGGCGACTTCATCGGTAATTTCCTGCAAGCCCTGGCCCGCAGTGCGAATCGTCAACGTGACTTGATGGAGCGGCATCGTTGGCGACCACGATTTAATTTTCGTTCCCTCATGCAAGCCTTCAGCCCGCGTCGTGCGTCGGCGGGTGCTGGGTCGGTTGCGTCATGTTGCGCGCGTCGAGGGCACGATCCAGTGTCGCGGCATCGAGTAGTTTTTTCTCCAACACCACTTCGCGCAACGAACGTCCAGTTGCGTGCGCTTCCTTCGCGACCGCCGCCGCCTGATCGTAACCGATCAGTGGATTCAGCGCCGTTACGAGCATGAGCGAGCGCTCGACGTGCAATTGGCATTGTTCGCGATCCACTTCGAGCCCGAGGAGACAGCGTTCGTTGAACACGCGCACGCCGTTGGTCAGGCAATGGATGGCTTCGTGCAAACAATGCGCGAGCAGGGGCAATGTGGTGTTGAGTTCGAAGTGTCCCTCGCGTCCGGCGAGTTGCACGGTTTGCGTCAGCCCGTGGACGTAGAGGCAAACTTGCACGAGCATTTCGCTCATCACTGGATTCACCTTGCCCGGCATGATTGACGAGCCGGGCTGCGTGGCGGGCAGTTGCAATTCCGCCAAACCCGCGCGCGGACCCGAGCCGAGCCAACGCACGTCGTTCGCGATCTTCGTCAGACTCGCCGCGATCGTCGCGAGCTGGCCGGCGACGGCGACGCAATCGTCGCGCGCGCCTTGCGCTTCAAAATGATTCGCCGCCTCGCGAAATGGAATGCCGGTGCGCTCGGTCAACGCGCGGGCGACGCGCGCGCCGAATTCCGGATGGGTGTTGAGCCCAGTGCCGACGGCCGTGCCACCGATGGCGAGTTCGCCGAGTGTCGCAATTGCCTGCCGACCGCGCTCCGTCGACTTTGCAATTTGCGCGGCGTAGCCGGAAAATTCCTGACCGACGGTCAACGGCGTCGCGTCCATCAGGTGCGTGCGGCCAATCTTCACGACCTCGGACCACGCCTCCGCCTTCGCTTCGAGTGTCGCGCCCATCGCCGCGAGCGCGGGCAACAATTGCACCTGCAACGCCAACGCGACGCTGACATGCAACGCGGTCGGAATGACGTCGTTGGACGATTGGCCGAGGTTGACGTCGTCGTTCGGGTGCAATGGACGGTGCGAACCCAGCGGTTGTCCGGTGAGTAGGCTGGCGCGGTTGGCGATGACCTCGTTGGCGTTCATGTTGGTCGAGGTCGCCGAGCCCGTTTGAAAACAATCGATCGGAAAATGCGCCGTGAGTTCACCGGCGGCGATGGCGAGCGCGACTTGTTCGATGAGCGCGCTTTTCTCCGCCGGCAATAGACCAAGGTCGGCGTTGGCGCGGGCGCAGGCCCATTTCACAAGGCCAAGTCCGCGAATGAACGCCTCCGGCAGCGGTCTTCCGCTGATCGGAAAATTGAGCACGGCTCGCTGTGTCGAAGCGCCATAGAGCGCCTCGTCCGGCACTGACATTTCGCCCATGGAGTCACGTTCGGTTCGCATAACGCCAGGTTACGATGCGCCCGTGAGAACACAAAAACGAAAAGGCCCGCCGAAGCGGGCCGTAAAAGACAATTGCGGAACCGGATTTAGAATTTCAGCGAAACCCGATCAGCCTTGAGGCCGACGCGTGTCCACTCACTTGAGCTGTCCGTGTCTCCCAAGCGCCGTGTCAAACGTTCGCGCACAACTTCGGGCGCCGAAGGATCTGGCGAGAATTGACGCTCACTGAGGTGAGCCAACAAGCGATTGCGACGTGAACCGACCGCAGAAACAGCCACCATCTCCATCGCGGTAGCAGCTCCGATTTGCACCGAGCGCTCATGACTCTGGCCATGACCGGCGAGCAGGGAATTAACGAGTTCCGGCTCGGTTTCTTCGAGGCGGGCAAGGTTGGCCGCGATCGAACGCGCGGACGGCGAATCCTCGACGCGGGGCGCGCTCCACGAGAGCAGCTCGCGCACTTGCTTGGGCAACTGTTCAGAATATCGGACGGCGGCAGCGGGCTCGGGGATTTCTTCGGGAGTTGCCACGATTTCGGGACGAGCTTCCGCCACGACCGGCGCGGACGCTGCGACACTGCTCGAAATATTCACCGGCGCTACCGAACGAGATTCGTGGGCGCTAAACTCAGCGTCGCTTTGCACAATTTCTGACGGACCGTAAACGCGGACCGAAACCAAAGTAAATGTCAGCACTGCAGCGGCGCCGATCGGGAGAAAAGCGCGACGCGGCAACAAATGCGGAAGCTTTTGCCACCACGTGCGACGTTGCACGAGAGCGGCGAGCTGTTTTTCGCGCAATTCGGCCTCAAATTGAGTCCAAAACTCCGGAGATGGTCGCTCCAGCCGTTTTAGACGGAGGAGGGTTTCAATCGTAACCTTAGACTGGGGATTGGATTGGGGCATTCGATCAGCGGAGGTATTTATTTAACTCACCTTGAAGAAACTGTTTAGCGTAGTGCAGACGGGAGCGAACAGTGCCTTCCGAACATTCCATGACCTCAGCAATGTCGCTGTGGCTGAGGCCGTCGATTTCAAATAAAGTGATGACCATTCGATGCTTGATAGACAGTTTTTGCATCGCTTCGTTCAATTTTTCCTGAAGCTCCTTCAAATAAGTGTCTCGGCCCGAACCGGTTTTGTCGGTCAGTTCCGAGAGAATCTTCGAACCGGGGTCTTCTTCTTGGATTTTCTCCAACGAGAAAAATGTGCGCATCTTATTCTTGCGCAGATGGCTTAGCGTTGTGTTGACCGCAATCTTGTAGAGCCAGGTGAAGAACGATGACTGGCCTTGGAAACGGTTGATCGCTTGGAAGGCTTTGATGAAGGCGTCCTGCGTCAAATCCGCCGTATCTTCGCGGTTGGAGGTAAGATTGTAGACTACGCCAAACAGCCGCTCGCGGTATTTGCGCATCAAGATGTCAAAAGCGGCGACTTCGCCCGCTTGGACTCGTTTCACGACGTCAAAATCATTGTCCGCCTCCTGCTGTCGCTCTGGGGAGGTGGCGAGGGTCCGAGAGAAGACCTTCGTGAAATTCATCGGTAGGGGTAGAGTAACCAGCCGCGGAGGGCAGGCAAAGGAAATTACGGTTTAGCACACGAGCCGTGCAGCGCCGCGAGTTGCGCCTTCAACAAATCGATGAGTTGGAGCATGAGCGGCACGGGAGCGAGGTCGCGGTGCACCTCCAAGACCCCACGGGCCAACGCCAGTTCCGCTTCAACTGCGTGAGCGACGTCTGCCGCGATACCGAGCGCACGCATTTGCTCGACGCTGGCAGCGAGCGGCAGCGGTTGCCCAGTCTGCATCGCGGCGATGGCCGCGGCGCGTTCGGCAGGCGACAATTTCTCGAGCAACAACATCAGCGGCAGCGTCAATTTGCCGCTCGCGAGATCGGTGCCGAGCGTCTTGCCGATGTTTTTCTCTTCGCCGAGAAAATCCACGAGGTCGTCGTAAATCTGGTAAGCGATGCCGAGGTGGCGACCGAAGTCGTTGGCCGCTTGCACAAACTCGGGGCCGAATCCCGCCAGCCGCGCGCCGAGGAAACAGGCAGCGCGGAAGAGCTCCGCCGTCTTCAAATCGATCACGCGGTAATAATCCTCGCGCGTCACACTCATGTCGCGCCGATGCAGTGTTTGCATGATTTCGCCCGAGCACACTTTGCGCGTCGATTCGGAGACAAGTCGGCAAACCTCCGTCGTGGGAAATTGCGCAGCGATGTGCAGGGCTTGGGAAAACAATGCGTCACCGAGCAACACGGCGGCATCGGGTCCGAATTGCCGCGAGGCGGTGCCGCGATTCCGGCGCAGGTCGGCCGCGTCCATGATGTCGTCGTGCACCAGCGTCGCCAGATGCACCATTTCCAAAACGCCCGCCGCGCGCACCAACGGATCCTCCACCACGCCCTCGCCTTTCCAGCCGGAGATAAATACCAAGGCCGGACGCAGGCGCTTGCCCGTGCTCTCTAAGCAATACGCCGCCATGTCGCGAATCTCGGGCTCGAAACTGGCCACCTGAGCCTGCATGAAGCCGTCGAGCGCGGCCATTTGCGGCGCGAGACGACGAAAGACTTCCGGCGAGGCGGAAGTAGTAGGGACGGAAGCGGACGGCGGACCGGACATCACTGGGCAACGCTAGGTGGCGGCGGCCGAAAAGCTAACCAAAAGGTGAAGCCAGTCTTGCCACGCATGAGTTCGATAACGATTTCTAACCCATGGGAACTGATGATCCTTGGGTGTTGCTCCTGCTTCTCGGCGGCTCGGCCTATGTCGGGAAACTCTGGCTCGACGACTACCGCGCCACGCGCGCGGGCACCCCGCCGAAGCAACCCCTGCCGGGCGCGACGCCCAGTTCAGCCTTCGCCATCGTCGCGGCCATCGTCGGCGCGCTCGTGCTGCTGGCAATCGAGACGGGCGGCGAATACGCGCTCGGCGTCGTCGAACAACAAAGCCGCATCACGGTGCTCTTCGGCGTTTACACCCTGGCGGCAGCGTTTGTGGAGGAACTTATTTTTCGCGGCTTCGTGGTGATCGAGAATCGCGGTCGCGCCGCACTCGTCGCCGGTATCGTCGGTGCCTCGCTGCTCTTTGCGCTGCTGCATCCATTCCTGTGGCGCTGGGAGGATGGACAATTTTCCTGGCAGACCGACACGAAGGCGTGGTTCAGCATGACGATGGTGCTGGCGGGCTCGCTGTGGTTTTACACGGTGCGCTTTTGGAAATTGAACCCGACGCGTTCGCTGCTGCCCTGCATCGCGGCGCACGCGGCGAAGAATCTCGGCGTGTTCGGCATCAAATACGTGCAGGGCTTCGTGGAAGGTTGGTGGTAAACGGCCCCGCCCCGACGGTGAATTGATTCGCGGCGGGCGGACGCAAAAAAGGCCGGCGCGCGGGCACCGGCCTTGCGAAAGTGAGCGCGCGACGGCGCTTATTTCTTCTTCTCGGGGAGATCGGTCTTCGGCACCGAGCTCACGGAATCGAGCGCGCTTTGAGAGAAGACTTCTTCCGGCGACGCGCCGTCAGGGTTAACCGATTTGGCGGTGATGAAGATGAGCAGATTCGTCGCTTGATCGTTCACGCTCCTGGAGGAGAACAGCCGGCCAAGCAGCGGGATGCTGCCGAGCACGGGCACCTTGGTGCCGCCGTGGTCTTTGCTTTGCTGGATGAGTCCGCCGATGCCGGCGGTGTAGCCGTCTTTGAGGGAAATCTGCGTCTTCACTTTGCGCGTGGCGATAATCGGAATCGATGCGCCGCCGGCGCCGCCAAAAGTCGTCGAGCCGTTTTGCTGGCTGACCTCGGGTTCCAACGCGAGTCGGATGGTGCCTTGCGCGTTCACTTGCGGCGTGACTTTGAGGATGATGCCGATCGGTTTGTATTCGAAACCGGAGACCTCGAAACTGCCGCGCTCCGAATTGTAGGTGTAGCTCGGGATGGGGAATTCAGAGCCGATGTTGAGCACGGCCTCGGTGTTGTTGAGCGTCACGATGGTCGGGTTGGAAACGACCTTAGTGTTATTCTGCGACTTGAGCGCCGAAACGATGATGTTGAAATCGGAGGCGGAGAAGACGGCGGAGGCAAGGCGGCTCGTGCCGGTCGTGTTGGTGAGACCGAGTAAATTGCTGACGGCCGTGTTGGCGCTATTGGAAAGAACGGAGGAGACATCAGTAGCAAGCGTCGTGCCTCCAGTGGTGCCGTTGACGTTGTTCGTGCTGGTAGACGTATTGGTCTGCGAACTCGGAGTTGCCGTTGTCGTTGTTGTGCCGGTTGAGCTAATCGGCACGACTTCATAGGTCGTCGTCGAATTACCGAGTGCGTCGGTGCGAGTAACAGGAAGAAGTTGGCTGCCCGAGTTAGACTGGGTCGTCGAAGTAGTGAAGCCACCGGTGTTGGTCACCGTCGTGGTTCCATTGACCGAGGAGTCATTTTGGGTGCCGCTCCGCGTCGAGTTATTGGTGGAATTATTATTGATCGAGTCGGTAGTGGTGCCGTTGCTCGTGTTATTGCCCTGCGTCGTAGTTTGCCCGCGTTCGCGAGCGAAGGCTTGGTTCATGCCGCGAGCGCTTAGTTGCATGCCTTGGAGCGAGGCCCAGTTGACGCCGATGTTGCGGACGTCGCGGTCGGTGACTTCGACGAACTTCGATTCAATCACCACTTGCGCGGTGGCTTTGTCGAGTTGCTCGATGATGGTGCGAATGCGCGTCATGCGCGTCGGGCGTTCGGTGACGACGAGGGCGTTGGAGCGCACATCGAGGAGAATCTTCCCGCCCAAGGCCGGATCGACGAGTCCGTCGACGGTGGGCTTGATGTCGCTGGCTTTGGCGTGATTGAGAATGAAAACTTCGGTCGCGACCGGTTCCATGCTCAGTGATTCGTTGCTGAGGACTTTGATGATGTTGCCTTCTTCGACGTAGGTGTAGCCGGCGGGCGAGAGGACGACTTGGAAAATCTGGCGCCACGTGACATCGCGCAACTTGATCGAGGTGCGGCCGACGAGGGTGTCGGGCACGACGAGGTTGAGCTCGAAGAGATCGGCGACGTTGCGCAGGATGGTGCGAATATCCTCGTCGGGGAAATCGACGGAGAGCGTGTCGCTACTGCGCGTGGCCGAATTATGCGTCGGGTCGGCGCCAACGACGGCGACGGCTGCGGGAGCGGGTTCTTCGGATTGGCCAAAGGCAGTGACCACAAGGGCCAAGGCAAAAGCGGCGGAGGTAAGTGTGCGGGTGCTCATGGGCTTCCTCATTTGATGGGCCGGGTAAGTTCCTCGTTATTGAGGCTGATGGTGAAATGCGGGGGAGAGATATCGACGATCGTGAGCGTGTGTTTGGTCTCACCAATCATCACGGCCATGGTGTCGCCGGCTTGGACGCGTTTTTGGCCGAAGACCAAGGTCTGTTTGCCGCCGATCTTGAAAATACCTGACGGCTTCAGGCCAGCGGCGATGGACTCGAGCAACTCGCGGCTGGGGCGCGGACCGACTGGGCGGGTGGCCACGGGATTGGCTTTGGCGCTCGGGTTATCGGTGTTGGCCGCGGTGGCGCCGCTGCGTCCGGCCATCGCGTCGGCGAAGGCCACGGAGTAGAACGGATTAGACGCGGCCACCACGGCGGCCGCGGGTCTCGGCGCGAGTAAGGCGCGGGCGGTGTTGAGCGATTCCATCCGCTTGGCCGGCTCGGCGACGTTAGCACTCGCGACAGCAGCAACGCCCAACGTCAACAGAGAGATCGGCAAGGTGAATCGGTGCGGCTTCATGGCGTGCCGAGAAATTCGAGGGTGAAATTGACGATCATACCGTCGGCGGAGGTGTTTTCTCCACCGGCAGTCGCTTTGATGAACGTGACTTGCTTGAAGCGAGCGAATTGCGGGCCGGTTTCCAAGCGGCGGACAAAATCAAAGACTTGATCAAACGCGCCTTGGACGCTGACGGAATAGGGAATCGGCGAATACAGCTTGATCGGTGCGTTGCGCGGTGGAGCAGCGATGGCGCTCTGTTGCACATCGAGGAGCTTCACGCCGGTTTCCGCTTCGAGGCGGTAAAATACTTGGAGATTGACCGCGAGTTGGCTGGCGCGAATGAGGCGGGCTTCGAACTGGCGGCCCGCTTCCTGCATCGCGGCGGTTTGTTCGGCGAGTGCGGCGCCATTGCGGATGTTGGAATCAACGATCTGCAATTCCTTCTCCTTCGCTTCAAACTGTGTCTGCGTTTCGGCGCGGGCATCGGCGCGAAAATAGAGATCCAGCACGCAAAGCAGCACGACCAAGCCGCCGAGCACCGCGATGGGTTGCTTCTTGAAGAAGGCGATCAGGTCTGCGCCGGTCATGATTTTTTCCCTCCCTTGGCGGGGGTCTTAAATTGCATGACGATTTCGAAAACCATTACCCCGGCGCGCGGATCGGCATTTAATGCGGTCAAATTAACTGATTCGAAACGGTCCTTAAACACTGGGTGGGAACGCAATGTCTCCACGTAGGCTGAGGCCGCTCCGCTCGCTTGATCCTTTGTGCCCGCTGCTTTGCCGCGCACAATGCATGACGGATTCGTTTCATCGTGCGGCCGCAGATCGACGTATTCGATTTGAATCTCGGGAGGCAGGGTGGCACCGAGTTCGAGGATCATCGCACTGGTCGTAATCGGCGTGCGCACAAAGGTAGTCGCTTCGGCAAATTTCTTTTCTTCGTCCGCAAAAAGTTTGGTGAGGCGGAGATTTTCCGCGTTTTGCTTTTTCTGTGTATCGATCGCGGCCTGGGCTCCTTCGGTCTGCTGCACGAGCACGTGGGATTGGTATTCCACCCAACCGGTCACGCCGGCCAGCGTAATGGCGATGGCGAGCGAGGCTGCGTTGATGAAGAAGGTCGTGCGCACGACCTTGGTGTCCGGCAACCGTTCGAAGTTGCGGAAATTGGGGTGCCAGACCGGCGCCGCCGTTGACGCTGAATCACGCTTTTTCAGCTGGAGGAGCATATTCGTAAGCGGCCATCAGGCCGAACAATCCAATCCATCGTTCATCGAGACTATCGGTCGCCACGTCAGCGGCGAAAGTGATACCGAGCGATTCTAACCACGGCAACAATTCAACCTTGAGCGAACTCACACCGAGTCCACTGGCAATCGTGCCGCCGAGCCACGCCAAGGAGGGAGGCAACTGCGTCGTGAGCACGAGCCCGACCGTCTGGCCGGTCTGCACTTCGTAAAAGCCAATCGAGGAATGCAGCTCCTTGAGCAATTTCTTCACGAGCGTTCCACCCATGCTGGTGAAATCAAACGTGTTGGAATAGAACAACTTCTTCGCCGACTCCTCGTCCTTCAGGCCGAGCTCCTTTTGCACGATCGGAATCATCGCCGCGATGCCACTCGAGATTGGCCGCGTCACTTCGATACCATCGGCACTGACGATGTAGGATTGCGTGGCGTCGTCGCCGATTTCCAAGAGGAGCACCGGGGTCTTGGAGCCTTTGAATTTTTGGTAATTCGCCAACGCCCCGAGCAGCGCGAGCGAACCGAGTTCCAGCCGCTCCGGATATACGCCCAATTCGAGCAAGCGATCCTGCCACACAATGACATCTTCCGCAGGCATCCCGCAGAACAGCGCTTCCTTCGGCGTGCCTTTCGCGCTTTCGAAATCCGACCCGTCCGTTGGATTGAGGATCTGCGTCGTGTATTTGTCCGCCTCGAGGCGAAATTGTTGAGCGATGACCTCTTTGAAATAGGTCGGTTCTTTGATCTTCTTCAGATCAAGCGCCTGGCGCCGAATCAGCCGCTTAGCTGGAAAAATACCGCAGCTGGAGTGCGCGTAACCGGTCGGCCCGCGCCCTTCCGCGCTCTGTAAATAGGTCCGTAATCCCTCCGTGTCGGCGGCCGCGAATTCTTTGATCTCCTCTACGACCAACGGCGTTCGCTCGTGATTCATGCGCGCCAAGAGCACAGCCTGATCGCCAAAATCGACGCAGAAGCCCTTGTTTTTTTTGCCGAACATCATGCAGTGTGCTGGGGACGGGGGTAGCGGGTAATCGACACCGGATTGGCCAACCTGAGCAATATTTGGCCTTGAAATCTGAAAATCGATTGCAGGATAGGGAGATAGGATGCCGACCCCCGAGAGACAAGGAGAAAACCTGTCCTAGCGGACCGGCTGCCGTTGATTGCGGCAATTTTTACAGCACCGGATAACGAAAAGCCCGTCGCAGAGCGCGGCGGGCTGGTTTCCCAAGCGGTAGATCCGACCTAGCGTCGGCGTGTGGCGGCAGAATTACTTCTGCCAAGTGCGCTTCTTATGGCGATTCGACTTCAGGCGCTTGCGGCGCTTGTGTTTCGACATTTTTAGACGGCGCTTTTTCTTAAGATTACCCATGATAAAGTGTGGTGAACCGGTGACCGTGCGGCGTTATTTTCAGCCTGTAAAGCATTTTTCCCGGAATCCCCCACTCTGCTACCAACGCACCCAATCGCCGACATTGGTCGCATAGACGGCAACCTCAATGGGCACACCGGTGAAAAACGGCGCCAAACACCCGCGATACGCCTCCAACTGCGGCGCATATTCCGCCCGCAACCGCGCCAGCAACGCTTCCGCAGCCTCACTGCCGCCCGCGAGATTCGTTTTCCAATCCAACACCAACAAGCGCGACCCCGCCTCATCGTGCGCGACCAAATCAATCACCCCGTCCACCCACCCCTCCGTGCCCATGGGGGCCACGATACTAACTTCCGCCAGCGTCTGCCAGCGCCCACTGCGCAACTCTTTCCACACCTCCGAACCGCGCAACAACCCGAGCTCCGCCGCCGCGCGTTCCGCGAACGCGCCGTCCGCCGCCGCCGCCAGCGCTGCCGTCAAATATTCCTCCACTGCTTCGTCGCTGCCACTCCACGGCAGAAATTCCACCGTTTCGTGCCACCACTTACCGTAGTCGAGCGGATCGACCGGATTCCGCCGCGGCACCGGATCATCAGCCGCACTCTCGTGCCGCGCCGCGCGCACCGCATCCGGACGATGCGAAAGTCGATGCGGCAAAATCCGGCGCAGCATCGGCACATGGCTCACCGTTGCCGCCGACACCACCCGCACCGCGGGCAACTCCGCCTCACTCGACGCATCCGCTGCGGCCAACGGAATTTCCGTTTCGCCCAACGTCGGCCACGTCGACAAGTCCGCGCCCCACAAGTCCAGAAAGCTCGACTTCCCCACCTTCGCAAAATCCGCGCCCCACGGCACGACGAGCGTCTGCTTCGCGCGCGTCAGCGTTACGTAAAGCAACCGCGTCACTTCGCGCAGCCGTTCGCGTTCGTGCGAATCCTTCGTCTCGTCCGGCAAACTCGCGCTGTCAAAATACACGCGCGTGCCACCACTGCCGTCCGCCACCAACCGCAACCCGCGCTCCGGCGGCGCGCTCACATCGCGCCACAAACCCAGCGGAATCACCACCGGCCACTCCAGACCTTTCGCCGAGTGCGCCGTTAACAAATTGATCGCGTCCGCACTCGGTTTGCCCAGTGGACGCCCCTCGTCCAACTCCACGCGCAACTCCGCCAACCACTCGCGCGGCCCCGCACCTTCCAAACCCAGCGTCGCCGCCTGCGCCTGCAAGCGATCGAGTTCCGCATTCAGCGCGCCACTCGGATCAATCGCGCACGCTTTTTCCGACAACCGACACGCGGCGATCAAGTCGTGCGCAAAACTTTCCAGCGTCCGCCCTTCGTCGTCGGCGTTGCTCACAAATTTTCCCAACACTTCCAACGCCGCGGCTACCGTCGGCGCGTAATTTTCCGGCTCCATCCATTGCCACGGCGAGCCTTTCGTTTTCCATTCCGCCGCCAGCAACGCATCGCTGATTCCGAAAACTTCGCGCAACACGCCGAACCATTCGAAGCCGTCCCGCGGATCGCAAATCGCCGCAAGCAAACCCGTCACCCACGCGAAGGCCGGATTATCGCCGTTACGGTTGCGCCGCATTTGCAACGACGTCTTCAGTCCCGCCGCTTCCAATTCCTTGCGCGCCGTCAATAGCCACTGATTGCGCGGCGCGATCAAGCACACCTCGCCCCACTCGCGCGCGCCGACGCCGGTGCAACCCACGCGTTGCAACCACGCCGCGATCTGCCGCACCTCCGCCGCGAGTTGCGCGTCGACCCCGAGTTTCTCGCCCGCCGACAACAACGGCAGCACCACGCACGCGCCGACCGCGTTTTTCGGGCCGGCTTCCAATTTTCCATACGCCACCTGCAAGCGTGGCGCGGGCGCGCCTTCCGCCGGTGGCAATCCGAGATTGTGCGAACGCTCCTCGCCAAACGCGGCGGGCAACGTGCGATTGAGCGCCTCAATCACGCGCTGCGGCGTGCGAAACGTGACGTCGAATTGCAGCAACTCTCCGCCGTTACCGTTGGCGAACGCCTGCAAGTGCCGCTGAAAATTACGGATATCCGCGCGCGAGCCGTAGATCGACTGTTGGCCGTCGCCGACCATGCAAAAATGTCCCGCACGTGGTCCCGTGCCGCCGCGTTCCGGCCAGTCGCCCATCGCGGCGTCAACTGGGCGAGTGATTTCCACCAACACTGCAAACTGCGCCGGATCGGTGTCCTGCGCTTCGTCGAGAATGATGCGCCAACCGTCGCCGCGGATACGCGCCAACGCCGCCGGATCACGCAACACCGCGAGCGCCGCGTCGATTTGATCCGCGTAAGTTTGCACGCCGCGTTCGAAGCGCCACTCGCGATACCGCAGCGCCAGTTCCGCCGCGAGCACCGCGCCCGCTTGCGCCAACCAATTTTTCAACGGCGCAAAATAATCCGCGAACAACGGCACGATGCCACCCGCCGTGCCCGCCGGTTTCGCCAACGGCAAAAATCCGCGCTCCTCGCGAAACCGTTGCTGCCACTTCTCCGCCGTCGCTTGGTTCTGCCGCAACTTCACCAGCGAATTGCTGCGCGCCGTCGCGGCGAGAATCGCGTTGAGCGCCGCCTGTGTGGGCGCGGGCGGCAACTCACTCGGCCGCTGCCGCACCATCCGCCGCGCGCCATCGGAATCGATTTCCCGCGCGAGTTCAAAAATCGCATCCAGTGGCACGTGCCGCAAAAACGCATCAATTTGCGCCGGACTGAGCGCGGTAAACTCCATCGGGTCCGCTTCGAGAAATTCCTCCCACAACTGTGTGTCGTCGCTCGCCACCACCGCCGGATTCAAATTCAGCCCGAGCGCCTGCCCGTGACGTTGCGCGAGCAACAAACAAAAACTGTGAATCGTGCCGAAGAACGCGCGCTCCAGATGATCGAGCGGCGCCAAGCCATTGCCCGCGTTCGCGCCCAAGCGTTGCAACAAAACCGCGCGCGCGCGCTGCCCGATTTGCGCCGCGGCTTTTTTCGTAAACGTCACCACGGCGGTGCGCGGCAACCACTCGGCACCCTGCGGCGACAGCGCCAGTTCCGCCAAGCGTTGCGAGATCGCCGTCGTCTTGCCCGAGCCCGCGTTCGCGCTCACCGCAAAATTTTGCGCCAGCTCGCCACTGAAGCGCGCGCGCGCCGCTTGGTCTTTCAGCTCAGGCGCCGTCATCGCTCGCCTCCTCTGCACTCGCCGCGCTCGCAAACGTGCGCGCAAATTTCGCTTCCAACACGGCCTGCGCCACCGGCGTGCAAGCCAGCGGCCATTCCGTCCCACGCGAATACTCCGAACGATCCGGCGTCAATGCGCCGTAACGGCCCGTGGTCAAATGCGCCGCCAACTGTTCGAGCGTCACCAACGCGTCCGGCAATTGCGCGAGCGTCACCGAAGTCGGTTCGTCTTCGCTCGGTTTCACCATCCATACCGTGCCATCGGCTACGCCAAGCGTGCGCGCCGCCGCGAGATAAACGCCGAGTTGCAACGACGTGCCGCGCGCCATCGTGGCGGCGGAAATTTTTGCGTCCGCGCCGGTCTTGAAATCCACGATGTCCACCGTCGCGCCCGCCCACGCCGGACGATCACTGAGCACGAGATCGATGCGTCCCACCACTTCGAGCGCTTCCACAGATTCGCCGAGCGCGAGCGTCGTGCCGGGCGGCAAGCGCACTTCCGTCGCAACAAAGGCGCGCGTCGGTAGCGTAAAGATTTTCTCCAGCAACACGCGGCAGATTTCGCCAAGTTCGGCGTGGAAGGATTCCCAATAACGATCATGCGCGCCCGTGCCGTGCAGTCGCGCCAGCGCGCTCGCCAACTGTTCACGCGCCGATTCCGGCGACGGCATTTGCATGAACGGTTTCGCCGCCAACTCGCCTTGCAGCGCTTCCGCGAGCACGCGATGCGCGGCTTGCCCGAGCGTCTTGCGCCGCGCCCGCGCGAGCGGTGACCAATCGACTTGTTGCAACTCCAACACCGCGCCGAACCACAACTCCGCCGGATCGCGCACCGCGCGCTCGATCAATCCCGCGGAAAGCCGCGCCGGTCGTGTCGCCACTGGATCCGCGCAGAAAAAATTGTCATCAAACGGCAAAGACGGATCGCGCCGCGCGGTCCACCCGCGGCACCATTCCACCTCGCGCGCGTCTTCGCTCGCGAGGGTCGCGTCCGTCACCGCAACGGCGCGTTGGGTAAATTCCTTTTCGAGATTCCGCTCGCCGCTCGTCGGCGCGGGTTGCGCGAGCAGGATGCGTTCGAGCCACGCATTCGGCGCACGTTTTAATTCCGGTTCTTCATCGTCAAACAGCGCGGCGGTAAAGATCACTTCGCCGGTCGTGTTCGCCGCCACGCCCGTGCACGACTGCCGTTCCAATTCCGCCCGGGCATCACTCGTCATCACGCCGATGGAAAAACGACTGTGTTCATTGAGCTGCAGCCGATGCTCGTCGGTCAGCCAACAACTCGAGTCCGTGCGCAACGGCCAGACGCCGGCGTTGCTCTCGGCGAAAATCGCGTGCTCCCACTCGAGCGACGCGGCGCGGCGAGGCGTCGTCAGCGTCACCGGCGCGAAGAGCCCGCGGCCCAACGGTTCGAGCGCGGGCGCTTCGGTGACGAGAAATTCTTCGAGCGTGGCCAACACGATTTTTGCCGGGAGCACGCGTGGATCACGCTCCGCGTAGGCGCGCAGGGCTTGCCAAGTCTCCGGCAGTTCGAGACGGAAATGTTTTCCACTTTCCTCAAAGCGCGTCAGCGCTTCCGCGACCGACAATTCGTCGGGCCAGACCGGCAGGAGCAGACCGACGATGCGCGCGACTTCGCTCCACGTCGCGCTTTTCGTCGCCGCAGCGAGACGCGGCTGCCACTCGGTGAGTGCGTGCGTTTGCAGTTCATCAAACAGCCGCTCGGCCACGCCGCGCGCCGCGCCGCAGTCGACCGTCGTGTATTCCAACGCGTGCAAATAGGGCCACAGTGCGAGCATTTCTTCCACGCGTCCCCCGCCCGCATAAAAGCGCAGCAAGGCCGCTTGCAGCGCCGCGTCGATCTCCGGTGGGCCGACGGCTTCGAGCAGATTATTGAACGGCACTCCGCGCGCCGTGAGCAGACGCACGAGGCGCAGTTGCGCGGCGTCCACTTTGGGAAATACCACGGCGATGTTGCGCGCACCGCCGGCGAGCAAGCGCACGACTTCGTCGGCGACCAACGCCATTTCGTCGCGTCGCGTCTGACCGATTTGCACGCGCACTTCGGGTAAATTTCCTTCGGCCGGTTCGCGCCACAGCCGCGCGACAGCGGCACCGGTCGGAGTAGGACGACTCGGCTCGGTCAGCGTCGCCTCGACACCGAGCGCGGCCTCCCACGCGGTGATCCAGTGTTCGTCGAGCGCGCGTTGGCCGCGCAATTCCGGTTCGGGCAACAGCACCGTCACGGCCGCAGAACGACGCGCGAGCGCGGTCAGCGCAAAAAATTCGCGCCAATGTTCCGCCGTGAAGCCGTAGATGAGCAAGCGTCCGCCGAGTTGCGGCGCGTCGGCCGGCGGAAGTTGCAAGCCCATCGCGATGTTTTGCACCGGCGAGAGTTGGTAGCCCATGTCCGCCACGCAGTGCGTGAGTTCGCCAAAAATATCGCGCAGTGGCGCGAGCGGAAAATCCGGCGCGGTGAACCCGCCTTGCAGCAGGTGATCGAAGTCGTCGAGCGCGCGCTCTGGGTCGCTTTGCAGGCTTTTCCACAGACCCCACGCCGCATCCTCGGATGTCAGCGGCGCGAGTCGCTCGGCGATCAGCGTGCGCAAATTCAGCAGCAGCAACTCGCGGCCCAGCGCACTTTGCGTGGTGCCGATGAGCTTGGTCAGTTTGGCGCGGGCGAGTCCGGGCGTGAGAAATTCGACGCCGAGCAACGCGACGCCGTCGCGCACGCAGCGTAATTTGAGCGCTTGGGCCTGGCCGCGCGTGGGCACGAGCACGTAGTCGCGCTGCAAGCTGCGCGGGGTCGTGAGCCATGGCTGGACAAGATCAGTCCACGCCGCGCCCCAGTCCCGCACTAAGTGCAATGTGCAACGTTCCGCCATGCCGTTGCCATCAACGACAAGTCCGGCGGCAGCGGCAACCTGCTTTTCTTATCGCGGCTGGCCGACGCAGGGCCAGGCGCAAAAAAGCCCCGCGACCACGAGGGTGCACGGGGCGGGAAGTGAGTGTAGGCGCGACGGCTTACTTCTTCGCGGCGAAGATGTGCTTCGCGACGGTGGACTTATTGTGCGCGGCCTTGTTGCGGTGAATGACGTTGCCCTTCACTGCTTTATCGAGCGCGGAGCTGAAAGCGATGGCGGCGGCGCGCGTCTTTTCGGCATCGTCGCCCTTGGCGGCGGTCGCGACACCCTTGGCGAGCGTCTTCAGGCGGGTCTTGATGGTCTTGTTGCGCGCTGCGTTACGGAGCGATTTGCGAGCGGCTTTGATTGCGGACTTGGTATTGGCCATGGCGTTGTAAAATTTGGAAGGGCGAAACACCCAAAATCGACTAGATGAGTCAAGAGCTTTCTCCCCCCGACGGCAAATTGGGTCGCGCGGCACAGTTTGATTGCCGCAGTGCTATCCGCTTCTTAATTAAATGTAACACGTGCCTCCATGAACACACCGACCCGCTTTATCACGTTGCTTGGCCTGATGTTGACCGTGTTTGGTGGCGCACTCTGGCAGATGCGCGACAGCCATTTGCGCGAGGTGGACACGATGCTGAGCAATTTACGGACGGATCGCGGCGAATTGCTGGACCGCTTGCTCGGGTTGACTGGTGAATCACTGAAGAACTTCGCCAACGACTATACCTATTGGGATGAGATGGTTACTTTTGTGCATTCGGGAGATCCGCAGTGGGGCGAGCAAAATCTCACGACGAGCCTGCCCACCTTCAACGCGAACGGGGTCTGGGTGTTGCGAACCGATGGGATACAGGTCTTCAGCGCTATCCGAGACCTGGCCAATTCTTACCAAGCCCTTCCCCTCCCGGCGACTGCGGTTGTCGAGTCGCTCGCCAAGAAACCTTTTCAACATTTTTTTCTCTGGACGGAAGCGGGCTTGATGGAGTTTCGCGCGGCTCCAATCCAACCCACCGCCGACAGCGCCCGCACTTCGCCGCCCCAAGGCTGGTTATTCGTCGCGCGACTTTGGAACGAGCGTCAACTTGCGCCACTGAGTCGCGCGCTGGAAAGCGAAGTCGTCGTTAGTCCCAGCACCGCGTCTCTCCCTGCGGAATCGATTGGGCACAGCGTGCAGTTCCATCGCGAATTACCGGACTGGCGCGGCAACCCGACCGCGAGATTGGACGCCAGGTATGTCGCCGCGGCGCTCAACTTAATCGTCGATCATCACGACGATGACATGTTGGTTTTCATCATTTTCGGCGGCGCCACTCTCTTGCTGAGCGTAATCGGTGTCTCCCGCTGGGTTGTGCTCCCGCTTCGCCGACTGGAGGCGTCCCTCGCTTCATCGTCTCCTGAACCGCTGACGCCCCTCCTCCAACGAGCCGATGAATTCGGCCGCTTGGCCGACTTGGTGGAGCATTCGTTTGCCCAACGTCGAGCGCTTGAACATGAAGTAAACGAACGTCGCAGCATCGAGGCGGCCCTGCGCCAAAGCCAGGAAGCTCTGCAAAGCATGGCCAATTTGAAGGGGCGGCTCTCCCGAGATTTGCATGACGGAGTTATCCAATCGATTTACGCCGCAGGTCTCGGCTTGGAAGGAGTGCGCAACGTCCTGCGCGCCGATCCCGCGGATGCGAATCGTCGCATCGACGCCTGCCAAGCGAGCTTGAACCAAACCCTGCGCGATGTGCGCAGCTTCATCACCGGACTCGATCCCAGTGACCAGGAACGCACGCCACTAGACCAATCTCTGCGCGCACTCATCAGCACGCTGCAAGCGCTCTATCCGATGGAGATTAAAGTGGAGGTGAGCGCCGGTATTTCGAGATTACGGCAGCGCGAGGAAATCCATCTGCTGCAAATCTTGCGCGAAAGCATCAGCAACGCCTACCGCCACGGCGCCGCGAGTTGTGTGCAGATTCGTTTCGATCCGACGGGAGAGATTCCGACATTGGAAATCAGCGACAATGGCGGCGGCTTCGATGTCGTCCAAGCCAGTCAGTCGGGACGCGCCGGACTCGCCAATTTAGCCGCGCGCGCCGATGAAATAAACGCCCTCCTTGAGATCTCCTCCTCTCTGGGAAAAGGAACTCGAATTGCCCTGCGCTTTGCTTCACGTTAACCGGATTCCCATGCGCGCCAATGCCACGAAACCCATCTCCATCCTGCTCGTCGATGACAGTGAGTTGGTGCGGATCGGACTGAAGTCGCTGCTCAACACTTCTCTGGACAACTCCGAGCTCCTAGTCGTCGGTGAAGCCGCCACCGCCGCAGCCGGCGTGGCCGAATGCCTCCGCCTCGAGCCTGATGTTGTGTTGCTCGATATCCGTCTGCCCGACGAAACCGGTTTCTTCGTCTGTCGTCAGATTCTCGCCAAACTTCCCGATACCCGCATCCTGATTTTAACTTCGGTCATTGATGACGGCATGATCTACGAAGCGATGAGCAGCGGGGCCCACGGCTACTTGCTCAAAGAGATCAACACCCACGCGCTACTCCAGGCGGTCGTCGATGTCGCTCGCGGGAAATTTATTCTCGATCCGTCCGTCACTACGCGCGTGCTCAATCTAGTTCGCAACGGCCCTCCTCAAGCTGATGGCGACAAAATCGCCCAGCTCTCGACCCAGGAAAGGCGAGTATTGGCTCTCGTCGCCGAAGGTTTAACCAACCGGGAAATCGGCGAACAAATGGAACTCAGCGCCAAGACCGTAAAAAACTACCTCAGCAATATTTTCGAGAAGCTCAGCATCAACCGCCGAGCGCAAGCCGCCGTGCTTTATTCCGAGAGTCGAGTCGCCGGCACGGGCCAATCGGCCCTGTAAATTGAGAGGCTAATGCGGTAGTCGGTCGGCCATTGCCGAGCCAGGGATTCGCTGCTACTCTTTCATCCGTTGCAATTTCCACCCACAAGTTCACCACCGCGCGATAGTCATCGCCTACTCGGCTCCAAGGTCGCCCAGCGTGCCTTTACCATCTTGGAAGTCGTGATGGCGACCGCCGTGATGTCCATGGGCATCGCCACGACGATCATCGCGATGCAGCAGGGCTTCAAATACCTCGATGTCGCCCGCGGCACGACGCTCGCCTCGCAAATCCTGCAGAGCGAAATCGAACGCATCCGAATGATGAGTTGGACCGCCGTGACCGATCCCTCCACGATGCTCGGCTCGCGCCAAGTCGACATTTCGTCCATGTTCTCTTCCGACACGGCCATAACTTCGAAATTCACCGTCAGGCGGCATATCTCCCTCGACGGTTCCCGCCCTTCCGATGTCGCCAACATCTTTATCCGCGTCTCGTGGAAAAACTACGATGGCCGCTCGCAAGACCGCAGCTTCCAGACGAAATACATCAAGAACGGTCTCTATGACTTCTACTACACACTCGCCAACCCCGGTTCTTAAGGCGAACCGCGGCTTCACGCTGGTCGAGTTGATGATCAGCGCGACCCTCGGCGGATTCATCCTCACCGCCGTTCTGACAACGTTCCTGTTTCTCGGACGCAGTGGCGCGAATGTGCAAAACTACAGCGACATGGAAGCGCAAGCCCGCCGCGCGCTGGAATTTTTCGCACAAGACACTCGTCAAGCCAGCGCCATCACTTGGAACAGCACGACTTCGATTACGCTGACCGTCGACGGCGTCGCGACCAACTACAGTTTCGCCTCGGGCACATTTTCACGCCAAATCACCGGCGGCCCCGTGCAGAATCTGGTCACCGGCGTGCTCAGCTTTTCTTTCAAAGCCTACAGCATCACCGGCACCGAGATAAATTTGGCCGACTTGGCCGCAGCCGGGCGGTCAACCAAGCAATTGCAAATCTCGCTGCGCGCCTCGCGTTCCTCCCGCACCGTCGCGACGGCGACCAACACCGTGCTCTCGGCGCGCTTTATTCTGCGCAACAAGCGCGTCACCACGTGAATTTTTCGGCTCAACTTTCCTCGCGCCACCGCCTCGCTTCCGAGCGCGGCTCACTGCTGATCGTATCCCTTATTTTGGCGGCGATCATCGGCATCTCCATCGCGAGTTATCTGAAAGTCGGGCGCAACGCCCTCATCGTGGCCAACCGCGCCCTCTACAACAACGGCGCCATCAATCTCGCGGAAAACGGTCTCGAAGAGGCGATGTATTCCATCAACCGCCTCGTCGCCGATCCTAGCTACTCGTGGACTGCTGACGGATGGACTGCCGTCGGCGCGACCGACATGCGCCGCAAGTGGACGGGCTCCACCTTCGACCAAAACGCCACCGGCAGCGTGAGCGTTTATGTTTACAATTTCGCCGGTGCGGCCGCGCCCCGTATCGTCGCCCGTTCCTCCATCACGCTCGGCGGTGCGGCCAGCGGCGCCATCGAAAAATGGGTCGAAGTGCAACTGACTCGCACCTCGAAATTCGCCAACGGACTTGTGGCCAAGGACACGATTCGCTTCAGCGGCAACAACGCCTCCGTCGACAGCTGGAATTCCGATCCCGACAACAATCCGGCCACCCCCGCGATACCTTACAGCGATGCCGTGCGGCGGGCCAACGGCAGCGTCGGCAGCATCTCCGTCTCGGTGAACGCCGTGCTCGTGCAAAACGCCGACATCTTCGGCTACGTTGCCACCGGGGGTGCCATGCCGGCCGTCGGCAGCCAAGGCCTGATCGGCAATTTCGGCGCGGCCAACGGCTCCATCGACATGGCGCGTGTCTCGCTCGATTTCTCCGCCAACTTCGATCCCGTCACCGCGCCCTCGACCACCAACTACACCCTCGGCAGCATCAGCAACGACCTCGATCTCCCGCGAGTCGGCGACGCACCCGCAGCCGACGGCATCTATTACTACGCCGCCACCGACATCGGCTTTAACAACAAGACGCTCGCGATCAAACGTCGCATTGGCGACACGTCGCCACCTAAGGTCGTCATCAAACTTTCCTCGACAACTACGAGCATTGATATCGGCGGTGGTTCGGGCGCGTTGACCGTCCAGAGTGGCGCCAAACTGCAAATCTACGCACCGGGCGACATCAAGATCGCCGGCAGCGGCGCGATGAACGGGGGCAACACTGCTCTCACCGCCAATCAACCGCAGGATCTCATGATTTGGGGCACCAAAACTGCCGGCGTGCAGGACATCCAGATCGCCGGCAACGGCGCGCTCGTCGGCATCATTTACGCACCGCAAGGTTCGGTGAAGATCAACGGCAACGGCGACGTCGCCGGTTCGGTCGTCGCCAACGACATCACTTTGGTCGGCAATGCCGCGTTTCACTACGACGAATCGCTCGGCAACTTCGGCGGCAGTAGCCCGTTCCGCGTCACCCTTTGGAACGAACTCTCCAGCGCCGCCAGTCGGGCGACTTTCAGCAGTGTGTTGAGTTTCTAACGCGAACTCGCCGCCTTTTCACGCGAGGTAGTTGTGGGTGCGTCGGAAAAATTGGAGCGGGACGCGCGACCTTCGCCGCGCGCCCCGCAGATCGAAAAAACTAGTTTCGGAACCGTAAGCCGGATTTTGTGCCCCGACGAATCGGAGTGACCTTCATTTCTCTCAACGCCGCACGAGGCGATGTTGCCCGCTCTTGCTCCTGCTTGCGCAGTCACTCCAGCGGATGCGGCATACCCGCGGCTATCGGACGGGCCGCCCAGCCGCCTATGTTGCCTTGCACCGGATTGGGTTTTTCGTGCCGTCCCGCTTGCGCGAAGACGCGGTAGGCTCTTACCCCACCTTTTCACCCTTACCCGACGGTTGCCCGCCGGGCGGTCTGATTTTCTGTGACACTTTCCGTCGCGTCGCCTTCCAGCGCCGCGCCCGTGCTTTCACACGGAATCCTGCCCGATGGTGTCCGGACTTTCCTCTCCTGATTCAATGAACCCGGAGCGAAGGTCTGGCTCCGAAACTAGAGCTGCCAATAAACCAACCGGCCACACTGGTCGCAAGTGGTAATATTTTCGCCCTTGCGCGCTTCGAATTCGACGTTCGACGACACCTTCATGTGACAACCGTCGCAACGAGTGCTGTGCACTGCCACGCACGCCGGCAGGCCGGGATTGCGGGCGAGTTGGTCGTATTTGCGCAGTTGGACCTCGGGCACCAGCGCCCGCGCCGCCGCCACGGCCGCGACCGCCGCTTCGTTCTCTGTTTCCAATTCCCGCGAGCGCACGCGCAGGGCCGCGATCCTCGCTTCGTGACCGGAGATATTGGCTTTCAGCACTGCCTCCGCTTCCGCGAAACGCTTTTTCGCTTCGTCGATCGCGTAAAGGATGACCAATTCCTCCTCTTCCATGCCGTCGATTTTCGCTTCGACGGTTTCGATCTCGTGCGTGAGTGCGCGATACTCGTCGTTCTTGCGCACTTCCAATTGCTGCGTGCGGTATTTCGCGACCTGGCCTTCGGCGCTTTTGATTTCCACTTCGAGCGTCTTCTTTTTCGCTTCGAGCCCGATCCATTCCGCCTTCGCGGTCTCGATCGCGGACCGCTCGGAGGCAATGCGGGCCTCGACCGCCGCGATCTCCCGCGGCACGGCCTCGATCTGTTGCACGAGCGACAATTGCTGCATGTCGCGTTCCTGAAAATCCCGCAGCTTCGAAAGATCTACGACAACCATGGCGCCACATTGCGCGGCGTCGACCGGCACCGTCAAACGAATCCTCCGTCGCCATGCGATTCCGGGTGGTTTTGTCGCGTTACCCCCGGAAAAACCCGTCGCTCAGCGCGCACTTTCGCCGATTCCAAAACGCCGCAAAAATCGAAGGTTTTTTTGCGCCCCGAAGTTACTGCCCGCCAAGAGGTAATGAACGTCGTTTTGGGTCGTTTTTTTGCGCTAAATTAATCGAGAAATCTGTTGTAGATGCTCCCGTTTTACGCGACGATTTTGCATCTTAATGTCCGCACCAGACGACTCCCTCCCGCCCGCCTCCAATCCAGTAATCGGTGACACCTACGACGCCTCCAAATTAGGCAAACTCGAAGGTCTCGAAGCCGTCCGGAAAAAGCCCGGCATGTATATCGGCGGCACCGACGAACGCGCCTTGCACCACTGCGTTTCCGAAGTGCTCGACAATTCCGTCGACGAACATCTCGCCGGCCATTGCAAGCGCATCGACGTCACCATCCACGTCGATGGCTCGATCAGCATTCGCGACGACGGCCGCGGCATTCCGGTCGATATCCATCCGCAATACAAAATCCCTGGCGTTGAGATGGTGCTGACCACGCTCCACTCCGGCGGCAAATACGGCCAGGGCGGCTACAAATTTTCCGGCGGCACGCACGGCGTCGGCGCCAAGTGCGTTAACGCCGTTTCCGAATGGTTCGAAGTCGAGGTCTTCCGTGGCGGTCAAGTGCACCACATGACTTTCGAACGCGGCAAGACGACGAAGAAACTCGAAGTCATCGGCAAAGCCAAAGGCACGGGCACGCTCATCTCGTTCAAGCCGGATCCGGAAATTTTTAAAGAGACCACCGTTTTCAAAGCCGACCGTATCGGCCAACGGTTGCGCGAACTCGCGTTCCTCAACTCCGGTCTCGAAATTATTTTCACCGACGAGCGTCCCGCCGAGCCGAAGCCCGAGCGTTTTTTCTACCGCGATGGCGTGGTCGAATTCGTTAAACAGATTAACCAAGGCAAAACCGCACTGCATCCTCATCCGATTCGCATTGCCAAGGAAACCTCCACGATCATCGACGAAAAAACCGTCGAGGTTCACGTCGAGGTCGTGCTGCAATACAACGACTCGTTCAACGACCTCGTCCTCTGTTACACGAACACGGTGCACAATCCCGACGGCGGCACGCACCTTTCCGGTTTCCGCAGCGCCGTCACGCGCGCCATCAATCAGCACGCGAAGACCAACAACATTCTCAAGGACAAGGACCCGCAGATCACCGGCGACGACGTGCGCGAAGGTCTCGCCGCCGTCATCTCGATCAAGCACACCGACCCGAAGTTCGAATCACAGACCAAGGTCAAACTCCTCTCGCCCGAAGTCGAAGGCGTCGTCAGCTCGCTCTCTTACGAGGGGTTGATGTTCTATTTCGAAACCAACCCGAGCGTCGCCAAACGCATCATCGAAAAATCGTTGATGGCCGCGCGCGCGCGTGAAGCCGCCCGCAAGGCCCGCGAAACGATCCGCAAAGGCGCGCTCTCCGGCGGCGGCCTCCCCGGCAAACTTGCCGATTGCTCGGAAAAAGATCCGGCGTTGTGCGAACTCTACATCGTCGAAGGTGACTCCGCCGGTGGCTCCGCCAAACAAGGCCGCGACCGTCGCTACCAAGCGATCCTCCCGTTGCGCGGCAAACTGATCAACTCCGAGAAAGCCCAACTCGACAAGGTCCTCAATAACGAGGAAATCCGCGCACTCATCACCGCCATCGGCACCGGCATCGGCACCGGCGAAGACGACTCCGCCTTCAAACCCGAGAAAGCGCGTTACCACAAAATCATCGTCATGACCGACGCTGACGTGGACGGCTCGCACATCCGCACGCTCCTCCTCACCTTCCTCTATCGGCAGATGAAGGGCATCATCGAGCGCGGCTACGTTTACATCGCCCAGCCGCCGCTCTACCGCATCAAGCGCAAGAAGCGCGAGCAATACATCGACAACGACGAACAGCTCAATCGCATCCTCCTCGAGCTCGGCTCCGAAGACATCGTGCTCGCACGCGCCGCCGACAGTCACGTCTTCGCTCCCGCTCAAGTTGACCCGATCGTCGAAATGCTCGCCGCGCTTGAAAAACTCGGCAGCGGCATCACCCGCCACGGCGCAGGCCTCGCCGAATACCTCGATCACCACGACAAGCAAACGCACGAACTCCCGCGTTATCTCACGCGCATTCGCGAAGGCAACAAGGAGTCCCACCGTTTCTTGCGCGACGATAAAGCCCGCGCCGCCTTCCTCGCCGAAATGGGTCTCGACGCCGACGCGCAGAGCGACAGCTCCGCAAACGGGACTGCGTCCCCGCTCCCGACGCGTCGCGTCACAATCCACGAAATCTTCGAAGCCAACGAACTGACCAAGCTCCTCCGCGCGCTCGCCAAGGCCGGCCTCGGTGCCGACTCCTTCGCGCCAGCAGAAGAACCGGGTTACCTCTTCACCGAAAATCTCGGCAACAAAAACGAGACGCGCACCAAACTCTTCTCGCCGCTCGAAATCGTGGCTCAGATTCGCATCAACGGCCGCAAGGGTCTCACGATCCAACGTTACAAAGGTCTCGGCGAAATGAATCCTAAGCAGCTCTACGAAACGACGATGGATCCGGAAAAACGCCGCCTCCTTAAAGTGGACATCGCCGACGCCGCCAAGGCCGACGCGCTCTTCACGCTCCTGATGGGCGACGAAGTCCCTCCGCGCCGCCAATTCATCGAAGACAACGCCCTCAACGTCCAATATCTCGACGTGTAAACTGAATCTTTCTCTTTCCTCTTTCTCTTACGCTCCCCCTTCCGGTGAGAAAGCACCGCCAAGAGAAAGAGAAAGATTAAGCATTTAGAGAAAGAATTCCCCGCCCATGTATACGGCCAACGAAAAAATATCCACCGCCAACATCACGGACATCATGCAGACGGCCTACATCGATTACTCGATGTCGGTCATCGTCTCGCGTGCGCTGCCCGACGCCCGCGACGGCCTCAAACCTGTCCAACGCCGCATCCTCTACGCGATGCTCCGCGAAGGTCTCGTGCACAACCGCGCCTTCGACAAGTGCGCCGGCGTTGTCGGCGAAGTCCTCAAAAATTATCACCCGCACGGTGACTCGTCCGTCTACGACACCTTAGTGCGCCTCGCGCAATCGTGGGTGATGCGTTACCAGCTGATCGATCCGCAGGGTAACTTCGGTTCGATCGACGGCGACCCACCTGCCGCCTACCGTTACACGGAGTGCCGTCTGCGCGACGTCTCCGAAGAACTCCTCAAGGACATCGAAGAAGACACCGTCGACTTCGTCGCCAATTACAAGGAGTCCACCACCGAGCCGTCTGTCCTGCCGGCCGCATTGCCGAATTTGTTGATGAACGGATCGACCGGCATCGCTGTCGGCATGACGACCAACATCCCGCCGCATAATCTCGGTGAGATCATCGACGCCACGTGCGCGGTGATCGACCGTCCCGACATTGCCGTCGAGGAACTCATCACCTACATCCCGGGTCCGGATTTTCCCACCGGCGGATACATCAACGGACGCGCGGGCATCAAATCTTACCTCACGACAGGTCGCGGCATCGTCAGGATGCGCGGCAGAGCGCACACCGAGGAACTCAAGGGCGGCGGCGAGCAAGTCGTCATCACCGAGATCCCCTACAACGTTAATCGGTCCACCCTCGTGTTGCGCATCGCCGATCTCGTGCGCGATAAACTCATCGAAGGCGTCCGCGATTTGCGCGACGAGTCCGACGAAAACACGCGCATCGTCATCGAGCTGAAACGGGGCGAGCAATCGCAAGTCCTGATCAACCAGCTTTACCAAAAGACCGCGCTCGAATCCTCCTTCGGCGTCATTTTGCTCGCGCTCGACAAGAAGCGCCCGAAGCAAATGAACATCAAGGAACTGATCGAGTGTTACATCGATCACCGTCGCGATGTCGTGACGCGGCGCACGCAGTTCCGCCTCAACCAGGCCAAGGCCCGCGCCCACATTCTCGAAGGCTACATCATCGCCCTCGATAACCTCGACGACTTCGTCAAAATCATCCGTGCCTCCAAGGACAAGGAGGAGGCCAAGCAACGCTTGATGGCGAAGTATCCGCTGTCGGAAATCCAGACCAACGCGATTCTCGAACTTCGCCTCTACCAACTCACCGGTCTCGAGCGCGGTAAGATCGAAGCCGAATACCTCGAGTTGATGAAGATCATTGAGGAGCTCCAAAGCATTCTCGACGACGAAGCCAAACTGCTCGCGTTGATCAAAAAGGAGCTCGTCACGATGCGCGACAAATACGCCTCGCCACGTCGCACCGAAATCATGGACGACATGGGCGAGTTGCGCATGGAAGACGTCATCCCGAACGAAGGCTGCGTCATCACCGTCTCGCACCTCGGCTTCATCAAGCGCACCCCCGTCGCCGCCTACCGCGCCCAAAAGCGCGGCGGCAAAGGCGTCATCGGCGCCGAAACTTACGACGAGGATTTCGTGGAGCATCTCTTCACCGCATCCACGCACGACTACATCCTCTTCTTCTCCACCAACGGCCAGTGCCACGCGAAGAAAGTCTACGAAATCCCCGAAGGCACCCGTGCCGCCAAGGGCAAATCGATCAAGAGCTTCCTCAGTCTCGCCGAAGGTGCCCGCGTCAGCGCGATGCTTTGCGTGAAGGAATTTTCCACCGAGCAACATATCGTCATGGCGACGCGCAACGGCATCACCAAGAAGACCAACCTCGCCGACTACGGTAACACCACGCGCGAGGGCGGCCTCATTGGCATCAACCTCCAGGAAGGCGACTCGCTCATCGGCTGCGTCCTCACCAACGGCGCAAACGAAATCATCCTCGTCTCCGCCAAGGGTCAGGCCGTGCGCTTCCACGAAGACGGTCTGCGCGACCAAGGCCGCGCGACCCAAGGCGTGATGGGCATGCGTTTCAAATACGACGGCGACTTCCTGCAAGCGCTCGAAGTCTGCGATCCGGAAGCCCGCCTGCTCGTAGCGCGCGAAGACGGCATCGGTAAACGCACCCCGTTTGAGGATTATCGCCTCATCTCGCGCGGCGGCACGGGCGTCATCGCGATCGATCTGCCCGACGACGGTTCCGTCGCCGTGGCGGCCGCACTCAGTGTGCGCGATACCGATGAAGTCATGCTGCTCACCGCCAATGGCCAAAGCATCCGCACGCGCGTCGCAGAGATTCGCGAAACCGGCCGCGGCGCCAAAGGCGTGAAACTCGTCAACCTCGACGAAGGCGACAAACTCCTCGCCATCGCCAAAGTCGTCGAGTCCGACGAGGAAGAAGCAGCCAACGAAATCGGTGAACCTTCGGCGGACAGCGAATCCAGCACCGAAACCACTCCCGCCGCCGAGTAAGCCGGTCGGCGTCACTTGTGCCGTGCGGGGTCGAATGAAAATTCACCCCGCCCGGTGCGTTGCGGACGAATCCGCGCGACGATTTACTCCAATCTCAGCGGCGTCACTTTCACGCGGAGTGAGCCCTCCGGAACGATCAACCAAAAGGCACCCAACGCGCCGGGCCGGATGATCGCCTTCGGATTTGTCAGCGTGGGTCCCGCGTATTTGCCTTCGTTGGTCGTCTGCCAAACCTGTCCGTTCTCCAACGTAAATTTCTTCCGCCCGGAGAAAGTCTCCAACTTGCCGTCCAACCGGCTCTCCAAGTCTTCGTTCGCTCCGGCGCTGCCAATTTTCTCCAGTGTAATCAACGCCATCACCCAGCTCGGACCTTTCTTCGCTCCGGCCGCACTCGCCACCGCGCGTTTTTCCGCTTCCACCTTCACCGCCGCCACCTCGCCGGATTTATAGCGTTCAACCACGGCAATCAGGGCCGCCAACTCCTCGGCGGAAAGTTTGTGCAAGCCCGTCGCGACCCGCTCCTCCGCCACCATCTGTTGCGTGAAATCTTGAGCGAAAAGTTGCGGGAGCAACACCAGCACAGCCAGAACCGAGAAAAGCAAGCGCATGGGTGTGTTTTGCTCGCCAGACCTCCCGCGGCAACACCAATTCCAGCCGGGCGGCCGCCGCGCGATTTTCCATTCACTCCGGCCTTGCCTTGGCGCGCAGCGCGGACTCTCTTGCGCTAAGCCGTCGCCGTATGCCTACTCGTCTGTCGAAACTCCTAGATCCCGCGCGCATCTCGCTTGCTGTCCAAAACACCAAGCGCACGAGTGCCATCAACGAAGTCGCGCGACTTCTCGAGTCCCACCCCGAAGTCGTCAATTTTCAGGGATTTTACAACGAGCTCCTCGCCCGCGAACGCCTCGACACGACTTGCCTCGGCAACGAAGTCGCTTTGCCGCACGCCCGCACCGAGCACGTTAAAAAAATCGTCCTCGCGGTAGGTCGCAGCACCGAAGGCATCCATTTCGAAAACTGTAATCAGACCGTGAGGCTCATGTTTGTGCTCGGCACCCCGAAGAACAATCCGACCGACTACCTCATTCTGGTCGGGGCGCTTTGTCGGTTGATCAAAGATGCGGCGTCGCGCGACGCACTGCTGGCGGCGGCCACTCCGGAAGCGTTTATCGCCACCGTGATAGAGCTCGAGCATCGCATCTTCGGCGACGAAAAATAAAACGGCGCGGTTTGCACCGCGCCGTTGGGAGAAGATCGCGCCGGATCGCGCAGCACTGCCTTTACTGTCCGAGCAGCTCCGTCACGAGCGCGTCGGCACCGTAGACTTTGCGCATCGTTTCGATGATCGCGCGCACATCCGTGGAAACCGAACGTGCCTGCGTGTCCGTGAAGGCATAGTTCCACACCAGCGTGTGGATGTTGCCGTCGAAGATGATGCCGATGAACTCGCCGTTGCGATTCACCGCCGGGCTGCCGGAATTGCCACCGATGCTGTAACACGTGCTGATGAAATTATACGGCACGGTGAGATCGAGTTTATCCTTCGCGGCCAACCATCTCTGTGGGATATCGTAGGGCGAAACGAAATTGCGCTCAGCCGCACGCGTAAATTTGCCGCCGATTTCGGTGTAAGCGGGCACTTGCACGCCCGGCAAATCCACGCCTTTGACCACACCGTAGGAGATGCGAAGGGTAAACGTGGCATCGGGCGACGTGCGGTCGCCGTCCTTCGCATAACGCACTTTCGCGATGCGCGCATGCGCCTGCGACTTCACCTCGGCCTGCTGCTCGTTGGTGCGGCGGGCGTCCCGCGCGAGACTGTCGATCGCGCGGGCGAACTGCACCATCGCGTCGTCGCTCGTTGCGAGAGCGGCTTCGTCCAATTCGTAGAGCGCCCGGCGCACGGCCACATCGTCGACTTTCGTGCCTTGCACCAATTCTGCGGCGCGCACCGAAGGCGATTTGCCGCCGAGCGCGATTTGCACCGCCGGATCGTTCACGCCGAGTTCCACCGCCATGAGCGTGAGGAAGTGCTGCAACTTGAGTTGCTCGAGATCGCGATAGATCGGTTTGCCGGAGAACAAGGCGAGTTCGAATGTCTTCTGCGCCGAATCGCGATACTCCGCGAGGCGTTCGCCGTTGGCTTTGGCGCGCTCGGTGCCCCCGCGCGCGAGACGACGGGCGAGACTGAACAGGTCGGAGTTGAAATTGTGCGATTCGAGGAAGCTCGCGCGCACCGCATTGCGGGCGATAATCGCTTGCGCCTCGGCGATGCGATCCCACGCGTTGGCCGCGTCGATTTCAGGCTGGTCGTGTGCAAACCGCTTCAACGCCTCTTCCTCGGCCTGCTTCTGCGCGATGAGCGCAGGGTCGAGCAAACCGGCGATGCGACCATCCCACACCTTGCGCGAGTTTTCGATGCCGCGAATTTCATCCTGCGCGCGGCGCGCATTCTCGGGGCTCGCCTTGGCAAAACTATTGAGCAGCACTTCGCGGCTCTTGAGCCAGCGGAGCGCGGCAGGCACTTGGACGTCGCGGGCGTATTCCAATTCCGCGAGCGTGATCAAACGCTGCGTCGCGCCGGGGTGGCCGGTGAGGAAAACTAAATCGCCTTCCTTCGTGCCGGCGGGATTCCACTTGAGGTAATGCGCCACCTTGGCCGGTTCGCCATTTTCGTAGGCGCGGAAAATCGCGACATCGAGATTGAAGCGCGGGTATTCGAAATTATCCGGATCGCCGCCGAAGAATGCCGCTTGTTCCTCGGGCGCGAAAACGAGACGCACATCGGTGTAAACCTTGTAACGGTAGAGATGGAACTGCGCGCCTTGATAAAGCGTCACGACGTCGCTGCGCAGACCGGTGGCGTCGAGCGATTCCTTTTCCACACCGGCTTTGGCGGTGTTGCGCGCGATAAGCGCTTCGCCAGCGGACATCTCGGGCAGAACGCCTGCGTTGATGCGGGCCGTCACGTCTTCAATCGACATCAGCACATTGAGTTCGAGATCGACGCACTTCATTTCCTCAGCGCGCGAGTTGGCGAGGAAACCTTGCTTCAACAAATCGCGCTCCTTCGTGCTCAACTTGTAGATCGCATCGGCACCGACGTGATGATTGGTGACGATCAGGCCATCGGCGGAAGCGAAAGACGCGGAACCGCCGTTATTGAAACGCACGGAGGATTTTTGCACGTGCTCCAACCACGCGGCGGAAGGCTCGAAACCGTAACGCTCCTTGAGTTGCGCCGATGGTGGATTGTTGACCAACCACATGCCGTCATCCGCGCGCGACGTCGCAGTCGCGGACAAAATCAAGCAGGTGGCGAGGAGGAGGGTTAGGCGGGGAGCAGGCATAGTGTTGTTGTCATCCAATCGCAGTCAGAGGTTCCGACACAATCTTGATTTGGCGCCAAACGCCCGCGCACAGGGAGGCACTTGGTGAACGACGCGAGAATCTCCACACCACGGGCTTGCCTCGGTTCAGGGCGCGACCACCATCGCCCGCATCGCATGATTCATTCCTTCATCTTCAGTGACGGCAAACTCGTCGGGCGCGACCTTGAGGTCGAAGCCCTGCGCTTGGTGCGCGCTGACAAGGGTCTGATATTGTGGGTCGATCTCGACAACCCCACCGAAGAGGAAATCAAAGCGATTCTCGACGGCGTGTTTCAGTTTCACCCTCTCGCCATCGAGGACTGCGTAGCCCCCAGCGATCTGCCCAAGGTAGAAGACTATGAGGACTACGTCTTCATGGTCACGCACTCGGTGGATTTCTCGCGCAAAGACAAATTCGCCACCACCGAAGTCGATTTCTTCCTCGGTAAAGATTTCCTCGTGACGTTTCACCGCGAGCCATTGCGGTCGGTTGCGACGCTCAAGGAACGCGCGATCAAGAACACCGCACTCTCCCCGCGCGGCCCCGATCGCCTCGCACACACGTTGCTCGACATCATTATCGACGGCTTTGCACCCGTGCTGGATGAACTGCGCAACGAATTGGAAGAAATCGAGGAACTCGTGCTCGGTCAGTCGGCCTCGAAGGAGTTCATGCAGGAAATGCTGCACGCGCGCTCCGATTTCTCGAAATTGCGCCAGATCGTGCGCCCGCAACGCGACATGATCGAACGACTCGCCCGTGGTGAATCGCGCATGATCCGCAGCAAGCTGCTCCCATACTTCCGCGATTTGCGCGACAATCTCGTGCGCTTCGAGGAAGCGGCGAATGGTTACCACGAACGCCTGCTGATGGCACTCGATATCTACCTGAACAAGGCGGCGTTAGAAGCCAACGAAGGCATCAAATTCCTCACCGCACTCACTGCGATCACGATCCCCGTCATGGTGGTCGGCACGTGGTTCGGGATGAACTTCGAGGGCATGACCGAACTCAAGTCGCGCTACGGCTACCAGATTGCGCTCGGCGTCACCTTGATTTTCACGACGGTGGTTTGGTTTTTCCTGAAACGGAAAAAGTGGTTCTAATTATTCACGCGAACATTTCGTAGGATTCGCCGCAACTCATCGCTTGCCAGCCTCGCGGCGGCGGCAACTCTGCCTCGATGCGCCTGTTTGCCCCGCTCGTCGCCCTCACTCTCGCCACGTTCGCTTCCGCTCAGGAAGCCACCCCGCCAACCGATGCGGATGCCGTCATGCTGCGTCGAATTTACGATGCCGCCCTCGACAACAGTCCGGCCTACGAACAATTGCGCATCCTCACCGAGGAGTTTCCCGGTCGTCTCTCCGGCACCGCCGCTTACGATGGCGCCGCGCAGTGGACACTCGCACTTTTGCAACAACTCGATTGCGACCGCACCGAATTGCAACCCGTGACCGTCCCCTCGTGGGAACGTGGCGCGCCGGAGTCAGTGCAACTGTTGCGCGGCGATGACGTCATTCCCCTTGCCGCGCTCGCGCTCGGCGGTTCGGTCGCCACGCCACCCGACGGCCTCACTGCATCCACCGTCGAATTGCCCAACGTCGCCGCGCTGACCACGACCGACGTGCGCGGAAAAATCGTGTTCTTCAACGGCCCGATGAATCCCACCTACGTCAACACCGGCCGCGCCTACAGCGAAGCCGGTGCACAACGCAATCGCGGCCCCGCCGAAGCCGCGCGCCACGGTGCCATCGCCGTCGTCGTGCGCTCACTCACTCACGCGCTCGACGACGAGCCGCACACCGGCAGCACCACTTACTTGCCGGATGTGCCGCGCATTCCCGCCGCCGCGATCAGCACCCTCGCCGCCGAACGTCTCAGCGCCACGCTCGCCGCCGACCCGTCCGTCCAACTCAAAGTCACCATCAACTCGCAATGGCTGCCCGACGCTCCGTCGGCCAATGTCATCGGCGAAATCCGCGGCTCGGAATTTCCCGAGCAAATTATTCTCGTCGGCGGTCATCTCGATTCCTGGGACATCACGCCCGGCGCGCATGACGACGGCAGCGGCTGCATTCAATCCATCGATGTGCTCCGGATTCTGAAAGCCGTCGGCTACCAACCGCGCTACACCATTCGCTGCGTGCTCTTCACCAACGAAGAAAACGGTCTACGCGGCGCACTCGAATACGCCCGCATCGCCGGCGAGAAAAAGGAACACCACGCGCTCGCGCTCGAAACCGACAGCGGTGGCTTCCGTCCGAGCGGCTTCAATCTTGGCAACGCCGCCGGCGACGCTCACCTCAAGGCCGCCCGCTGGAAACCGCTTTTCGAGCCGTATGGCATTTTCCTATTTCAAGCCGGCCGCGGCGGCGCTGATGTCGGCCCGCTGATGGCCAAGGGCAACACCGTTGCCGGACTCATGCCCGACTCGCAGCGTTACTTCGACTACCACCACACGCGCGCCGACACCATCGACACGGTCCACCGCCGCGAGCTCGAACTCGGCGCCGCCGCAATGGCGGCGCTGGTTTACTTGGTCGATCACCACGGTTTGTAGAACGACAACTCCGTGACCGCACGCTGATCGCAGTTTGCGCCCCAACTGCGAAACGCTCAACGTCGCGCCGTGACTCCTCCCGTCCGCTTCAACGTCCTCGGCACTGGCGTGCACGCGTTGACGCTCGACGACGCCTGCGCGCGCGTCCTCGCCTGCCGCGAACAACCACCGCAAGGCTACATCTGTTGCGCCACGGCCTATAATCTCAACGCCGCGCGTCGCGACCACGCCTTGCGCGACGCCTACAACCGCGCGCTTCTCACCACGCCCGACGGCATGCCGCTCGTCTGGCTCGGACGCTGGCACCGACACCGCCAAACGACACGAGTTTACGGACCCGATCTATTGCTCGCCGTATGCGACGCCGGCCGCAGTGTCGGACTGAAACATTTTTTCTACGGCGGAAATCCCGGCGTTGCCGAACAACTCCGCGCCAAACTCAGCGCGCGCTTTCCCTGCCTCACCGTTGTCGGCACGTTCACTCCGCCGTTTCGTCCCTTGAACCACGCCGAGTTCACCCAACTCCAATCTGAGATCGCGCGCACGAAGCCCGACGTCATTTGGATCGGCCTCAGCACGCCGAAACAGGAGCAGTTCATGGCCGAATCGTGGGCCAAGCTTGATGCGAGCGTGCTCATCGGCGTGGGCGCTGCATTTGATTTTCATTCCGGCAACATGCCGCAGGCGCCGCGCTGGATGCAGCGCAGCGGACTCGAATGGCTCTTTCGCTTCGCGCACGAACCGCGCCGACTCTGGCGACGTTACCTCGTGCACAATCCGCTCTTCCTCCTGCGCACGCTCGCGCAACTCAGCGGCCTCCGCCGCTACCCGCTCGACGAAGACCAAGGCTGAACGACCCAGTCATAGGACTTGGCGCTGCGTTGTGCCGGCACTCCGACGCAGCAAAGATTGTTCTCCTGAACGACCAACTCCCCTCCCAAGCCCCGGAATCTCCAGACGAAGCCGCCACCGCACCTAAAGCCGCACCACCGCGCCACACTTCCCGCATCCGTTACCTTTCGGCAGCTGAGGCACCGACGCTCATCTTCATCACCGATCTTCCCAACTCGCGCGCCGTAGAGCAGCGCACCGCTGACTAGAACAATTCGCGCTGTTGCAAATCGCCGCGCTTCTCCGGGTCGAGCGTGCTCATCTGCAGTAACCACGGCACCGTCGCGTCGGCAAATTCCGGACGGCGCAAAAGTTCGATCAACAATTTCGCCCCTGCCAACGCATCGTAGAGCGCCGCGTGGTAATGCCGACGTTCCGCCGGACAATGTTCATCTGCGAGCGCGTCGAGTTCACTCTGCAAACCCGTCACGGCGAGCAAGCGTTCCAAGGCGACATCTTGCTGAACCGGCAGGAATTGCGGGTAGAGTCGCCCCGTATCAATCCACGGTCCCCACTCGCCGGCTGTGCGCTCAGGTCGCGCGAAATCCGGCGACGTGCGCGGATAAGCCCACACCGATTTGAGCAAGTGATTCTCCGCCTGAGCGAAGTGCGCCGCCAGCGGTCCGCTCTCCCGCAAACTCGCAAAATATTCCCACTCGTCCGCGAACGGTGCCGCACTCGCCACGCCGTGCGCGTCGATGCCATGCACCGCCGTATCCGCTAGCGCGATCACTCCCTGCGCCGCGCACAGCCGTGTGCGGGTCTGCACAATCTCGCCACGGCAAATCGTCACCACGCCGAATTCTAAAATTCCCGACGCGCGGCTGCCTTCGAAGTCGATGAAATGAATAGTTGCGTCGGCCCAATGCATGTCGCTCCACGAAACACAGCGCGCCGCCAAACTCACGGCTAAACTACGTGATGTTGCGCGCTCAGTATTCGACCCGTCGATCCGTGCCGCGCGGCGTGAACAGCGTTTGCGCGAGGAAACCAAGGCCGAGTGTGCCCGCGAGCGTCCGCACGTTGCGCAGTGCGCCGACCACGTGTTCGACCGGCGCGGCCTCCGGTTCCCGCACCCGACGCAGTAGCAGCAACGCCAGTCCCGCGCCGACCGGCATGAACATGAAAAAGACATGGTAGACCGTCGCGTGCGCAATCCCGCGTGCCAGCGCGAGTGCGATGAGCTGCCCCGCGATAATCGGCGCCAACGCCGTGCCGAGAGAGGCCGCCGCGATGTTGCAACCCGCTGCAAGTCCGCGCACCGCAGGCGGCATGAATTTCATCAACAGATTGAATTGCGCGAGCACGATGCCGCCGTTGACCGCACCCGTGAAGGCCCACAACGGATAAAGCAGCGCACTCGATTCGCTGGTGAGAAACGCCCACGGCACGTTCACCAGCGCCCACAATGGCACCGCGCAAAACAACACCGGCCGTGCACCGAAACGCGCGATTAATCTTCCCCACGCCGGCATCGCCATCGCGCCGAACAGCAGCGAAAGCGCGAGTGGCATACTCGCTTGCGCGGCCGATCCGCCGAGCACGTTCAACATGAACACCGGTTGGAAAGCGCCGAAACCGTTCACGACCGCGCCCCACGCGACGCCAAACACGACCATCCGCCAAAACGCATCCGCACCACGCAAGGCCGTCCATTGCGCGCGCCAATCCGTGCCGGTTGGCGACACCGGTTCACCTTGCGCCGGCATGCGCCACGCCACGACCGCCGACACCGCACGTAGCGCCGTGCTCATCGCGAGGATCGCCGCAATCACCGGCAACGTCGGCCATTGCAACGCGAGCCCCGCCAACAGCAGAAACGCGAGATTGGAAAACTGCGCGGCGCGATTGCGGCGCGAAAAATACACCGCGCGAATCCGCGGCGGCACCCACGATTGCATGTAAGTCGTCCATGCCACCGCCATTACCGAAGTCGTGAGACCGCCCGCGAGCAGGAAGAATCCCGCGATCATGCCCGGATGTGCCATCACCGTCGTCGGCGCGAAAGCGAGCACCCCCGCGAACGCCGTCCAGACCGCTGTATTCAACCAGATCGTCACGAGAAACACATCGCGCGCGCGGTAACGCGCAAACAGCAACGGCGCCAAACCGAGTTGCGCCAAGTTGCACCAAAAGGGAATCGAGACCAGCAGGCCGTAAGTATCCGGGGCCAGCTGCAGCGTTTCGGCGAGCAGCGCCGCCACGACGAGATTGGCCGGCAAATTGAGATACACCAGCGGCATGGCCAGAATGCCTTCCCACGTGCTGCCAACCAGACTCCGCCGGAGCGGGGACGGACGCGCAGCATGCGGTGAACGAAGTGCCATGGTGAGTGGAAGCAAACCCGTCCGACTGGGAGTGTCGAGCGGCGAGAACCAAATAATGCCAACAGCAGGCCGCGAATTTTTCGGCTATTGAGCTACCGGCGCGGGTGCGCTAAACTCCGTTTATGGTAATCGATTGTCACACGCACCTGAACAATTACGACGAAGCGAATCCCACGCCGCTGGCGAAACGTTTCGACGACCTGCAGGAATCGCTGCGGTTTAGCCAAGTTGATTGTGCGCTCATTCTCACTTCCTACAAAGTCGACGAACACCGCCCCTCTACGCGCGAAGTCATCGAGCTGACGCAAGACCACGAGAATCTTCACGTCGTCGCCGGCATCAGTTTCAATAACTACAAGGAACGCGACCTGCGCGAACTCGCGGATTATTTGAAGGACGGTCTGGTCAAAGGTCTAAAACTCTACCCCGGCTACGAACCATTTTACCCCCACGATTCGCGCTGCAAAGTGCTCTATGATCTGGCGCTTGAGTTCGACGTGCCGGTGATGATTCACACCGGCGACACCTACTCACCGCAGGGCAAATTGCGTTACGCGCATCCGCTGCATGTGGACGACGTCGCGGTGGATAATCCGCAATTGCGCCTCCTCATTTGCCACGTCGGCAACCCGTGGATTCGCGACTGCATGGAAGTCGTCTACAAAAACAAAAATGTCGTCGCCGACATTTCCGGTCTCGTGCTCGGCGATTTCACGTCGCGCTTCGAAACCTACATGGTCGGACAATTGCGCGAGATGATTCTCTACGCCGGCGAGCCGCGCTACCTGCTTTACGGCACCGATTGGCCGATTTGCCGCATGCGCACGTATTTGAAATTCGTGCGCGAACTCAAGCTGCCGCCCGAGCAGGAAGAAGATCTCCTCTGGCGCAACGCCAACCGTTTTTTCAAACTCGGTTACCCCGACACTTCGACTAACGGCGCGAACGGTTCCGGCTCGGTTTCCACTCCGCCGTAATCCGCGAGCTGAATCCGCCGCGCGCTTTCCAGTTGGCGACAATCGTCAGACTGCGCGGTTGCAGCGCCTTGCCGAGCTCGTCGCAGATCTGATTCGTCGCTGCTTCGAAGAAGATGCCCTTGTTCCTAAACGCGTGGAAATACAGCTTGAGCGACTTCAACTCGACGCAGGATTTGTTCGCCACATAGCGCACGGTGATATCGGCGAAATCCGGGTGACCCGTCATCGGGCAAACCGACGTGAATTCGTGATGCGTGTGCTCAATCACGAAATCGCGATGCGCAGCGGGATTGGGAAAAGTCTCGAGAATCTTCGGGTCGGCCATGCCCCACCTTCCGGAATCTCCGAGTCAGAATCCAGCAGATTCTCCGCCCGCCCCGAGCAACTGAAAGGACGGTAACGTGCCGTTCAGCACCTCTTGCATCCGCGCCAGTGCCGCCGCCTCGCCGTCGAGCGCGTGAGTTTGCACGACCACGTAGGCCCAGCGATGATTTTGCCAATGACGCAACCGGTCCACCGTCGCATACGCCACGCGCTCCCAATGCGACGCCACCACGCGATCTGCGCCGACAAACCAGTAGGCGAACAACGCGGGCACTTTCACCGGCGTTCCCCGGCGATCCGTCATCTCCCGCTCGATCCGCAACAACGTCACCGGCACCGCGCCGTCCGTGCGTTCCGGCCAATTGAAGCGATGCGTCGCGTGACTGTTGATCGTCCAGCCTTGGCCGACCAAGCAAAGTTCCGGTCGGTGAATCGACGTGCGGTCGCGCCCACTGAGCACGATCGACACAAACACCTGCTGTGACCGATTGCGCAGCGACACGTAATTCATCCGCGCAAAACCCGTGTCGGCGGGCAACAACTCGCGCTCCACCGGCGTCACCGCCACGCGTTGCCCGTGCCACTCCAACCCAAGCGCGTCTGGCAACGCCGCCGGATTCAATCCGTCGGCCGCCAGCCGCACGCCCGTGCGCGCGCTCACCTGCCGAGCATCAATCCCCCGCGTCGCGCCCGCCACCAACACGGCCATCAGCACCACCGCTCCCGCCACGCGCCAAGCCAGTTTGTAACGTATTATATTACAAACCGGTTCGGTCGCGCGCAGCAGGTGGCTTTGCGGCGAGGCGACGTTAAGGCGTTGCAGGAGCAACACGGTTAATTGCACCAGTCCGAGCACGATTACGAAAATCAGAAAACCAAACCACTCGTGCACGACTTCTCCGGCGCGTTGGCCTTTCCACTCGGCGGCGACGATGATCGCGAGGATGCGCGCAACGTTGCCGATAAACGCATACGGAAAACACAGCAGCCCGACGAGCGCCCGCGCCCACCACGCGCGAAAACTGAGATAGCCAAGCAGCAACGACAACGCCGCGAGCGCCATCAACGACCGCACGCCGGAACACGCCGCCGCGACGTCGTAGGAGTAACTGCCGTCCGGTGAGAGCAACTGCGTGCCGTTGCGAATCACGTCGATGTTCATCGCGCGCGACAGATGAAATGCCACATCCGTCACGCCGACGCGCAAAAAGAAACCGACGGAATCGAGCACGTTGAGCGGCACAGCAAAAATCAGAAACCCGAACGGAAACGCCGCCGCGCGTCCCCAGCGGCGTCCACCGCCCAACGCCAGCACGCCCCACCCAAAGAGAAACAACCCGAGCAACGACACCCGTGCCTGTTGCACGGCGTAACCGAGCAAGTGCAACCCCAGTCCGCCCAGCAGCGCGCCTACCACGACCCAAGTTGACGCGCCCGCGCTGGACGTTTCGCGGCGCTGCGTTTGCAAATTACGCCACAACAGCCAGCCGCTCAGCCCGACGATCATCCACGCATGTTCGGTTTCTGCTACGGGATCGAGCCACTGCGAGACCCACCACCAAAACAGCGAATCGGTGCGCACGTAGCCGTGCGAGGCGTTGCCGAAAAAGTGAAACAGCACCACGCCACTGAACGCGCAGAGTCCAGCCGCCCACCAATTCGTCCCGCTCAAAGATGTTTTTGCGACTGGATTGCTCACGCTTGCCCGGCATCATCGCCGCGACTCGTCCCCATTCCAAGCCGAAGATGAAACTCCTCGTCCTCGCCCAAACACCGCCTCCGCTCCACGGGCAAAGCCTGATGGTGCGCACGGCTGTGGACGGATTGCCCGACGAGGATATTGCTCTCGAACACGTGAACTTGGCGCTCTCGCGCAGTCACGCCGACATCGGCCGCTGGCGCGTGGGCAAACTCTTTGCCGTATTCGACGCGTGTCTGCACACGGTGGTGCGCCGTTTTTCCACCGGTTGTGACACGCTCTATTACGTTCCCGCACCGGGCAAACGCGGCGCGCTTTACCGCGATTGGTTGGTGATGCTGCTTTGTCGCGTTTGGTTTCGTCGGCTCGTGCTGCACTGGCACGCCGTCGGTCTCGGCGAGTGGCTCAACACGCGCGCCACCGCGCCCGAGCGCTTCCTCACCCACTGGCTGCTCGGCCGCGCAGATTTGGCCATCGTCCTGACGCCGTCACTCGCCGCCGACGCACAAATGCTCCACCCGCGCCGCGTCGCCGTCGTGCCGAACGGCATCGCCGATCCGGGCCCGCGACTGGCGCAGGCGCGACCCGATCCCGCCGACGCGCGACGCCGCATTCTGTTTCTCGGCGCGGTCACACGTGAGAAAGGCGCGCTCGTGCTGCTCGAAGCCGTGCAACTAATCCGGCGACGCGGCCTGCCGTTCAGTGTCGTTTTCGCCGGACCGGTCGAGGCGTCTCTTTCGCCAACTCTCGTCTCCGCCATGCAAGCCGATCCCACCGCGTGCTCACTTGCCGGATTTGTTTCTGGCGAAGCCAAGTGCGAGTTACTCGCGTCCTGCGATCTGGTGTGCTTGCCAACTTTCTACCGCAACGAAGGCCAACCACTCGTTTTATTGGAAGCACTCGCCGCCGACCGACCACTGGTCGTGACCGCGTGGCGCGGCTTGCCAGAGACGGTTCCGCCCACTGCCGCAATCGTCGCGCCGAGCGATGTCGCGACTTTGGCGGACGCACTCGCGGCGGCACTGCGCCATCCGCCGACAACCAACGCGCACCGCGACTACTTTCTCGCGAACTTCACGCAGGTGCACCACGTGCGCAGGCTCGCGACGGCGTTGCGCCAACTCGACCAATGAGTTCGCCCGCGCCAATCGATTCGTCCGAGATCGCCGTCGCGCAGGCGTCGATCGGTTACCGCACCACGGTGGCGGCGCAAGGTGTGCGACTCGTCTGCAAGATCGCCGGGGTCGTGGTGCTCGCGCGATTGGTGTCGCCCGCGGAACACGGCTTGTTCGCGATGGCGGCGAGTCTCACGTTTTTTCTCACACTGTTTCGCGACCTCGGTGGCGGCAACGCGGCCATCCAAGCGCGCGAATTATCGGAGACGCAGAAAACGACGCTGCTCTGGCTCCACATTGCACTGGGTGCAGTGCTGGCGGTGAGCACCTTGGCGCTCGCGCCGTTCGTGGCGCGTTTCTTCGGCGAGCCGCTCGTCGGACCGCTGCTCGCAGTGATGAGTGCGAGCTTCGTGCTCAATGGTGGCAACGCATGGCCGCGCGCGCTGCTCGCCCGTGAGTTGCGCTTCACCGAGCTCAATCGCATCGAAACGTGGGCCGCGCTGCTCGGCACAAGTGCGATGATCGGTGCGGGCGTGGCGGGTGCGGGGGCCTATTCGTTCGCCGTTTATCTCCTCGTTTCCGAAGCATTGATGCTGGTCGCAGCGTGGCGGATGTGTCGGTGGCGTCCGACCGCGCGGCTGGATTGGAGCAGTCTGACCGCGCTCAGCGCGACAGGGTTTCATCTCACCAACTACCAATTTCTCAACTACGTGTTGATGCAGGCGGACACGATTTTGATGGGGCGCTGGTTCGGCGCAGGCGCACTCGGGCTCTACAATCGCGCGGGACAACTCCTCGCGCAGCCCGCAAATCATCTCGCAGCGCCCTTCGGTCAAGTGTTGCTCGCAACGCTCTCGCGACTCGGTGCGTCGACGACGAGTTTCGCCCGCCAGCTTACGGAAACCGCTACGACGATTGCGCACCTGACGTTGCCTGTGGCGGTGGTTTGCGCGGTGCTGCCGGATGAGATGGTGCAACTCGTGCTCGGCAATGCGTGGCCCGATGCGGCACCGTTGTTGCAGTGGTTGAGCATCGGAGCGATGGCGACGTTTCTCACTTCGACGGTTTACTCACTTTGCGTTGCGGCAGGAAACTCGGCGCGACTGAGTCACCTCGCGCTCGCGGCGCTGCCGGTGCTGGCAATCGGACTCGCGCTCGGCCGCTCCGCCGGACCGACGGGATTGGCGGCGGCGGTCGCGTTGACGAATGTGGTTTTGCTATTGCCGCGATTGTGGTGGTCGGCGCGTGGCACGGCGGTGTCGTGTGGTGCCTATGTCGGCGCGTTCATCGGACCGCTCGGCGTAAATCTCGCGCTCGCGCTCGGGTTATTCGCGGGCAACGCGCTGGCGTCGGCTTCGTCGGATACGCTGCGCGTAATTTCATCCGGGCTGCTCGGTGGCGCAGCTTACGCCGGCGCGATTTGCTTCTGGCCGCGCGCTCGTGCGGAATGGCAACGACTATGGGCGCACCTGCCGTTCACGAAACGAAAGGCGTCAACCCCGTGAACACCGTGGAGAGCAGTTCTGTTTCCACTCCGCCGCGGCGTCTCCGCGTGCTGCAATGTATCACGCGTTTGAGTTTGGGTGGCGCGGAGCGCATCGCGTTTTCGCTGGTGCGTGGATTGCGCCACGAAATCGATTTCGCGCTGTTCACGGTGCATGGTGCGGGCGGCGATGCGATTGGTGCCGAGATGCGTGACGAGTTAAAGGCCATGAATGTGCCGTGGTTTGCGGGCACGCGGGTGCCGATGAAGGCGGGCGGGATGATTCAGGGTGCGTGGGCATTGGCGCGGGCGATTCGGGAATTTCAACCGGACGTCGTGCATTTTCACGCGGAACCGAGCGAAGCGTGCGGTGCGGCAATGAAGCAATTGCACTTCACGTCGTGGAAATTTGGCGCGGTGCGCACGATTCATAACAGCGTGTTCTGGCGTTTCTGGCCGCGCATCGGACGTTGGTGCGACCGGCAATTGGTGAACGCTCACGTCGCGGGTGTTTCGGCTTCGGCCAGTGAGGAGTTTCGCCGTTACCGCGCGGACAGCGGCATGCCTTCGCCGCACGGCGATCCAGTGACGATCTACAATGGCATCGATGCGGCGCTGGCGCCCGTGAGATCCGCGCCGTTGCAGATGCAGCGGCGTCGCGTGTTGTTCGCGGGACGTTTCGAGCCGGAGAAAGGCGCGGACGTGTTGTTGCGGGCATTGAGTAAAGTCGTGCTGCCTGCGGGAGTGACAGCGGAATTATTACTCGTGGGACACGGTGATCAGGAAGCCGCGTTGCGGCGCGTGGCGGCGACGCCACCGTCGGGGTGGCAGATTTTAATTCAACCGGTGGTGCCGAGTATTTGGCCGCTGTTGGCAGCGACGGACGTCGTCGTGGTGCCGTCGATTTTCGAGGGCTTTGGGTTGGTGGCAGCGGAGGCGATTTTTGCGGGGCGTCCGGTCGTGATGACGGATGCGCCGGGGCTGCGTGAAGTGTTGCCGCCGGAACATCCATGGCGCGCGCGTCCGGGTGATGTGGATGATCTCGCGGAAAAGCTCACGGCGGTGCTGCGCGATACGGCCCACTGGGAGCCAGCGATGCGTGCGGCGCAGGAGTGGGCGGCGACGCGGTTTACGGCGGAGCAGATGCGGCGCGCGTATGCGCAGCTTTATCGGCGCGCGAGTGGCGAGCCGACGGGAGGCGACCGCTCGTAAAGATCCTCGGGACAAACCCCGGAGCAATTGACCAGACCCACGCCATGCCAACAAAAGCTCATCCGATTCCTGTAGCTGCGAGCGCCAGCGAGTGGTCGCTCGTCCGCTCGCTGGCGCTCGCAGCTACACCAGCCAAGCCGTTGCAAACTTCGGGGTATCGGACCCACAGCGCATGAACCCACGCAAGATCACGACGCGCAGTTGCCACGTGACAGCGAGTTGCTTGAGCTAAGCCTGTGACTCCAGCGTGGCGCAATTTTCTGATCGCGGGATTTTGTTCGCTGCTCGCGATCTGGGCGGGCGTGGAGATTGCGCACGGTGAGATTGTCTGGCCGGTGTTGCTCGGCGTGGTGGCGATCGGCGCAGTGCTCGCGCGTATTTTTTCACTGTCGATTGATGTCGTGGTGCTGGGGTTGGTGTTGACGGGCTACTTCGTGGGAAATCGCGGATTCGCCCAACTGACTTTGTTGCCGGGGCTGCCGTTGTTTCCGGCGGAGGGGGCGTTGCTGCTCGCGGGAGCGTGGCGGCTGGTGGTGCTGGCACGCGAACGCGCGTGGCCGTGGCCGCGCAATCTGCTCAACGGACTCGTGCTGCTATGGCTCGTGCTCGGCACGGCGCGCGTGGGTTTCGATGTGCGCACGCACGGACTGCTGGCGGTGCGCGACTTCGCGGTGGTGTATTATGCGGCGCTGTTTTTTCTAACGCAGGAAATCGCTCGCGAAGCGCGCGCGCGGGAATTTTTGCACCGTTGTCTGCTCGTCGGGCTCTTGGTGGTGCCGGTGTCGTTTGCGGCATTCGAGTTGTTTCCGGCGTTTCTGTTGACGCAACTGACGGTGCGCGGCGCGCCGTTGATTTTCTTCAAGGGCGACTTGGCCAACACGTTTCTCGCGGCGGGTTCGCTGGTGATTTTCTTTTGGGCGCGCGGGCGGCAGCGGTGGTGGGCGTGGCCGCTGTGCTCGGCGCTGTTTGCTTACGTGGTGTTCGGTGAAAATCGCGCGTCGGCGGTCGGGTTGCTCGGCGTGACGTTGATGATGCTCGCGGCGCGGCGGTGGTTGTTTCCGGTGTGGCAATTGTCGGCAGCGACGCTGGTCGGCTTGATCGTGTTCGGGTTGGCGATGGTGTCGTCCGATCCGTGGGCCGTGCGCAAAATTGATGGCTTGGCGGATCGCGTGCGCTCGGTCGCGGACATGCAGGGGCTGGCGAGTTATGCGAGCGAGGAGAGTTTCAACAAGGGCGACAACAATCGGTTTCGCTGGATTTGGTGGCGCAGCGTAGCGGAAGAGACGACGCAGACGAATCCGGTTTTCGGACTCGGTTTCGGGCACGATTTGGCGCGCGGTTTCGTGCAGGAATATTCGCCGGAGATCAGCGAGGAATTCACGGCGCGGAGTCCGCACAATATTTTCGTGACGGCCTACGGACGGCTCGGCGTGCTGGGGTTGTTGGTGTGGACGGCGGTGGCGGGCGTGATCGGGTGGCGCACATGGCGGTCGTTGCGGCGTTCGGACGAAACATTGGAGTGGTCGCTGTGGGGCATGGCGTGTTTGATTCTAGTGAGCGCGACGTTTGGCGTCGTGTTGGAGGGGCCGATGGGCGCGGTGCCGTTTTGGATCGCGCTCGGGCTGGCGTCGGCAGCGGAGACGATGCGCGCGGCAAGCGAAGCAGTTGCAGCACAGAAGAAATCAACCACGAATGGACACGAAAAGACACGAATGGCTGGGGGGTAATGCCGCGACGCGAACTTTGATCCGGAAAGCGAGAACGGGAGCGCGGGCGAAAGGCGCGCCGCAATTTGCACTGAAACGTTGCGCGGCGAAAGGGCGGGTGTTTAGTCGCACTATTATCCCGTGAGAATCAGCCCGAGCCTCGATTTGCGCCAGTTTTTCAAGTTCTCGACCCGTGAACGGTCGGACTGGATCAATCCGGTATGCATGGGTTTGCTGGCGACGTTCGGGGTGTTTTTCATTTACAGCGCGCAGATGGCGTCGTCGCAGCACCAGTGGATGATGCAGTTGGTGTGGTTGGGGCTGGGCGCGGTGGTTTATTTGGCGACGTCGTTGCTCGATTACCGGTTGTGGCTGAAATACGCGCACTGGGTTTACTTGGCGGCGCTGGTGTTGTTGGTCGCGGTGCTGATTCCGGGGGTGGGCAGCGTGAAGATGGGCGCGCAACGCTGGCTGGATTTCGGGCCCGCGTCGTTTCAGCCGTCGGAATTTGCGAAGTTGGCGGTGATTATCGCGACGGCGCTGATTCTGACGGGCAACCGATTGGGGACGGTGCGCGACTCGTTGCAGGTGTTAACCAAGTTAGCCCTTGCGGTAGGAATTCCCATGCTGTTGATAATGGCGGAGCCCGACCTCGGTAGTGCGCTGGTTATCGCACCGATGGTTTTTGCCATGTTGTTCGTCTCCAATCTCTCGCTACGGTTTTTCGCCGGTGCGCTCGGCGTGTTCGCGCTGCTCGTCGGCATCGTGTCGTTCGACGTGTGGAGATACGCGAACTTTCTCGAAGAGAACAATTTATCGCCGACGAGCGACCGTGGCGCCTACGAACAACACTCGTGGCTGCCACTGCGTGACTACCAGCGCAACCGCGTGCTGGCTTTCGCGTCGCCCGACAAGATTGACCCGATGGGCATCGGTTGGAATCAGCGCCAGTCGTTGATTTCGGTCGGCTCGGGCGGCTTCGTCGGCAAGGGCTGGGCCGAAGGCACGCAAGCGAAGCTCGGCTACCTGCCGCGCTCGGTCGCGCATAACGATTTTATCTTCTCCGTCATCGCTGAGGAGAAAGGTTTCCTGGGAAGCATTGCTGTTATTGGACTGTTTGGAGTGATCTTATGGAACGGGGTCCGCATTGCGGGCCTCGCCCGGGATCGCTTCGGAATGTTGCTCGTCATCGGCGTTACCGCGCTGATGTTCGTGCATATCTTCGTCAACATCGCCATGACCGTCGGCCTCGTGCCGGTGAAAGGCATCCCGCTTCCCTTCATTAGCTACGGCGGCACTTTTGTGCTTAGCTGCTGTTTGCTGCAAGGACTGGTCCAAAGCGTCTACCGCTTCCGGAGGGATTTTTAATGAAAATGCCCCCCCACGGTATTGACCGCTTTGTCGGAATTTCCTGCTCACAGCCTGCCCGCACCGGGGCCGCCGCCAACCACACCGAAAGGCATCAGCCCCCCCATGAACGATCAACCCTCCAATGCTGGCTCCCCCGACAATCGGGATGCCGCTTCACGCCATGAAGACGAACTTGCCCAACCGCCGCCGCTCAAGCACCACGAACCGATCACGGCCGCCCAGTTGCGCACCGAGTCGCAGGAGCGCGCCACCCAGCGCCCGCTGATTCAGAAAATCCTGAATATTTTCCGGAAGGAAAAGACCAACTTCCGCGAACTCGTCATCAACTCCGAACCGCTCGAAAAGCGGGTCGCGTTGCTCAACGACGGCGTGCTCGACCGCTTCGAAATCGAACGCGAGTCCGACAACCGTATGGTCGGCGGCATCTACAAAGGCCGCATCAAGAACCTCGACCCCGGCCTCAAAGCCGCGTTCGTCGACATCGGTTACTCGAAGAATGCGTTCCTGCATTACTGGGACATGCTCCCCGCCGCCGCCGACTCCTCGGTGGAGGTCGTCCGCGTCAACAAAAAGAAGGACGCCGGCCCGCGCAAAACCGAGCCGACCGTCAAGGACATCCCCGGCCTCTACCCGCCCGGCACCGACATCGTCATCCAAGTCACCAAAGGCCCCATCGGCACCAAGGGACCGCGCACGACGACCAACCTCTCGCTGCCCGGCCGCTACTTGATCCTCACCCCGTTCTCCGACGGTTGCGGTATCTCGCGCAAGATTGAAGAGCCGCAGGAGCGCAAGCGGCTGAAGCAACTGATCAACGAGCTCACCATTCCGGAAGGCATGGGCGTCATCGTCCGCACTGCCGGCGAAGGCAAAAAGAGCCGCTACTTCGTGCGCGACCTCCACCTGCTCCTCAAGAAGTGGGAAGAGATTCAGCACAAGATGGAGACGCTGCGCTCGCCTGCCTGCCTCTACCAAGAGCCCGACATCGTCGAACGCACCGTGCGCGACTTCCTCACCGAAGACATCGACCGCGTGCTCATCGACAACGAAGCCGACTTCAAGCGCACGCAGGACCTCGTCTCCCTCATCTCCACGCGTTCGCGCGGCAAAATCGCCTATTACAAGGACAGCATTCCGGTCTTCGAACGCTACAACATCGAGCGCCAAATCGAGCAGACCTTCCATCGCAAAGTCACCCTACCTTCCGGCGGTGAAATCGTGATCGACGAAACCGAGGCGCTGATCGCGATCGACGTTAACACCGGTTCGCACAAATCGCGCTCCGGCGACGAGAAGAACACCATCTTCCAAGTCAACATGGAGGCCGCCACCGAAATGGCGCGCCAGATCCGGCTCCGCAACATCGGCGGCCTGATCATCATGGACTTCATCGACATGAAGGAACGGCGCCACCGCCAGTCGGTTTACGACCGCATGGTCGAGCTGATGTCGGAAGACAAAGCCAAGACGCACATCCTGCCCATCTCGCAGCTCGGCATCATGCAAATGACCCGCCAGCGGCAGCAGGAATCGCTCTCGGCCAACATCTACACCGGCTGCCCTTACTGTCACGGTCGCGGCATCGTGAAGAGTGCGACGACCATGTCGGTCGAACTCCAGCGCCGCCTCTCGTCGGTTTGCCGCCGCCTGCTCGCCCGCAAGGACAACAAGGAATACTCGCTGCGCGTGCACGTGCACCCGTCGATCCTCGAGCGCCTCCGCGCCGAAGACGCCGATTTGCTTGTGCGCGTGGAGAAGACTTACGGCGTCAAACTGGCCTTCCGCGCCGACCCGAATTACCACGTGGAGAACTTCAAAATCATCAACGCGATGACCAACGAGGAATTCCGGTAAGGAGAGTTGAGTCACTAACGGAAGCTCAACTCCGCGATACTTTCAGTCCGCCGTGTGCCACTTGGCCCGGCGGACTTTTTTGCGAACAAAAGGGAGCGCCACCGGACGAGCGGCACCTACTGCAGCTCGACCTGAATGCGATAGAAAACAGGCTCGGTGCCGATGGTGAAGGACCAGCGGCCCACCGTCACTTCATCTGAAAATGTGAGTGAGTGCACTTCGACAAACGGAGTTCCAAGCGCATTGCTGCGCAGAACCCGGTAGCGCCGTCCAGGCGTGACTGGCCAGACGAGTTCGTGTCCGTCAGGGTTGGTCGGTCGTTGCCATGTCACGGCAAACTGATCGCTGGCATTGGCGGCATTGGTCCCGGCGATCCACTCCTCCCAGTCAGGTTGCCCGTCCTTATCGGTATCCAACGGATCCACATTGAACAGAACCCGCCGACCGGCCGCCGAGTTCAAGAGACCGGAGTAGGAATGCCCAACTCCGGGCACAATATCCATCGTCTGCCGGCGCAGAATCGATGGTCCGAAATAGTTTTGCAGGTGGCGGAAATAGGTCTGCATCCGCACGACCCGCTGCGTGCCTTGGGCCATCGATTCGCAATCGGTCGAAAGCGAGGAATGATTCGGGTCGTTGTCCGCACTGCCGACGAGGTGGAAGACAAACCGCTTCGGATACTGCGCGCGCATCGTCGCCGCACCGGTGGCTGAGGGGTAGTTAAAGAGGCTGTCGAATCCGTAGGGGTATTGGTTGACGCCAGGGCACGCCGCGATCTCGGCAGCAGTGAGCGGCGCGAAACTTCCCGACCCCGTGCGATCACGGTCGGTCGAAAAATAGAAGTAGCTCGACGGAGCCAGCACCAAATACCGCAGGTGAATCTCGCGCTCGGGTGCCAGTGTGTTCTGAAAGCGTCCGGCGGCGGCGTAGCGATTGACCAGTTGGCCGCCAGCCGAGTGACCGACGACCACGATGGATCTCAAATTAGGAAACAGGGTCGTTGCCGACAGGGTCGTGAGAATACGATCCACAACCTCGAACACGCTGATCGAAACGCTTTGCACGGGCACAAGCGGGCCCCAGCGCGCCGTCGAGGTTCCGCGAAACGGGAACGTGGACCAATAGAGCAAGTCAGCCGGGATCGTTGCCGGAAGTTCGGCAGGCTCCAAGAACTGCGGTGCAAAAATGCAGACCGAATCCGCCGCCCCCGCATGCGTGCCTTTGGCGTTCACCACCGCGTTGTAGGCGTCCTGCGGCAAATAGCTGGAACTGTGAATCGCCAGCACGAGCTGGCTCACGTGCGGTTGGGGAGTGTCGAGCGGGTGACTGCCCACGTAAGGAATAACCAACGGCTGTCCGCTCACGGTGATCGGGTAACGGCCACTCACGAGCGGCACTGCTTCCAACGCAATTCCCGTCAGTGCGAAAGCCACGACCCGCGCCCAACCTTTCCAACGCTCACCCGCGCACCGATTCGACGGCACCATGCGGCAGCACCCACGAACACCGGATATGCGGAGGAAGAACTGCATGGAGGTGGCTGGGCAAAAAAAAGCCCCGCTAAGCAGCGGGGCTGAGAAAAACAAATGAGTCGCAAATCAGACGCTCTGCATCCGACGGCGATAAGCCACAAAGCCCAATGCCAACGCACCGAAGATCGCCGCGTAGGTGGAGGGTTCGGGGACAGCCGAAATTCGATCAAAAGAGAAACGGAATGCATTGGTCGTGCCCACTCCAGCAATGCCGAAGAAAGCAATGTCCGACCGAACGCCGTTATCAGGGTGCACTGAAACGGCCGATGAAAAGGCCGTAAAAGTTGCACCGTTGAAATTCACGGCATTGAATGTCGCCGTCAAAGCACCAAGTCCCTGACTATCAAAAAGATTCACGATAAATCCATTCGAGGCGTTACCGGAATCGATTCGAGCCTCCACTTCAATATGCGTAGTAAGTGTGGCGTTGTAAATCTGCGACAGATCGGCGAAACCGAAATTGCCAGAATCATCCGGGTTGCCACCCGAGACGGGCGCAATCGAGAGGACACCACCGGTGGTGATCAACTGATTTGCAGGAGACGCCCAGGAGAGACCGGTGGAAAAATTGCTGCCGCCCGGGGGGGTGGAGAAACTTGAAATCAGAAAAGATTGCGCTGAAAGCGTAACCGAAGAAACAAGCGCGAATGCGACAAGGAGGGTTCTCATAGTGTGTAAGGAGGTGTTAGGGAAAGAAACGTAGGAGTTGAAGCGGCGCTGCCTCGCTCGACGACAATCGCGGCGCCGAACGGGAGATTTAAAGTATTGCGATTAAAGGTGGAGGTGCCTTCGCGCCATTGGCCCACCGATTGATTGTAGTGAAACGAGCGCCAATTGATACCGTCGAAAACGGTTACTTTGTCGGCGGCGGCGAGATCACCAGTCGAGGAAATGAACCCTGCAGACGCCTGTAAATTCAAACTCCCAAGCGTGCGCGCAACCGGGAAGACGTTGCCAATCGGAGTCACACCGGAAGCACCAATCAAAATTTGCTCTTTTGCGTTCGAGACGGCGCCAAGCTGGAGAAAAGAAACGTTTCCCTCAGAGCGACGAACATAAACGACCCCAGCATCAGGACGAACAACGATGTTATTGCGGTTAAAAGTCGAGGTGCCTTCGCGCCACTGTGAGACCGTGGTATTGTAATAGTATTCGCGCCAGTTCACGCCATCGTGCACGCGAACCAAATCAGCGGTCGCCGCACTTGTTCCGCCAGTCGTGGCAGCAATACCACTAAACAAAGTGGCGAGCGTGTCGCCTGGGACGATTTCGTAACTATCACCGGCAACAACCCCGGCAGCAGCCGGCGTAATGCCACGGTTCAGCACAGTCACCGCAGTGGTCGTATTCGCAGCCGAAGACGAAACTTGCCACCAAGTGCCTTCTGCGGTGCCGCTGCGAATGCGGACGAAATAGGGCGTCGCGGCTTGCGAAAGCGCACCTGCAGACCACCCCGCAGCACTATCGGTGAAAGTTGTAGCATCTGCACCAGTCAGCACTCCGCGACCGCGGCCGACAAACGAACCGGATAGCGGCAAGCGCATCGCCGGTGAGAATGTGGAAAGCTTCGGCACGCCACTGACTGCTCCGGACAACGTGACAGTGATACCACCGACCACGGGCGAATACGCTACATCAGCTGCGGAGAGCTGAGCAACGCACGTCAAAAGGGAAACTAACAGTAATTTTCTCATAGGGATATGACGGGCAACTGGTGGATTGAAGCAGGGTTCGGCACTTAATGGCAAGCTGTTTGCCAAGAGTTTTTCGGTAATAAGCGACTTGGTCAGTCGGCAAAATTCTTACGCAAACGTGATAGTTCGCCGGGTAGTGACGTTCTTCGGTTCGTTTTCATTACGGTTGAGTCACAGTTAAGCGGAAAAAGAGGCGATTAGCCGACGCGAGTGGGTAGCGCGCTCGCCATGTCTCGGTGGCGCCCGTCGCAGTGCGCTCGTGAGTGACGCCAGTGGTCGTCCAGTTGGTTAGGTCCGTGGAGATTTCGACGGCATAGGTAAGCTCGACGCGGTCGGCGGGGCGGTTGTAGGTGAAGGTCCAGTCTGTTTCCGTCTTCGAAGCTTCCGGTTGGCCGGCGGTGCCGGCGGACTTGGGATCGAGGCCGAGGCCGTATTCGACGAGGTTGCTTAGACCGTCGCGGTCGAAATCGGCGTTGGGGCCGGTTTGTTGCGCATCGGCGCGTTGGTTGGCGTCGAAACGCTCGAGGAGCCACGAATTGAAGTTGCTAGTGACCGTAAAAGTGCGGTCCACGCTCGTCGCGGCGGCGTAGATGAGGTTGCCGACTTGCGAGGCGCGCACGGTGACGCTGCCAGTGCCGGTGAGGGTCAGGGAGTTGCCACCGCTCAAGGTAGCTGGGCCGGAAACTACACTGTAACTGACGGCCAAGCCGGACGAGGAGTTCGCTTGCAACGTAATGGACGCGGGGGAATAGCCCACGTTGGGCAACGTCGGGAAGGTAATCGTCTGGCTCTGCGGATTAACCGTCAGCGTGGCGGCCTGAGAATTTTCCGACGAAGCACCGCTGTTAAAGGTGACGACGCAGCGGTATTGGTAGCCGCTGAGATTGGTCGTGGTGGGAAAGATCGAGAGCGAGCCGCCGGTAGTGCCGGAGTAAGGGGAGGCGTTGGTGAGGTTGCTCCACGAACTGCCGCCGTTAGTCGAGACCTGCCATTGCAACGTGGCGGGATTGGGCGGATTCGTCTGCACGTTGAAGGACATGCTTTGGTTGGCGGAGACGGTCTGGGAGCTCGGCTGTTGATTAAAGACCGTGGCCATGAAATTGGCGGTCGCCGAGCCGCTCACGACGACGTTGCGGCCGGCAAAGCTCAGCCCGTTGGCACTGGGCTGCAAGCTCCAGGTGCCATCGAATACCGCCATGGAGTAGTTGCCGTTGCCGTCGGTTGGGAGGCCCGAAGCGTAATTCACATTCCCCACCGTGATATAGCCGCTCACAAACACGCCTGACGCCCCGGCGCCGCTAAAATCGGTGACAATGCCGCTGATCGTGCCGGTCGTGGTGCGCACGCGGAACGGAATGCCGGAGATGGTCTGATTCGTGGCGATCGACCGATGGGCGAGCACTTCGGTGGCGAGATCGAAATTATGTGCGATGGGTAGAAAGATGCGCCAAGTGCCAGCAACAACTCCGATATCGAATTGGCCGCTGCCGTCGGTCGTGGTTTGGAAGTAGAGGTTGCCGTCGATTTGACTCGCGGCCACCAGCATGCCGGCGACTGGCGCGCCGTTGTTCGTCAAGGTGCCTTGGAAATGTGCGGTCGCCACGATGGGGGCGAAGTTTACGACGTTGGACGCGCCGGTGACGTTAATCGTTTGGTTTTGGTAGGTCAGGTTATTCGCGTTCACTCCGACGGTCCAATTTCCGTTGATCACAGGGAACGTGTAATTGCCGAAATCGTCTGTTTGCGCGCCTGCAGTGTAATTGACTCCACTAATATTGGTGTAGGCGAAGACATTGCCTGAGGTGACAGGGGCGGCATTCGGGCCGGTCACTTGGCCACGGATCGAGCCGGTGCCGGAGACGACAGCGATGTTGATCGCGGTGCGCGTTTGGTTGTTGGCGATGACTTCCGTGCGCGTGGTGCTGACGAGACTATTGGTGGCGGCGGAGTTATTTTCCAGAGCGATGTTCCACGTGCCAGCGAACACACCAAGGTCGTAGTTGCCGTTATTGTCGGTGGTGGCTTGGAGGAACAGATTGGTGCTGCCGGACTGGAGCGAGGCACCGACGCGCACGTTGGCGACGGGCACTCCGTTGTTGGTCACAGTGCCTTGGAAATGCGCGGTGGCGGCCAAGGCCACGAAGTTCGTCTCTACCGATTGACCGGCGCTAAGCGACACGGTCGCGCTCGGCGGTGGCACGAGCCCCGCGAGCGCCGGTGAATCTTGATCGACGCCGACATGCCAAGTCCCCGCGAGCGCGCCGAGCGTGTAGGCGCCGTTGGCGTCGGTGACAACGTCGAGATTGTAGATTTGCTGGCCATCATTCGCCCACAGGCGGACATTCGCGAGCGGCGCTTGGGCGCTATTGGTCACAACGCCATATATCAACGCGGTTACGGGACTGAGATTGATCGCGAGATTCGTGACATTGCCCGACGTCGCATCCGCCTGCGTCGTCGCATTGGACGACACGTAGCCAAGCAGCGCCAACGATTTCTCCGAAACTTCGATTCCAAAGGCCGTCGCCGTGGCCCCGAAGGAGAAGTTGCCCGCCGCATCCGTGAAGGCGATGGCGAAGAGCCCGTCCATCGAATCGACAAATAACTGCATACCCGGCAATCCGAGTGACGTGTTGGCACTGTTCGCGACCTTACCGGAAATCGTGCGCGTCGTCGGCGTCATCGTGATGTTGGCCGTCGCCGCCTGTCCTGTCGTCAAAGTGACTTGGGGCAACGTTTCGAAATTTGCCAAGTAGCCACTCGCCACGGGCAAAACCATGTATTCCCCCACCGGTGCATTGATGGTGTATTGCCCGCTGGCGTTGGCGATCACGCCCCAGAGAAATTCTTCATCATCGTCCGTAAACACCAGGAGTCCGACCAGCGCATGGGGCACGGGCGTCGTGCCGTTGCTCGTGATTGTGCCGGAGATCGATTGGCCGTCACTGGTCGCCGTGATCGCGAACGACGCCGTCACCGGTAAAAACTGCAACGATGGACTCGAAACGAGCACGAGGTAGTTGCCCGCTAGTCGCCCCAACTCCGCCGAGGTAACAAGCGAGATCGGCGTGGTGATCTGGCTGTTGGCCGTTTGGTCATCATCGGCAGGAACGTTGCGGTTGCGTTGCCCGCCGATCAACGGCCCGGGGCCATCGGTGATCAACGAACTCTGCACGAGTAAATCGCCACCATCGATGAGTCCATTGCCATTCACATCGAGAAAACGCTCCACGCGCACCGTGTCGCCGGGCGCAGTCAGTCCCGTGATCTGAATTGTCGCGCTGCTTGTGCTATTCACGGCCAGCGTCGCCGGCGTGATCGCCACCAGTGGATCTGCCTGCAGCGGCGCGGCCAACGCCACGAATCCGACAATCAAAAAATTTCCTAAAACAGTCCGCGAAAATTCTTTCGCAAACGACCACGACGACGCCAAGCGAGCCGTATTCATGGGGCATTTCGTAGTCAATTACCCATGGTAATGCGAACGCAAATTCACCGCAGCTTCAGTAATAAGTGTTACCATAAGCAACAAACGCCCACGCGCCACCGATGCCTACTCGACTACGGTCGCGAAACTTTCAGGCGGAAGAATGCCTGCGTCGCCGACGCCAACGGGTAGCGCGCGCGCCACGTTTCCGTCGTGCCGGTGGCAGTGCGTTCGTGCGCCACGCCAACCGTCGTCCACGTCGTGAGATTCGTCGAAACTTCGACCGCATACGTCACATCACTGCGAGCCGCCGGGCGTTGATACGTAAACGTCCAGTCGCCGGCCGCGATGGTCACATCGGACGCACCGCTGGAGTTGGTTTGCGTGGGGTCAAGTCCGAGCGCGTATTCGACGAGATTGCTCAGGCCGTCGCGATCGAAGTCGGCATTCGGTCCGGTCAATTGCGCGTTGGCCCGCTGGGCCGCATCGAAGCGTTCGACGAGCCAGGAGTTGAAATTCGCCGTGACCGAGAAACTGCGTTCGACCGGCGTCGCCGCGGAATAGGAACCGTTACCCGACTGCGTCGCGCGCACCGTAATCGTGCCCGTGCCCGTGAGCGTGAGGGTGTTGCCGCTGACTGTCGCCGGGCCCGACACCACTGCGAAACTGACGGACAGACCCGAGCTCGCCGTCGCGCTCAACGCGAGCGTTGTCGTGAATGTGCGATCGGCCAACGCGTCGAAGGTGATCGTCTGCGCGGACACCGCGAGATTGGCCGGCGTGAGCTTGCGGATCGTGTGACTCGCGTAATCCGCCACATAGCCGACACCGTTGCCGTCGAATTCGATTCCGACCGGCGTCGCGAAGCCTGCGGCGAAGGCCGTGCCGTCGGTGTGCGTCGTGAGAACTCCGCCTGCCACCGTTGAAACGACACCCGTGGAAGACACGCGTCGCACTGAGCGATTACCCATGTCTGCCACGAACAGCGCGCCCGAGTTCGCGTGCACGCTGACGTCCGCCGGTCCCCAGAAACGCGCCGTTTCGGCAACGCCATCCGCCGCGCCTGCACTGCCCGGGAATCCGGCGACCGTGGTCACGACCCCGGCTGGAGTAATCTTGCGAATCGTGTGATTGTTGAAGTCGGCGAGATAGACATTTTCCGAACTGTCTGTGGCCGGACCGCGCGGTCCGTCGAAGCGCGCCGCCGCACCCGTGCCGTCGGCAAAGCCGCTCGCACCCGCCGTGCCGGCCAGCGTGGTGACCACACCAGCCGTCGTGATTTTGCGCACGGTGTGGTTGCCGTAATCCGTCACGTAGATGGTGCCGCCGCCGTTGATCACGGGCCCGGTGGTGACATCGATGGGAAAATTGAAGCGCGCCGCTGCGCCGGTGCCGTCGGCGAAGCCGGCTGCGCCAGCCGTGCCCGCCACCGTGGTGACGACGCCTTCCGGCGTGATGCGGCGGATCGTGTGATTGCCATAGTCCGCCACCACGACCCGATCGACGAGATCAACTGCCACGCCCGTAGGAGTGTTGAAGCGCGCGGCGGTGCCCGTGCCGTCCGCGCTGCCCGCGACGCCGGGCGAACCGGCAAAAGTCGTGACGACACCCGCCGGTGTGATTTTTCGAATCGTGTGGTTGGCGCTGTCGGCCACGTAAAGATTGCCCGCCGAATCACGCGCGGTGCCGAAGGGATTGTTGAATCGTGCCGCCGCGCCGGTCGCATTCGTCGCGCCGCTGCTGTCCGCCGTGCCGGCGAATGTCGTCGCGACGAGCGCGTAATCCACACTCAAGCGCACGGCACCGTTGCCTGCGCCGTTTACATCAACGGCGAAGCGATACGTCGTGCCGCTCGTCGCGTTAAACTGCACCCGGCTCGCACCGCCCGCGAGGGCGTCGTCGTTTTCGCCGACGAGCGTGAGCGTGCCGAGGCTCGCGCCGGTGTAGATGGCGAGGCGCGTGTCGAGTGCGCTGCCGGTCGTTTCCGCAATCACCGCGCCATTGCCGGGCGCGGTCCACGACCACCACAACGACCGCGCTGCCGTTTGGCCCGCGTGCGCGGGTTCGCCGTTTTCGGCAGTGGCACTGGTTGCAAACGCAGTTGCTGATGCACTCGTGCCGGAGAGCGCGGTGGCGTTGGCGAACGCGTCGTTGGTCGGCGCGGTCGCGAGCGAGAACGCGGCGAGCGCGCTCGTTGCGGAGCCGTTGGCGTTGGTGATGACGACATCGTAATTTGCGACGTCGCTTGCGGAGACGCTGTTGAGCGTGAGCACGACGCCGGTTTGGCCGGAGATGGGCGTGCCGTTCTTGCGCCATTGATAAGTCGGCGCAGGCAGACCCGCGGCCACGACGACGAAATTCGCGGTGCCGCCGGCAGAGACGGATTGATTGACTGGTTGCGTGGTGATGCGCGGAGCGCGCGGACCGGCCTGGCGCGCGCCGAGTCGCACGAGGTAACTCGCACTGTCGCCGACGTAAAGGAACCCGCCTGCGTCGAGCGCGATGCCCATCGGATCGGCAAAGCCCGCCTCTTCGGCGGTGCCGTCGCGGCGACCGCGGAAAGCCGATTCACCACCGATGGTGCGGACTTCGCCCGTCGGCGAAATTTTGCGGATGAGTTGGTTGCCCTTGTCGGCCACAAATACATTTCCGGAGGCGTCGACCACAATCTGGCCGGGGTTGTTGAACTGCGCGGCTGCGCCCACGCCATCGGCTGTTCCCGTGAAACCGGAGATGTCGCCGGCGAACAGCGAGGACACGCCGGCGGGCGTGATCTTTTTGATATTGGCCGGATCGGCGACGTAAACGTTGCCAGCGGCATCCACCGCGATACCCCACGGCGAGCTGAAATACTGCGGACTGTTGCCCGAGGTGTTCAATGCGCCCGCGAAAGTCGTCACCACACCCGCAGCGGTGATTTTGCGAATCAGACTATTGCTGTAGTCGGTAACGAAGACGTTGCCCGTCGCATCAACCGCCACGCCGGAGGGCAGATTGAAACGCGCGGCGGCACCGGTGCCGTCAGCGGAGCCGCTCGTGCCCGCCGTGCCGGCGAGCGTCGTCACGGCGCCCGCGGGTGTGATTTTGCGAATCGCGTGATTGCTGGTGTCGGCGACGTAGAGATTGCCGCTGCTGTCGATCGCGAGACCGAAGGGCCGGTTGAAACGCGCGGCCGCGCCCGTGCCATTGCTCGTGCCAGACGAACCCGCCGTGCCGGCGAAAGTGGAAACGACGCCCGCCGGAGTGATCTTGCGGATGACGTGGTTACTGGTGTCCGCGAGAAAGACATTGCCCGAGCCGTCCAGCGCGAACGCCGCCGGAAAATTATAGCGCGCATCCGCGAGTGCCCCGTTGGTCGTGCCCGAGACACTAAACGCGCCGGAGTAGGAAACGAAATTCCAACTATAATCGAGCGTCAGGCGGTAGTCGCCCGTCGCTCCGTTCACGCCATCGATTGCGATTTGGAAAACATCACCGGCTTTCGCTGCGAAGCGCACGCGGCTGAATTTCCTGCCGGCTTCGCTGGCGTTTGCCGCCACGAGGGTAAGTTGCGAAAGCGTGTCGCCACGGAAGACGGCCATGCGCGTGTCGAAGCTCGAACCGATTGTGTCGAACGTCACGTCGCCACTCGCCGGCGCGGTCCACGTGAACCACACCGTCTTGCTCGCCGGTGTGCCGGCGATGGCCGGTTCGCCGCTCTGCGCCGTCGCGCTGAAATTGTAGGCCGTGAACGTATTCGCATCGCCGAGAATCGTGGTGCGACGGTTGAAAGAATCATTGCCCGGCAACGGCAGAATCTCGAGGACCGCCACGTCGCTGTTGGTCGCGCCCTCGGCGTTGGTCGCGACGAGCGTGTAATTGCCGCTGTCGGAGGGTTGCACGTTGGTCAATGTCAGGGTCGTGCTGGTGGCATTGGTGATCGGCGCGCCGTTCTTGCGCCACTGGTAGGTCGCCACGGGATTGCCGATCGCACCGCTGGTGAGCGTGACGTTGCTGCCGGCGATGATGCGCGCGCTTTGCGGCTGGAGTGAAATCGATGGAGCCGCCGGCGCACTGGAGAGGAGGCCGCGACGCACGACGTTGCCGTAATACTCGACGGCGTAGATGCGGCCGGCGCTGTCGCGCGTGAGTCCGGAAAGACTGTTGAAGCGCACGTCAAAGCCCGTGCCGTCCACCGTCGCATTGCTCTCGTTATCACCCGTGATGGTGAACACATAGCCGTCGGAGGCAATCAAGCGCAGGGCACCGCCGTCGGACACAAGCAGCGAATCGTCGGCGCGGACGAGCAGAGCTCCCGGGCCGGAGAAACGCGCCGTGGTCGGCGAGCCGTCCACAATGGAGCGATTGCCGGCCACGCCGGCCCGCGTCGTCACGACACCCGCAGGGGTGATGCGGCGGACCGTGCCGTTCTCGGAGACATAGACGTTGCCGGTGCTGTCAGCGGCGAGATAGACTGGGTTGGTGAAGAGCGCAGCGGTGCCGGTGCCGTTGGTGGTGCCGGAGGTGTCGGCCTGACCGGCGAGCGTGGTGACGGCGCCCGCGGGCGTGACCTTGCGCACCCAATGCTTTTGTATATCCGTCACGTAGAGATTGCCCGAGGGGTCGATGGCGAGAGTGCGCGGGTAGTTGAAACGCGCGCCCGTGCCGGTGCCATTCACGGAGCCGGCCGTGCCTTTCGATCCTGCGAGCGTGGTGACCACGCCCGCAGGCGTGATCTGGCGGATGACGTGATTGTTAGTATCGGCGACGTAGAGATTGCCGTTGGCCGCGATGACGATGCCCGTGGGGTAATTAAAGCGCGCGACGCTGCCGGTGCCGTCGGCGTTGCCGGAAGAACCAGCTGTGCCCGCGAACGTCGTCACTTCGCCCTGCGGCGTGACTTTGCGGATGGCGTGGTTGTTCGCGTCGGCGATGTAGGCGTTGCCCGCGCTGTCGACGGCAATGGCGTGCGGCTGATTGAAACGCGCGGCGGTGCCGTTGCCGTTGCTGTTGCCCGACGTGCCCGCGAGTCCGGCGAGCGTGGTGACGTTGTAAACGTAGGCGAGATGCAGTGCGAGTTCGCCGGTGAAACCGAACTCGCCGTCGAGCGCGATGCGATAGGTCGTGCCTTCGATCGCGGTGAAAGTGACTCGGGCGCGACGCACAACCTGGTTGGTCTGCGTGATGAGCGGCTGGCGCGCACTGGCGATTGCGGTGAGCGCACCGACTGCGCTACCCGTGTAAACGCCGACGATCGTGTCCGTCGTGCTGCCCGCTGTGTCGAGGATTACCGCACCGGAAGCGGGCGCGGTCCACGTCCACCAGAGCGAAGCGCCGACGAAGTTTCCGCCGTGGAACGGCTCGCCTGCTTCGCGTGCCGCACCGGCATTGTTGGCGGTGGCGGACGGACTGGCGCCGGACAACGCGATCGCGTTGACGAAACTGCTGTTCGCGGGACGTGCATTGACGGTGACCGTCGCGGCATTCGACGTGCGCTCACCCGTGGCGTTCGTAACAACCGTCGTGTAACTTCCAGCCTGTTGCGCGGTGATCCCGATAATCGACAGAGTCGCCGACGTGGCACCGTTGAGCGGCGTGCCATTGTGGAACCATTGGAAGGTGAAGACGTCGGGCGTGCCGTTGGCGCCGGCCGTGAGATAAAGTGTGTCACCCACAAAGAGCGTCGTGGATTGCGGATGCTGATTGAAAGTCGGCAGGGTCGGCAGGGTCGGCGGCGGCGCGACCGTCAATGGCGCGAGTCGCCGCACACCCACGCCATCGGTGACATAGCCCGTGCCGTCGGGTCCGACAACGAGATCGTAGATGAAGCCGACGTTGCCGGAAATTGTCGTCACGACGCCTTCGGGAGTGACGCGACGCACAAACGGAAAATCTGCGATCAGCAGATTCCCCTGCGGATCAAAGCAGAGGCCAGACAGGTTGTGGCCAAAGTAGGCATTCGAACCGATGCCGTCCTGGGGACTGCTGGCGCTCGCTCCCGCGAGTGTGCGCACATCGCCGGTGGGCGAGAGGACGCGAATCGACGCACCGCTCGGATTTGAGCTCACATCGGCCACGTAGAAATCGCCTGACGGGGCCAGCAAGATATCCGTCGGACCAACAAAGCGCGCGCCCACACCGAAGCCATCGCTGCGACTCCGCGAACCGAGCCAGCCCGCCAGCGTCGTGATGACGCCGCTGCTCAGTTCGAGTTGGCGAACCGCTCCGTTGTTGTAATCCGCAATCATGAGGTGCGTGCCCGCCGTGTTGAGCGCGAGGCCGCGCGGACTGTTGAAGCGCGCGGCGCTGCCCGTGCCGTTGACCGCACCGCTTGTGCCGGCGAGGCCGGCGAGCGTTGTCACCGTGCCGTCGGTCGCAATTCGGCGAATCGTGTGGTTGCCGGAATCGGCGACGTAGAGCGTGCCATTCGCCGCGCGCACGATGCCCCACGGCGCGTTAAAGCGTGCGCTCGCGGCCGCACCGTCGGCGCTGCCATTCGTGCCGGGCAAGCCCGCCAGTGTTGTCACTTCACCCGCTGGGTTGAGGCGGCGGATGGAGTGCGTGCCCCACTCGGCAAAGTAGGTGTTGCCCGACGCATCGAGCACGATGCCGCGCGCGCCACCTCCCGCGTAGAAATCAGAAATGCCGTAGGCATAGAGCATTTCGAGGCGGATTACGCCGGTCGCCCCGGCGCGGCCATCGACAGCGACACGGTAGGTGGTGCCGGCGGTGACATAGAACGTGAGTCGCGGCGCCGCACCCGAGTTCGCGTTCGCCGCGCCCTCCGCGACCGGCGTGAGCGCACCCAAGGTCGCGCCCGTGTAAACGGAGACGAGCGGCTGAAATTCCGTGCCACCAAAATTGAGGATGACCGTGCCGTCGCTCGGAGCTGTCCACCGCCACCAAACGGAACGACCGCCGCTGCCTTCGTAGTGGTCGGGTTCGCCGCTCTCGGCGGTGGCACCAAAATTGTGCGCCTCAATGACAGCGGGCAAGCTGGAGATGACCGTGGCGGAGCCGAAGTGATTATTGGCCGGCGCGCCGACAATGTTGAGTGCGATTGCGGCCGACGTCGTGCTGCCCTGCGTGTTGGTGACCGTGAGCGTGTAATTGCCGGAGTCGCCGAGCTGCGCGCTGGGCAACGACAGCGTCGCCGTGGTGACGTTAGGCAAAAGGGTGCCGTTGCGGCGCCATTCAAAAGTCGGTGCCGGAGTGCCGAGCACACCGAAGCTGAGGTCCACCGCAGTGCCTGCCGGCACGGTGCGCGCCGCGGGCACGCTGGTGATCAAAGGCACTTGCACGAGACTGCTCGGCGCGGCGCGGCGAACGATGTGGTTTTGATCATCCACCAGATGAATCACGCCGCTGCTGTCCACCCACAAGGCTCCGGGACTGCGGAAACGCGCGTCGGGACCGATGCCATCCTGGTGTGAAATCGTCGTATCTGCAGAGCCGGCGATCGTCGCCACGTGACCGGCGGCAGTGAGGCGGCGAATCGCGCGCCCAGCATCGACGATGTAGAGATTGCCCGCACCGTCCCCGGCCAGCTGCGTCGGACTGAGGAAGCCGGCCGCCGTGCCCACGCCGTCAATTAGCCCATAGTTCGACACACTGCCCGCCACGGTGGTCACCGCGCCCGTGCTGCGGTCGATGCGGCGGATGGTGCGATTGTCATCCGTCACGAAGAGCTGTCCGCCCTCGCCCACGGCAATGCTTCTCGCGCTGTTAAATGAAGCGGCGGCGCCGACGCCATCTACATACCCAGGCGAACCACTCCCGGCCAGCGTCGTCACGACGCCGGTGGTCGGATGGACTTTGCGCACGCGACGGTTCCAATAATCCGCCACGTAGAGAAATCCGTCCGGCGCATAGACGATGCCTTCAGGCAAATAGAAGCGCGCGGCCGCGCCGGTGCCGTCGGCAAAAGTGCCGTTGCCCGCGCTGCCGGCGAGCGTCGTCACCACACCCGCGGGCGTGATCTTGCGGAGCGTGTGGTTTTGGCGTTCCACCGCATAGAGGTTGCCTGACGGATCAATGGTTAGTCCGTAGATGCCGTTGAAGCGCGCGGCGGCGCCGGTGCCGTCGGTGGCACCTTGCTCACCGAACACGCCGGCCAGCAGGGAAACCGTGCCGTTGGCCGCGATCTTGCGGATGATATTGCCGCTGTAATCCGCCACATAGAAATTACCGGCGGCATCCCGCACGATGGCGCGGGGAAAATAGAAAAGCGCGTTCGCCAGCGGACCGTCGCGATAGGAAGCGCGGCCGACTTCTCCGCCGATGGTGACAACCGTGTAGGCATAGGTGAGGTTCAGCCGCAGTGTTCCCTCCAGCGCCGCTACACCGGTGAGCCCGTCGAGCGCGAAGTGGTAGGTCGTGCCCGCCACGACGGACAGGTAGAAACGCGCGGTGTCGTTGCCGGTGAGATTGTCGTCCTGCGCGAGCAATTGCAGCGCGCCGACGTTGGCACCGGAAAACGCGGCGAGCGCGACCTTGATGGTCGAACCGCCCGCATCGACGGCGAGTGTGCCATCAGCGGGCGCGACCCAATTCCACCACACGGTGCGGCCCGCGGCCGCGGCCGTGATGACCGGCTCGCCGGCGTCGCGGCCGGCCCCGTAGTTGTTCCCGGTGCCGCTGGCGTTCGCGCCGCTCAACAACGTGGCGGAGGCGAAAGCGTCATTGGCGGGAGGAGCCTGCACGGTAAGCACGGCGGCGGCGCTCGTGACCGTGCCACTGGGATTGCTCACGGTCACCGTGTAGCTGCCGCTGTCTCCCACGGTGACCGACGAAAGCGCCAAGGTCGGACCCGTGCGCCCGCTGAGCGGCACCCCGCCCTTGTTCCATTGATAACTCACCGTCGGCCCGCCGAAGGCGGTGACCGCAAGGTTGACGTTTGCGCCGATTGCCACCGTGGCCGACGTCGGCGCGGCAAAGACGATCGGGGCCAGCGCGAGCGACGAGGGAGCCGCGCGATGCACGGTGTTGTCGGACGTAAACCAGAGGTTGCCCGTCGAATCGCCGATGAGCCCCCACACATAGCGGAACGTCGCGTGCAGACCGTCGCCAGAGAGATAATTGGTATTGTTCGAAGGTGTGCCGCCGAGGATGCGGGTGACGCCGCCGGTCGGTGTCACGCGGCGCACTTCGCCCAACATGCCGATGTAGGCGTTGCCGACGGGATCGGAGCCAAGTGAAGTGATGCCGTTGCTGAGCGCGTCGGTGTCCGATGCGAGGGTTGTCACCGTCGCCGTGCCGAGGGCGATCGCGCGCAGGCGCGTGCTGGTGCCGGAGCCATCGATGACAAACAACGTGGAACCGGAAAGTGCGAGGTATTGCGGGGCAACAAATCGCGCCTCGGTGCCAACAGCATCCACGTAGTCGCTGCTGTTGGCGGAGCCTGCCAAAGTCGTGACCACGCCGGCGGGCGTGATTTTCCGGATGGCGGCATTGTAATAGTCCGCCACGTAAACATTGCCCGAGGCATCGACGGCGACTCCCGCCGGATAATAGAAGCGCGCCCCCGCGCCCGTTCCGTCGGTCGAACCGTTTTGGCCGGCCGTGCCGGCGAAGACACTCACCGCGCCCGCGGGCGTGATCTTACGGATGACGTGGTTGGTCCAATCCGAAACGTAAAGATTGCCCGCCGCATCGATTCCGAGATGGGAGGAACTGCTGGGCGTGCCGGTGGCATGGGTCGTCACCACTCCGGCGGGCGTGATTTTGCGAATAGTGCCGTTCTCCGCGACATAGAGGTTGCCGCTGGCATCGCGCGCGATGCCGCGCGGGCCGGTAAAGCGGGCCGCCGTGCCCGTGCCGTTGGTCGTGCCGCTCTCGCCGGGCGCACCGGCAAAGGTCGTCACGTGATAGGAGTAATTGAGGGCCAGCCGGGCCGTTCCGGCCGAGTTGCCCGCGCTACGCTCCACTGCAATCTGGTAAGTCGTGCCCGCCGTCACCGCAAAGGTCGTGCGCGCCGCCGTGTTGGTCGCCGCATACGCGACGACGGCCGGCACGGCCGTGAGCGCCCCAACCGCAGTGCCCGTGTAGGCACGGACCACCGCCGGAACGGACGAGCCCACCACATCAACCGTGACAAAACCGGCGGACGGCGCCGTCCAGCTCCACCAGAGCGATCCGCCGCTCGCCGTGCCGTTGTGCGCGGGCTCGGAGGTTTCGCGCGTCGCGCCGAGAAACTGCCCCTCGACCGCGACTGGCGACGTGTTTAACGCGATCCGCCCGGCAAACGCATCATTCGCTGCGACCGTGACGACTTCCAAGATGGCGGGCGACGACGTGGCCGACCCGTGCGCATTGGTCACGGTGACCGTGTAGGTGCCCGAGGCATTGGCGGTCAGATTGGTCAGGGAGAGCGTGGGCTGGTTTTGCCCGAAGAGCACAGCGCCGTCCTTTTTCCAAACGTAAGTGGGAGCGGGCGTCGCGTGGGCGACGACGGACAACGTCACGCTTCCGCCGGCCTGCGCCACCGCATTGGCCGGCGACTGCTCAATCACCGGTGCCAGCGGCACACCGTCCACGACCAGTTTGCGCAGCGTAGTGTTGTCGAGAAAGTAGATCGTTCCGTCCGGCGCCAGCGCCATGCTACGGATATCACCGACCCGCGCGGCCGTCCCGGCACCGTCCACCCTGCCGGAAGTAAAATCGGTGGGATCGCCGACCACGGTGGTAACGACTCCGGCCGGCGTGATGCGGCGAATGGAGCGGACGTCAGAAACGTAGTAGTTGCCATCCGGTCCGCGCACCAGGTGTTGCGGACTCTGAAAAGCCGCCGCTGACCCAACGCCATCCGTCACCGCGTAAGCATTGCCACCAGCAATCGTCGTCACCACCCCGGTCGGTGTGATGCGGCAAATGCGGCGTCCATCCAACATCACCAAATCCCCTGATGGCTCCACCAGCAGAGAACCCATTTGGTCAAAGCGCGCGGTCGTCCCGTGCCCGTCAGCACTGCCCGGGACACCCCGCAAGCCCGCTACCGTGCTCACCCAGCCATCCGCAGAGATCTTGCGAATGAGAAAATTGCCTCGATCGGCGACGAAGATATTACCCGCGGCATCGCCGGCCATCGCACTGACCTGTCCGAAACGGGCGATATTCAAGGGACCGTCGGCATAACCGCCAATCAACGGTCCGGAAAACAACGCAGAACTGCCCGAGGAGGAAAGCCGGTGGATCTGGCCGTCGCTCGTGGCGTAGAGAAACAGACCCGTCGGCGTGAGGGTCAACGCGCCGGGATTGGTCAAGGGTGTCTGCGCCCCGGCCAGGATGACCGACCAGGCGCCTGACTCCGTCGCTACCCGGTAAATGCGCTGGTAGTCGGCCGCGTAATAAAATCCCCCGCTATCCACGACCGCACCCGCCGTGGCAATGGTCGAGGCGTTGATCGTGGCCCCCACGGTCACGACCACCGGCGGACGCTCCGTCTGGCCAAACCCCAAAATCGGTCCGGCAAGCACTCCGGCAAGCATCCCCCAAAAACGACCCCATGCAGCAACGCCAATCTTGGCTCGATAAAACTTCGGTAACATTATCCACCCACGTTAATTACTCCCAGCCCAAAGCTCAAGGTTGGGCGTCTAGGGGAATCCCTGATTTAGCTTCGGCCGCCCGCACCGGTCACCGCGCCAGACCCTGCGTGCGCACCCAATTCGCCGCGCGGGCCACGAGCGCGTTCGCGTGCGGCAGACTTAGCTTCAACTTGATGCTTTCGCGGTGCGACTCGACGGTCTTCACGCTCACATTGAGCGCCGCCGCAATTTCCTGCGTGGAGCGACCGAGTCCGAGTTCGCGAAATACCTGCAGCTCGCGCTCGCTGAGCGACGAGACTTCGTTTGCCGGCGTGATGCCGGTGGCGGACGCGGATGGAGTCACGCTCATCACCTGGCGCACCGCCGCGCTGATCGCTTCCGGCCCCTGTCGTTTCGAAACAAAACTGTCCGCACCCGCCAGCAACGCCTTCGGCGCATAGACCGCCTCATCGAGCATCGACAGCACGACAATGCGCAGTCGCGGCAGGTCGCGGCGCAACGCCCGCACCAAGTGCAATCCGTCCTCCTCCTGCAACATCAAGTCCACGACCGCGACATCCGGCCGATGCGCCAACGCCAGACTCAGCGCCTCGCCCAGTTCGCCCGTCTCCGCGCACACCACCAAATCTGACGAACTACGCAACGCCGCCGCCACCCCCGCGCGAAAGAGCGGGTGATCATCGATTAAAATTATCTGAATGCTCATGAAGACAAAATCGAGGCGACCGCCCACCCGGACCATTGCCTCAACTGACAAATTATTCAGCCGACTTTTCGCCAGCGTGCAAGTGCCGCGTCGCAACGCCGCCAACCGCGCTCCGCCTCGGCCAACTGCTGTTGCTCCGCCGCGCGCACCAACTCGTCGCATGCCGCGAGCAATTCGTCATCGCGCACTACCGACGCACTGTTCGCCAGATAATGCGCCGCCGCGCGCAAGTGCCGCCACTCCCCCGCCGCCAGCGCGCGCCGGATCCGCTGTTCATTCTCCGGCACCTCACGGCGAAATTGCAGCGCCATCTCTTCGCGCCAGGCCGACGGCAACGGCTCCGCTGGCGCAAGCGCGACCGCCGCGAGCAATTCCGCCGCCGCCACTGGCTTCGTTAAAAATGTATCCATGCCCGCCGCGAGCGCAGCACGGCGCTCCTCCTCGCCCGCGTGCGCACTCGCTCCGACGATCCGCAAACCCGCCCGCAACCCGCGCAGCCGCGGCAACAATTCGATGCCCGATTCGCCCGGCAAACCGATGTCGAGAATCACCGTATCGACGGCGGCGCTCCGCAGCACCGCACACGCTTCCTCACCGTTGCCCGCCACCGAACACTGCGCGCCACCCGCGCGCAAAATCGCCGCGAACAATTCGCGCACCAAGGCATTGTCATCCACGACCAAAACATGGCGCTTGGTCAAACTCGCCGCCGCTGTCGCGAACGCTGGTGCGGTCGCCACTTGCGCAGGTTCGACTTCAACGGTTGCGAAAAATCGCGTGCCGGTCTGTCCGTCGCTGCGCACCGTGATCGCGCCGCCCATCGCGCGGCACAACGCCGCGCTCAACGCCAAACCCAGCCCCGCCCCTTCCTTGTGCGCCGTGTGTTCCAGTCGCGAAAATGCTTTGAACAACTGTGTCTGCGCCGCCGCCGGAATTCCCGGACCGGTGTCCGCCACTTGCAGCAACAACCGCCACGCACCACGCGCGGTCTTCTCGGCGGTGAGCTCCACTTGCACCCCACCCTCATCGGTGAATTTCACCGCGTTGCCCGCGAGATTCAGCACCACCTGCCGCCAGCGCGCGCCGTCGAGCTGCACTTGCGCGGGCACCTCCGGCGCAATCACACACGTCAGCGTCAGTTGTTTTTTCTCCGCTGCATGACGCAAGCCTTCCACGACCTGCCGCAACAGTTCGCCCGGTGATTCCGCGCGCGGCGCCAGCCGAAAAGTTCCCGCCTCCACCGCACCGAGATCGATCAGATCGTTGACGAGGCGCGTCATCAATTCGCCGTGCTGTTGCACTGCACCGAGCCAGCTTTCCGCCTGCGCATCGCCGGCCACGCGCTGGCGCAACAGCTCGCTATAACCGAGCACACTTTGCAATGGTGTGCGCAATTCGTGACTGACCGTCGCGAGGAACGCTGATTTCAGGCGGTTGGACTCCGTTTCGACCGCCGCCACGCGCAACGCCGTTTCGCGATCCCGCGCCGCCCGCCGCTGAAAGAGCAGCGTCGCCCCCAGAATCAAACCGAGCGCCGTCACCGTGAGGGGACCCGAACGCCATTTGCGCTCCAGACTTTGGAAGAACTCCTCCTGTTCAAACTCCAGCCAGCCCAACATGCGCTCATCTTCCGCTGTGATGGCGGCGCGACACCGATACGGCTGGCCGATCTCCGGCACCAGCGACGTCTCGATCACATTTTTTGCTCCCGCCCAATCCGCCAAATCCTGCGGCGTCGCCCGGCGCAACAACCGGACTGCATCAGGGCCACTGGACGGTCGACTGCTTGCGACCGAGATCATCCATCCTTCCTTCACCACCACCAGATGAGCGGCATTCATGTAGGGCGTTGCGCGCTGCTCCCGGCTCAGCACCAGCGCGATCTCCCGCGTGAGCTTCACCGAATCCGGCGGGAGGTGAAACAGCTCGCCGCCCGCCGCCAACTCCACGCCGGCGATTCTCGGCAATGGTTGCCCGAAAAGTTTCAACACTTCGCGATCAAACAACGCCGCGCGCGCCGCTGCGGTGCGCAGACGATTCTCGTGCAACTCGCGACGATTGTCGCGGCCGGTCTGATGCGCAAACCCCAAGCCGATAGCCAACCAGAGCAGGGCAAACCCTAGCGGCCGCCGCCACTCGCGCCACGTCTGCAAACTCGACACCACCGAACGCGATCCGAGCACACCGCCTAACAACGAACCGATCGTGACACCCGCCACCAGCGACTGCACCAGCGGTGCTGCGAGTCCCATCGGATTCGGCGGACTGCTTCGCTGCCCTTCATCGAGCAGCACCGCAAGCGGACCGACCGTGGAGAATAGCGGCAGCGTCGCCGCGGCAAGCAACGCGAGCCGGCCCAACCGCTCGCCACGCATTTTCCAAGCCAGACCGAGTGCCGCCACCAAGGCCAATCCCGCGAACACCTCACCGGCACCATGCTCGCGCGCGACATGCAACGAGACGGCAGCCCCGGCGAGGGCGATCGAGGCCCAGCGCCAGAAGCGCGAGCCAAAACGCGCCGCCGCACTCCAGCCCCATCCCGCCGCCATCGCCGCCCAAAATAGTCCGTGCAACCAATCGCCCAACACCTGCGGCTCAATCAACGCCGCCGTGTAGTTGCCAATCGTGCCCGGAACGAGGCGACTGTGAAAAAAATCAAACGGCTGAATGTAGATGCCAAACTGCACCATCGCGCCGAGCACGCCGACACCGGCCACCCACGGCACCCACGCCCACACCGTCGCCCGCTGCGGATGCCACCACCACAGCGTCACTGCGATGCCCCAACCCAGCAGCGTCAGGAACCAAAAATAGTCCTGATGCACGCTGAGCTGTTGAAACCAAAGCGGCCAAATCTCGTGGAAGACCATGTGCGAATCACCGCCCACTCAATCGCCCGCTCGTGGTATCGCGACTCAAAACATCCCTCATTCCATCATCAGGGCTGGTCCACCTTGAGCCGGAAGAAGGCTTTATCGCCCGTGCTCAACGGCACACTCGCCCGCCACGTCTCGGTTTCACCGGTCGCCGTGCGCACATGGGTGACGCCGCTGGTCGTCCAGCTCGACAACGTCGTGGTTACTTCCACCGCATAGGTAATGCCCGCGCGCTCTGCGGGCCGCGTGTAGGTGTAAACCCACTCGTTGGCCGTGCGACTCACGACGGGGAGATTCGCGGTGGAAGCCGCGCGTGGATTCAGACCGAGCGCAAACTCCACGAGATTCGACAAGCCATCAGCGTCCGGATCTGCCGCCGCGCCGCTGATCGAAGTGTTGGCAAGCTCGCCCGCGGAAAAATGCGCCTGCCGATACGCGTCGAAACTGCCGGCGACAAAATCGTTGATCGTCACCTGCACTTGCTGCGCAGCACCGAGCGTCACACCGCCGACCAACGGTTGTCCCAAATTCACAACGAAAGTCTCTGCGCCTTCGCTCAACGCATCCGTCGTGAGCGGAATGGAAATAAATTTCGTCTCCACCTCGCCGTTGGCCCACGTCAACACGCCGCTCGCCGGCGTGAAGTCAGCGGTCGTCGCCGTGCCGGCAACCGTCGCGTAGCCGACGGTCTGCGCACCGACGCCCGGGCCGCTGCGCGAGACCGCGAGTTGCACCGTCGTCCCTTCCGCGCCGTTCGCGGTCGCACTCGCAAATTGAATCACATCACCACCGCCCGCGAGCGAACTGAAGAATTGCCATACGGGGCGGTTGGGCGTCGCACCTTGGAACGAGGCGACATTGCCCGCCAACACGACGCGACCATTCGGCAGGAACGCGAGCGCATCCACCGTCGACCCGTGGCCGCCTGCCGCGGCGAAACTTGTGTTCACCGTTCCCGTCGACGAGAGCAACGCCACCCGAGAGGCACTCACGCCGGACACCGTCGTGAAATCGCCCCCGAGCAAAACATTACCGTCCGGCAAGCGCAGAATCGCATTCACATCCCCATTGGTGGTCGGTGCGAATCCGGCATCCAGCACACCGGTGCTCAACAAACGCGCCACGCCGCCGCGCGGCGTGTTATTGAACGCCGTGAAACTACCGGTGATCAAAATCCGCCCATCGGGCTCCACGACGATCTGGCGCACCGTGCGCAGACTATTGGTGCTGCCCGTCGCGTGCGCGCCCTCGACCACACCACTGAAGGTCGCATCCAGCGCCCCATTGCCGTCCACGCGACACAGACCCGACTTGAAATTGGCGCCGGAGAAATAGAATTGGCCGCCGACGATCATTTTTCCGTCCGGTTGCAACGCGAGCGCCTCGACGCCCCAACCGCCAGTGGCCCCGAAATTGGGGCCGACAAAACTCGAGTCGAGCGAACCGTCGGCGTGGAGCCGCACCAGATACTCGCGCGCGATGTCATTGAAGGTCGTGAAATCGCCCCCGAGCACAATCTTGCCATCCGGCTGCACGATCACCGCGCGCACGGTGCCGTTCGCGCCCGTGCCCGGATTGAAGCTCGGGTCCACCGCGCCGTCCGCGAGCAGGCGCACCACGCCGTTGCGCGCCACGCTGCTGAAATTCGCGAATCCACCGACGGCGAGAATCCGTCCGTCCGGTTGCCGCGCGAGGTCGTAAATCGGCGTGACATCCGCACCGCCGTCTGCGGCGAACTCCGTGTCGAGCGTGCCGTTCGCTTGCAAGCGCGTGACGCCGCCACGGCTGTAAAGATTGAACTCAGAGTCTTGCACCTGGCTGAAAAATCCACCGAGCACGAGACCGCCATCGGGCAGCGGCAGGATTTTCCCCACCGTGCTGTTGATAAAGTTGGCGGCGAATTCTGTGTCCCGCACACCCGGATCCACAATCGTCACCGTCGCCAAATTATTCGGTCCGAGCAGGCCACCCGTGGCACCGCTGAGGGTGACGGTGAAGTTTTCCGTGCCCTCAAAAATTCCGTCGGCCACGAGCGTGATCGTGATTGTCTTATTGCTGATGTCGCCGTCGTTCCAAGTGACCGTGCCGCTCTGGGCCGCATAATCCGCCGGACTCGTTGCGGTGCCGGCGACAGTCGCATAGTTAACCGAAAGTGCACCCACTGCGTTGCGCGAGCGCACGAGCGTGAGGGCAACAGTGCCATTTAGCTCCGCCGCGAGCCAGTTGGTCCGGCTCCATTGCACGAGTGGTTGCAGACCAACTTCCACATCGAGATATTCTTCCGCGCCACTGCCGCCCTGCCCGACCGGACGAATCGTGATGCCCGCCACGGCGTCCGTAAAAGTAACTCCGAGCGCAAGACCGGCATCGCTCACGTTTGCCCCCGGCGTCGTCATATCGAGCAGGTCGCTCTCTTGATTCGTGTTGTAACCCCAGAGCACGTAAGCGCCGCCATCGAGCGAAGTCGCACCTGAGCCACGTCGGTAACCAATCCAATAATCGCGCGTGTTGTCGCGCACGATTTTGAGCGCTCGCGCATTCGCCAAATTAGCAGCGGCCGCATCGAAACGATAAATGCGATAAGTCCCCGGTGCCGCGGCCAGCGTCACTCCCGTGTCGGGAATCCACTGCATAATGCTTTTGTTCCAATGGCTGAACTCACTGGAGAACTCCTTGCCGTCGCCCATCAAATCAAAGATGTCGCCATACTCGATCGAAGTGCCGCCAGCCGAGATCGGATCGCCGTCGTTGACCAGCCAGAGATTGGCGTGACGGAGACCGTAGGTGTGACCCAACTCGTGAGCCACCACGCGGAAATCGTAGGCCCCATTAACCCAGAAATTTTTGCCCGTGATATTGCCCAGGCCTCCGTAATTAATCTGCGAGCCGGGCAACGCGGACAAACGCGAAAACACCACGCCGATGCGATCATAGTTGTTGAGATTGTATCCCGCCGAGGTCGCTGCCGCGCGTGCATCGCTGTGCAATAACGTGCTCAAGCCCCCGCTCGCATAACTCGCCGCCGTCGCCGGCACGCGCAAAACTTGCGTCACATCCGGCGAGTCGCCCGCGACTGTCGCCGCGATCGCGAGCGTCGATTTACCAAAACTATTCGCTACGAAAAAATCACGCGCGCCCGCGTTTTGATTGAGGAGATTGACGGCAAAATCCTCGGTGATCTCCGTGGACGACGTGCCGAGTTTGGGTGTGCCGACGAGATCGGAAAAATCGATGCGGATAATTAAAATTTTCTTCGTGCCATGCGTCCACGATTGGGCCGGGCGGTTGCTCACCCCACTGGTGCCCGGCTGGTTGTCCGCCGCCGTGTGGCCCGTGTCTCCATGCAACTCGCACGCCATTAAAAATTGCTCCAACTGCACCAGATGCTCCGCGCAGACCAATTCCACTTTGCCGCCATACTCCACTGGCACAGGCGTGGCCTGGTGCGTTTGCGCACAGGCCGGCCAAGTCTCGGCCGCACCCATCGCACTGACGCGCTCGCCCGTCTCAATCACGCGCAACGGCGAATCACTCACCGCCAACGCGCGGTCAATCGCGATGCCGCTCAACGTCGCAAAGGGAATAGTATCCTGCCTCGCTCGCCGTCCGTAAACATACGCGCGATACTCATCGCGCCCGAGCAACGCCGTGCGAAACATCGGCTCGGCCACGACACTGCCGGGTTCCGGCGTAACGCCGTTGAGCGCCAACTCACCGTCACCGGAGACGCGCGTTTCGAGCCACGCCGTAATTTCCGTCGGCAAATCCTGACGCACCACCATTGGCACTGCTGCCATGAGCGCGGCCAGCGGATCCGCGCGAATGAGATCGGCCAACACAGCGCGGCGCGCTTTTGCCAAACGAACACCTTCTTCGATCAACGTGGCTCGCTCCGCCGTCGGCGCCGCCAAATAGCGCGATGTCCAATCCCGAAAAGCGCGGAACTCCGGTTGCTCCGCGGTCGCCCAAGCCGCGCCAATTACTGCACGCGAATCACCGCTCACTGTTGCGGCAATTTCCGCAGCGGGATTCGTCGTAGTGGGCAGAGAGTGAGGAACCGGCTCAGCAACCGCAGCGACCGAACGGCTGCTGTCACGCATCGCCATGTTCACGGAGTTGTTTTCCTCCGTTGGCCAATGCCGCACCACCAACCACCCAACTGTAACAAAAACGAAAAACACGAGGAACGACAGACGATGCTTCATAGGGTAAATGGGGTAACAAGGTGCGCGGGCAGCACCATTAACGTGGAATTAATCCCGAGCTTGTCGCCAATGACTTGCGCCGTAAAGCCTCGATCCTGATTTCCAATTACCGCGTCACTCGGAGACGGAAAAATAAATTCTCGGATACACTCACTGGCACGGAGGCTCGCCAAGTTTCGGTCGCACCCGTCGCGGTGCGGGTGTGCGTGACACCAGTAGTGCTCCATGTCGTTAGATCCGTCGAGGTCTCGACTTCGTAGAGCACATCACTGCGCTCCGCCGGCCGCGAATAAGTAAAGGTCCACTCGGTTTCCGTGCGGTCGGCGAGACCGGTGCCATTGGCGTTCGCCGCGCGCGGATTCAACGCGAGTGCGTATTCCACGAGGTTGCTCAAACCGTCGCCATCGGGGTCGGCCGTTGGGCCACTGATGCTCGCGTTGGCCCGCTCTTGCGTGTTGAAATGATCGAGATTCCACGAGTCAAAATTCGGCGTGACGACAAAGCTGCGGTCGACCGCCGGTGCGGCGTTGTAGTTGGCGTCGCCGACTTGCGATGCGCGCACCACCACCGTGCCCGTGCCGGTCAACGTGAGGTTGGTGCCCGTGATCGTCGCGGGGCCGGAGACGACATTGAAGCTGACTGGTAATGTAGAACTCGCGGTCGCAGAGAGCGGAATTGCGGTGCTGTTGAAGGGACGGTCGGACAATGCGCCAAACGTGATCGACTGCGCCACTGGTTGTCCGCTGGGCGAGTGAGTGAACGACAAAATGATCGAGCCAGCTTCACGATCCCAGCCATCCACGGCGAAATAATAGGTGAGATAGGCGTTGATCGGAATCGTCACCGCGCTGGTGCGTGGACGGGTCGGCGAAGGGTCTTCGGCCGGCGTGACGATATCATCGTTGGCGGCGAGTTGCGTCAGTGCGTTGACTGCAGTGCCGGTGTAGGCGCCGAGCATGGTGTCAAATTTCGTGCCCGCTGTTGCGACAGTCAGACTGCCATTCGACGGAGCGACAACTTTCCACCACACGGAGGGGCCGCCGATTTCGCCGGGCGCGTGGTTGGGCTCGCCCGATTCTTTGGTCGCGCTGGTGCTGCGGCCGTTAACTTGGACGGAGTTGTTGACCAGAGTGACCAACTCCGCGTTGACGAAATCGTCGTTGGCCGGACGCACAACTGGTGCGGGCGCACCGTAGAGATATTGCGCGCCGTCGATGTCGTCCTGTTGCAAACTGTCCACGCTCGTGATGAAACTGTTCATGATCGGCGAGCCGGCTTGGCCAGATTGATCGGGATGATCGAGGCCGAGCACGTGTCCGAGTTCGTGCAACGCCACGCGGCGGATATCCGTCGCCGAACGCGTGGCGCCGCGATAGGAATCCCATGATTTCGCTTGATTGAAAATGACATCAGCCTGCGTGCGCCGGTAGGTGCCGTCGTTTTCCAAAGTGCTAGCACGGTAGGAAATCGCGACGGCGAGGGTGTTGGCTCCGAAGGACTGTCCATAGGTCGTGAAGGAACGAAATATTTCGTTGATCCCATTTCGGTCGCCGCCGCTTCCTTCGGTGGCGAGCACACCGTTGAACTGCGATGCACCGAGCCACGCATTCCACTGGTTCATCGCCTCCTGAACACTGGTGCTGAAATTAGAGCCATCCGACAGTATTGGCGATGCGGGAAGCTTGATCTGCATCGTGATCAGGCCCGGCGCGAATCTAACCGCCGCGGCTTCGCTGCCATCGCGAATAATTTCGTAACTCCGTCCGCTGGTCGCGAGCGCGAGCACAGCGCAAAGCATTCCCACGCGCCAGGACTTAGCGCGCATGGCTCACGCCTCCTGCAACGCGCGCCTGCTTGATCTGTTGCACAAAATCAACCGGCGACAACGCATCGGCCGATTTGCGAATACGGCGCATCGCCTGCGCGACGGCGTCCGACGGCATCGGCGCCGCCACTTCGGCGACGTCGCTGAGCGGCACGCCGTTGGTGCGGGTGATGTATTCGCGGCCGGTGGACTTGTCTTTGCGCACCGGATAGCGGCCATGCATCACGGCGTAGGTCGGGTAGAAATTAACGCCATTGCCCGCGACGAAGAAAATCTCCTCATCGCCCACGATAAATTTCGGCACGCCCGCCACGGTCATCTCGGCATCGCCGATGTGTCCGCCCAACATCATGAGCACGAGCGGCGACGGCGGCGTGCCGGCAATCACTTCCGTCACTTCGAGTTCGATGTGCGTGAAGATGATTTTCCGTCCTTCCACCGTGCGCGCTTCGTAACTGAGATTGGTCACGCGCGCCCGGACGACATAATCGGAACCATTAACGAGCTCGCTGAAATTCGGCGGTTCCACCGTGGTGGCACGCGCGTTTGGCGTTTCGGCCAAGCCAAGGACCGCCCCCAGCAGGGCAAGGCGAAAAAACTTCGACGCGATCATATCGGGGAATTGTTCACGTGCTCAGACTAAGCGGTTGAATGGGCGGAACTCCGCCAGCTTTCCGGCCTCCGCGCCAGCTAGAAAATGGCAATCTCGGAAACCTGCCGATTCTATCGAACGTGCCCCCGTCCCGCCATGCGTCTTACGGCCTACAATTCCCTGCGCCAGACGGCTTGCCTCGCGCCCTGCTTCGCCTTCATTCTGTCCGTCCCGCAACTTTTCCCCGCGGTCCTCGTCTTAGTTTCTTTCCCGGCGCTTGCGCCTCCCTGCATGAAGTTTCCCCTTTTCCGCCCTCTCTCCACATTCCTCGTCCTCCTGCTCGCGCTCGCCGCCTCCGCTGCGCCCGCCCAAGTCGGGCCGCCCCCGCCGTTGCCCGCGGATTTGTCCAATCCCACCGAAGCCGCCATCGGTCCGCTCGTGTTGCGCGATGAGAGCATCGACCAAGTCCTCGCCCTCCTCGAACGCCTGACCGGCAAAACTCTGCTGCGCCCCCAAGCGCTCCCCGCCTCTACCGTCACGGTCAACCTCCGCGAATCTGTCACGCGCAGCGAAGCCATCCGCGCCATCGAGACGCTTCTCAACCTCAACGGCATCGCCCTCACGCCGCTCGGCGACCGCTTCCTCAAAGTCACCGCGCTCAACGTCGCCAAATCCGAAGCGCCCGAGCTCATCGAGGGCTCCACGCTTGAACTCCCCGCCAGCGGCCGTCTCGCCAGCAAACTTTTCCAGCTGAACTTTCTCCGCGTTAACGAATTTATCCCGCAAATCTCGCAGCTGCTCAGCGCCAACACCGGCAGCGCCCCCGTCGTCTTCGAAAAAGCCAACGCCGCGCTCATCACCGACTCCGTCAGCAACCTCCAGCGCGTCGAGGTGCTCATCGGCCGCCTCGACCAGCCCGCACTCAACGGCATGACGCCGAAGTTCTACACGCTGCTCTTCGCCAAGGCCAGCGAGGTGGTAAACAAGATGCGCACCATCCTCTCCGGCCCACTGCAAACCCAGCTCGGCTCCAACACTTCCTTCAACGCCGACGACCGCACCAACCAGCTCATCGTCATCTCCGACTCGCGCCAACTCCCCTTCTTCGACGACCTCATCGCGCGCCTCGACGTCAAATCCGACCCCAACACGCGCAACGAGGTCATCTACCTCAAACACGCCGCGTCCAAGGACGTCGCCTCCATCCTCAGCCAGCTCGTCGCCGGGCAAAACAACGCCGCGCGCACCGCCGGCCAGGAATCCAACCGCAATCCCGGCGTGCCCGCCGCCGCCACACCGCCCACGCCTGGCATACCCGCCAACACCAACGCCTTCGCCGCCGTCGGCGACCTCGGTGGCGAACCGTCCAACCAATTCAGCACACTGCTCACCATCCTCCCCGAGGAGCGCAGCAACTCCATCGTCGTCTCCGGCACTGTCGATGACCTCCGCCTCATCGGCGCGTTGGTCGAGAAGATCGACATCCTCCTCGCGCAAGTGCGCATCGAAGTCGTCATCGCCGAAGTCTCGCTCGGCAAAAATTCCCAGTCTGGCATCAGCGCGCTCGGGTTGAAGATTCAAAGCGACAAACTCGTCGGCTTCTCCGGCGGCGGTGCCGGCTTCGCCGTCAGCGACGGCACGCGCACCACCAACCTCGCGGGCACCACCGATCTCGCCGCCATCATTTCCCTCTCGACCACGCCGCTGAAAAACAACGCCACCATCCTCTCGCAGCCGAACATCATCACGACGCACAACAAGGAAGGAAAACTCTTCGTCGGCGAACAGCGTCCCGTTATCAGCAGTTACCTCAACGATTCCTCCAGCGGCGGCTCCAACGTCAACGTCGGCTCCGGTTACCGCTCCACCGTTTCGTCGAAAGACATCGGCATCCAACTCTCCGTCAAACCGCTCATCGGCAACGACGGCTCCGTGCAGCTCGAGATCAAACAAGAGGTGAACGACATCCTCGGCGACATCACTATCGACGGCAATCCGCAGCCGCGCATCGGCCGCCGCACCACGGAATCATTCGTCAGCGTGAAGAGTGGCGAGATCATCGTCCTTGGCGGCCTGCAACGCACGTCGAAGAGCAAAAGCTCCAGCCGCCTCGGCCCGATTCCGCTGCTCGGCGATCTCTTCGGTTCGCGCTCCAGCGAGGACACGCGCACCGATCTCGTGTTTTTCCTGCGCCCGACCGTGCTGACCAATTCCTCGCTCGATAACGCGCCCGCCATGGAGCAAGTGGAAAATCTTCCCGCCGAACAACGCGACCGCATCTACAAGGCGCTCCGCCAACCGCCCGCGACCAATTGATCATGGCCGCCTCACTCGTCGCGACGCCTGACTTTCTGCGCGATTGGTCCGACGCGGATCAATTGCGCCAACTCCTCGAAGCACCCCGCAGCGAGCGCCAGGAATTGCTCGCCACATTTCGCAACCTCGCGCCGGGCACCGTCCTGCCCTACCTCGCCGAGGCCACCGGCCTGCCCATTGCCGCCGCCCTCGCCGCCGACACCGACAGCGTCTCCGTCTTTCCCGCGCGGCTCGTGCACGATTACCAGATTCTCCCGATCCGCACCGACGACACGCCCGCGACCGACGCCGTCACCAACGCCTCGCCGCTGCACTTCGCCACTGCCTGGCCGCCCGACGACGAGATGCGCGACTGGCTCGCCATCTTCACCGCGCGCCCCGTTCGCTGGCACCTCGCCCCCGCCGATCGTCTCCGCCAACTCGTGATCGAAAACTACGGCGTCGGCGCCGGTTCGATCGAGGACAGCGACGAACCCGACATCTTCGCCAGCGGCCAATCGCTCAACATCGAAGCCGACGCCGATGCCGCCGTCGTGCGTTTCGTGCGCGACATCATCGGCCAGGCGATCGACGACGGCGCGACCGACATTCATTTCGAGCCGCAGGAAGGCCAACTCCGCATCCGTTACCGCGTCGACGGTCTCCTCGTGCCCGTGCCCGTGCCGGAAAATCTCCTGCGCTACCAGGACGCCATTATCTCGCGCCTCAAAATCATGGCGCGCCTCAACATCTCCGAGAAACGCCTGCCGCAGGACGGCCGCATCAACTTCCGCGCCGGCGACAACGTCCTCGATATCCGCGTCTCCACCATCCCGACCATCTACGCCGAGAGCGTCAGCCTGCGCCTCCTGAATCAGAAGAAGGAAGCCTACACGATGGACCGCCTCGGCATGGACGCCGACGAGCAGGCGCAGATCATCAAGATCCTCGATTACCCGCACGGCATCGTGCTCGTCACCGGCCCGACCGGCTCCGGCAAATCGACTTCGCTCAACGCCTTTTTGCGCAAGATCAACTCCACCGACCTGCGCATCGTCACCGTCGAAGACCCGATCGAATACGAAGTCCCCGGCGCGAACCAGATGCAGGTGCGCCCCGAGATCGGCCTCAGCTTCGCCAGCGCCCTCCGCCACGTGCTCCGTCAGGATCCCGACGTCATTATGGTCGGCGAAATCCGCGACCGCGAAACCGCCGACATCGCCATCCGCGCCTCGCTCACCGGTCACTTGGTCTTCTCCACGCTGCACACCAACGACGCCCCCGGTGCCATCACGCGCCTCGTCGACATGGGCATCGAGCCCTTCCTCGTCGCCTCCGCGATCGAACTTGTCATCGCGCAACGCCTCGTGCGCCGCCTTTGCACCGATTGCGCCGGAACCACGCCGATCAGCCCGATCAAACTCCGCGACACGCTCTCCATTCTCGGCCTCGACCAAGCGCTCGCCGAAGGCGTCACCGAGGTGCCGCATCCCGTCGGTTGCGAACGCTGCCGCAACACCGGCTACCGCGGACGCATCGGCTTGTTCGAAATTTTCAAACCCGACGAATCCGTGCACGACCTCATCGTGCAACGCGAATCCACCCGCACGCTCGCCAAAGCCGCGCGCGACCAAGGCATGCGCACGTTGCAACAATCCGGCTGGGCCAAGATTCGCGCCGGCTACACGACGCTCGACGAAGTGCTCCGCGTCATCACCGCCCTGGAAAAATAATCCCCCGCCGCTCCCTCCCCGTGGGAGCGAGCTTGCTCGCGATCCTTCCTCCCCGCTCCCCGCTCACAGCACTCCGCCCTCAGCACTCAGCACTCCGCTCTTTAACGCAATGCCCCGCTTCGACTACACGGCCCGCTCCGCCACCGGCCAAAGCGTCCACGCTTCGATCGACGCGCCGAGCCGCAAGGACGCCGCCCGCCTCCTCGCCGCGCGCGGATTGCAACCGCTGCGTTTGGAAGAAGCCTCCGCCGCCGCGCCTGCCGCCAAGTCCGGCGCCAAGAGCGGCGCGAAAACCGCCAGCGCCCCGTTTTCCTTCGGCAGTGCTGCCGCGCCGAAAAAATCCGTCGGCAAATTCACCACCGACCTGCAGCTCCCGTTCTTGCAATCACTCGCCGAGCTGACGGGCAGCGGCATGCCCGCCGGCGAAGCGCTGCGTCTGCTCGGCCAACGCTTGCAAGAGCCGCGCCTCCGCGCGCTCTGCGCCGGATTGTGGGAACGTCTCAGCGAGGGCCTTCCGCTGTCGCAGGCGCTCGAATCATTCCCCGACGTCTTCGACACCCACTCCGTCAACCTCATCGCCGCCGGTGAAGCGACCGGCAATCTCGGCGAAGTGCTGCAGCGCCTCATCCAGCACTACACGGTGCAACGCGAGATGCGCCGCACCATCTCCGCCGCGCTCGCCTACCCGCTCTTCATCTGCGTCGTCGCCATCGGCGTCATCCTGTTCTTCATCTTCTTTTTGCTGCCGCGCCTGCAAACGCTGCTCGCGTCACTCGGCGGCAAACTCCCGTGGGCCACGCGCCTGCTCGTCGGCATTTCGGATTTCATTCTCAACTACGGCCTGCTCGTCGTCATCGCCGTCGTGCTCACGGCCATCTTCTGCTGGCGCTGGCGCCGCACCGCGCGCGGACGCGAGCTCACCGACCAGTGGATTCTCACCGTGCCGTTCGCCGGACGCTTCGTGATTTCGTCCACGATCCACAACTTCAGCTCCACGCTCGCCGTGCTGCTCGAAAACGGCGTCACCACCGCCGAGGCGCTGCGCATGACCGAGCGCACGATTGCCAATCACTCGTTGCGCGACGCCTTTCGCGCTGCGACCGACCGCGTGCTCGAAGGCGAAAGCCTCTCCAACTCCCTCGCGCGCACCGAATGTTTTCCGCCGCTCGTGATCGACCGGCTCTCCGTCGGCGAAAGCACGGGCCAGCTCGGCCCGAGTCTGCGCGCCATCGCCGGTTCGTTTCAGGCCGAGCTCACGCGCCAGATTCAATTCATGACGCAGATGATCTCCAGCGGCGTGCTCCTCTTTGCGTTTAGTTTCGTGGCCTTTATTGCCTACGCCATCGTCTCCGCCGTCTTCCAAGTCAGCGCCAGCTTCAAGTTCTGAGCCAATACGTCACGGACCCATATGTAAAAACGGGTTGAGCTTTACGCGGGTAAAAATCACCCTCGTAAAGCTCAACCCACGATTTTCAAATGTTGACCTCCAACTATTTAGTGTCCCTCCTCCCCTCACGGGCCCTAACCTTGCAAAGCTCAACTCAGTTGAGGTGAATATACTGATCGGCGGAAAGAACGATGCTATCCAAGTGCCCAGTTTGCGGTCGTCGATACAACATCTTCGATCGTGTAGCGCAGCCGCCCATGTGCATTCCATGCGCACAAGCCGGCGCGAAGGACCCGAATTACGACCGAGCAGTAGCTGATGCGGAATCAGATCGTTTTTGGGGTAGAGCGATGATTGGTGGCGCCGTGGCGTTGCTCGCAGTCGTGATGTTTGTTCCTGCTCGCGAAGGCGCGTCTCCCGGGAGCAAGTGGGCACTAGCCGGAATCGCCCTTACGACATTGGCGGGCGGAATGGCAAAGGCCGCGTCTGCCACGCGAGCCCTCAAGAAGAAGAGCCGATCCAGACGTCCAGAGAACAACGCGCAGGATGTGACCTAAATCGTATGTCCCATCTCCGCTCATCATTTTCCGTAGTTCAAAAGGGCTCACTCCACGCTCGCCCGCGCGTGTCTCATCCGTAGCGATCGGCGGAAGAAAGATGGGAATCCTCATAATTTCCACGGCGGCGATCATCACCATTTCGGTGCTGTATCGCAGCTATTGGAGCACGAGAGCGCGCTGGATTTATGCGCTAGCTTGGATGAGTGCAGTTGCGGCGATAATGCTTTGGAACGGTTCCCTCCTTTTTATCGGTGTCGCTCAGTGCTTTATTGGAGCGGCGATGTTGATCCATCTCCGGATTGCTCATGACGTCGAGTTGTAGAAAAGAGCCGATCCAGACCGCCAGAGAACAACGCGCGGGATGTGACCTAAATCGTATGTGCCTTCTCCGCTCAGCATTGTCAGTAGTTCAAAAGAGGGCCTAAAATAGGGTCAGGCCTTGGGGTTTGGGGTTACTGAATGATTGTTTTCTGCGCGGTCGGGATTTGTGAGCTGATCGCCTCCGGCTCTCGACGACATCACTGCCGCTTCGCGCGTTCGCTCCATTTGCCAACCGCTCTTCGCTCGCTACAAACTAGGCACTACTCGCTAGCCGCTACCTCTTCGGCACCACCGGGGCCTAAAATAGGGCCTAAAATAGGGTCAGGCCTTGGGGTTTGGGGTTCCTGAATGATTGTTTTCTGCGCGGGCGGGATTTGTGAGCTGATCGCCTCCGGCTCTCGACGACATCACTGCCCCTTCGCGCGTTCGCTTCATTTGCCAACCGCTCTTCGCCCGCTACAAACTAGGCACCACTCGCTAGCCGCTTCCTCTTCGGCACCACCGGATCGTTTACGCTGTAGAATTTCGCCTGCGTGAGCAGTTTGAGCCGGTGCACGGCGAGACTCAGCGTGGCGAACAGCGCCAGCGCAGCTGCATCGTGAGTTCCCTTTTCCATGCGGCATTGCATGCGGTGGAAACGTTCGCCCAGGGAGCAATCTTCCTCGGTTTCGCCCAAGCGGATCAACAAGCGGCGCACGCGGTCGGCGTGCTTCCGCGTCTTTTCGACCAGCCGCAACGCGGTCGCATAGTCGATCCGTCCGTCACCGGCGTCCCGGAATACCTTGCATTCAAATGTCCGGCATTGCTTCGGCCGGTGCCGGTAAATTTGGCACGTGCAGTCCTGACACAACGCCGCACAAGGCTGGGAAAAGCGCGCGATCGGCCGCCGCGCCCGCGGGATAATCACCGGCAGCCCCAGTGCCTTTAACTTATGCGCGTCTTCGCCCGGATCGAGTTGCACGCCGTCAAAGAGCGTGCCGTCGCAGCACATCCCGCAGGAGAGGCAAAGTTGTTCACTTGGAGTCACGCGCACAGCATCCGGGATCCGCGGGCCGAAGCGCAAGCCCCGCAACGCACATTTCCCCATCGCGTGGGCGAGGGACGCGTTAGTAGGGTTCGGTTTCCCGCAGCGAACCATGGCGAAAATTGATCTCAAAAAGGAACTGAAGCACCTTTACGGCGTGTCCGCGAAGACGTGCGCGGAGGTGGTGGTGCCGCCGCTGCGCTACCTGATGATCGACGGGCAAGGCGACCCGAACACCTCGGCGGAATACGGCCACGCGGTGGAAGCGTTGTTCTCCGTTTCCTACACGGCGAAATTCGCCCTGAAGAAAAGTCCGGCGGCAATCGACTACGCGGTGATGCCGCTCGAAGGACTGTGGTGGGCGGACGACATGTCTGTCTTCGTGGCCGACGACAAAGCGAAGTGGAAATGGACGATGATGATTCTGCAGCCGTCGTTCGTGCCGGAGCGCGTGGTCCACGACGCCATTGCCGCCGTCGCGAAGAAGAAAAATCTCCCCGCCCTCGCCAGATTGCGCTTTGAGGAATTCGTCGAAGGCCGCTGTGCGCAAATTTTGCACGTGGGACCATTTGCCGAAGAGGGACCGACGGTCGCGCGCCTGCACGAATTCATCGACTCCCGTGCGAAGAAAACCGGCAAACATCACGAGATTTACTTGAGCGACATCCGCCGCGCGAATCCCGCGAAATGGAAAACGATCATCCGACAACCAATGCAGTGACGGATGACACTGCGCCCCGGCGTGCTCGCTCGCGCGGGAATTCCTTTTAGCGTTCATTCATTCCCGCTCGTGCTTCAAACGCTTCGGCAGGATGCCACAAAACCAACCCACGCTCGCGAACCGAAATAAATTATGACCACGATGAACTCGATTTTTGCCACTCTGTCTCTCCTCGCCATACCGCTCCTCGCCGCCGGCACGACCGTTGCCGCGGAGAAGGACGATGCCGGAGTCAAGGAGGCTGCGAACGAATTTTACCGCGCCTTGAATACGTTGTTCAAGGGTGAGGCTGAGCCGATGAAGGCGCTCTGGTCGCACGCCGACGACGTGAATTACATGGGGCCGATGGGCGGGCTCCAAGTCGGGTGGAGTCAAGTGTCGGCGATTTGGGAGGAGCAGGCGGCCCTGAAGTTGGGCGGTCACGTCGAGGCTTCGGAAATGCAGATTACCGTCGGCGCAGACCTCGCGGTCACCAGCAATTACGAGAAGGGCGTCAACACCGGCGCAGACGGAATAACGCAAACCGTCCTCATCCGAGCCACAAACGTCTTCCGCAAAGAGAACGGCGCATGGAAGATGATCGGCCACCACACCGATCTGTTGCCCTATCTGGTCAAATAAACGGGCTCAGCCGGAGTCGTGTCGGCGCCTCCGTGACTCCGGCCTGCGTCCGCACGCATTTGCGGTGATCCCTCTTTGTGGGAGCGAGCTTGCTCGCGAATATTCCTCCTCCCTACCCGCTGCTCCCCTCTCCTTTCCTCACTTCTGCAATTCCGCTGCGACGACGCGGAAAGTGGCATTCAGCGAACCGGGCGCGCTGCGATCGGCGGCGAGGGAAACTTGTTCGAGGCCGACGTAGGGTGAGCGTTGGGAAAGTTCTTCGTAGAAACGCAGCAACGCCCCAAAATCCGCGCGACGGAATGTCACTTGCGCGGAGTGAAACGCGAAGAGTGTCGTGCGCTCGGTGCGTTGACCGGAAACTTCCGGCGCCAAACCGGCCGCGCTCGCCAACGTGTTCATCTCACCGACGAGCCGCGTGCCGTTGAGTGTGCGCGCGGGATCGAGTTGCGCCGTCGCCCCCGCCGCTTGCGCTTCGATGTCGGCGCGGTTGTCGAGCCAGACCTGTTGCTCGGCGCGCGCCGCGCCCACCGACCGCCACTCCTGCACCCAAATTTTCGTGCGCCCCGCGCTGCTCGACAGCCAGATGAGCGCGCCGATGACGATGAACGCGAGTAGCAACGCTTTTTCGCGCAACGAACGTGTCAGAAAATACTGTTTCATGGCGCACCTCCCGTGCCCGTCACCGTGCTGAGCGTGCCGGCCTTGAACGTCGCGGCGAGTTGGAAGGTCGTCATGCCGTCGCGCAAACGCAGGTCGCGCACCTCGATGGTTTCCACCATCGGCAAGGCGCGTAACGCGGACTCGAACACGCCCACGGCATCGGCATTCGCCGTCTGCGCCTCGATGTCGATGCCGCCCTGTCCGGTCGTGACACTGCGGGTGAAAATTATTCCGCCGGGCCGCACCGAATTCAGCACCGCGAGCATTTCAAATGGCCGCAGGCGTCGCCGTGACATTTCCTCGATACGCGTGCCGAGCGATTGCGCGGCTTGGATGCGCGCGACTTCGGGCGCGATCTGTGTTTGCAAATCGCGTTGCTGCTTCAGCAACACGCCGCCCGCGACGAGCCAGAGTTCGAGCAAACCCGCGAGCAAGATGGCAACCACCGAGCCTTGCACCACGCGCCACAGCATTCGATCGCGACGCAACTGTTTGCGGCGCTCGACGAGCACTTCCTTGTCGCGCACGTCAATCGTGTCGCAGGCCTCGGGCGGGAGCTTCGTTTCCACCGCGCGACCGCCACCGCCGCTACCCGGCGTCAGTTGCCATTCGCCAGTCTTGAGCAGCGCCAGTTGCACCGGTCCGGAAAATTCTTCCACGGTCGCTTCCGCACCGAGACGCCGCTGCACTTCCGCCAGCAACTCCGCGCGCACCGCCGCTTCAGTGGCGCGATCCACCGCGCGCGCCAGCACCACCGCCGGCAAATCGGCCGTGCCGTCCCACGCCGCCGCCACGCAAGTCGCACCGTCATTCCACAAGCGAATCCGCGCCGCCGTCGGCGCATCGCCGAGTAGCGCGACAAAACCCGGCGCCACAATACTCGCGCCGTCCCAACTCGCTTCGGCGAACAAGCGCCGGTAAGTCGCGAAGACGAGCGCGTGCTCGCCATTCGCCGCGCACAAGTAGCCGTGAAAAAGTTGCGTGACCGCGAAGGGCGCGACGGTTTCCAACGCGATCTCGACCTGCGCCGCTGCCTCCGCCGCACGATCAAGCGCGATACGACGCACGAAGAACGACTCCGACGGCAACAACACGGCCGCCGTGAGGGCGGCCGAAGAAGTTTCGACGTTGGCGGGAGCGACAGGCATATCAGGCGTCAGGTAAAGTCGGAGGCGGTGTGAACGGGGGAGCGTCTTCCCGAATTTCCAACACGGCAAAGGGATAGTTCAATATTTTACGTTCCGGCGGCGGCGCGGTGACCGCACCGGAGTTTTCCGTCTCGGCGGCATTGCGTGCACGCGGCGCCGTGCCGCTCCCCGGCGTGATCACCACCGACAACCGGTAAACCACGCTGCCTTGGCTGACGGCAACGTTGATGCGGAGCACTTCGATGTTCGTGCCCGCGCGCTCCGGTAACTCCGCCGCGCCGAGCGCGGTGCCCGCTTCGGTCAGCGAACGAAACACGCCCAAATCACCCGTCGTCCGCGGTCGCGTGCGGTGTTGTTCCAACGCAGTCACCGAGCCCGCGCCCATGCCCAACGCGGTGAGCACGCCACTGTTAGCGGAATTCAAATTCACGCGCGGGAAGGAAAATAACGACGTCTCGCGCACGAACGCCTCGCCTTCCGGCGTCATCCGTCCGTCCTCATCGAAAAAGAGATGTCGCTCCAACTCCACCGACGCCAACTCGCCCCACGCACGCAGGGGGCGCCCCGCCGGTCGGTAGGCGGGCTCGTTGCGACCGTAATCCGGAGCATTGAAATCCGGCACGGCGTTTTCGTCGGTCTTGCGCATCCACGCGTGCAATACCGTCGCCATGCGCTCGGCTTCGTTGCGTTCGATGCCGGCAAATTCCATTATCGTCTGCAATTCCGCTTCGCTCGCCGTCGGCAGCGAGAGTTTGCCCGACTCGTCTTCAAACGTCACCGCAACCTCGCGTCCGTCCTCCGGCACATAACCGCTCACCGCCAACGCTTCGCCCCACGGCTCCACCGGACTACGCAACGCACCTTCCACAGCGCGAAAATCCGCGAGAATCGCCAGCGTGGTTTCGAGCGCCGAATATGCTTCAGCGCGCAAACGTCGCTGTTCGCCCGCGCGCGCATCGGCCAGCAACTCCGTGCCGCTGCGCCGCAAGAAGGCAGCCAGCAAAAACGACGCGAGCAACACCGTGACGAGCACGAGCACGATCACTGCGCCGCGGTTGCGGGGAAATCTGGAAGAGCGTGCGATCATCAGAAGTGGGGCAGTGCTCCGGGAGACGGCGGCAACACCACGACGGTTTCCGTCTGCATCTTGCCGTGTTCGAAAGTCAGCCGCAGTCGCCGCGGCATCGTCCATTGCCCGGCCGAGTTGCGCTGCAACTGATCGTAAGTCCGCCAGATCGCGCCGTCGGACTCCGCGTATTCCAACATGATCTTGCGCCCGAAGGCCGAGAGCTCGAACGCGCGCGGCGCGGCGTCGTTGAAATTCTCCTCCAAACGCGAATGCCAGTAGAGCATCAGCCCGCGACCTTCCTGTTGCACAAGCGAGCACACCACATCGGGCAACGCCACCGTGCGCCACGGCAACCGCGCTGCGCCCGACGGCAACTCAAACGTCAGCGCTGTCACGCGGCGTCCATCTTCGAGACGAATCTCCCGCGCGAACACCGGCGTCTCACCTGCCACGGGCGGCAACGCTGCTTGGCGCAACAACGCTTCCACTTCACGCGTCACTGCGCGCACGTGTTGCTCGAAGAGGCGACGCTCCGCGCCTTGGCCCCAGATTTCCGCCATCGAAAAAACGAAGAAATTCAACGCGAGCAACAGCGCGCCGAGCAGCGCCGCCGCCACCAGCGTTTCGATCATCGTAAAGCCGCGCCCGCCCTTCATCGCTTCATCTCCTTCGTCCGCCCTTCGCGCCAGTCGGTGCTCAATTGCTCGCGCCGTTGCGGATCAGACCACGTGGGCCGCAACAGCATCAACGTCTGCGTAAACTCTTCCGTCGCTTTCGTGGCGTCGCCGAGCACTTCGCCTTTCACGACCACGCGAAACAAATCCGGCACCGGTGCTTCCTCGATTGTCGCTTGCCAACGCAGACGGCGATTGTCGGGCAACGGAATATCGCCGCCCGCCTCGACCTTGGTGCGGTCGGGTTCGTTGAGCACGACTTCGTTCAAGTTGTCCAAGAACGAACCGTCCGTGGCGCGCTGCGCGACAGCGGCGTGAGCACTGAGCGTGTTGACGTAAGCCGCACCGAGCACGACCGCGGCGATACCGAGCACCGCGATGCCAATCAGCACCTCGATCAACGTGAATCCATGGGAACGCGCGCGCATGTTAACGAGTGGTCGGAAGCGGACTCAGCGCGCACGTCCAGGGATCAACGACGAATTGTCGCGGTGCTTCGTTGGCGGTTTTGAGGCTCACGCGAAACGCATCACACGTGCCGTCTGGAAAAAACCGCACGCGGCGCAACGGCTCCTGCGCTTCGGTGAGTTGACCGCCGAGTAAAATACTCGAACCCGACGCGAGTGGCAAAAAGGCGACTTCCATTCCCGCAGGCAACGGCTCCGCGCGCGGAGCGGTTTCGCTCCACCAAAATTGCCGCGCTTCGGTATTGTAGCGCAACTCGACGATGCGGCCGGATTCCAACGCTTCGTGCCGCGCGGCGAGCATTGCTTCGCTGAGCAACTGGTCAGGGCCGCGCGAGTTGATGTCGCGCAAGATAGAATTCACGCCCGGAATAAAAACCGCCGCGAACAACGCGAGTAACGCCAGCACGAGCAACACTTCGACCAACGTAAATCCCGCGCGAGAGGTGTGCACGGCGTGAGGTGAGACAGACGCCGCATCGATAGTGTGACCGGCGAACCTCATGACGGGTTAATGGGACGCGCGGACAAGGCCGCGTTACCAGTTGCCGATGTCGTCTTCGGTGCCTTCGGCTTTATCTGGGCCGGTCGAATAGAGATCGTAACCGCCCTTGTTCTTCACGCCGGGATAGCGGTAACGATACGCTTCGCCCCACGGATCGCTGGGCAACTTGTTACCCGTGGTTTCGGCGTAAGGGCCGCGCCAACGTTCGGCCCGATTGGCCGGTGCGGTGAAGAGCGCACCGAGTCCTTCCGCGGTAGTTGGATAATCGCCGAGATCGATACGGTAGCGCGTGAGCGAGGTCTTGAGCGAATCGCGCACAAAGATTTTGACTACTGCCTCTTGGCCACTTCCGAATATCTTGTCGGCATTGGTTATTCCGATTCCGAGCAGCATCATCACCAAGCCGATAGCTAACAGCATCTCAATAAGCGTAAACGCGGCAGTGCGGGCGAAGGGCAAAGTTTGCGGAGCGGTTGCGTCCGCAGGTAGGGAGCGTGAATTCATGTTAGCGATTCGGAGGAGCAGGAGGTTGAGTCTGAAGTTGGCCCGGCTGGGTGGCTTGCTGACGTAGCGCGCGGCGGCGGCGAATTTCCTCGGCGACCTGCGCGAGACGCTGCGCTTCGTTGCCGGTAGAAGGAGTGGCGCTGGCCGCGGGGCGATTTTGGCCGGAAACCGCGGCGGCATTGTTCGGCGGTGGCGGCGGTGCGGCCGCAGCCATCACTGCAACACGTGCGGAGTGTAAATTGAGTTCCATCACGCGCCCTTGAAATTCCACGGTGATCGCCTCGCGGTCGGCGTGGTAATTTTTTACGGCGAAGAGTTGGCCTGGTTCGTTAAGGCCCACCCACTCTGCACGACGTGTGCCGGTGTCGAGAATGCTGAAAAAGCGTTCGCCGCTCTCGACGAAGGTGCCGCGAAATTCCAACGGCGCGTTGGCGGCGGCGGTGTTGTTGACGGGGCCAAAGGACGCGAAAGGGGAATTCGTCACCAAATTCTGCAACGACGGCGCAGCCGGTTGGCCCAGCACCGCCGAGGCCGATAACGCGAGGATTACAGTCAGTCGCAAAAACATCAGTGCAACAGTTAGGCCGCGTGGGGCGGCGCCGCAATGCCGAAGGCGCACTATTACAACACGGCAACAACCTCAACTATCCGGACAGATCGCGGCGCAAAGCCCAGTTGCCCACCGAACTTCATCTCCAGTGGCACCGGCGTTTGTAACATATTACGTTACAAACCCGAAACGCCCCTGGTTGCACGACTGCGCGTAACGCTGTCGGCCGCCCGGTAACTTAGTGTGCCTTGCTCTTCTTCTTGCGACCGAGCTTTTGACCGGTGCGGGCGAGCACGTCCTTGAACCACCGCGAGCGGAGATCGAAGGCTTTACCGCCTTTGATTCGGGAGAATTCGATGGGGCGCAATTCTGCGTTCGCATCGTCATCTTCGCCGATCAAACCGGATTGGCCGCGCAGGGCGCACTCGACGGCGTATTTAACGAAGCGAGCGATGAGCGCCAGATCGGCGTCATTGGCCGCGGCGGCGCGCGCGAAGTAACCGCTCTTTTGCACGAGCACCTTATCGGCGCCGAGCAACACGCCGAAGCGTTTGCCGAACCACGCGCCGACGTTGACCTTGTCGAGTCTCACGTGACCGAACGCGTCGCGCTCGACCGATTCGCCGCGCGCCGTCATTTCGGCGAGCACCGAGTCCACGCAGGCGCCTTCGCTGACAAAAAGATTCACGTTGCCGAGCGTGTCCATCGTCTTGCGCAAGCGCGCCGCCTCGGCTTTGACGTCGAGTTCCATTTCCGGCACGTAGACGCCGTGCACGCTCCAGCGCTCGGCGCAGTGGCCGAGTTCGGGAATGAAATGTCCGTTGTCGATGATCTTGAAATAGTCGCGCGCCGTCGCTGCGGTGAGCCAACCCGAGTGGCGGCCCATGACTTCGTGAACGAGGAGCATGCGGGTGCTCGCGCTGTGTTCACCGACGACGTTTTGAAAATATCTCGCACCCTGCTCTGCCGCCGTCCACGCGCCCAGACTTTGTTGAATGGGAATAATGTCGTTATCGATCGTCTTGGGCAGGCCGATGACGGTGAGGTTATAACCGTTTTTCTTAAGGAACGCCGCGAGATCGGCCGCCGCGGTGTTGGTGTCATCACCGCCGATCGTGTGCAGCACATCGATCTTGTCCTTCTTCAGTTGTTTTGCCGCCACGGCGCGCGGGTCCTGGCCGGCTTTGACAAAGCCGCGCTTCACGCAGTCGTCGATGTTGGTGAGGCGCACGCGGCTGTTGCCGATCGGGCTGCCGCCGTAGCGGCGCAACGCGCCGGCCTGTGCGCGCATGGCGGGGGTGACTTTAATTGAGTCGCCGAGCAACAGGCCCTTGTAGCCCGAGCGGTAACAGATGATCTCCGTTTTCGGCGACGCGGCGGTGTATTGCAAAATCAGTTCGCCAACCGCCGCGCTCAAGCACGGGGCTAGTCCACCAGCAGTAAGAAGGGCAACTTTACGTGGTTTCATTGTGTGACAAAAATGGAATGGGATTTGGCGGAATTTTCCGAGCCTGTTTTACGCCACACGCCCTGCCCTTGTGTCATCATGCAAAAAACCGGCCGCACCCCCCACGGGCGCGGCCGGTCCCATTTTGCTATGCGTTCTGTCTTAAAGGTCGGCACTGAAGCCAACCGAAAACCAAGTGTTCGACTTGAGACCGGTAATGTCGGTGTCGGACCAATACGCACCCACCGTCAGCGCGGTTTTCTCGCTGAGTTTGTAGCTCACCGTCGCCTTTAAGGCGTAGTAATCGTAATCGCCACCGGCGTCGTAACGCGCGATGCCGTAGGAGCCTCCGACTTCGTAGGAGGTCTTGTCATTGACGTCGGCACCGTAGCTGAGGCCGAGTTCATAGACGTTGGCATCGAGATCGAAGTCGCGGAAATACGTCAGCGAGCCCGCCAGCGGGCCGAGCGGACCGGAGATCCCAGCACTGACTTCGATGGTCGAGTCGAGTTCGCCAAGCAACGGACGCGCCGACGGATATTGGTAAGACGTCGCGCCAACCGTGAAGGCGTAGGCGTCAGTGATCGCCATTTCATAACTGGCGAAAAGATCGATCTCGTTGCCATCAGCCCAGGTCGCTGCGCGATCTTCGAGCGCTTGCGCAGTCCAGACGCCGGCGGAAAATCCGCCCGACGTGATTGTAACGGAAGGTTGGAAGGATGCGCTTTGTTGTTTCACGCCGCGGAAAACGTATTCCGAGACGAACGTGAAATCCGTGCTGATCGAATAAGAGGACTTGGCTTCGTCCGCGGACAGGCTCGCGGCGACGAACACCAGCGTAGTCAGTAGTAGTTTCTTCATGTGGTTGGCTTGTTCTGAGTTGAGGCGTGGATGCGGCTCACACCGCATCGAACGCCTTACTCAAAGCAACCTGTCGGCCAACCCTGCGACTATGACAGTTAACGCGAGAATCAGCTGGCCGTTGGCACGGCGCGCAGCGCGGCTTTCGGTCCGATGATTTCCTCGTAAGTGAAATAAACTTTCGGTGCGTCCGGAGTCGGAGCGTGTGGCGCAACTTTCCAAAACTTCGCCAGACTCGTCGTCCAGTTGGAAAGGATTCGTTGCGCGTGCGGGCTGCCCGTCGCCGCCGCGTGGGCCGCGACGAGTTTGCGCAACGCTTCCGATTCGTCGGCGTTTTCCAACCGCTCGAGTTCCACCATCTGCGGATTGTGACTCGTCGGCAGCGTGTTGTTCTCGTCGAACACAAACGCGAGACCACCACTCATGCCTGCGGCGAAATTCAGTCCCGTCGGACCGAGCACCACTACTGCGCCACGCGTCATGTATTCGCAACCGTGGTCACCGACGCTTTCGACGACAGCAGTCGCGCCGGAATTGCGCACCGCGAAACGTTCACCCGCGCAACCGGCGGCGAAGAGCAGGCCGCCCGTCGCCCCGTAGAGACAGGTGTTGCCGAGGAGCACGTTGGTTTCCCATTGGAAAATTTCATCCGAGCGCGGACGAATCACAATCTCGCCCCCGCTCATGCCCTTGCCGACATAATCGTTGGCCTCGCCCGTGAGACTGAGGCGCACGCCACGCACGAGGAACGTGCCGAAGCTCTGTCCAGCGGTGCCCTTGAATTCGAGATCGATCGTGCGAGGCGCGAGCGGACTCTGGCTGCCGCGCAAATAAGCGATCTGGCCGGAGAGATGCGTGCCGAGGCAACGGTTCACATTCGTCACCTTGTAACTACCCGCGAAACGACCGGAGCGGCCGGCGATCACATGACGCGCTTCCTGAATGATCAATTCGTCGAGCGAACCTTCGCCGCCGAACCGTTCGTTGCGCTCTCGCGTGTGGTAGCGATCGAGTTGGCCGGTCGGATCGACGTTGTGCAACACGCCGGAGAGATTGACGAAGCGCGTCTTCGCGTTCGCCGGATCGTCGATCTGCTCGAGCAATTCGGGGCGACCGATGACGTCGTTGAGCGTGTGCGCACCGAGGCGCGCGAGGTAGTGGCGCACTTCTTCCGCGACCGCGTCGAAGTAAGCGATGACGTTCTCGGGCTTGCCGCGGAACTTCGCGCGGAGGTCCTCGCGTTGCGTGGCGACGCCGACCGGACACGTGTTCTGGTGGCAAACGCGGAACATCGCGCAACCCGCCGCGATGAGCGCAGCGGTGCCGAAGTTGAATTCCTCCGCGCCGAGAATTGCCGCGATGACGATGTCGCGGCCCGTCTTCATGCCGCCATCGGTGCGCAACGTCACGCGACTGCGCAGTCCGTTCATCATGAGCACTTGATGCGCTTCCGCGAGACCGAGCACCCAATCGGAACCGGCGTTCTTGATCGAACCGAGCGGCGAGGCGCCCGTGCCACCTTCGTGACCGGAGACCAACACGACGTCGGCGTAAGCCTTCGCCACGCCGGCGGCGATCGTGCCGACGCCCGATGACGAAACGAGTTTCACGCAAACCTTCGCGCGCGGATTCACTTCCTTGAGGTCGAGAATCAACTGGGCGAGATCTTCGATCGAATAGATGTCATGATGTGGCGGCGGCGAAATGAGCGTCACACCCGGCACCGAGAATCGCAGCGTGGCGATCAGCGGCGAAACCTTGTGACCGGGCAACTGGCCGCCCTCGCCGGGCTTCGCGCCCTGCGCCATCTTGATTTCGATTTCGCGCGCGTTGGCCAAATATTCCGCAGTGACGCCGAAGCGCCCCGACGCGACCTGCTTGATCGCGCTGTTGGCGCTGTCGCCATTTTCGCGGAGCAGGAAGCGCGACGGATCTTCGCCGCCTTCGCCGGAATTGGATTTACCGCCGATGCGGTTCATCGCAATCGCGAGCGCTTCATGCGCCTCGGGCGAGAGCGCACCGAGCGACATGCCCGCCGTCGTGAAGCGACGACGAATATCTTCCACCGGCTCGACTTCTTCGAGCGGCAGACCTTCCGGCGGGAAACGCAATTTGAGCAAATCCTTCAGTGTAACCGGCGGATGTTCGTTCGCCGTGTGCGAGAAAGTTTTGAAATCCTCGACCTGCGCGCCCTTGAGAAATTTGTGCATGCCCGCGACGACTTTGGGGTTCCAACCGTGGAACTCGCCGTCGCCCTTGCGGCTCACCTTGTAGTAACCGTCGCTGGACAATCCTGTGGCCGGAGCCGCGGTCGCTTCGGCTTCGGAAGCTGCGCCACTTGGACGCGGGAACGCGCGCTCGTGACGGCGAAGAGTTTCCTCGGCGATTTGACGATATCCGATGCCGCCGATCGGCGACGGCGTGCGCGCGAAACATTCTTCGACAACTTTATTGCCGATACCGATGGCTTCGAAAATTTGTGCGCCGCGGTAACTCGCAATCGTGCTGATGCCCATGCGCGCGAGAACCTTCAAGAGACCGGCTTCGATCGCCTTCTTGAAATTCTTTTCCGCTTCCTGCGGCTGCGACGGCGTGGCGAGTTTGCCTTGGTTCGCGAGTTCGCGCACCGTCGCGAGTGCGAGGTAAGGATTCACGGCGTTGGCTCCGTAGCCGACGAGACAGGCCACGTGGTGCACTTCGCGCGCTTCGCCGGTTTCGGCAACGATGTCGCACTTGAGACGCAGGCCTGCGCGAATGAGGCGATGTTGCACTGCGCCGGTGGCGAGGAGCATCGGAATCGCCGCCTTCGTCGGTGACAAACCGCGATCGGAAAGAATAATGATTTTCGCGCCTTGGTTTTCGACTGCGTTGAGCGCGCGTTGCGCGAGATCGTGCACGGCTTCGGCGAGGGCGTCTTCGTTACCGTTGACATCCATCAACACGGAGAGGCGCACGACGGCGTTGCGGAAAAGCGGGACGGCCGAGAGTGCTTCGACTTCGTGATCGAAAAGAATCGGCGAATCGAGCGTGAGCACGCCGCTCGGTGCGAGCGCGGTTTCGAATAGACTCATGCGCGGCCCGAGCGAAGCGCCAAGGGACATGACGGATTTTTCGCGAATCGAATCGATCGGCGGATTCGTCACCTGCGCGAAGAGTTGCTTGAAATACGTGTAAAGCAGACGCGGGCGGCGCGAGAGGACGGCGAGCGGCGTGTCGTCACCCATCGAACCCGTCGGTTCGAGTCCGACGGCGAGTGGCGAGAGGACGAGTTCGATTTCCTCGGTGTCGTAACCAAACGCGAGTTGCTGCTGCAACACGGTCGCACGGTAATTGGCTTCCGGAGTGATCACGCCGCCTTCGGGAGCGGCGGCGGCAAACTTCTGCAAGTTGGTCAGGTGGCGATCGCACCAATCCTTGTAGATCGGCTTGGCGGCAATCTCGCGCTTGATGTCTTCGTCGCTCATCAGGCGCTTGTTTTCCAAATCAACCGCGATCATGCGACCCGGCCCGAGACGACCGGAGTGAATCACTTGACCGGGCAAGTCGGGCACGAGACCCGTTTCCGAGGCGAGTAAAACGTGGCCGTCGTCGTATACCTTGTAACGCGCCGGACGCAGACCGTTGCGGTCAAGCGTCGCACCGACCACGCGACCATCGGAAAACACGAGTGCTGACGGACCGTCCCACGGCTCCATCATCAGCGAATGGTATTGAAAAAACGCACGCACTTCCGGACTGAGGTTGGGATTCTGCTCCCACGCCGGCGGGGCCATCATCATCATCGAGTGCAGCATCGAGCGCTCACCGAGCGAGAGAATCTCCAAAACGTTGTCGAAGCTCGCGGAGTCCGACATGCCGTCTTGCACGACAGGATGCAAATCCGCGAAACGCGGACCCCAGGTGCCGCCGGTCATGGCGCGTTCGCGCGCTTGCATGCGGGCGCGATTGCCGCGCACGGTGTTGATTTCACCGTTGTGCGCGAGCGCGCGGAACGGTTGCGCGAGATTCCAAGTCGGAAACGTGTTGGTCGAGTAACGCTGGTGGAAAATCGCAAACGCCGTCGTGAAACGTGTGTCGCGCAAATCCGGGAAGAAGCGGCGCACTTCGGGCGCGTTGAGCAGGCCCTTGTAAACGATGGTGCGCGCGGAACAGCTGCAGATGTAGAAGCCGTCGAGTCGCGCCGCCGCGCAACGACGCTCCGCCACTTTTTGCGCGAGGAACAGATGACGTTCGAAGGCGTCGTCGTTGGAATCGTCGAGACGCGCGATGATCGCCTGCAAAATGAGCGGGCGCGTGTCTGCGGCCTTGCGTCCGAGAATCGAAAAATCCGTCGGCACCTCGCGCCACGCGACGAAGCCGAGTCCTTCTTCCTTGATGGATTCGATGACGATTTTGCGAATCTGCGCCTGCGCCAGATCGCTGTCACGCGGGAGAAACAACATCGCGACGGCCAGATCTTTGTCCTTCGGCACCGCGTTGACGTTCAACGCCGCCAAGTGCGCGCGGATGATATCATACGGAAGCTGCGTCATGACGCCGGCGCCGTCACCGGTCGAGGAATCCGCGTCGATCGCACCGCGGTGGGCGAGCGCTTTCAGGGCGGTCAAGCTGTGTTTGAGCACGTCGTGCGTGCGGAAGCCATCGATGCGGGCAACAAAGCCCACACCGCAAGCGTCATGCTCGAATTCGCGGTCGTAGAGCGGCGAGGGAGAAACACAGGGATGCATAGCGACAGACATCCTAGCACGAACTGAGCCGAGACCGAGCGAACCTTGTGACATAGCCGGGGTTATTAGCGATTGGCGGTAACGTGCAGCGGAATTGCGGTTCGCGACTTCTGCTCGGGGAAAAATCAGCTTTCGCCTAAGCAAACTCCCGCCACACTCCCCGACTGATGGCAGACGACGCGCCCCCACCCCGCCAGAAGTTCACGCTCAAGCCCAAGGAGTTTGAGCGATTGAACAAAACGCCGGAAGACGCCGACCGGCCGCCACCGCAGGATGTGTTCACGATCCAGCGTGAGTTGCGCGAACGCGAGATCGCCGCGGGCTTGGACGACTTAAAACCGGTGCCAGCTCGCCGCAATCAGCGCCGGGGGGATTTCTGGTTTCTATTCACGTTCGGCAACGGTTTTTTCGCTGCCGCAGCGTGGCTCGGGCGCGACAACATCATCGTGCTCGGTTCCGCCATCGGCGGCGTCGTGCTCGTCACCGTTGGCCTCATCTGGATCATGTGGGTTGTGATGGGCAAATACTGAACCGGCCCCGGCTTTCCGCGCGTGGAGTCGCCGTCCACGCGAGCCACGCCACGCCCCAATCTGCGTCAGACTAAATCTTCGCCGCCGGATAACTGCCGAGCCACTTCACCAACGGACATTGGCGGCGCAGGTCCTTCAGCGGAGAAGCCAAAGGAGCCATCGCTTGGCCCTCGACGATGGGCACCGCAAGCGAGCTGCGCACGAGTATCGAATGCTCGAAGAACTTCGGGCTGGCGCCCAAAAAGTTGCCGAGCGCGACCGGTCTTCCCGACACAGCAAACTGATGGCTGGAGTCCGAGCGATCCACCGTTTAGACAAGCAGGAGTATGGTCGAACCATCGAACGACACGAGCATCGCGATCCGCCGCAGCGCTGATCCGCAGACGACCGGTCCGCACGCGGCCGCATTAAAAACTCCGAAACACCCCAAACCCCAAGGCCTGACCCTATTTCAGCGTCTTAACGCTGCTGGCCTAAGTAGTCGCTACGCAACGGGTGATCCCGGCGACATTCGTGCTCACTACATCCGGGGCGACATCCTGAGTGTCGGACAGGACTTCTCACCCTTGCCTGATGCTGCTGGCACCCGCATTCCGCATAGTGCGAGTGTCTGGTATCGCGGCATGGGCGGACGGCACATGATGGACAACTTCCTTGGGCTATGATTCCGCGAAAACTTCTGACACTGTCCGTTCTCCTGATGAGCGTCTTCCAAACTTCCTGCGACGGTGAGCCGCAATCCGATGCCTGGCGCGCCTTGTCGCGCATGAAAGCGAAGGACTACTTCACCGAGCCGGTGCAGGTGAAACTCGCCGAGGCGGTCGCTCGCGCGAAACCCGATCAGATCCGTGAGCTGATTCAGCAGGGTGCAGACGTAAACGCCAAGGGTCGCGACGGCATGAGGCCGTTGTTCTGGGCGATGGGCAAAAAGAGCCTGATGGGGTTTGAAATCCTGCTCCAGAATGGCGCGAATCCGAACGTCACCGCTGAGGGACTGCTCAAAGGCGAACGGCCGCCGTCCGTGATGGAATTAGCGGCGATCGCGGAGTCATCAGAGTATCTGCGTCTTGCGCTCAAGCACGATGGGAACCCCAACTTTCCCGTGGGCTATGGCGATCGCACGATCATTTACGAAGCGATTCTTAACAACCGAACGGATAATGTCCGCGCTCTCATCGAAGCTGGAGCGGACCTCGCGCATCGCGACACTGCGGGAGAAACTCCAATCGCTACTGCTGCGTCGATTAACAATTACGATATGGTGTATCTCCTGTTGGAGAAAGGGGCCGATCCATCCATCAAGGATCGATGGGGATATGACCTTTCCGGTTTGATAAAGAAGTTTGGCACACGCGGAATCAAACCCGATAGCGAGCAATACCAGTGGTATTTGAAGGTCGTGGCGGAAATGAAAAAGCGCGGGGTATGAACCGGCAGGATAGGTAACACTTGGACCGGGGTGATGGGTGACACATACGGCAGTGATGCCGTGGAAAGAAGTCACCCCAATGGAAGAGATCATTCGCTTTGTGACGCTCGCGAACAGCGGGCGTTTTACCGTG
>CAMTVI010000013.1:0-22306 GCA_947085165.1 uncultured Opitutaceae bacterium
AGCCGAGGAAGCCACCGTTGAGTTGATTCACGCCATCAGCGCCGCCGCCAAGGCCGGCGCCACCGACGACCAGTTGAAGGTCGCCCGCGACCTGCATCGCAAGGCGCAGTGGCGCCTCGATCACGTCGCCGCCGAAAACTCGATGGGCTTCCATGCACCACAGGAAGCCGCGCGTATCCTCGCCGAGTCGATCGACTACGCCCGCCAGGGCGAACTCGACCTCGCGCGCCGCACTTCCGCTTCGCCGGTTCAGCCCGCGCAAAAGTAAAGTCGCCGGAAACCACGCGACGCCTTGCGCACTGCGCAAGGCCTTCATGTTCGCGTCGCCGGTGCATGACACCGCACCGGCACTGTGCCCGTCCATGAGTTGATCCAAAAAAGCCGGACCCGCAGGTCCGGCTCGAAATTCAGCGGAGCGTTCGCGTCACTTCTTCACCGTGAGCAGCTTCTCTCGGGCAACGAAGTAGAGCAAACCGCAGAGCGCACCGAAGGGAATCAGCGCGAGCAAGTCGGCGTGCGGGCCTTCAAAGAACGGATTGTGCTCCGATGACCAGGCGGTGATCGAGGCATCGAAATCGCTCAGGATGCCTGCGAGGAACGCGATGATGATACCAGCGATCGCGCCACCGGCGATGTAGCCGGACGCCAGCAGCACACCGGGGCTCTTGTCGCTCTCGGCCACGAATTGTTCTTCGCTCATCGTCGCGTAAGCGGCCTTGCGGCGCGTGCGTTTATCCACGAAGTGACGGATCATTCCGCCGACGAAAATCGGCGCCGACGACGCCAGCGGCAAATACACGCCCACCGCAAACGCGAGCGCCGGCGCGAACGTCATCTGCAGCGTCAACGCAATCATCACGCCGAGCAGCACCAGCGCCCACGGCAATTGTTGATCGAGAATCCCCTTAATAATGTAGGACATGAGCGTCGCCTTCGGTGCATCGAATTTGCGCACCGTCGTGCCGTCCGGACGCTCGGAGAACGCGCCATTGATACCCGGATCGACGAACCACACGGCTTCACCGCGATCCGTCATCAGGTATTTGCCCGCGGGACCGCCGACGGTCTCCATTTTGTGCCAGGTGTAGTATTGCGCCTTGTCGTCCTTGGCCTGCGGCCCGACCAAACCTTCGCGCTTCGTCCCGAGATCTTTCACGTCGGCCACCAACCCCGGTGCGACTTGCGCCGCCGGCATGTAGACCACTGCGGTTTCATTCAACTGGAGTAAAATCGGCCCGAGAATCACCGCCGACGAAAAGGAGCCGATCAGAATCGCGTATTGCTGCAACTTCGGCGTGCCGCCGACGAGGAAACCCGTTTTCAAATCCTGAGAAGTGGTGCCGCCGTTCGACGCCGCGATACAGACGATCGCTCCGACTGATAACGCGGTCACGTAGTGCGTGCCACCCTTCCACCCCACGAGCAGGAAGACCAAACACGTGAACAGCAGCGTCGCCACCGTCATGCCCGAGATTGGATTCGAGGAAGAGCCGATCTCGCCGGTCAGGCGCGACGACACCGTTACGAAAATAAAACCGAAAACCACGATCAGCACCGCGCCGAGGAGATTCATATGCAGCGTGGGCGAGAGCATGATGCCCGCCATCAGCACCACGATACCGCCCGCGACAAACTTCAACGAGAGATCTTGATCCGTGCGCGGCGTATCCTCGCCGCCATTAATCTTTGAAATCCCCACATCCTTCATCCCGCCGACGATGCCGTGCCAGATGGTCGGCATCGCTTGGATGAGACTGATCACACCACCCGCCGCGACCGCGCCCGCTCCGATGTAGAGAATGTAGGCGCCGCGAATGCCATTGGGCGACATCTCGGAAATCGGCACCGTGCCGGGCGCGAGTGCCCCGGGCAGTCCGTCACCGAAAAATTTGATTAACGGAATCAGCAGCAAATACGACATGACGCCACCTGCGCACATGATCGACGCGATGCGCGGACCGATCACATAACCAACGCCGAGTAATTCCGGTGAAACTTCCACGCCGACCGACCCGCCTTTCAGCGGCGCACCGAAAACTTTTTCGGAAACATCCTTCCAGCCCTTGAACGCGACGTTGAGCGTCTTGTAGGCGAGGCCGACCAGAAAACCGGTGAACACCACTTTGGCGCCCGGCGATTTGCCGAGTCCCGCCGCTTCCGCCGCCGCCATTTCCGCTTTGGCCGACGGTGACGCCGCCGCGCGCGAGACATCGTCCACCCCTGCCTTCAACACCGCCGCGCAAGCCGTGCCTTCCGGATACTTCAGCACACCGTGTTCCTTCACGATCAAGGCGCGACGCAGTGGGATCATCATCAAAATGCCGAGCAAGCCGCCCAACAATCCGACGAGCAGCACGCGCGTCAGTTCGAGATCGAAACCGAGAATCAGAATCGCCGGCATCGTCACGCCCACACCGAAGGCAATCGATTCACCCGCCGATCCCGCGGTCTGCGAAATATTGTTCTCCAAAATTGTCGCGTCGCGACCACCCGCCTTCGACCACAAGCGAAACAACGCGAGCGAGATGACGGCGACCGGGATCGACGCACTCACCGTCAGACCGACCTTGAGCACGAGATAGAGCGACGAAGCGCCGAAGACCATGCCAAGAATGGCACCAGTCAACACGGCGCGGATCGTAAATTCAGGGAGCGTAGTCGAAGCCGGAATGAATGGCTCGAATTTCGGGGTATGATTTTGCGACATTGTTTCGGGTGTGTGTCACCGCGGAGCGTGCGGACTCCACCCGCCTCGCGCAACGGTTGATTCGAAACAATTCCCTCACCGGGGGGCTCCGGGGCTAGGTGGTTCGTCCGCGCCGAAGCAGCTCAGCGCTTCTTCGCTTTCTTGCGCGCCGCCAGTAAACGCCGCAGCAGCCAGTAGAGCATTTCCAAGCGCGGCACCGCGGCACCGATTGCCTGCGCGCGCCGCACGGGCTCGCCCCAGATTTCCTCCAACTCCACCGCGCGGCCTTCCTGAAAATCAATCAGGCTCGACGGCCGATACTTGCCGATCTTTGCCGTGCGTTCGAACTGCAGCTCCATGAACGCACGCGGCATCTTGTGTCCGAACTCCGCCGCCGTGCTCATGATTTCCTCCATCAGTTTTTGCGCCAGTGTGCGCAGCCCTTCGTCGGCCAGAATGACATCGGTCGTGATGCCACCGGCGGCAATCGCGATGCCGTTAAACGGCACGTTCCACACCAGCTTCTGCCAGCGTTGACCATCGAGATCGTCCTGCGCTTCGCACTTCAGTCCGGCCTTGTTGAACAGCGTCGCCATCGCTCGCGTGCGCGCTGCTGCGGGTCGCCCCAACTCGCCGATCATCAGCAAACCCGGAAACGAACACTCCACGACGCCGGGCTTGGTGCGCGTGGCACCGATGTAGCAAATCGCACCGGCCGTGCGGTGCGCGCCGACGATTTCCGCCACCGGCTCTTCGACGCCGAGTCCGTTCTGCATGGTCAACACCACCGTGCTATCGTGCAGCAGCGGCGTGAGCAGTTTTTTCAAGTCGCGATTCGCCGTCGCTTTCACCGCCACGATCACGAGATCGCATGGTCCGATTTCTGCGGTCGTGGCGTAGCCTTGAATGCGTTTCACGTGCAGTCGCTCGGTCGGCAACTTGATACGAACGCCACGCGCGAGGAGCGTGGCGAGTCCGGTGCGCACGAGAAAATGCACGTCGTGGCCGGCCTTGACGAGGCGCGCGCCGTAGTAAGTTCCCAAAGCGCCAGTGCCGACGATGGCGATGCGGGGTTTTGCGGGAAAAGACGGGTTCACGCTCCGAGACATCACACGTTGCCCGCGCAAAATTCAACTCCGGACGCGCCGTCGCACCGCACTCACAACAAAATATTATCGGTCAGGCGCACTTCATCGACCCAGAACGCCACCGCCATCCACGATTCGCCGGGCACCACTTCGCGCACCGCTTCCATCGTCTGGCGATCGACGACCCCAATGTAGATCGCTCGCACGCGGCGCTTTTCCCCGATGAGGTGGGTCGCTTCCGCCATCACGCGATCGGGACTGCGCACGCCACCCGCGACCATTTCCTTCGCCCGCTTCAATGCTTGATACACCACGAGCGACTCCTCGCGCTGCACCGGCGTCAGATAACTATTGCGCGCACTCACTGCCATCCCGTCCGCCTCGCGCACGGTTGGTCCGGTGAGAATCTCAATCGGCAGCGAAAGGTCTTCCAACGCCTTTTGCACCACCGCGATTTGCTGCAAATCTTTCTCGCCCATCACGAGCACCGTCGGCTGCACGATGTGCAACAGCTTCAACCAGCACGTCAGCACGCCGCGAAACAACGCCGGCCGCGAGACGCCGCAAAGCGGTTTGCTCACCCGCTCCTCGGCCACGTTGGTCGAAAAATGTTTCGGAAACATCTCTTCTGCCGTCGGGGTAAACATCACCGCCACGCCCTCGCGTTCACAGAGTGCTACATCCGCCGCTTCGTGCCGCGGATAACGGGCAAAATCTTCGCTCGCGCCAAATTGCAACGGGTTGACGAAAGCCGACACCACCACGGCATCGCCGCGCGCCCGCGCCAGCCGGATCAAGCTCGCGTGCCCCGCATGGAGCGCGCCCAACGTCGGGATCAACGCCACGCGTTGCCCGGATTTCGTGAGTTCGGCTGCTGCTGCCCGCATCGCCGCAATGGAGTCAATTTTTTGCATACTGGGAACGGACTTGAACTAACTCGCCGCGACTCACTTTATCAAGCCTTCCCTCCCCGGCCTCCGCCGCGCGCGGGATTTTTACTCTCCACCACTTCCTCCGATGATCCGCATCAACGAACACTACACCAAGCTCAAGGCTTCCTACCTTTTCGCCGACATCGCGCGGCGCGTTAACGCCTTCGTCGCCGCCAATCCTGACAAGCCCATCATCCGCCTCGGCATCGGCGACGTCACCGAGCCGCTCCCGCCCGTCTGCATCTCCGCCCTCCACGCCGCGACCGACGAGATGGCCGACCGCGCCACGTTCAAAGGCTACGGTCCCGAGCAAGGCTACGCGTTTCTCCGCGAAGCGATTGCGCAACACGATTTCCAAGCCCTCGGCGCCAAGATCGAAGCTGACGAAGTTTTCGTTTCCGACGGCTCCAAGTGCGACGTCGCCAACATTCAGGAAATTTTCGCGCACGATCTGCGCCTCGCGATTCCTGATCCCGTTTACCCCGTTTACATCGACACCAACGTCATGGCTGGCCGCACCGGCGCCAACACCGACGGTCGTTACAGCGGCATCGTCTATCTCGATTCGAACGCCGCCAACGGCTACGTCCCCGCGCCGCCCGCCGAAGCTGTCGATCTGATTTACCTCTGCTTTCCCAACAATCCCACCGGTGCCGTCGCCACGCGCGCGCAACTCGAAGCCTGGGTCGCCTACGCCAAACAACACGGCGCGCTCATCCTCTTCGACGCCGCTTACGAAGCCTACATCCGCACGCCCGGCATTCCGCGCTCCATTTACGAAATCGAAGGCGCGCGCGACGTCGCGATTGAGTTCCGCAGCTATTCCAAACTCGCCGGCTTCACCGGTCTGCGTTGCGCCTACACTATCGTGCCGAAGAATCTCAAAGCCCGCGACGACGCCGGCAACGAGCACAGCGTGCACGCCCTCTGGAATCGCCGCCACACGACCAAATTCAACGGCGTCTCCTACCCTGTGCAAAAAGCCGCCGCCTCCGTTTACACGCCGGAAGGCCGCGCCCAAACGCACGCGCTCACCGAATTCTACCTCGGCAACGCGAAGCTCATTCGCGACGCGATGGGCAAGCTCAACTTCCCGTGCATCGGCGGCGACAACGCGCCCTACATCTGGATCAACACCGGTCGCGATTCGTGGGAGTTTTTCGATGTCTTGCTCAACAAGGCGCAAGTGGTCTGCACGCCTGGCGCCGGTTTCGGCAAGTGCGGCGAAGGTCACGTGCGCATCAGCGCGTTCAACTCCCGCGCCAACGTCGAAACCGCCCTCGCCCGCATCGCCGACGTTCTGCGATAACACCACTGCGCCCTACGGCAGTCGTTTGCGGTGACTGATGTTTTCGTGCACCCACAAGCGGTGCACCGTCAGCGCGCCGATGCGCAAATCGTAGCCCCACTCCGTATCAATCACCGTGGGCTCACTCGTCGTCGGCAGCGCCTGCAAGTTGTCGCGCAAATCATGGGCGCGGCATTTCGCATCCTTGAAAGCCGCTTCCACCGAACGATAGGAACCCCACTTGGTCGATCGCTGCGTCGGTTGCTGGTCGGGCCCGGTCTCCAGTGAAAACTGAAGCACCGTGTAGTGGGAGGAATTATCATCCGACTCGGCCATGCCTCAACGTGAGTTCGTTTCGCCACCTGCGCGAGCGGAATTTCCAGTCTCCACCGGCGCGCTGTTCCGCCGTCACGCTTGCTGTCGATTACTTCGCCGGAATCGCCAGTAATACTTCATCCGCCAGCCCGGCAATGGCAGCACTCAGTCCCGCGGCCAGTTCCGCATAGTCACCACGCCACACCCGTGCCGGCGCGGTGAACACTCGCCGCTCCACCTGCGTCGCCGTATCGCCCACGCGCGTAATCACCACCACTGCGGTGAACCGCACGCCCTCGTCGGCACCTTCGGCGTTCAACACCCGAATGGTAACATCGTAGTCGCGCTCGAGATTGGCCGGGAAAGGATAAGCTACCACCTGTGCGCGCGTCGCCAACGCGGCCCGCAGCAAACGCGTCAACCCCGCATCCAGCGGCTCCGCCCAACGCGCACTATCGATGTAGCGAATTTCATTTCCTCCGCTGCGCACCACCATCGACTTCGTCTTCAGGTAAGCGGGAATCTCCACCGTGCGGAGACCAAGTCGCACCGCACCCGCCGGCGCCGATGCCCCGGGCACGCCCCCTTCCAGCACGAAGTAGCGCGTCAGGTCGGGCTTGGGTTCCGGCAGCAGATTGCAGCCGGCCACCAAACCGAGCGTGATGAGACCAAACGTAAGACGGAGGAGGAGCGAAATTTTCATGACGACAGGGGAAGCGTTCAGGGCTGCGGTAACTGACGGCCAAGCAGGAGCGCGTTCGGTTTGCGTTCGAGATACTCGGCGAGGCGTTGAATCGCGTCGGCCGCTTCGGTGATTTGATGGAGCGCGCGGGACGCATCTTCACCGAGGTGCCCCTGTGCTTGCACGAAACGGCGCGTCGTCGCCGCCGCCCCGTCGATCGAGTCGAGTGCTTGCTGCGCACGGACGAGAGTGGTCTTGAACTCTGCGCTCACCGGACCGACTTCCGCATCGAGGCGTGCCAGCAAGCCACGTAATTCCGTCAGCGAAGCGTTTAAGTTGACGAAGGCATTCTTGGCCTCGGGCGAACCGACAAAATTCTCCACCGCCGCCGCCGCCGCCGCGATGCGGTCGGACAACAATTTCACATCGAACTCCGCCAGTCGTGTGTTCGCCGTGCCGACCAAGGTGCGCAGGTCTTTGCTCAATTCCGCGATTTTGGCATGCTTCAAATCGGCCACGATTTCGACGATGCTGTTTTGCACTTCGGAAATGGGTGAGCGCACGGCCGGGATCACCGGATAACGCTCATCGCGCAACCGCACATCGCCGGGATACTCGCGCGGATCCTCGAAACTCAACTCGACAAAGAGCAGGCCCGTGATGCCCTGCAGGTTGAGCTTCGCCCGCAAACCGCGATCGATCAGATTCTGCAATTCTGCCGTTGCGGTGATGTCGATCGTGTTGCCATCGCGATCGATCAACACGTTGCGGTCGATCTGGCAGATCGTCTGCACTTGGGCGGAGCGACTGGCGGTGTCGTAGCGGACATTGATCGCCGCCACCCGGCCGACGCGCACGCCGTTGACTTTCACCGAGGCACCCGGATCGAGCCCACTGACCGATTCATCAAAATACACCATGAAGCGGGTCGGCTTGGAAAAGAAATTCGTGCCGCCAAACGAGATGAAAGCCACCATCGCAAGCAGGACGGCTCCAAGGACAAACATGCCGACGGCGGCGGGACTAAATCGAGTTTTCACACTTCGGTTGCTCCTTTCTGTCCGATGGGCTCCGGACGTCTATTCAAAAACTCACGCACCCGTGAATCTTCACTGCGTTCGCGCAAGTTGTTCGGGTCGCCCTCGGCAATCACCCCGCGCGTTTCGCGGTCGAGCATGACCACGCGATCCGCAATGGAAAAAATACTGGCGAGCTCATGGGACACGACGACGATCGTCGTGCCAAGCGTGTCGCGCAGATGGAGAATGAGTTCGTCGAGCCGCAACGACGTGATCGGGTCGAGTCCGGCCGACGGTTCGTCGAAGAAGACAATCTCCGGATCGAGCGCGAGCGCGCGGGCCAGTCCGGCGCGTTTGCGCATCCCGCCGGAAATCTCCGACGGAAAATAATCCTCGTAACCGGTCAGGCCGACCTGCGCGAGTTTGAGCGCGACGACCTCGTGGCGTTCCTTGCGCGTGAGATCGGTGAAAATTTCCAATGGTAACGCGACGTTCTCCCGCAAAGTCATCGAACTCCACAACGCGCCCGCTTGATAAAGCACGCCGAAGCTGCGCAATAATTTTTTGCGTTCCGCCAAACTCGCCGTGACAAAGTCGTGGCCAAAATACCGCACGGCACCTTTCGCTGGCGCGTTCAGACCGATCATGTTGCGCAGCAGTGTGCTTTTGCCGCAACCGCTGCCACCGATGACAAAAAATATCTCCGCGCGCTTCACCGCAAACGACACATTGTCGAGGATGACGCGCTCTTCGTAACGGCACTCCAAGCCATCGACCTCGATGGCAAATTTGCCGGCAGTGCTAAGTGGTGAAGTCAGATTCATGTTACCAGCCAAGCATGTTGAAGATCACGGCGTAGAAGGCGTTAGCCACCACGAGCAGGAAGATGGACGTCACGACCGCCGAAGTTGCCGCCGCGCCGACACCGGCCGCGCTGCGATCAGCCTGCAACCCGCGCAAACAACCCGTCACCCCAATCAGAGCGCCGTAGGTCGCCGCCTTGATCAATCCGGTGAAAAGATCGGAGAGATCGAGGAATGATTTTGTTTCGGTCCAGTAAAGCGTCGCGGGAATATCGAGCGTCCCAACGGCGATCAGCATCCCACCCAAAATGCCGATGGCATTGGCGAACAACACCAGCAGCGGCAGCATGGTGAAGAGCGCCGTGATGCGCGGCATCACCAGAAAATCCACCGGCGAGACGCCAAGCGTCTGCAGCGCGTCGATTTCCTCGTTCGATTTCATGCTGCCGAGCGTCGCCGCAAACGCCGCACCCGTGCGGCCCGCGAGCACCACCGCCGTCATCAGCGGTCCCATTTCGCGCACCATCGCGATACCCACCATGTCCGCGACATAGATATCCGCGCCGAATTGCCGCAACTGCGCCGCTGCCTGATACGCGAGAATGATCCCCGTCAGCACTGCGATCACACTCACGATCGGCAACGCCTGCACGCCGCAGAGCTGCATCTCTGTAATGCTGTCGCGCCAGCGGAATTGCGCCTGCCCGCGCACGAATCTTCCCATGCTGAACAAACACTCCCCGACCAACCGCGAGATATCGCGCGCCTCGTCCACGAGCTGAGTCGTCGCTTCGCCCACAGTCGTAAACAAATCCGGCACCGCGGCCGCTTGCGGGGGTTTGCCCGATTCCTGCGCCAACAAAGTTGCCAGCTCTTCGACTCCCTTTGGCAAGTCCGCCGTTTCAAATTTTGCGTTGATCGCCTCTGCGCCCAGCCGCGCCTGACGCACAAACAACGGCAGCGAACTATCCCAGTCCGCGACTCCGCTCCCCTCAATCCGCACCGTCCGGGGCAGCGCCTCGCCTTTGTGCGCTCTCATCGTCGTGTTCACCAAATTGTGCCACGTCACGCGCTCGCCGGTGAGTTCCCACGTTCCGCCCAACCGAACCAGCAAAACGCCGTCCTTCACGCTCGCTTCGGCTCGGGCAGGAGTCTCCGTTTCAGTCATCCGTCGCAGTCTCGCGAGACAACGCGCGCGGCTCCAGAACTTTCTGTGCCCATTTCGTTACTGATTACCGCTATGGCATAACGCATTTCCCCCTCGCGCCGCGGGCAGTCACCGTGCTTCGCTGCCGCTTCGCATGTTCCCTCGCACCGTTCTCTTCGATCTCGACGGCACGTTACTCGATCATTTCCGCGCGATTTACCGCTGTCACGCTTACGCAATGCGCCAACTCGGCATGTCGGAACCGACCTACGCGCAAGTGCACGCCGCCGTCGGTCGCGGACTCGCCGAAGCCATCGCCACCCTCGCCGGCCCGGAGAATGTCACGCGGATTCTGCCGATCTACATGGAGCATTGGCACGCCACCAACCTCGACGATGTGGTCTTGTTGCCCGGCGCACTCGAACTCCTCGAAGCTTTGCGCAACCGCGGCGTGCCTTGCGCTGTCCTGACCAACAAACGCGCCGATGCGTCCCAATCCGTCTGCGCGCACCTCGGACTGACGCCGCTGCTCGCTGAAATTTTCGGGGCGAACGACACGCCGTGGCTCAAGCCCGACCCGCGCTTCGCCGCCCACGCGCTGAGCAAACTCGGCGCGGCAGCGGACACAACCGTGCTCGTCGGTGATTCAGTCTTCGATCTCGCGGCGGCACAAAACGCCGGACTGCGCTTTCTCGGTGTCACCACCGGCACGCACACCGCCGCCGAGTTACGCGAGCGCGGGGCCATCGAAGTTTTCGCGTCGCTCGCCGAAGTTCACGCCGCGCTCTTCGCTGATGCTCCGTCGCGCAACTAAGTTGCCCCGACGATTGGTCGGCGTTGCACGAGAATCGTCGCCACCATCGTCTGCACGATTTCGTCGTGTTGATTGCGTGTCGTCGTGCGCAGTTTGATAACGCCATGCGTCGCGCGCGATTTCAGCTCACGCGTCTCGATCACTTCATTCTCCGCGCGCAATGCATCACCGGCCTTCACCGGACGCGGCCATTCGATATTGTCGACGCCCCGTCCCACCGCGCCACCGGCGAATTGCAGTTCGCCGCCGATGATCAAGCGCATCGTCAGTCCCGCCGTGTGCCAACCGCTTGCCACCAACTCGCCAAACGGTCCGCTGCGCGCCGCCTCCACGTCGGTGTGGAACGGCTGCGGATCGAATTGTCGTCCGAACGCGATGATTTCCTCTGCACTCACACTCACCGAGGTCGTCGCGTAGGTTTGCCCGACGGCAAGGTCTTCAAAATAGAGGATCATCGTTCGGTGGTGAATATTGCGGTTAGCGACGTGGGTTCAAATCACCCGCGGGGATTCGTGCCCTTTGCCAGTGTTGGATTTTTGCGAATCGTCCGGGCGCGGCGGAGCAGATTCGACCGCCATCGAAAACGGCGGCGTTGATTCCGACCATTCCAACACATGTGGATCAAAACCCTGGGCGATTGTCGGCTTCACGATTTCGAAATACGGCGAGAGATCGAAATCGCGCGGTGCAAAGAGACTGTGATGCCGGATGTGCAAAATCTCACTGTAACAATCGCGACAGGCCGGATCGTCCGGAGCTTGATACACCACCTCCGGCAAAATCGGGTAGCGCACCGACTGAAACGCCTGCGCAATCAGCGATGAGCAAATCGCGCGGGTCGGGTCACCGCTGCCGAACGCCAGCAATCGACGACGCCACCGCGAAGGGGCGGGCGGTTGCTGAATCATGTAGCGCATGAGATCGAAGACATTCTTCAAATCGTATTGATGACCAAGCCGCGCCACCGCGAATGCCACCACGGCGTCAATCTCGTGCGGCAGCAAACCCACCGGACGACAAATGCGCGTGTGCACTGATTGATAATCGCTCAAAGGCACGGCCTGCACGCCTTCGTTGATATCTGCCTCCAACAAAATCTTCGGCTCCTCGCCGACTGGTGGCGCACCCAGCGCATCGCCGATACACAACGCCGAGTGCGACCACGTCGATTGCGTCAGGTATTTGATTGATGCGCTAATGCGACTCGTGCCCTCGACGAGCAACACGTCGCCCTTGCGCAGCGTCGCGGCGAGTCGATCTTTGCGTGCCGTCGCCGGATGCTCATGACCCGGCAGCGGCTTGGAGAGGTAGCGCGCGAGTCGTTGGCCGATCGAATGAAAAAGAGGGGACATACCGGACGAAAAATATTCACCGTCGGCGCTCTGTCGCGACGGTGAGCAAAGGCTAGCGGGCTGTCATTACCGCGCAAGGCGATTGCCCCTCACGACGACGACGACCGGCGCGCCCACTCCACTTGCATATGCAATGCGTGTAGCGACATGAAAATTTCCCGCAGGAACTCTACGAGCGACGCGATCAACAACAACACGCTCAACGTGAAGAGCAGCAGCACCAACACCCCCAGATTCCAATGAAACAACGCCGTCACACCGAGCACGATGACGAGCACGCACGACGAGAGCATGCTCAGTCCGTTCGCCGTCACCGACCGCCTGATCAACAGAGAACGCTTCCACAAAATCCCCAATTGACCCTCCAAATGCGCACGCTCCGCCCCCGTCGCGCGCGACATCGCTTCCGCCAGACTGCGCGTGAGATCCACGATGCGTCCCATGCGATTTGTGAGCGTCAGCATCAGCGCGCCCATGCCTGAAAGTAAAATCACCGGAGTGATCGCCAACTGAATCACGGGCAACAACAACGAAAGAGAATCCATGCGACGCAGTGTGCTGATCCCACCGCGCGCCGCAATTCCCCTTTACCGCGCCAACCACACCAACCCCAACGCCACCGCGCCGGGCAACGCCTGCACCCACAGAATTTTCTTACTCGCCGTCGCCGCACCGAACACACCTGCCACCACCACGCACGACAGGAAAAAAATCTTCAGCGCCAATCCGTCCGCCCCCGCGCAAATGCCCCAGACCAATCCCGCCGCGAGAAAGCCATTGTAGAGTCCTTGGTTGGCCGCGAGCGATTGAGTCATCGCCGCCTTCTCCGCCGTCAGCCCGAACACGCGCCGTCCATACGGCTTCGTCCACAAAAACATTTCCAACACGAGAAAGTAAACATGCAGCACGGCGACGAGGCCGGTGAGAATTTGCGCGGCGGTATTCATAAAGGAGGTTGGCGCACGTTGGCGGGACGCACCCGTCGCCACACTTCAAACAGCAACGCGCCCGCCCCGATGATCACGAGCGACGCGATTGCCGCCACGAAGTCGCCGAGGAAACCGCTGCCGATGCCGATCAACACAAATGCCAGCAGCAGCACGACCGGTAGCGGATAGAGCGGCATCCGGAATTGTCCCACGGCGAAAGGCTGACGGCGCCGCGCAATCACGGCCGCCACCGCCACCAAACCGTAGAACGGCAGGTAACCGAGAATCATGTAACGCGTGAGTTGTTCGAAGCCGCGGCCCGACGCGAGGTAGAGCATCGTCATGCCGCCGTAGATGCCGATCGCGACGACTGGCGTTTTCCACTTCGGGTGCACGCGCGCGACAATTGGGAAAAATTCTCCTTCTTCGGCCAACGCGAAAAGATTACGCGGATTGCACAGCAGTGAACCAAACACCGTCGTCGCCGCACTGAGTGCGACGAACACCGTCACGAAGCGTCCCGCATTTTCGCCGATCACGCGGCCCACCGCCGTCGCCGCGAGCGCGGGCGTCGAACCAACTTCGGCAAACGTCAGCGCGTGAAAAAAACCGGTGTTGACCGCCAGATACACCGCGAGAATCAGCCCGAGCCCGAGCAACGTCGCACGCGGCAACGTGCGGGCCGGCTCGCGCACTTCGCCGGCCACCAACGCCAGTCCATCCCAACCGTCGTAAGCAAACATCGTCGCAATCACCGCCAGCGAAAATCCCACCAGCGTCGGATTGAGAGCGGTTGCGCTCGCTTCGACCGCGGCAGTGGCCGCCGCGGGTTCGCCCGCGAAGCACAGCAACACCACCGTCGCGAGCGCACTGATTTTGAACACGCCCACGCCACCGACGATGCGCGCCACCACTTTGCTCGAACGCATATTCAGCAACATGATGCCGCCCACCCAACCGAGCCCGAGCAGCGTCTGCACACTTTGCCCGAAGCCGAGGATCGCGCCGAGATTCGTCATGCACACCAACGTGATCGCCGCCGCCGCGACCGGGTTGAGCAACATCGACGTCCACCCATACATAAACGCCACCCGCGGCCCGTAGGCCTGCCGCAGAAAAACCGTCGTGCCACCGGATCGCGGAGTGCGCACCGCGAGCTCCGTCATCACTAGTGCGCCACACACCGCCGCAATCGCGCCCGTGATCCACGCGGCGTAGGCGAGCCCGATGCTCCCCGTGTGCGCCGCGACGACGCCGGGCGATTGCAAAATGCCGACGCCAATCGTGAACGTCACGAGCAGCAACGCGGCGTTCCACGTGCCGAGATGCCGTGGCAACCGACTCGGGTCGACGGCACTCACGCCGGAGCTAACTGGAGTCTCGTTCATGCGCGAGGGGTGGCGGGCATGCGGCCAAGGCAACCGGAACCGCCCGCCGACGCAAGCCCCCGCATCGCCGTTCGCGCCGCACCGGAGTTGCATTGGCCGCGCGCATCGCTTTCCATCGCCGCTCGTGGCGGCTTCCCCTCCAGCACCCCTGAGCGGCGTTCTCGAACGCATTATTTTCTTCAACGAAGAGAATCATTACACCATCGCGGAGTTGCGCCCCGAGTCCGCCAAGACCGCCGAGGATCGCGTCACCGTCGTCGGCGCGCTGCCGGGCGTGCAATGCGGCGAAACTTTGCAACTCACCGGGGAATGGACGCGCCACTCGCAACACGGCGCGCAGTTCAAAGTCCTCACTTGCCGCAGCGAACTCCCCTCCTCCGTTTACGGCATCCGCAAATATCTCGGCAGCGGACTCGTCCCCGGCATCGGCAAAGTTTACGCCAACAAAATCGTCGACGCGTTCGGCACCGACACGTTTCGCATTCTCAGCGAAGAATCCGGTCGCCTCCGCAAAGTCCCCGGCATCGGCAAAGTCCGCGCCACCGCGATCAAGTCCGCGTGGGAGGAACAAAAGACGCTGCGCGAGGTGCACATCTACCTGCAAACTTACGGTGTCACCACGTCGCAATGCGTGCGCATCGTCGATAAATTTGGCCCCGCCGCGCGCGAGATCATCACCAACGAACCTTACCGCATCGCGCGTGCAATCGACGGCATCGGTTTCAAAACCGCCGATCAGATCGCGCGCAATCTCGGCTACGCCAACGACGCCGCTCCTCGCCTCGACGCCGGCCTCATCTACGCGCTCGAGACCTTGCAAGAGGAAGGCCACACCGCCTACCCGCGCGACGAACTCGTCACCTACACCGCCACGCTCCTCGAAACTTCCGCCGAACGCGTCGAGGCCCGCATCGACGCCTTGATCAAAGCCGTCGCCATCATCGCACACAGTAGCGGGGAGCCCCAGCGACCCGACTCCGAGCACCGTAGCGGGGAGCGCCAGCGACCCGATTCTTCCCCCCACGACTTCCTGCAACTCCCGCTCAACTCACGTGCCGAGAAACGCATCGCCGACGTCGTGCCGCGCCTCGCGTCCGTGCCATCCGGTTTGCCGCCGATCAAAATCGACGCCGCCATCGCGTGGGCGCAGGACAAAGCCGGTTTCGCTTTCCACGAGTTGCAAAAATCCGCGCTGCAAAACGCCCTCGCCAATAAATTCAGCATTCTCACCGGCGGGCCTGGAACCGGGAAGACCACGATTTTGCGCGCGTTGGTGGAAATCCTCAAAGCCAAGAAAGCGCGCGTCACGTTGGCCGCGCCGACCGGTCGCGCCGCGCAACGGCTCGCGAGCACCACGGGTGGTTTCGCTTCGACGATTCATCGTCTGCTCAAATTCGAAAACGGCTCCTTCACCGTCAACGAATCGCGCCCACTCGCGACCGACTTCCTCATCGTCGACGAAGCCTCGATGCTCGACGTGCGTCTCGCCGCCGCGCTCCTCCAAGCCGTGCCGACGCGCGCGCATTTGCTCCTCGTCGGCGACATCGACCAGTTGCCCAGCGTCGGCGCCGGCAACGTCCTCAAAGACCTTATCGGCACCGAACGCATTCCGGTCACGCGTCTGTCGTTCGTTTACCGTCAGCAAAAGGAAAGTCTCATCGTCACCACCGCGCACGCCATCAACGAAGGCATCGCCTCGCCGCCGCCCGTCGTCAGCGAAACCGCCAAGGCGCAGGCGTGGAGCGATCTCAATTTCATCTCCGCCACCAGCGCCGAAGACTGCCTCGCGAAAGTCATCGAACTTTGCACGCAGTTCATTCCCGCGCATCTCAAGTGGTTCGATCCGGTGCACGACGTGCAAGTCCTCGCGCCGATGCACAAGGGCGTCGCCGGCGTCGCGAATCTCAATGCGCAACTGCAAGCCGCCCTCAACCCACACCAGCAGGGCCTGCGGGCCATCAGCGGCGAATACCGGCCGGGCGACAAACTCATCCAACTGCGCAACAACTACGACAAAAACCTCTTCAACGGCGACATCGGCCGCGTCGTCAGCGTCGATCTCACCAAAGGCACGCTCATCGCCGATTTCGATGGCGACCAGCACGTGTTCGAGCGCGGCGAAATGAACGAAGTCGCCCTCGCCTACGCCATCAGCATTCATAAATCGCAAGGCAGCGAATATCCCGTCGTGATCATCCCGTTGCTCAAGGGCCATTTCATGATGTTGCAGCGCAACCTCGTTTACACGGCCCTCACACGCGGAAAGAAAAAAGTTTTCATCGTCGGCGAACCCGCCGCCTACGGCATGGCCGTGCGCAACGCCGAATCCAAACTCCGCTGCACCCACCTGCGCGAAAAAATCCTCTCCCTCCTCCCATGATCAAAATCCGTCCGTTCCTCCTCCTCTGCGCGCTGTTGCTTGCCATAACTTCGCCTGCGATTACGCGCGGCGGCGATCTCTGGCTCGACCTCATCGAGGGCGAGGAAACCAACGAGGTCGCCGTGCTCACCGATCTCGCCACCGCCGGCGTCATCTACGTCGGCGAAGCTCACACCATCGACCGCCACCACGCGATCCAACTGCACTTGTTCCAATCGCTCGCTGCGCGCGGTGTCTCGCTCGCGCTCTGCCTCGAACAACTCGAAGCGCGCGACCAACCGGCGCTTGATCGCTTCAATCGCGGCGAGTTGTCCTTCGATGAGTTCGCCACCGAAATCACGTGGGCGAAGAAATGGAAAAACTTCGCCGACTACCGCGCGCTCTGTGAATTCGCGCAGCAAAACGGCATTCCCGTTCGTGCCCTCAATGCGCCCTCCGCTACGATTCGCGCCGTCAGTCGCGGCGGCGGCTTGGACAAACTCCCCGCCGACCAACGGGCGTTGCTCGCCGACGAAATCGTGACCGACGATCCCGTTTACGAACGGCTCATGAATCAGACGCTCGCCGTGCACATGGCGATGGATCCGGCGAAGTTGCGTCCCGTATTCGAAGCGCAAGTCTCCCGCGACGAAACCATGGCGGCCAACATCATCGCCGCCCGCCACACCGACGCCACCAACGGACTGCGCACCGCCTTCGTCATCATTGGTTCCGGCCACGTGCGCTACGGCCTCGGCACGGCCGACCGCGTCCGCCGTCGCGAACCCGGCATCGCCGAACGCATCGTGCTCATGACCGAAAGCGGACAACTCGTCCTCACCGAATCCGACAAAGCCGCCTCGCGCGAAATCACCATTTCCCACGCCGACCTCCGCACCATCGGCCGCCCGCCCGGCGACTACCTCCTCGTCCTCCCCCTCGCCCGCGCCGAGAAACCCGCCGCGAAGTAGGCGACCCTCGCCCATCTCCGGGAATAGCCCTTGTCGCATCCGATCAGCCTGCCACAACTTGGCGTCATGGCGCTGCATCCCCTATTCCCTTCATCGCCCTACGCCCCGCTCGTTCCGGAGCAGCGCTGGTTTCCCGCCGATGAGGCCCTGCGTGGCACGGCCTACGACAAACTCCTCCCGCCCCTCGTCGCCAAGGTTCGCACCGAGATTCACGCTTGGCGGAACCAAGGCTATCCTGGCACGTCTGCCACTTCCGCGGCGCTGCTCCGTCACTGGTTCGAAACCGGGCATCTGACAGAGAACTCCGACCACACGCTCTCCCCGTTCCGCTATTACTTCGCCCAACGCGAAGCCGTCGAGACCGTCATTTGGCTCCACGAGGTCCGCCGCGCCCGCGACAAATACGACCTGCTCCGCTTCGACGCTTCCGGGGCTGTGTCCAGCGGCATGTTCTCGGAGGACTGGCCGCGCTACGTTCTGAAAATGGCCACCGGCGCGGGCAAGACCAAGGTCCTCTCGCTCCTCATCGCATGGAGCTTCTTCCACAAACTTTACGAGACCGACTCGGCCCTTTCCCGCAACTTCCTCGTCATCGCGCCCAACATCATCGTGCTCGACCGCCTGCGCGCCGATTTCGACGGGCTCAAAATTTTTTTCAACGACCCCGTCCTCCCGCCCAACGGCTACGAGGGTCGCAACTGGCGCGACGACTTCCAGCTCACGCTCCATATTCAGGACGACGTCCGCATCGTCCGCGAGACCGGCAATTTCTTTCTCACGAATATCCACCGCGTCTTCCTCGGCGAAGTCCGCGACCCGTCGCTGGAGGACGACGATCTGCGCGATTATTTCCTCTCCGACGCCTTCGGCAAAAAGCCCGCCGGCAAAACCACCGACAGCAAGACCGACCTCGGCGAAATCGTCCGCGAGATCGAGGAACTCGCCGTCTTCAACGACGAGGCGCACCACATCCACGATCCCCGCATGGAGTGGTTCAAGTCCATCCAGGACATCCATCACAAGATGCTCCAAAAGGACCGCCGCCTCGCGTTGCAGGTCGATGTGACCGCCACCCCCCGCCACGACAACGGCGCCATCTTCGTCCAGACCGTCTCCGATTACCCACTCGTCGAGGCCATCCATCAGAACGTCGTCAAGCATCCCGTCCTGCCCGATGTCGCCAGCCGCGCCAAACTCAGCGAAAAGAAAAGCGCCCTCTTCACCGAGAAATACGACGACTACCTGAAGCTCGGCATCGAGGAGTGGCGCAAGAGCTACGCCGAGCACAAGGCGCTCGGCAAGAAGGCCGTGCTGTTCGTCATGGTGGACGACACCCGCAACTGCGACGACGTCGGCGCGTATCTCGAGAAGATCTGTCCTGAACTCCAAGGCGCAGTCCTGGTCATCCACACCAAGAACAACGGCGAGATTTCCGAGGCGGCTTCCGGCAGGAACAAGGACGAGCTCGAAAAGCTCCGCAAGGAGGCGAATGAAATCGACACGCTCCGGTCGCCGCACAAGGCCATCGTTTCCGTTCTCATGCTCAAGGAAGGATGGGATGTGAAGAACGTCACCACCATTGTCGGCCTGCGCGCTTACGTGGCGAAGAGCAACATCCTCCCCGAGCAGACCCTTGGCCGCGGCTTGCGCCGGATGTATTTTGGCAACGATGTGGTCCGCGAAACCGTCTCCGTGCTTGGCACCCCCGCGTTCATGGACTTCGTCGAGTCCATCCAGAGCGAAGGCGTCACCTTCGAACGTGTCCCGATGGGCGGCGGGGCGGTCCGGCAGGAATCGCTCATCGTGGAAGTGGACACTGAAAACAAGGCCAAGAACCTCGACGCCCTCGACATCCCCCTGCCCCGGCTCTCGCGCCGCTACCAGCGCGAGTTCAAAAATCTCTCCGCCCTCGATCCGTCGGCCTTCGGTAATCGCACGCTTCCGCTCAAGCCGTTCACGCCGGAGGAAACGCGCGAGATCGTCTTCAAGACGATGCTCGACGCCGAGGTGCATCACACCATCTCGCTCGATGGCACCGGCGTGGCCGACTACCGCTCGGTCGTCGCCTTCTTCGCCCGGCAGTTGCTGCAAGACCTCCGTCTCGTCGGCGGCTACGAGGTGCTCTACCCGAAGGTGCGCGATTTTATGCGCGACCACCTGTTCACGCCGACGCCGGTGAACCTCGAAGACCCCGTCGTCCTCCGCAACCTCTCCGAGCCGGACGCAGGCAAGATTCTCTACGACGCGTTCAAGTCCGCCATCAACGCCCTCACCGTCCAGGAGACCGGCACCACTCGCATCGAGGATTACATCCGGCTAAAGGAAACCCGCCCCTTCCGCACCGACTACCGTCAGAATCTCCCGGCCACCAAGAGCATTTTCAACACCATCGTCGGCGAGCCCCACTCCGGCAATTTCGAGCTCCGCTTTGCCTCCTTCCTCGAATCCGCCCTCGACGTGCAGGCGTTCGCCAAGAACTACCTCGCCGTCGGCTTCAAGCTCGACTACGTGAAAGCCAACGGCGATCTCGCCAACTATCACCCCGATTTCATCGTCCGCACCGCCGACGGCGCCGTCTGGCTCGTGGAGACCAAGGGCCGCGCCGAGCTCGACCTCCCGCAGAAGATGGCCCGGCTGAAACAATGGTGCGCCGACGCCACCGCCGCCGAGGCCGCCGACGGCGGCGCTCCCGGCCGGCGCTACGATTTCGTTTACGTGGACCAGCCCGGCTTCGAGGAGCACCGTCCCAAGACCTTCGACGCCCTCGCCGCCAGCTTCACCGAATACAAAGCCTAAACTGTTCGCGCTGCTTTGCGATCTCCGACTTTGATTAAAGTTAGCCGTATTATCTTATTCTTGTAATTCTCATAATCTCAGAATAACTCCTGACCGCGTGAATCCCGTCCAAAATCCCTTTGCCCCCGGTGCAGGGTCTCCACCGCCCGAATTGGCTGGTCGCGACGAACTGCGCGAAACCGTGCGGATTGCCTTCGAGCGCACCCGCCTGCGGATGCCAGCCAAGAGCATCCTCATGGTTGGCCTCCGGGGCGTGGGCAAAACGGTCCTGCTCGATCAGATGCGGGACGACGCCGAGGCCGCTGGCATTCAGACAATGCGCATCGAGGCACCGGAGAACCGATCGCTGCCCGCCCTGCTCGCTCCTCAGCTCCGCCTGGCACTTCTGCGCCTGTCCCGGCACGAACAGGCCAAACAACTTGCCCAACGCGCCCTGCGCGGCCTCGCCGGCTTCGCCAAGGCATTGAAGCTAAAATACGACGACATTGAAGTTGGCTTCGATTTCGAACCCGAACCGGGCTTGGCCGACAACGGCGACCTCGAACACGACTTGCAGGCCCTGCTTGAGGCCGCCGGCACGGCCGCGCAACACGCCGACACGGCCCTCGTCTTGTTCGTGGACGAACTTCAATACGTCCAGGAAAACGAACTCGCCGCCCTGATCACCGCGCTGCATCGCTCCGCCCAAAGACGCCAGCCCGTCATCATGGTAGGCGCGGGCCTGCCTCAACTTCGTGGACGGATGGGCAACGCCAAATCCTACGCCGAGCGGCTCTTCGATTTCCCCGAAATCGGACCGCTTTCACCGCCTGACGCCAAAGCCGCCATCGTCAAACCCACCGCCGCCCGGGGAGTCGCCCTCGACGCCGATGCGCTCGACCTCATCATCGCCGAAACCAAATGCTACCCCTACTTCCTCCAAGAATGGGGCAAGCATGCGTGGGATACTGCCTCCTTCTCCCCCATTACCCGTCACGACGTCGAAATCGCCTCCATCTCCGCCCTAGCCGCTTTGGACGAAAGTTTTTTCCGGGTGCGCTTCGACCGACTCACCCCGGCCGAGAAAAAATACCTGCGCGCCATGGCCGACCTCGGCCCCGGTCCGCATCGTTCCGGCGATATCGCCGAAACCCAGGGGCGGGTCGTCACCTCGCTGGGCCCCACTCGAAACAACCTTATCGCCAAGGGCATGATCTGGAGCCCCAACCACGGTGACACCGCATTCACCGTTCCCCTCTTCGATGCGTTCATGCACCGCATCATGCCGGGCAACGACTGGAAGGACTGACCCATGCCCCGCCCCGACCCTTCATCCTACGAACTCTCCGACGCCGAGAAGCGCGACCTCATCAAGCTTATCGAGCAGGGCAAACCGCTCCCGGAGAAATACCGCTTCCTCCTCTTCGCCGACAAACGCGAGGTCGAACTTGTCTGGAGCGGCAAGTCCCGCGAAGTCTGCACCGCCATCCTCCCCTTCCAGACCCTCGAACACATTGACGAGCCGCGGAAGGAAAAGCGCGACGACGAGGAACTCGGCCTCGACACCGGCGGGCGGCAGGTCAAAGGCTGGACCAACAAACTCATCTGGGGCGACAACGGTATGATCCGGTGATAGGTTACAAATGATCCGGGGTGATGGGTGACACTTTGATGTAGGTGCTGGTTGGGTTGCTGAAGCGAGGAGTAAATTTAAGGGGAGGGTTTAAGGGAGGGGGCTTTGCTTCCTCCCTTTCCTGA
>CAMTVI010000014.1:0-24016 GCA_947085165.1 uncultured Opitutaceae bacterium
CACGCCGGGCCAGCGTTCGTCGATGCTGACCCGGTAGAGGGGAAAACGACCCTCGCTCGGGGCGGTGAAGTAGAGCGTGTGGCTGTCGGGCGTCCACTTCGGCGGGCCGGCCGACCGGTCTTGGTTGGCCGTGAGCACGCGGGGCGCGCCGCCTGCGGTGGATTGAATCGCGAGTTTGCCTTGATCGAAACTGAATGGGCCGCCGGTCTGCACGGTGTAGGCCACCCATTTACCGTCGGGCGAAGGCGTCGGGTTGTTATAGCTCTCCTCGGCGCCGGCAAGGAAGACGCGTTTTTCACCGGAAACGGTGTCGATCAGGTAGAGACTGTTGCGCCCAAAGGTGCGGTCGGGATTCTCGCTCGCATCGCGGGCGCTCAAATAGACCACGTGGCGATTGTCGGCCATCCACTCCGCGCCGCCTTTGTTCTCGTAAGTGAGCGCGAGCGGCCGCGCCTTGGCGTCGGATTCGTCGGCTTGCACGTAGAGTTGGGTGAACGAGAAATCGGTTTGCAGATCGCCTTCCGCGAGAAAGTTGTAGCGCGAGGTGGCGCGCGGGTTGCCGTCGGCTTCGTTGCGCGCGAGCCACTCGCGGATTTCCGAGAGCGACCCATCGGGACTGTTTGTTGATGTCGGCGGGGCTTTTGCGTTCTCGGCGACGGGAGCAGGATTGCCTTTCGCGGCGGCCTTGAGCTTCCAGTTGGCGGTGTCGTTGGTGGTGCGTCCCGGCTTCTCAGCGGACCACGCGGGAACAGTTTCGCCGCCGGATTTTTCCAGCGCGTCGCGCACTTGCGCATAGCTCAGCGACGAGGAGAACAGCAGTTGGCGACCATCGGGCGACCAACGTGGATTGCTCGCGCCGGTTTCGAGTTTCGTAATCGATTCCGCGTCGCCACCGGCGAGGGACAACACGTGAATTTTCGCTCGCTCGCCCGGGGCAGAGCCGCCGCGAACAAAGGCGATGCGCTGCCCATCAGGATGCCACGTCGGTGAGGTGTTGGAGCTGCCCGCAGAGGTCAGGCGGCGCGGCGGACTCGAGCCGTCCACGACCGCGAGCCACAAGTGCGATTGGTAAGTCCAATCGTCCTTGGCGTCCGGCTTAGGCACGACGGAGCGCACGACATAGACCACCAATTTGCCGTCCGGCGAGAGGGCGGGCGAATCCAGTTGCTGCAGCTTGAGCAGGTCACTGGCGACAATGAGTTCCGTGGCTGGTTTGAGGTCGGGAGCGGCAAAAAGACCGATGCCGAACAGAGTAACGCAAACGAACAACACGCGGGGCAAAAACAGGCGGGGCATGGCGCGAGAGCGTGTCGGCCGGACGTGGCGTGTCGAAACGAATTTCGATAGAATCGTCGAAGCCCGGCGTGGATGCCGCAAGTTTTGGCATTGCCGCCTGCGGGGGATTGCGGGACGAAAGAACTGCGATGCCGCAAAATCGATTCTACAACGCGTTCGACGTGCAGGAGTGGGGCGGGGGCCGCAAGCCGGACTACCGCACCCCGTTTCAGATCGATCGCGACCGCATCATTCATGCGCACGCGTTCCGCAAGTTGCAGTCGAAGACGCAGGTGTTCCTCAGTGGCGAATACGATTTCTACCGCACGCGGCTCACGCATTCCATGGAGGTCGCGCAGATCGGCCGTTCGATTTGCAATTTTCTGCTCAGTCGCGGCGGTCCGCTGAAAGAGGATTTCTACATCGACTCCGATCTCGTCGAGGCGAGCTGTCTCGCGCACGACATGGGGCATCCGCCGTTCGGCCACAGTGGCGAGCGCACCTTGCAAGAATTGATGAAGCGTCGCGGTGGTTTCGAGGGCAACGCGCAGACGCTGCATTTGTTGTGCGAAACGATTTATCAGAACGAGACGGGTGTGAAGGGGATGAAGCCGACACGCGCGTTGCTCGACGGCATCCTCAAATACAAGAAAATCTACACCGAGTTCGCGACGCCGCCGATCAACCACTTCATCTACGATTCGCAGGCGCCGGTGCGCGAGTGGGTGTTTGGCGGAAAGCGAATTCCGGGGCCCCTGATGCGCGGTGACGTGCTGAATGATTTCAAGAGCGTCGAGTGCCAGATCATGGATTGGGCGGACGACGCGGCGTATTCGCTCAACGACATCGTCGACGGCGTGCGTGCGGGGTTTCTGTCGATTGAGCGCGTGGAACGCTGGGCGGCCACGCAGGCGATTGATCCTAATCAGCAACGGCACATGGAGTCGTTCTTCGATTCGATCCGCGCCGACCGACTGGAGAACGTTTTCTCGCGCAAGATCGGCGACTTCATTCAGGCGTGCCGTTTGAAGACGCGCGACAATTTCATGGCGGAGAAGACCAACCGCTACGGATTCGAACTGGTGGTGGCGGAAGAGGCGTTGGCCGAGGCAGCGTTCTTCAAGAAGATGGCGAACGATATTATTTTCGAGAGTCCGCAACTGGAGCAATTGGAGCACAAGGCGCGCATGTTGCTCAATGCGCTGTTCGCTGCAATTTGGGACAACTACGCGGAGCGCGGCGAACGGGTGATTCACATTTTGCCGCCCAATGTCAGCCGATTGATCGAGGCGGAAAAGAAACTCGACGGCAAAGCGCGCCGGATTTGCGACTACCTTGCAGGCCTGACCGACGGGATGATCATTCGCACCTATCGGCGGCTCTTCGATCCGGAGTTCGGCAGCTTCCGCGACTTGAGCTAGTCGGCCTTGCGCGGCAATGCGCCGGAAGCAGCGGCCTCGTCGATCATGCGCAGAGCGTAGGCCCAGATCGCTTCGGAGCCTTCAGCGGCGTGCTGATTGCGCGCGACGACCATGTCGTGCGTGACGCCGTGTTTCGTCCACGTTTCGCCACCGGTGAGGCAGTTGAGCAGCATTGGATGAAACCGATCGCACGCGGCGGCGAATTTTGCCTCGGGCGTTTCCTTGGCTTCAAATTCGTCCCACAGCGCGCGGAATTCGGTGGTCTGGTCGGGCGGGAGCAGGCCGAAAATCCGCGTGGCCGCTACGGCTTCGCGCGCGTGCTGGTCGGCCATGTTTTTCGTGTCGTAGGCGTAGGTGTCGCCGGCGTCGATTTCGACGAGGTCGTGGATGAGCACCATCTTCAGGACGCGGAGGACATCGAGCGGCTGGTGATTGGAATGCTCGGCGAGCGTGATGATCATCAGCGCAAAATGCCACGTGTGCTCCGCGCTATTCTCGCGGCGGCGACTTTGAGTAACGAGCGATTGCCGGAAGATTTCCTTGAGCTTGTCGGCTTCGATAATGAAACGCATCTGGCGTTCGAGACGCTCGGCGGGCGAGAGGGAAGAGGACGAAGGCACCACGCCGCTGACGAAAACACGAAACGACGTGCGAGCAACGGTGCATTGCACAAATTGTGCACGCCGCCACGTGGACTCTTGCCCGGTGCGGAAAAGTGGGTTTCGTCGGCGCATGCGCATACTTGTTCGTAGTTTTCTGGTAACTGCTCTCGCACCGGTGCTGACGTTGGCCGCCTTGCCATACCCTGCCTCGAAAACCATTCCGCACGTCGATGAGTATCACGGCGTGCAGATCGCGGATTCCTACCGCTGGTTGGAGGACCTCGATTCCGCTGCAACGAAGGCCTGGGTGGACGCGCAAAATGCGACGACAGCGACGGCCCTCGCGCAGATGCCGGAAGTTGCGCAAATCCGCCAGCGACTGACCGAACTCTGGAATTACACGCGCTACGGGATGCCGCTGCGTGAGGCGGGCTGGGTTTTCTACACGAAGAACGACGGCCTGCAGAACCAGTCGCCGCTCTATGTGCAGGAAGGATTCGACGGCCCTCCGCGCGTGTTGATCGATCCCAACACGCTGTCCACCGACGGCACCGTCGCGGTCACGTCCACGTCGCCGTCGCCCGATGGCAAGTGGCTCGGTTACGGTCTCGCGACCGGTGGGTCGGATTGGAATGAATTCAAATTGCGCGATGTGGCGACAGGGCAGGACGCCACCGATCACATTCGCTGGGTGAAGTTTTCCGGCATGAGCTGGACGCATGACAGTCGCGGCTTTTTCTACGCGCGCTACGCGGAGCCGGCGGGCGGCGACAGCAAGGTGTTTAGCAAAATCGAGCATCGGAAACTCCATTACCACCGCGTCGGCACGGCGCAGACGGAAGACCGTTTGGTTTTCGCGCTGCCGGAGCACCCGCAGCGCTCCTTCGGCGGACAAGTTTCGTCGGATGGTCGCTACTTAGTCATTGGCATCAGCCAACCGGGTCAGCGGGGAAACCAGATTGCCTACCTCGATCTGCAAGACGCACAGAATCCGTCCTTCGATGGCAACGTGACATGGTTGGTGGATAATTTCGCCGCGAACTACGGCTTCATCGGCAACGTCGGGCGCACGTTTTATTTCTCCACGACGGCCGAGGCCCCGCGTGGTCGCGTAGTGGCGATGACTCTCGACGAAGGTGCGGCAGCGGCCCGCACCGTGATTGCTGAATCCGAAGACACGATCGACGGCGTGCGGATTTCGGCGGGCCGGTTGGTGGTGACTTACATGCGCGACGTGGCGAATCGCGTGGCGATCTTCGATCTCGACGGTGCGCTAAAAGGTGAAATCCCACTGCCGGGCCTCGGCGCGGTGACGAGTGTCGCAGGCAAGTTCAGCAATCCCGAAGTGTTTGTCAGTTTCTCGTCATTCCTTTTTCCCGGCACGATTTTGAGGCACCACCTCGACACGGGCGCGACGACGGTGTGGCAGGAAGCGAAGACCGATTTCGACGCGAGTAATTTCGTAACGAAGCAGGTGTTCTATCCTTCGAAGGACGGCACGCAGATTCCAATTTTCATTACGCATCGCAAAGACTTGAAACTCGACGGAACGGCACCGGGTTGGCTCTACGGCTACGGCGGCTTCAATGTCGTGATGCGCCCGCAATTCGCGGTGCCGCCGCTCGTGTGGATTGAGCGCGGTGGCGTTTACGCAGTGGCGAATCTGCGCGGGGGCGGCGAATACGGTCGTGCGTGGCATGACGCCGGCACGCAGGAGCAGAAGCAGAATGTATTCGATGACTTCATCGCCGCTGCGGAATTTCTCGTAAGCGAAGGTTTCACGGCTCACTCGAAGCTCGTGATCGATGGTCGCTCCAACGGCGGTCTGCTCCTCGGCGCAGTCGTCAATCAACGTCCGGATCTTTTCGCGGCGGCGGTGCCGGCGGTGGGCGTGATGGATATGCTGCGTTATCACAAGTTCACGGCCGGAGCGAGTTGGGCGCGTGACTACGGCACGTCGGATAGCAAGGAAGGTTTTGACTACTTAATGGCGTATTCGCCGCTGCATACGACGAAGCCTGGCGCGAAGTATCCCGCGGTGTTGGTCACGACGGGGGACCACGATGATCGCGTGCATCCCGGACATTCCTACAAATACACGGCGGCGATGCAGACAGCGGTCGCGCCCGACGCGGGGCCGATTTACATCCATATCGAAGCGAACGCCGGTCACGGCGGATCCAGTGGCAGCTCGCCGGTTTCGAAGACGATTGCCGACTGGGCGCTGCGCATGGGCTTTGGCGCACATTTTGCGGGTTGGGGGAAGTAAACACAAAGTCCGCACAACGATCCTCGCGCAGCCCCCGCCGTCGGCCGCGGCGACGTGGGCTTATCTTCGGCTTGCGAATCGGCGTGGGTTGGCCTGAGTTGTCGGTTCTATGACAATCATGCGCTTGGTCACCCTTGCCGCAGCACCGATCTGTGTGTTTGCCGCTTCCATGCCTTATCCCACGAGCAAAACGGTTGCGCAGACCGACGATTTTCACGGTGTGAAAGTCGACGATCCGTTCCGTTGGCTCGAAGACGTCGATTCCGACGACACGAAAGCGTGGGTGGGCGCGCAGAACCAGGTGACGTTCGACTTCCTGCAAAAGTTGCCACAACGCGAAGCGATCAAGCTGCGCCTGCAAGAGTTAATCAATTACCCGCGTTATGGTCTGCCTTCGAAGCAAGGCGGACGTTATTTTTACTCTTACAATTCCGGCCTGCAAAACCAGTCGCCAATCTACGTGAAGGACGCACTCGACGCGGAAGGCCGCGTCATCATCGACCCCAACACGTTGTCGACCGACGGCACGGTGGCGGTGACGACCCATGTTGCATCTGACGACGGCCAATGGCTTGGCTATGGCGTCGCGAAGGCGGGTTCGGATTGGAATGAATTTCGTGTGCGCAGTCTCGCGACCGGCGAGGATACCGCGGATGTGGTTAATTGGGTGAAATTCTCCGGCCTGAGTTGGACCAAGGACAGTGCGGGTTTCTTCTACTCGCGGTATCCGGAGCCGCGCCGCGAGGGCAACCAAGTGTTCAGCGACCTCGCCAACCAGAAAATTTATTATCACCGGCTCGGCACAGCGCAGGCGGACGACCAACTCGTTTACGAACGCCCTGACCAACCCAAGTGGGGCTTGGGCGGCGGCGTGACGGAGGACGGTCGCTACTTGCTGATTTCCGTTTGGGAGGGCACTGACCCGCGCAACCGCCTCTATTACCTCGATCTGCAAAATGCCGCGGCGCCCCAGTTCACGAGTGAAGTCGTGCGCCTCATCGACGTCGTCGAGGCCGACTACTCGGTGATCGGCAACGACGGTTCGAAGCTCTTTATCCTCACCGATCTCGACGCGCCGCGTAGCAAGATTATCGCGATCGACCTCGCAAATCCCGATCGCGCCAACTGGGTCACACTCGTGCCGCAATCGACGGATGTCATTTCTTCCGCGAGTTTCATCGGTGGAAAATTCGTGGTGAACTACATGCAGGACGCGAAGAACGTGCTCGCCGTGTTCACGCGCGACGGTGCGTCACTCGGCACGATCGAGTTGCCCGGCATCGGCAGCGTCGCCTCGTTCAGCGGTCGCGAAGACGAGTCGGAAATGTTTTTCAACTTCACGTCGTTCACGTATCCGACGACAAATTTCCGCGTCGATCTTGCGACGAGCAAAACCGAACTGTTCCAAGCGCCGCAAGTCGCCTTTGACCCAAGTGTCAATGAGACGAAGCAGGTGTTCTACACGTCGAAGGACGGCACGCGCGTGCCGATGTTCATCACGCACCGCAAGGGCATCAAACTCGACGGCTCCAATCCGACGCTGCTCTACGCCTACGGCGGCTTTAACATCTCGCTCACGCCGAGTTTCTCCGCGTCGAATCTCGCGTGGATGGAACTCGGCGGGATTTACGCCGTGGCCAATCTGCGCGGCGGCGGTGAATATGGCCGCGAGTGGCATCTGGCCGGCACGAAGCTGCAAAAGCAAAACGTGTTCGACGACTTCATCGCGGCGGGGGATTACCTCGTGCAACAAGGCTTCACTTCGCACGCGAAACTCGCGATTCGCGGCGGTTCCAACGGCGGACTATTGATCGGTGCGGTGGTGAATCAACGCCCCGATCTCGCGCGCGTCGCGTTTCCCGCGGTCGGCGTAATGGACATGACGCGTTTCCAAAAATTCACCATCGGCTGGGCGTGGGCGAGCGACTACGGTTCCGCCGACGATAGCGCGGAAATGGCCGCATATCTCAAGGGCTACTCGCCAGTGCATAACGTGCGTTCCGGTGTCGAGTATCCGGCGATCATGGTGACCACGGCGGATCACGACGACCGCGTGCATCCGGGGCACTCGTTCAAGTATGCGGCGGCACTTCAGGCGGCGAATCCGCACAACCCGTCGCCGCTGCTCATCCGCATCGAAACCAACGCCGGTCACGGCGCAGGCAAACCGATCTCGAAACAGATTGAAGAGACGGCGGATATTTTTGCCTTCGCGCTTTACTACGTCGGCGGTCCGGCAAATTAAGCGAACGGCGCACGATTGAGCAATTCCGAGGCCCGCCACGTGCGGGCCTTTTTTGTCGTCGAGTTGCGCAAGTCGCACGCGACGGCCGGAGCGGCTTAAGCGTTGACCGAGTAGCGTAGCGTAGCGCAGATTTCCCGCACCGCCACGCCTATGAGTAACTTCTGGATTATCACTTCACTGTTGAGCGGTTACCTGCTGGGCGCGCTGCCTTTTGGTTACCTTGTCGCGAAAGCGCATGGCGTGGATATTTTCAAAGTCGGCAGTGGCAATCCCGGTGCGACTAACGTCAAACGTGTGCTCGGGGCCAAAGCCGGCAACACCGTGCTCGTGCTCGACATGATCAAAGGTGCGGTCGCCACCGGTTGGCCGATGCTGCCGTTTGTGGTGACGGACCACGTCTGGATTCTCTCGTTGATCGGCGTGGTCGCCGCGGTGATCGGCCATGCGTTTTCGATTTTTACGCGCTTTAAGGGCGGCAAAAGCGTTGCGACCGCCGCGGGCGGTCTGCTGGTGCTGATTCCCGGGGCCTGCCTGATCGCTTGCGCGACATGGGTGGTGACGTTTTACGCCTCCCGCTTCGTCTCGCTCGCGTCCATTCTCGGCGCCGCGTCGGTAATCATCGCAAGTTGGTTTTTCGGCTATCCGCTGGCCGTGTCGATCATCGCGACAGTGTTGGCCAGCTTCATCATTTTGCGGCACCACGAAAATATTCGCCGACTGCTCAACGGCACTGAAAGTCGCTTCGTCAAGAAGGTGCCTGCCGCCGCCGGCGAAGGCGGAGAAACTAAACCAACGGCGCAACCCTGACGCACGATCCGCTCGGCGCAGCAGGGGGTATGACGCACGGTGCGGACTCGCGCCTTGCCAAACCGCACGCCAACGCGCCATTTAACCGAGTTCGTAACATGGCACTCATCGTTCAGAAATATGGTGGCACTTCCGTCGGCGACGTCGAACGGATCAAAAACGTGGCAGCGCGCATCAAAGCGACCTGCGACGAAGGCCACCGCGTGGTCGTGGTGGTCTCGGCACGCAGCGGCGTGACCAACGAGCTCATTGCCCGCGCCAAAGCGATCAATCCGCGCCCCGACACGCGCGAAATGGACATGCTGCTCGCCGTCGGCGAACAGGAGACCATCGCCCTCACTGCGATGGCGTTGCATGCGCTCGATGTGCCGGCGGTTTCCTACACGGGCGCGCAGGCTGGCATCGTGACGGACCTCGTCCACATGAAGGCCAAGATCATGAACATCGTGCCGACGGCGCTGCGCACGGATCTGGCCGCGGGCAAAGTGATTATCGTCGCCGGTTTTCAGGGGCTCAATTCCGTCGGGCAAATCACGACGTTGGGCCGCGGCGGTTCCGATCTTACGGCAATTGCACTCGCGGCGGCGTTGCAGGCTGACAAATGCGAAATCTACACCGACGTTGACGGCGTTTACACGGCTGACCCCCGTTACGTGAAGGATGCGCGGAAGTTGACGGAAATTTCCTACGACGAAATGCTCGAGCTCGCCTCACAGGGCTCCAAGGTGATGCAGTCGCGCTCCGTCGAATTCGCCAAGAAATACGGCGTCATTTTTGAAGTCCGCAGCAGTTTTAACCACAACCCGGGAACTATCGTGAAAGAAGAAGTCGCTTACATGGAAAAGGTCGTCGTGCGCGGCGTCGCCGTCGACAAGGACCAAGCCAAGGTCGTCATCAGCAATCTCCCGGACAAAGCCGCGAGCGCGGCGCACATTCTGCGCGCTCTTGCCGAGGCCAGCATCAACGTCGACATGATCGTGCAAAACGTCGGTCACAAAGGATTGGTGAATTTGACCTTCACCGTGCCGAAAGACGATGCGCACGCTGCCGTCAAAGTGTTGCCGGAAGTTTTTCAAAAACTCGGCGGCGGCGAAGTGGCGGCTTACGACAATATCGCGAAACTTTCCGTGGTCGGCGTCGGCATGCGCACGCACGCCGGTGTGGCTGCGCAGATGCTCGAAGCGTTGGCGGAGCAGAGCATCAACGTCGAACTCATCGCTAAGTCGGAAATCAAAGTGACGCTCGCCGTGCCACGCGAACGCGCCGATGATGCGCAACGCGCCGTGCACACGGCGTTCGGTCTCGGCCAGGCGTAATTTTCTCGTTCTCTCCTGCTCCCTGCGCTTGCCTGTATCCGCGCGTTGGTGGCGCGGTGTTTGAACGATGAAATACATTTCCACACGCGGTGAATCCGAAGCGGTTTCCTTCCGGGAAGCCGTCTCGATCGGGCTCGCGCCGGATGGCGGTCTTTACCTGCCGCAAATTCTCCCTGACGTTTCGCAACGCCTGCGCGCGTGGGGCGATCTGAGTTATGCGGAACTATGCACGGAATTTCTCGGGATGTTTGCGACGGACATTCCCGAGGACGTGCTGTCGCGCATCGTGCACCGCTCCTACGGCAAGTTTACGCATCCGCAGATTGCGCCGTTGCGCCAACTCGATGACCGCACCTACGTGCTGGAGTTGTTTCACGGTCCGACGCTCGCGTTTAAGGATTTTGCGCTGCAACTGCTCGGTAATCTCTACGGCTGGGAGTGCGAACAACGCGGCCGCAGCATCAACGTCCTCGGTGCCACTTCAGGCGACACCGGCGCGGCGGCGATTCACGGCCTGCTCGGTAAACCGCGCACCGCCATTTTCATTCTCTATCCCGATGGTCGCGTGTCGCCGTTGCAGGAACGCCAGATGACCTGCACCGGTGCCGCCAATGTGCACGCGATTGCGCTCGATGGTTCGTTCGATGACGCGCAACGCATCGTGAAAGAGTTGTTTGGCGATCACGCTTTCGCGGCCCAGCACCGTTTGTCGGCGGTTAATTCCATCAACCTCGCGCGGATTCTCGCGCAGTGCGTTTACTACCTCTACACGTGGCTGCGACTGCCGGAAGCAGCGCGCGAATCCGTCGAGTTCGTCGTGCCGACGGGCAATTTTGGCAACGTGTTCGCCGGTTGGCTGCTGGAAAGGATGGGTGTGCCGATCCTCGGCTTTCGCATCGCGACCAATCAAAACGACATTCTGCACCGCTTCTTTCAAACCGGTGAGTATCGCGTCGGCGCAGTGCAGCCGAGTTTGGCGCCGTCGATGGACATCCAGATCGCCTCAAATTTCGAGCGACTGCTCTATTATCTGCACGACGAAGATCCGGCACGGGTGCGCGCGGCGATGGCGGAGTTGAAGGCGGGCGGATCCTATCGCTTGCCGGAGTTTGATCGCGACACGTTTAGTTCCACGGCCACGAGCGATGCCGAAATTTCCGCGACGATCGCGCAGGTCTGGCAGAAATTTGGCTACATCGTAGATCCGCACACGGCGTGCGGCTTTCGCGATTTGCAGCCTGATCGCACCAGTGTCGTGTTGGCGACGGCGCATGCGGCGAAATTTCCCGACGCGCTCGCCAGTGCGATCAACCAACGACCGACGCATCCGGCACTGGAGGAATTGCAGGCGCGTCCGGTGGTGAAGCATCGCTTGCCGGCGGATCGCGCTGCGGTGCAGCGTTTCATTGAAACGCACGCTGTTGGAGCGTGACGCAGCGTTTCAGAGCAGCGGTGCCAATAAGCGTCCAAGCTCTTCGCCTAGTGTGGAGAAAAGGCGCCGCTTTTTTTTGCGTGCGGGCATCGGCTTCGTTTGGGCGAAAATCTCCTGCATCCACTGTGAAACTTCGCGCGCGTCGGCGGGTGAGTAGGCGACCGCGGCGACTTCGAAGTTCACGAAGAGGGAACGCAAATCCATGTTGGCCGAGCCCCAGACGGCGGTCGCTTCATCGACGAGGATGAGTTTCGCGTGCATCATCCCCGGACCGTAGTAGAGCACCTCGACGCCAGCATCGCGGAGTTCGTGCAGGGAATGTTTGCGCGCGAGATCGGTGATGGGGTGGTTGGAGCGTGCTGGCACGACGAGACGGACGTTTACGCCGGCGCGGGCTTGCACCATGAGTGAGCGTTGCAGGACTTCGTCGGGGATGTAGTAGGGCGTGACGATCCAGATACTGCGCTCGGCTTGTTGCACGAGGGAGAGAATGCCTTCGTAGAGCGCATCGCCCTCGACGTCGGGTCCGCTCGCAACAATTTGGAGATGACTATCGCCGACTGGTGCGGCGTGCGGGAAAGTGAGTTCATCGTGGAGTCGGTCAATCGGCTGACCGCTGGCGAAGGCCCAATCGGCGATGAAGATTTCGTTGAGCAAGGTGACCGCGGGGCCTTCGATGATGGTGCCGAAGTCGCGGAAGCGTCGCTTGAGCGGCGTGGGCCCCATGTATTCCAAGGCGAGATTGCGGCCGCCGAGCAGCGCAGTGGAGTGATCGAAAACGACGATTTTGCGGTGATTGCGGAGATTAGCGGAGCCACGCGTTTGCAACGGCAACATCGGCATGAACGCGACCACTTCGCCGCCTGCTTCGCGGATCGGGTCGCAGAAGCGACCCTTGCTGGTGAAGCAACCGAGCGAGTCCAACAACACGCGGACCTTAACCCCTTCGCGCGCGCGCTCTGCGAGGAGCTTTACGATGCGCCGACCGACGGCGTCACGCGCGAGGATAAACGTCATGAGATGAATCGTGTGTTTGGCTTCGCGAATTTGCCGCTCGAGTTCGTGGAAGGCATCTTCGCCGGAGGAGAGGAACTTCACGCGATTCCCCCCGACAGGAGGGCAGGTGCCGTTGAGCGTAAGCACGCGGGCTGCGAAGCGATTGGCGGCCGGTGACGGCGGTGCACCCGGCACGATGGGGCAGAGGCGGGCTTTCCGATTAACGAGTTGACGCAGCTTGCGGCCGCCGAAAATGAGAAAAAGCGGCACGCCGACGTAGGGGATGAAGACGATAGCGAGCAACCACGCGAAGGTGTTGCTGGGGCGTTTGCGCTCGCTCATGAGGCGCGCGATGGCAAAGAGGGCCAACAGGAAACCCACCACCGTCAGGATGTGCGGTAAGGCCCCGAGAATCCACGGGTGGTCGCGCGCGGTTTCGACCGCTTGGTCGAGAGTGGGCTTGTCCATTGCACTCTGACTAAGCGGTTGTGCGGAAAATTGGCAAGCGAGGCCGGAGCGGATGGCGAGTAACAGACTTGTTACGCACGCACGCTTTTCAGTGACTACGCGTGAATAATGCTGGTTCGCATTGGACGGCGCGGGGTGCGACGTCCATTCTCGCACCGCTCATGCTGCAACGCTTTTGTAACCTTCGCTCGTTAACCGCCCTGTTGGTCGGGTTGGCCTTCGTCCGCGAAACGCGCGCCGAGGATACGGTGAGTGTGAAGTATCAAGATTATCGCGAGACGGGTGGTCGCATTGGCGTGCGGGTTAGCTCGGTGTTGTTTGAAAAAGATTTTGGCGCAGCGATGCAGCTCAAAGTTGGCGGTGTCGTGGACACAATCGTCGGGGCGACGCCGAATGGCCTGCCGCCGAGCACGCCCGATGGGCCCGTGCCGCTTTCGAGTCTGGAAGAGGAGCGGAAGGCGTGGAACGCGGAGTTCTCGCAACAATTCTCGCGCATGAAAATCGCGCTGGGCGCAGCCAAGAGCCGGGAGAGCGACTATGTTTCGACCGGTTGGTCGATTAATACGCTGAGCGATTTTCATGAAAAAAACACCACGTTGACGCTCGGAATTGCCGGGATGGACGACGAGGTGAAGGTGGCGTTCCAACCGGACTGGTTGGCGAAGCGCACGCTCGATGTCATCGTCGGTGTGTCGCGTCTGGTCGATCCGCTGACTTCGGTTTCGGTTCACCTAACGCGCAGTCACGCCGAAGGCTATTTGAGCGATCCGTATAAACTCGTGCAGAAACGCGTTGAGGTATTTCCGGGGTTGTTTCTCCGGCGCTCGTTTGGCGAAAACCGTCCGGATAGCCGCACCAAATGGATCGCGCACGCGGCACTTAATCGCTCATTTCCGATGCTCAACGGCGCGCTTGATGCCAGTTACCGCTACCACCGCGATGATTTCGGGATGCGCTCGCACATGGCGAATTTGGAATGGTTTCAACAAGTCGGGGCACGGCTGATTTTGCGTCCAAGCTTCCGTTACTTTGTGCAGGAAGCGGCGGATTTCTATTTTCTCACATTGACCGGCACCAGCGTTACTCCGAGCGAACAGCCGACTGGTCGAACTCCGTTTTATTCGGCGGACTATCGCGTGTCGGCACTGGAAACCTTCACCTACGGATTGAAGGCGATCTGGTCGATTGCGGACGCGTGGCAATTCGACGCGGCGATCGAACGCTACGAAATGCGCGGGCGCGATGGAGTAACGTCGCCTTACGCGTATCCGGAGGCGGAAATTGTTACGGTGGGACTTAAATTTACCTTCTAGACCACCATGACGGCCAACCCTGCAAATTCACGGCAACCGGCGACGCCCCCACTGGAGCGCGGCGAGGAGGGCGATTTGCAGCACTTGAATTTTTCCGCCTTAGGCACGAAGTGTTCCGTGCAGTTTGTCGCGAAGAATTCGACGCAGGGTTCCGCTTTTGCGCAAAACGCCGAGTGCTGGGTGCGTGCGTTCGAGGCCAAGTTCACCCGCTTCCGTAGCGACAGTCTCGTCGGACGAATTAACGCGGCCGCAGGTCGCACGTGGGTCGAAGTGGATGCCGAGATGGAGAATCTGTTGGACCTATGCGATACCTTGTTTGCGATGACTCACGGTGTGCTCGATCCCACCGCGTTGCCGTTGATTAAATTGTGGGACTACAAGGCCGTGCAGCCGCGCTTGCCGAGTGCGGCGGAGTTGGAACAAGCGCGCCGCTTGGTGGGTTGGCGCCGCGTGCAACGTCGCGCGGGCGGCGTGTTTTTGCCGGAGTCGGGCATGTCGCTCGATTTCGGCGGGTTCGGGAAGGAATACGCGGTGGACATGATTGCGCAGTTGGCGACGGAGTATGGAATTCAGGATGTGCTCGTCGATTTCGGACACGATGTGCGCATGATGGGTAAACCACCTTCGCGTCCTTGTTGGCACTTGGGATTGGAAGATCCTCTGCGCCCCGGAGCGTCCAAAGGCAGTATTGGAGTGACGGGCAAAGGGGTCGCGTCGTCGGGCGACTACTTGCGTAGTTTCGTTTTGGAGGGGCGACGCTATGGACACATCATCGATCCACGCACGGGTTTTCCAGTGAACAACAGGGTGCGGCAAGTGACGGTGATCGCAGATACCTGTCTGCAAGCCGGTGTGCTTTCCACCACGGCCTTTGTGCTCGGAGTGAGGGATGGTTTAGATTTCATCCAAGGTTTTCCCGGGGCCGAGGGGCTCATTCGTTCAACCGAGACCGAAGCCCAAACGCGCGGTTTCTTCAACTATGTCGTCAATACGTAACACGCTGTTGGTGCTCCTTGGATTGAGCGCCGCGCTGGTGGCTCGCGCCGAGTTTCGTGTCGGCGATGCACTGCCGGATTTTGCGGAGTATCAACTCGAGGGAGGAGCGATTCCTGCGCTCGCAGGCAAGGTTGTGCTGGTCGATTTTTGGGCGTCATGGTGCGCGCCCTGCAAGGCCTCGTTTCCCGTGATGGCGAAGCTGCACCGGGACCTCGAGCGCGAGGGCGTGGTAATTCTCGCCATCGGCGTCGATACGAAGCGGGCAGCCCACGAAGCCTTTGTGCGAAAACTCACGCCGCCCTTTCCTATTTTGCATGATCGCGCGCAGAAATTGGTGCGCGCCGCAGCGGTGAAGGCGATGCCGACGACGTTGATTTATGGCAAAGACGGACGCCTTCGCGCCGTTCATCGCGGCTTCCACGGCGATGAGACCGAGACGGCGTGGCGATCCCAAATTCTGCAACTGCTTAGTGAATCCAATTAACTCGATGAAACCGATGACGCGACGACTGGCACTATTGACCTTGGCGGCACTGGGCGTGCTCACTCTTACGGGGTGCAACCTCACGGCGGTGCAACCGTGGGAACGCGGCACGTTCACCACCTATGCGATGCGCTCGGACCGCGATCCGTTGGCATCCGCAATGAGCGAGCACACTTACTTCTCCCGTGAGGCCACGGGGGGTGGGCGCGGTGTTGGCGGCAGTGGCTGTGGCTGCAATTGAGCTTGGGCTTTTCTGGTGTGGCTGCTTCGCTTTCCACCATTGGTGAAATCGTGCAAAATCCCCTGCGCGTTGGTTTGGCCAACCTGATTTCCCCAGCTATCGGTCATGCGCATTTTGATTATTGAAGATGAATCCGAGTTGGTGCGGCACATCAGCCGTGCACTCACGCGCCACGGACATTTGGTTACTTCGGCCAATGATGGCAGCGCGGGACTGCGGCAGGCCTTGCACGATCTACCGGATCTGGTCGTGCTGGATCTGAACCTGCCGAGCATGGACGGACTGACGCTGCTCGGCGAATTGCGCCGCGCGCAATGTCCAGCGCGGGTGATCATTCTCACGGCCCGCGGCGAAGTGGAGAGTCGGATACGCGGGCTCAATGCAGGAGCAGACGACTATCTCGCCAAGCCTTTCTCACTCGACGAACTGGTCGCGCGCATCGAAGCGATGGGGCGGCGCGGCACGGCGGCGGCGCCCAGTGAGTTACTCAAGGTTGGCGACCTCGCGATGGACGTATTGCATCGCCGCGTGACGCGGGCCACCGCTTTGATTCCGCTGTCGCCTAGGGAATTCGATGTGCTGCAAGTGCTCATGCAGGAGCCGGGGCGCATCTTTTCGCGCACGGAGTTGTGCGAACGGGTTTGGCAACGAGAGCACGAATACGACACACGCACGGTGGAAATTTTCATCACGCGATTGCGTAAAAAAATCGACCAAAGTTTTGCGACGCCACTGATTCACACCACCCGCGGGGTGGGCTACACGGTGCGGTTGCCCGAAGCATGAAATCGATTCTCCAGCACACGTGGATTCGCTGGTTCGTCGTTCTCGGTGGCGGAGCCATGGGTTGGCCCGTCGCGCTGCTCGGGGCGGTGATTGCTGGGCAAGTGGCTTTACCTCCGGCCGGCAAAGTGACGGTGATCAATCGTCGCTACGAAGTGGTCTCACGCGGCGGCGTGGTCGCACTCAATCCGCCGCTGGCAGTAGTCTATCTTGAGGGGGAATTCGATCCGCCGAAACTACCGGCAGTCGCGCAAATGACGCAGAAGGGGCTGACGTTTTCGCCGACGTTACTACCGGTGCAGGTGGGCACGCGCGTGGAGTTCCCCAACCTCGACGAAACCTACCACAATATTTTCTCCTATTCTCCGCCGAAGCGATTTGATCTGGGACGTTACCGACCTGATGAACGGCCCATTCCTTCCCAGCAATTTGATGTGCCCGGTTTGGTGACATTGCGTTGCGATATTCACGAGCACATGCGAGCACTCATTTTGGTGCTGGCCACGCCGCATTTCGTCGTGACGGATGGCGAGGGACGTTACCGTCTCACTGGACTTCCGCCGGGGCGTTACATGCTTAAGGCGTGGCTGAGCAGCACCGAGGTGCGGGAGCAATTGGTCGATGTGACTGCCGACACGGAGTTGCAGGTGAATTTCCCATGAGCGCCGCACCTGAAGCCAAGGCGCGCCCGCCTGCCAGTTTTCGGGTGAAAGTGTGGGTGGCGCTGATGTTGACGATCGCACTGGTGACGGCGGCGGCGGTAGTGTTTGCGCAGAGTCGGCTGGCTCAGGCGGGCGAGGAAGAACTTCAGCGCGAGTTCGCGGTGCAACTGTCGGCGTTGCACGAGCGCCAGGCGATTCGGCAAACGGCGTTGGTTGAACGGTGCCGGGCCTTGGTGCGCCGACCACGCATTGTCGCAGCGTTGGAGGACAACGCACTCGATTTGCTCTACCCGAGTGCAAAAGACGAATTGCGCGACATCGTGGAGAGCGAATTCAACGTCACCATGGGCACCGACGCGTATGCGTTGCGCGCGCAATTCTATCGATTTCTCAATCGGCAAGGAGGAGTGATCGTCCCTGCACCGGAGCAATCAGGTGGGGCGTTGCTGGCGAAGGAGGAAAGGCAACTCGCGGTCGCGGCGGCTCCGACGCGGCAGCAATGGGGATTCATCGAACGCCGCGCAGCCGACGGACGTGTGACGCTCACTGAGCTGATCCTGATGCCGATACTCGCGTCGGAGACGGCCCAGCCGATCGCGGCGCTGGTGCTCGGCTTTGAAACAGTTGGGTTAGGAGAATCGCATCCGCAAAACGGCAGTCGCCTCGGTATCTTGGGCGAAGCGGGACTCTTTCTGCCCGGACTCGCCGACGCCGAACGGGCGATGTTGACGACAGCACTGAGGCAACGTGTCACTGCGGGGCAGCAGGCTGATGCACGGTTCGCGCTGGAACTCAGCGGGGCGCGGCACGAAGTGTTTTGCAAGTTGCTGAATCCGGACTCGCTCTACCCGCCGGCCTATGAAGTTTTTCTCTATCCGCTGGCGGCGATGCAGCATCGCCAAGAGCAAGTGCGTTGGCAGATCATCGGCGCGGGGTTGATGTTGTTTTTGATTGGCTTGGCGGCTGCGCATTTTCTCTCAGGAAAGTTGTCGGCACCCGTGGAGCAACTAGTGGTGGCGTCCGCACAAGATCGGGCGAATCGCGCGCGCGCCGAGGCGGCGCTCGAGTCTACCAGCGCGGAGCTGGCACGTGCGGCACGATTTTCAGCGGATGCCTCGCACCAGCTGAAGACGCCGGTGGCGGTGCTGCGCGCGGGTTTGGAAGAGATGTTGGCGCGGGAGAATGCCACGGAGGAAGTGCGCATCGAATTGGCGTCGTTGATTCACCAAACTTACCGACTCTCCAGTGTCATCGACGATTTGCTCCTGCTCTCGCGGATGGACGCAGGGCGGTTGGAGTTGATGAAAGAGCCGGTTGATCTGAGCGAACTGCTGGCACTCGCACTTGATGATTTGCAGGCGCACCCGGCGACGGAGCTACTTGACGTGCAAACGGATTATCCCGCTGAGCTTTGGATTGCCGGCGACCGGCATTACACGGGTTTAATTTTGCAAAATCTGCTCGAGAACGCGCGGAAATACAATTGCCGCGGGGGTCGCATCCAGTTGCGCGTGCAGAGACAGGCGGAAGTGGTTCTGCTCATGGTTGGTAACACTGGGAAAACTATCTCACCGGAGGGACAGGAACATATTTTCGAACGCTTTCACCGTGGCGTCGTCGGCGAGAATATTCCGGGCTATGGCTTGGGTTTGAATCTCGCGCGCGAGTTGACGCGGTTGCACGGTGGCGAGCTTCGCTTGGTGCGCTCGGCGGAAGGTTGGACTGAATTCGAAGCGCAGTTCCTGGCGTTCGACATGGCGGCTAACCACGCGAGGACGCACGGATGAAAGCGTGGTCGAAATTGGGGATTTGGTGGCTGCTGGCGTTAACGAGCGCCTCGGTCGGGCGCAGTGGTTTGGCGGACTGGGAGGATAAATTGATTTTTAACACGCCGGACCAGGCGATCGTGGGGCGACTCAGTGGCACGCTCGACGCCGAGGCGTATTGGCTGAAGCAACCGCAGTCGGGTTTGATCTTTACCCGCGACCGATTTCTCCTGAATCCGCGACTGACATTGCTCCTCGATGCGCAAGTCGGGAAGAGTGGTTACGTCTTTGCGCAAGCGCGGGTGGATCGGGGATTTGATCCGAGTGATCGCGCGATGCAGGTGCGACTCGATGAAATCGGGTTGCGATTTACTTTGAGCAAGGCGACGACGCATAGCATCCAGGTCGGACAGTTCGCGACGGTGGTCGGCACTTGGGTGCCGCGCCACGGTTCGTGGGAGAATGCGTTCGTGACTGCGCCATTACCCTACGAAAATCTCACTGCGATTTGGGATGGAGCGGCGCCGAGTTCGAGCACGGTGTTGTTGAATTGGGCGCATTTGTCCGGTGGACCGAGCGACGAGTATGCGGACAAGCGATTGCGGCTACCGGTGATTTGGGGCCCGTCCTACACTAGCGGAATCGCAGCGATGGGCGAGGTCGGGCGATGGACTTATGCCGCGGAAATCAAGAATGCGTCACTCTCTTCACGGCCGAAATCATGGTCGTGGGGAAGCGATGGCTTGAGCAACGCCACGGTGAGCGGTCGGCTGGGATTTCGGCCGAATATCATGTGGAATCTTGGGGCGTCGGTGAGCACGGGCACTTACCTGCGGCCGGTCGCGTTGGCGACGCTCGCGCCGGGATTCGGTTTGCAGGACTATCGGCAAGTGGTGGTCGGGCAAGATGTCGGTTTCGCGTGGCGGCACTGGCAGATTTGGGCCGAGTATTTTTATTCACGCTTTGAGATTCCGACGATCGGACCAGCGGATACCCGCGCCTATTATGTCGAGGCGAAGTATAAATTCACTCCGCGTCTGTCGTTGGCGTTACGGTGGAATCAACAGACTTATGGCCGGATTCGGCATCTGGGCGGAATGACGCCGTGGGGACGCGATGCCTGGAGGATCGATCAGGCAGTGGTTTATCGCTTCACTCCGCACGTGCAGCTGAAGTTCCAAACCAGTCTCTTGCATGAGAACGCGCGCGGGTGGGGCGAGCGCGTCAACTTCGCGGCGCAAGTTACCGCCCGATTTTAGGTATGCTAGCATTCACAGTAACAACCCTGTTACGGTCGCGGTCTTCTCGGCCGTCTGGGTTCTCACAACAATGAATTGCGTGCGGCAGCCTAACTCATTCGCTGTGTCACGCGCGCTCCTCGGCATATGAATTTCTCCCCGCTAGTAACCCGCAATCTTTTTTGGCTCAATCTCCCGTCAACGGTGCTGCTGGTGCTATTGCAACGTTTGCCGGTGCTCAAACAGGTGTCGTTGGTCGGGCAAACCGTGCTGGCGTCGCCACTGGGCGCGGTGTTGCGTTCGGCGCTCGTCGGAGCCACGTCGCTCGGGGCGGTCAACACCTTGGTCGGAGCGACCGAACTGGAGAGTTCCACGCCCGATCCGGCGAGCGCGACGGTGGGAACACCGGTGGATTTGTTTTTCGTTTTTTCCGGAACCCCGTCACGGCCGACGTCGTGGACGGTGACGGGCTTGCCGCCGGGGCTGACTTTTAGCGCAGCGCCGACTTCGATGGATATCCTCCGTGTTCAGGGCATTCCGACCGCAGCCGGGAGTTTCGGCCTCACGATTATCGCACGTAATCCGAACGGAACCGCCTTCTTCTCCTACACGATTGACGTGGAGAGTAATGCGGTCGAGCCGCCCAGTATTGCCACACCGCCCGCGAATCAGATGGTGACGGTCGGCGGAGGGTTCAGTTTCTCGGTTACCGCGAACGGCACGCCGCCATTTTCCTACGTGTGGCGGCGACAGGGCACGCCGATTCCCAATGCGACGAGCAATCCCTATACGGTGGAGAGCGCGACGTTGGCCCACGCGGGCGACTACGATGTCGTAGTCACCAACTCAGCCGGCAATGCCACCTCGGGCGTTGCCACGCTCACGGTGAACAAGGCCCCCGCTGAAGTGTCGCTGGGCAACTTAAGTGCGACCTACGACGGAACGCCGAAGTCAGCGAGCGCGACGACCAATCCTGCGGGTCTTACAGTGACGTTTACCTACGACGGTTCGGCCACGCCGCCAACCAACGCGGGCAACTACGCTGTGATCGGCACCGTCAATGACGTAACCTATCAAGGAAACTCGTCTGGCTCGCTCGTGATCAATCGCGCGCCGCAAGCGATTACTTTTAATCCGCTCGGCAATCGCGTTTATTCGCCGACCCCGCTGGCGCTGACTGCCACGAGTGATGCGGGATTGCCGGTGGCATTGGCGGTGCTCTCAGGTCCAGCCAGCGTAGAAGGCAACACACTCACGCTAACGGGCGCCGGGCTGGTGACCGTGCGGGCGACGCAGGCGGGCAACACCAACTTCTTTGCGGCGCCGCTGGTCGAGCGCAGCTTTGTCGTCAGTGGCAATTTCGCTTCGTGGCAATTGGACCATTTTTCTGGAGCCGAGTTGACGCAGGTAAACGTGAGCGGCAGCGCGGCGGATCCCGACGCCGACGGGCTGAACAATTTGTTGGAATATGCACTCGGGCTTAATCCGCGAACGGCGAATGGAGCAGCACCAACAACGCTGGTGCGCACGGAAACGGAGTGGATCTTTACCTACCCGCGACCGGCGGATCGCGCGGACGTTGTTTGCGCGGTAGAAATTTCGACGACGCTAATGGCGTGGACGAAAACAGGAGTCGTGCACGAACTGCTGGGGACGGAGAATAATGTGGCGACATGGCGCGCACGTTTCCCGGCGAGTGCGGCGAACGCATTCTTCCGCCTCGAAGTCAGTCGCGTCGGAGAGAATTGATGGCAAATTTCCTTACGCCCGTGCGACGTCACAGCGCGCAATTTCTCCGTCGCTCAGGTTGACCGTGACCGTGATCGGTCGGCAGCAAATTTCGCAATCGACGATAAATTCCGCGCTGCCTTCACTGAGATCAAACGCGAGGGAAAATCTCTCGCCGCAATGAGGACAATCGAGTGGTAGCGCGGCTTGCATTAGGGTCGGGTCGCGACCTTGTGGCCTGCGACTTAGAATGATCGTGCGCAGCGGTCAGTTGGTGCACAAGCATGGCGTTTGTGCCGAGATGTTCTCCTCGGCAATCGAGCATTGGCTGGACAAGTTTTCTCCCTGTCGCAAATCTGTGGTTGTCGGTGTCCAACCCAAACGACCTACCACGTGAAAACTGCCCAAGCTTTGATCCTGATTATTGATGATGAGGAAATATTTTTGGAAACGATGTCGGCGGCTCTGCGCGGTGCGGGGCATCGGGTAGTGTCGGCGACTTCGGGTCAGGACGGACTAAAGCAGGCCCGCCAGCATTTGCCCGATCTCATCATCTCGGATATCAATATGCCCGGCGGTGATGGTTGCAGTTTGTTGAGTTCGATCCGCGCAGACCGTGATTTGGCAACTACGCAACTCGTCCTGATGACGGGCAATCCGACCGCCGTGTCGCCACGGCGCGGGATGGACATCGGGGCGGACGATTTTTTGGTGAAGCCGTTTAGTATTGAGGAGTTAAATCGGTGCGTCACGGCCCGGCTCCAGCGAGCGCAAGTGCACTGGCGGGTAAAGGATCGCCACCTCGCCAATCTGCGCTCGTCGGTTGACCAGTCGTTACCGGAGGAATTTTTTACGCCGCTCGTCAGTATTTTGGGCCTGACCGAGGTGTTGCGGGGAGATCTCACGCAACTTAGTGCGCCGCAATACACCGAATTACTGGATCATATCGAGCGAGCGGGTTGGCATTTAAACCGAACACTGCGCAATTATCTGCAACTGTTACAGGCCAAGAGCGATCCCTCTGGGAATCCCGTGCGCCGCATGGCACTGTCGGCGGAGCAAGTGAGCGAAGTCGTCAAAGCGCGCGTTGATCTGGTGGCGGCGCGCCATCGCCGCGAAGCGGATGTGACACTCGATTTGGCGCCCGCATCGCTATTAGTGCGACGCGACGAACTCGACCTTATCGTTGAAGAACTGGTCGAGAATGCGTTCGCCTATTCCACGCACGGCAATGCCGTGACCGTGCGGTTTGTGGATGGTGATAATCTCATCGTTAGCGACCTTGGCCGCGGCATGACCGAGCAACAATTGCGCGAATGCACCCGCTTCAACTTGCCGGATAGCGAAACTGGCGAGAAACAAGCCTTGAAGTTAGGGCTGTCCGTCGTCGAACGCGTTACCAGCCAATGTGAAGCAACATTAAGCCTGAACAGCGAGCTTGGCAAAGGCACAACTGCGCGCGTGGTTTTCCGCGCGGCGTCACTGTAAGCGAGTCGCTCGGACAGTCTAGGGTTAGGAAACGCTGGTTCGGGTGTGTAAGCGCAGAGTCGTGACGCAAAAAAATCCCGCTACCATTTCTGGTAACGGGACTTTTAAAAGTGGTGGTGGAAGGTGGATTCGAACCACCGAAGGTCGGAGACCAATTGATTTACAGTCAATCGCGTTTGGCCACTTCGCTATTCCACCGACACAAAAGGAACGGGCAAGGTAGGTGGACTTCCGCGCGTTTGCCAAGAGGTTTTTTCTCCAACGCGTAAACTCTTCGCTTGGGCCGTGCGTGCGATGGCGAAAGTGGTCAACGCTGTAGGGAAAATCGCTTCGCCGTCCGCCCGTTTGTCACCGGCCGGGTTAAATACCGCCACCTCGGGCTGGGTTAAATGCAGCCACCTTGAAGAGGTGCGGAGGTCATGAAGGATTGGAGGGAGAGGACAAGATTAAAGAAGTTGGGGAGGCGTTGACGGGTTCGTTCGCCGG
>CAMTVI010000015.1:0-30139 GCA_947085165.1 uncultured Opitutaceae bacterium
CTCCGCGCCCGCGGCAAAGGCCACCGCGTCGCCATCACCGCCGTCATGCGCAAGCTCCTGGTTCATCTGAACCAGATCGTGCGCCCATCCGAAGTAATGCTTGCCTCGCAACACAGCTAATCCGTGGTTGTTTAGTAGTGAGGAGCGAGGAGTGAGGAGCGAGGAGCGAGGAGCGGGTAGCGAGTAGACGGAGTTCGGAGGGAATCAATTGAACCACGGAGGCACGGAGACGCGGAGAGCTGGCAGCAAGTAGCGTGAAGCGAGTAGCGGGTAGCGAGTAGACGGAGTTCGGAGGGAACCAATTGAACCACGGAGGCACGGAGACGCGGAGGGCGGGCGTTGAGCGGAGCGGAGAGCGGAGGGCGGAGAGCGGAGGGCGGAGAGCGGAAGGCGGAAGGCGGAGTGCGGAGGGCGGAACGCGGAAGGCGGAGAGCGGGCAAAGATGACCAACGCGGTTTGCCAGCACTGGCGGCAGAAGAATCAGCGCAAGACCGTCCACGTGTGGCGGGGCGTCGAAATCAGGCAACCGATGGAATTCAGTCTGCCGACGTAACAATTCAGTTTGCCCACGAATGGACACGGAGAGACACGAATGCGGAAGGTGGAACACGTTGTCCCCAACGTGTTGGTTTGCGGGCGACCCAGAAAGCGCCTTGGGGACAAGTCGCTCCACCTTTCCCAACCAATCAGGACAGAAACAAGTCAGCGCTTACGGCGAATCGGGCAGCGAGTTTTTTGATATGATCGGCGGTGAGGTTACGACCACCCTTGAGGATACGGTAGGCGATGGAGCGATTGACTCCGATGATCGTTCCCAAGTCGTCGGCGGTGAGGCTGTTTTCCTCCAGCAGGAATTTCAGGGCCTCGATACCCTTGGCCGGCTTTGGCTCGGGGACGTGCTCGCTTTCGTAGTCCTCCACGAGCTTGGCCATGATCGCGAGATAATCGTCTTGGTCATGGTTCAGCTTGTGGCCGGCGAGCGCGTGAACAACCTCCACCGCGTTGTCGTAGGCCACCCTGTCGTGGATGGGACGCGGCATGTGCAGGGCGACGAGACCGGAGTAAGTCTTGGGCAGGCGGGCGAAGGTGAGCGCAGTGGCTTTCATAGCGTGTTTCCCCAGGTTTCCTTGTCGTAATCCGCGTGGGTCAGGAACCGGAGCGTGAAGATTTCCTGGCGATTGTAGTGAATGGCTGTGATGAGACGAAAATCGTTGGTGATGTTGAAAACCGTGACGGTCCTGCCGCTCTTCACGGTGATTTGGTCCGCATGAGGGAAGGACTGACGGGTCTGGACGAGATTCTGCCACTTGGCGGCGCGGGTGATGCGATGCCAGTGGTCTAAAGGCGCCCGGGCCTTCGGGTAAGTGACCTTGGATGCTTCAAGGAACTTTCGAGTGATGATTCGCATCGGGTCAGGGGGTAGTTGTGACCAAAATGGTCACAAAGTCAAGTGAAGGTGATAAACGCATGTTAGCCGGTCGTTGAGATTGGCAGCAAAATACCGGCGGAGAGGGTCTTCAGCAGATTGTATCCACGAACCGTGTCGCAGGGCTAGCGGGTAGCGGAACTGCGCAAAGCGCGGAGGGCGCATCACGGATTTCCGATTTCGGACTCCTGACTACGGACTCCTGACTCCTGACTACGGACTACTTACTCCTGACTCCTGTCTTCTTCCTCCTTCCTCCTGCCATCTGCGCACCAACCGCCTACTTCTTTTTCTTCCCGTTTGAGGGAACGATGTTGAGGTAGGTCTTCGCGAGCATCTGCGATTCGTAGAACTCGACCAAGCGCACGCCTTCGCGGGGTTTGATGAGGTCCTTCTTCGTCGCGTGGTCGATCTGTTGCTTCACGCGGCGGCAGAGTTCTTCCCACTGGTATTGCACGCCTTCGATGACGTCGGCGACGCGGGAGCCGGCGAGGGCTTCTTCAATATAGTAACCGTTGGGTTCGTCGTCTTCGAGGAAGACGTGGACTTCGTTGACGCGGCCGAAGAGGTTGTGGATGTCGCCCATGATGTCCTGGTAGGCGCCGGTGAGGTAAATGCCGAGGTAGTAGGACTGACCTTTTTTCAACGGGTGGAGGTTGAGGTAATCCTTTTGGTCCTGCAGATCGATGAAGGTGCTGATCTTGCCGTCGGAGTCGCAGGTGATGTCAACGAGGGTGGCGTTGACGGAGGGCTTTTCGTTGAGCCGGTGGAGCGGGGTGACGGGGAAGAGTTGTTTCAACGCCCAGGAATCGAGGAGCGACTGGAAGACGGAGAAGTTGCAGACGTATTGGTCGGCGAGGAGACGTTTGAGGTCGTGGAGTTCCTCGGGTTGGTAACCGGATTTGTTACCCTCCTTGTCGATCTGTTCGCAGATTTGCCAGAAGAGCTGTTCGGCGGCGGCGCGGTTTTCGAGGTCGAGGTAACCGAGGTTGAAGAGCGAGAAGGCTTCTTCCTTCTTTTGGAGGGCGTCGTGGTAGCGTTCGAGGCGGCCGAGTTTGGCTTTGTTTTTCAGGAGCACTTCGAGGTCGGTGACGACTTTGTGCCTGGTCTTGGGCTGGTGTTGCTTGCCGAGGGATTCGCGTTTGTTGATGCGCTCGAAGACTTCGACGACGAGCATGGAGTGGGGGGCGGCGACGGCGCGGCCGGATTCGCTGACGATGTCGGGCACGGCGACGGCGGCTTCGGTGCAGATTTCGCGGATGTTCGACACGATATCGCGGGCGTATTCGCCGAGCGTGTAGTTCATCGACGACTCGAAGTTGGTGCGGGAGCCGTCGTAATCGACGCCGAGGCCGCCGCCGACATCGAGGTAGCCCATGGGGAAGCCCATTTTGGCGAGTTGGCAGTAGAAACGGGCGGCTTCGGTGACGGCGGCCTTGACCGTGATGATGTTGGGCACCTGCGAGCCGATGTGGAAATGCACGAGCTTGAGGCAGGCCTGCATCTTCGCGGCGCGGAGTTTTTCGACGGCGAAGAGGATTTCGGCGGTGTTGAGGCCGAATTTGGCGTTGTCGCCGGTGGAGGAGGACCACTTGCCCTCGCCACGGGTTTGCAACTTCACGCGGAAGCCGATCAGCGGCTTGACGCCGGTTTCCTTGGAAATGCGGATGACGCTGTCGATTTCGGAGAGTTGCTCGATGACGATGATGATTTTCTTGCCCAGTTTGCGGCCGAGGAGGGCGAGGCGCATGTAATCGTCGTCCTTGTAGCCGTTGCAGATGATGAGGCGTTGGGCGCCTTCGTGCATGGCGAGGGCGATCATCAGCTCGGGTTTGGAGCCGGCTTCGAGGCCGTAATTGTAATCCTTGCCGGCGGCGACGATCTCATCGACGACTTCGCGGAGCTGGTTGACCTTGATGGGGAACACGCCGCGGTATTCGCCTTTGTAGCCCTCTTCCTTGATGGCCTTGTGGAAGGCTTCGTTGAGCTGCATCACGCGGTGGCGGAGCTTGTCCTGGAAGCGGATAACGAGGGGAGCGGTGAGGCCCATGCCGACCGCTTCGTCGACGACGTCCATCACCCGGATGCCGCGACCGTCGGCGAGAGGTTGCACTTGGACGAAGCCATCGTCGTCGACCGTAAAGTGGTTGGTGCCCCAGCGCTTAAAACCGTAGAGGTCTTCGGATTGGGAGGCGGACCAGTTGGATGCGGATTTGGTCTTCAATGGGCAGGTGATTTACGGTCAGGGTTTGGCTTGCTTTTTGTTGGCGCGCTTAGATTAATCGCCGTTTTCATTTTTCAATTCAGCCCATTAATCAATGACCAAATTGTCCTTGTTCCTCGCCCAAGCCCAACCAGCCGCCCCCACCGGCATGCAAACGCTGATGTCGTTGCTGCCGATGATCCTGATTTTCGCGGCGATGTATTTCCTGCTCATCGCACCCCAGCGCAAGAAGCAGAAGCAGCACGAGCAGATGCTCGGCGCACTGAAAACCGGAGATGATATCGTCACCACGGGTGGCATCTATGGCACCATCACCGGCGTAAAGGAAGACCGCTTTATCGTGCGCGTGGGCGACAACAACCAGAAGCTCGAAATCGGCAAGAGCTTCGTCCACGGCTTGATCAAGAAGGACGGCGCCTAAGTCGCGCTGAACGCACCGCCGACCCGATCCGCACGGATGGGCTCGGCGCGTCATCTCATTTTAACAATACCCAACCATGCTCCGTCGTAACCTTTGGAAACTGATTCTGTCCGGCGTCATCACGCTCTGGGCAGTGTCGTCCCTGCTCCCCCTGAAGGACCGTGATTTCGGTCAATACGTCCGTCAGGAAGCCACCGCCAAGCAAACCGAGTTCGTCACGTTGATGAGCAAGGCCGCCGCGCGCGTGCAAGCTGGGCAAGCCCCGACCGTCTTCATCGCGCTCAAGCAAATTGGCCGCGAAGAGAAGATCGATCTGTCGGAATTCTTCCCCGAGATCCGTCTCGAGGCCTCGTTGAAAAACATCGAGAAGCGCAACAACATCCTCCTCGAGGAATTGCTCCGCCAATCGAAGGGCCGCCTCCAACTCGGCCTCGATTTGAAGGGTGGCGTGGCTTTCACGCTCGAAGTGGATGCCGCCGCGGTCTCCACCGAAAGCACCGAAGTGCGCCATGAGAAACTTGCCAAGGCGATCGAGATCATCGGCAACCGCATCAACGGCCTCGGCGTGACCGAGCCGATCATCCGCGCCGTCGGTGAAAATCGCATCGAAGTCCAACTCGCCGGCGTGTCGGTGAAGGACAATCCCGAAGTGGTTAACAGTCTCAAGAAACCCGCGCGCCTCGACTTCAAGCTCGTGCATGCGTTTGCCGCACCGCCGTCCGAAGTGCCGCCGGGCTACGAAGAGATGACACTCGAAATGGAATCCCGCACCGGCGAGACCTCCATCGAAGATCTTTTCGTCAAACGTATTCCCGAAATGACAGGCGAGGGCGTCTCCGACGCTTATCCGGTCATGGATGAATTCGGTCGTTTCAAGATCATCCTCAAATTCACCAGCGAAGGTCGCGATCAATTCTCGCAAGTCACGAAAACCATCGCGGACGAAAATCGCCGCTCCGGCCGCACCGGTCGCCTCGCGATCGTGCTCGACGGCAAACTCTACTCGGCACCGACGGTGCGCGAACAGATCACGAGCGACAGCGCGGAAATTTCCGGTTCGTTCTCGCAACGCGAAGCGATCGACCTCGCCAACGTGTTGAACAACCCGCTCGACCTGCCGTTGCAGGTGAAGGAGCAATACGAAGTCGGTCCGTCGCTCGCGCAAGACGCCATCAGCAACGGGATCAAGGCCTCCATCCTCGGCACGGTGTTGGTCTGCGCGTTCATGGTCACGTATTACACCGTCGGCGGTTTCGTATCGCTGCTGACGCTCGCGATCAACTTGGTCGTCATTCTCGGCACGATGGCGGCGCTCGGCGCCACGCTGACGTTGCCCGGTCTCGCCGGTATTGTCCTCACCATCGGCATGGCGGTGGACGCGAACATTTTGATCTTCGAGCGCATGCGCGAAGAAATTAATCTCGGCAAATCGCTGCCGGTCGCGCACGCGGCGGGTTACGACAAGGCGTTTGTTACCATCTTCGACGCCCACCTGACCCAACTCCTTATTTGCGTCGTCATGATCGTGCTCGGCACGGGTCCGATCAAGGGCTTCGGTGTCACGCTCGCGATCGGTGTCTTCTCGACGCTCTTCAGTGTGCTCATCTTCGGTCACGTCATCCTCAATATGCTGATTGACGGCGGCACGCTCAAACGCCTCCCGATGCTGCACATCTTTAACAAGATCGACATCGATTGGCTGAAATACGGCAAACCCGCCTTCATCGTCTCGTGGAGTATCGTGTTGCTCGGCGTTGGTTTCCTCTTTGTGCGCTCGGACAAAATCATGGGCATCGACTTTACGGGAGGTGACCAAGTGATCATGTCTTACACGAAGGAAGTCGATATCGCGAAGATTCGCGCGGCGACGACGGCCGTTGGTGTCACCGACATCAATCCGTCCTACCAAAGCCAACTCGGCGGCGGCACCCCCGTTCTCAAAATCGACATGCCCTACGGCGATACGGCGAAGGTCGTTGCGGCGCTGCAAACGAGTTTCCCCGAAGCGAAGTTTGATATGATCGGCGAAACCGCCATCGGACCGACGATCGGCGAAGAAATCGCCGGCAACGCCGCGCTCTCGCTTGGTCTCTCGCTGGTCGTGATTTTGCTCTACATCGCCTTCCGCTTTGAATTCGGCTTCGGCGTCGGCGCGGTCGTTGCCACGGTGCACGACGTGTTGATGACCGTGGGTATGTTCGTGCTCTTCGGCGGCCAGTTCAACGCGCCGATGGTGGCCGCGATCCTGGCGATCATCGGTTATTCGGTGAATGACACCGTCGTCGTCTTTGACCGTATCCGCGAAGAACTGAAACTGAACCCAACCGGCAATTTGCGTTCGATCGTGAACCTGTCGATCTCGCGCGTGTTCTCCCGCTCCCTCATGACGAGCTTCACCACGTTGCTCGCAGCGGCGGCGCTGTTCCTCCTCGGTGGCGGTGTGCTGCGCGATTTAGCGTTCACCTTCATGATCGGTATCGTCACGGGCACGTTCTCCTCGATCTTCATCGCTGCGCAGACCTTCTATTGGTGGCACAAGGGTGACCGCAAACACGTGGAAGCGCACGACATCGCGCCGAAATACGAGTGGGCCGGTTCTTCCCGCGCTTCGGAATAATCCGCACGACGGGACGCTCACTTTAATCCGCGCGACAACCACCGCGTGCGATTGAGTGAGCCGTCCGGTCCAACCAATCATGCGATGGATCTACACAGCGGCGCCCGCTGAGACGGTGGCGTCGCTGGCGCGCGAACTCGGCACCAGTCCGGTCGTTGCCCAATTACTTTGGCGCAACGGCCTCGCCGAGCCGGCCACCGCCGCGCAATTCCTCAAGCCAAGTCTTTCGACTCTGGCCGACCCTTTCTTGCTGACCAACGTTCGCGCGGCCGTCACGCGCTTGATTCAAGCGATGGAACGGAAGGAATCCGTCGTGGTGCTCGGCGACTACGATGTCGATGGCGTGAGCAGCACGGCGCTCTTGGTGGGCGTGTTGCGCCGACTCGGACTCGAACCGAGCTATGTCGTGCCGCGGCGCATGGAGGAAGGCTACGGGCTGACACTGGCGTTGATTGAACGCGCGCTGACCGCCAACGCGAAGCCCGATTTGTTTATCGCGCTCGATTGCGGCACCAATTCGCACGCCGAAGTCGCACACCTGCGCTCGCGGGGGATCGATGTGATCGTGGTCGATCACCACCGCTCGAAAGACGAACCGGTGATCGACGCGCTGTTGATCAATCCGCACGTCAACGAAACGCCCGATGATGGCACGTGGCGCTACCTCTGCACGGTCGGACTCGTGTTCAAATTGATGCATGCGTTGCTCAAGGAATTGCGCGTGCAGGAATATCCCGGCGTGTTGGAAATCAAATTGCGCGACTATTTGGATTTGGTCGCGATGGGCACGATTGCGGACTTGGTGCCGTTGAACGGGGAGAATCGCATTTTCGCGCGGCACGGTTTGCAAGTTTTGGCGCAGACTGCGCGACCGGGCTTGCGCGCGCTCATGACCGTCGCCGGCATCAAGCCGGAGCAGGGCCTCACGCCGACGGATATTTCGTTCCGCCTCGGACCGCGGATCAATGCGAGTGGACGCTTGGCGGACGCGTCGCTCTCGGTGGATTTGTTGCTCAGCGAGGAACGCGATTTTTGCGAGAGCACGGCGCGCGAACTCGACGGACTGAATCGCGAGCGCCAGGACATCGAACGCCAAATCACGGAGCAGGCGGAGCAACTCGTCGATGGCCGCTACGCCGCCGATTGCGGATTCGTGCTCTTCGACGAGCAGTGGCATCCGGGAGTCGTGGGCATCGTGGCCGGGCGGATTTCGCGCAAATACAATCGCCCCGCGATCGTCTTGGGCAACGAAGGCGAGCTGGCGAAAGGCTCGGGACGCGGCGTGACGGGCTTGAATCTCGTGGAGTTGCTGGGGGCGTGTCGTGACCACTTGGAAACATGGGGCGGTCACCCGATGGCGGTGGGCGTGTCGCTGTTGAAAACGCGCGTCGAAGACTTTCGCACGCAGTTCACCAAAGTCATCCGCGAGCAACGCGATCTCGGCGCATGCGAATCGACGATCGAGTTGGCCGGTTGGATCGACGGCGTGCAGATCAACGAGACGTTGATGGACGAACTCGAGTTGTTGCACCCGTTTGGCCAAGGGAATCCGGAGCCGACGTTTGGCGTGCGCGGCTTGCGACTGCGGAATCGTCCCGAGGTGTTCAAGGAACAGCATTTTCGCTTTCAAGCGGAGGACAGCATGGGCCGCCGGCTGAGTGGGGTGGCGTGGAAGCAAGCCGACCGTTTGCCCCCTGCGGGCGAGGCGTTGGAACTAGCCGTGCAACTCAACTGGAACCACTACAACGGCCGGAAGATGTTGCAGTTGGAACTGCTGGACTGGCGACTTTCGGAAGAGTTTACCGAGTGAAAAAATTCTGCTTGAAGTCGTCCCGCGAGTTTCCCTTAGTGACCGTTCTCTTACGCACCGATAGCTCAATTGGATAGAGCACCTGACTACGGATCAGGAGGTTTGGGGTTCGACTCCCTATCGGTGCACCATTTTTGATTAGGCCCGCAGTTTCGACTGCGGGCCTTTTTCTTAGTCCGAACGTAACGCGATCATCGGGTCCACGCGAGTGGCGCGGCGGGCGGGGAGCCAACAGGCGAGCACACCGACAAGCGCGAGCACGCTGCTAAGCGCCACGTAAGTTGGCGGATCGCTCGGACTGATGCCGTAAAGCAACGCAGCCATGAAGCGGGTCACGCCAAACGCACCAATTAATCCGAGGGCAAGCCCCAGCGCAACGAGGCTCAAGCCCTGACGGCCGACGAGTTTGAGCACATCGCGCTCGGTCGCACCGAGTGCCATCCGCACGCCGATCTCGGCGCTGCGTTGTGAGACGTTGTAGGCCATCAAGCCATAGATACCGAGCGCGGCGAGGAACAACGCGCCGAGTCCGAACGCGCTGAAGACCTGGCCGAAGAAACGCTTCTCCCAATAGGCGATGTCGTGCACGTAAGTCATCGTATGCACGTTGTAGATCGGAATGCCGGGCATGACGCTGACGACCGCGCGCTGCAGGGCGGGACCATAGGTCGCCGGATCGCCGACTACGCGCACCGCATAACTCATGAAGCTGACCGTGCTTTGTTCGAGCGCGTTGTAGACGGAACCGCGAAGATTGGCGCGATCGAGTTGTTGCGGCACATTGCCGACGACGCCGACGATGGTGGCCCATTCGATGTTGCTCGATTCAAAAACGGAAAAGGTGAGTCGCTTGCCGATGGGATCAGCGCCGTTCAGCCAACGATCAACAAATTGCTGATCGACCAACACCACGCGCGGACTTGCGCGTTGGTCGGTGGGTTGAAAGTGACGACCGCGCAGCAATGGGATTTGCATGGCGGCAAAATAATCGCGCGAAACAATATGCGACGTAACCTCTGGGGCGTCCTGCAGGTTTTTCAGCGATGATTGGCCTTCCAGGATGAACACGTTGCTGTTGTTGCCGTGACTCGGGAGCATCATCGTTGAGCCGACTGCGAGCACTCCCGGGGTTTCAGCGAGACGCGGCGTGAGTTCGTCGAAGAAACGATGATTCACTTCTTGGTCGGTGAACTGCGTCGGTGGCAGACCGACGCGAAAGGTCAGCACGCCGGCGGGATTGTAGCCGGGCGGTGTCTCTTGCAGGCGGAGAAAGCTGCGCACGAAAAGACCGGCGGCGATCAGCAGCACGGTGGACAAAGCGACTTGGAGCACGACGAGGCCTTGACGCGCAAACCTACTGCGGCCGCCACCGGAGATGGAGCGGTTGCCCTCGCGCAAGTCGGTCGCGAGCATTTGCGAGGCATGCAATGCGGGAAAAATCCCCGCGAGTCCGGCAGATGCGAGAGCGGCGAGCGCGGTAAAAGTGTAAACGCGCCAGTCGACGTCGAAGGTCATCCAATAAGGAATTTCGACTTCCGGAATCGCCCCCATGATCAAACTATTTGCCCAGGCTCCCACCAATAATCCAAACGCGCCGCCCAAGACGCCGAGCAGCAAACTTTCGGTCAGCATCTGGCGCATGATTCGACTGCGCGTCGCACCCACCGCAATGCGAATGGCGATTTCGTGGGAGCGCCCCGCCGCGCGCGCGAGGAGCAGGTTGGCGACGTTCGCGCAGGCAATCAGCAGCACGCAGATAGCCGCACCGAGCATCAATCGCATCAAGAGCGCGCTATCCTGGGTCGCCTCTTCACGCACGAGTCGGAGCGCGAGGCCTTTTCCGGCGTTGCTCGTGGGATACTCCGCTGAAAGTTGCGCACCGATGGCGGCGATTTCCGCTTTCGCTTCATCGAGGGTGACGCCGGATTTTAGTCGCGCCCAGCCGGGCAAAAAGTGCGAGGCGCGCTCTTTCGGATCATTCTTCGTAAGAAACGGAACCCACATCTCGTGCCGATCGGGAAAGGCGAAACCCGGTGGCATGACGCCGATGATGGTCGTGGCGGAGCCATTGATGATTTCGTTGCGGCTGATGACGTCATCGCGTCCGCCGAAGCGACGCTGCCAAAGGGCGTGACTGATAATCGCAACCGGCGCCGCATCGTCGGCGCCGTCCGCGATCGCAAAGAGGCGGCCTCGCCACGGTTTCACACCGAGCATGGCAAATCCCTCGACCGAGATGGACGCGCCGAGCGCGCGCTCGGGTGTTTCACCGTGACCCAAAATCATCGTGCGACTCTGCGTCGTGGTCAGACCTTCCAGCGTTTGGCTCTGCGCGCGCAGGTCGACGAAATCCGGCAGCGACAACTCGAAGAAGCTGTCGGGCTGGTTCAGCCGCACGCTGTTGAGAAAGACGAGGCGGTCCTCCTCCACGATGTGCGGGAACGGTCGAATCAGCATCGCGCTGAAGGCATTGAAAATCGACGTCGCCAAACCAATACCAAAACCCAGCGCAACGATAGCCGCGATGGTCGTGCCGGGGCTCTTGACCAAGAGGCGGAACGCAAACTTCAGATCAGTAATCACGTGATATTATTCGCTGCGGAGCGCGATGAGGGGGCTGACGCGAGTGGCGCGTCGAGCTGGGAACCAGCAGGCCAACAGCGCGGCGATTGTGAGGACCAGAACGGCACCGCCGAGCGCAAACGGATCCGCAGGGCTGATGTGAAAGAGCAGCGAAGTGAGCGCCTGGCCGACGAGCAGCGACAAGACGACACCGACGCTACAGGCGAGGGCGATTTGCTGCGCTCCTTGCTTGAGGATGAGCATCATGAGGTCAGATGAATGCGCGCCCAAGGCCGCGCGAATTCCGATTTCGCGCGTGCGGCAAGTGACGGCGTAGGCCTTGACGCTATAGACCCCCATGACCGACATGATCAGGGCAATGGCGCCGAACAGACCGAAGACGATTGCCCCGAGGCGGGCGCTCCATAACGAGGCGTCACGGTCGATAAAATCGACGAACGGCTCATGGCGCAGCACGGGCAAAGTTGGATCAAGTCGCTGGAGTTCTGTTCGCAGAGTGGCAAGAGCGGCGACGACGGTCAGTGGGGCGCGCTCGCTGAGCTTCGTTTGCACATAGACCATCCCGGTGTAGCCGTGGACCAGCGGGACAAAGATGCGAAAGGTGGGATCGACTTGCAGAAACTCATGCCGGTGTTCGCCCACGATGCCGACGATTTCCATGTCCGCTGCGGCTTCATCGGCGGGAGCCCCCGCGTAACGGATGCGCTGCCCGAGCGGATCGCTGTCCGGGAAAAGTTTCCGCGCCAGACTCTCATCGATGATCGCCACCCGCGGGGCGCTCGCGTCGCGGCGACGCTGGGCTTCGGCGGGCGTCACGTTGCGCAGCGAGAAATCCACTTCGGTCACGACGCCGTCCCGCGCCTCAAAGCCGAGCGGAATCTTGCCAGCCGTCAGGGCCCCGCGGAGAAAGAGGCTCGCGCTGAAGAGCAACACGAGAGACAGCGCGATCTGGAGCATGACCAGCAAATGGCGACCGGCGAAAAAACGGTTCCATTTATCTGAAGTGGCCGAACCTGCACCGGCGGTCTTCATGTCCGAAACAAGATCGGACCGCGAGGACCGCAGCGCGGGCGCGAGACTGAACAGGAGCGTCGCCACCATGCACGCGAGGAACGTGAGTCCGAGCACGGTGCCATCCAGACTCGGTTGGAGTGAAAGCGAGGCGTGGGTGACCCCGCGCAAAGCATCCGATAACGCGGCGATCATCGCATGATTGGCCCAGATGCTGATCAGCAGTCCGAGAGCGCCGCCGGCAAAGGAAAGCACGAGTCCCTCAACTATGAGTTGTCGAATGATGCGCCACCGACTCGCGCCGAGGGCTTGGCGGAGCGCGATCTCTTTGTTCCGCGCGGCTCCGCGCGCCAAAAGCATGTTCGCGAGATTCAAGCTGGCGATCAACAGCACGCACGCGGCCATGAAGAGGAGTGGCGCAGCGAGAAATGCCAATTCTTTGGAATCGACGGGCTCAGTGGTGATGCCGAGGCGTGATAGTGGCGTAAGCTGCAGTTCGCGCCCGACGGCGGGGTCAATTGCCTCGAGCTCCGTCATGCGAGAGGCGAGTGCGGGCAGCCGTGGCCCGACTGCGGCGAGGGAGAGGCCCGGCTGCAACCGTCCGACGACATGCAGCGCATGGTTGCCCGCCGCGGTGAGGTCGGCTTGTCCGCCCGTGCGGCCGTAGGCCGATCCGATCTGCGAAAACATTCCCAATGGCAGCCAAAGTTCAGGAGAAATCAGCACGCTGCCGCCGTTGAAGTCCTCGCGCGTGATGCCAATCACCGTGCAGGCTCGGCCGTTCACCCAGATCGTGCTGCCGACGAAGTCGGGCCGAGCGCCCAATCGTTGCCAGACCGCGTGACTGGCCACGGCCACGGGAACGCTCGCGTTCGGACGGCATTCGTCGTCGAAGAAGAACCGGCCTTGCGCTGGTGTCGTGCCGAGCAGGGAGAAGAAATTGGCGGTGCCAAGATGAACCAGGCTCCGGCTCAGGCTCCCGTCGGGCGTAGTGCTGATGCCGGCCGGGGCCTTGGCGATCGCGGCCACATCGGCGAACACAGCGTCGGCGTCGCGGAGGATCTCGTATTCAGCGAGTGAAAACCGACGGTAACCACGCTGGGCATCCTGCTGCACGGTGTAAACGCTGACGAGTTCCCCTGCCTGTTTGGAAAACGCAGGTTTGAGGATTGCTGCGTTGACGAGCGAGAAGACGGCGGAATTAGCACCGAGGGCGAGGGCCAGGGTGAGCAACGCCACTGCCGTGAAGCCGGGAGTTTTGGCGAGCAGACGAAGCGAGAAGCGGAGATCTTGCAGCATGGCAGATTCGAAGGATTCTCGCGTAAAGATTTATCTCCGCCTTCCGCGAGACGGAGTGCGAATAAACGAACGGGGCAGGAAAGAGGATGGCGCTGACTTAACGCGTCGGGTCGGACTCGACTTGCTCTTGCACCACGCGGCCGTCGAACACGTGGATCGTGCGCTCGGAGTGGCGGGCGAAACGCGCATCGTGCGTGACCATGACGATCGTCGAGCCGGCTTTGTGCAAGTTGTGCAACAGATCCATCACGGCGTCGCCGTTCTTGGAGTCGAGATTGCCGGTCGGTTCGTCGGCGAGGAGCACGGCGGGCGAACCGGCGAGCGCGCGCGCGACTGCGACGCGTTGTTGCTGACCACCGGAGAGCTGGGAAGGGAGATGCTTGGCGCGATGGCCCATGCCGACTTTTTCCAACGCTTCCGTGACGCGTTGCTTGCGCTCGCTGGCGGGCAGGCCGCGGTAAGTGAGCGGGAGTTCGACGTTTTCGTAAACCGTGAGATCGCCGATGAGATTGAAGGACTGGAAAATGAAACCGATCTCGCGATTGCGGATGCGGGCGCGCTCGGGGAGCGTGAGCCCGTGCACGGGACGGCCGTTCAAGTAGTAAGTGCCGTCGGTCGGCGTATCGAGCAGGCCGAGGATGGAGAGCAAGGTGGACTTGCCGCAGCCCGATGGACCGGCGATGGAAACGAATTCGCCTTTCATGATTTCCAGGTGAATACCGGCGAGCGCGTGGGTTTCGACTTCGTCGGTGAGAAATACTTTGGTGACGCCGTCGAGTTTGATGAGGGAGCTATTTTCCGTGGTCATTTTGGATATAAGGGAGTGGGGGTTCGAAGTGGTTAACACGTGGGCGCAGTCAAAAGTTACACCGAGTTAAGTGGAGTCGGCGTGGTCGACGGCGACGAGCAGTGTGAGGAGGGCGAGAAGAACAACTGAAGCGAGCACGAGGAGAATTGAAAGGAGCGTCATGGAACCGGATTTAGTTTAAGCGAATGCGCTCATTCGCGTCCCATTGCGACATGTCGGAGAGGATCACGCGGTCGCCGGGTTGCAGGCCGTTGATAATTTCAACGGTGTTGACGGAACTGCGGCCAAGTTGGACTTGCGTGCGCACGGCCTCGCCGGTGCTCGGATCGATTTTGAAAATTCCGACGGTCGAACGTTCCTGTCCGAATGCCGGCCGACCGACGAAGATGACGTCATCCAAGCGCTCCAATTCGATCGTGCCGTCGACGGAGAGATCGGGGCGCGCGCCGCGCGGGAGGTCGTTGACGATGGAAACGTCAACCAAGACGGTGCCGTTTTGCACGGCGGGATCGATGCGTGAGACGCGGCCTTCGACGATACCGTTGCGCGTGTCGATCTGCGCGAGTTGGCCGAGTGCGATGTCTTTGGCCTGCGTTTCCGCGATGCGGACTTCGGCCTTGAGTTTGGTGGGATCGGCGACGCGGGCGAGATTGGTGCCGGGTTGAACTTGCGCGCCGACTTCCACTGGCAGGGCGGACAAGACTCCCGTCATCGACGAGCGCACGCGGAGCGCTTCCAACTCGTCCTGGCGCAACTTGGCGAGCGAACGCAACCGCGCGACTTCGGCCTGTTGCACGGCGAGCTGCGGGGCGATCGATTCTTTGGCAAAGGCGTAGCGCTTCTGTTCGATCTCGTTCGAAATCGCGCCCTCGGCAGCGGTGGCTTGCATGAGACGAAGTTCCAACTCCGACACCAGACCCTCGCGGAACAATTCCTCGCGCACCTGTGCCTGCAGTTTCGTGGTTTCGAAATTGGAGCGGGCGCGGGAGGCGGTGGCTTCAGCTTGGAGGAGTTGGCTTTCCAATTGCACGCGCAAATTGGCGAGCTGCGCTTCGGCGGCGAGCAGCTGCGATTCGGCGTTGGCGGCAGCGGAGACGACGTCGGGATTCGCCAGTTCCAAAATCAGACTGCCCGGTTCAACGAGCGCGCCGGGGCGCAAGATGATCTTATCAACCCGACCGGGGGTGCGCGCGGCGATCCAGCGGATTTCTTCCGGCACTAACGTGCCGAGACCGCGCACTTGGCGCACCATCGGGCCGCGTTTCACCGTGTCGATCCACACGAGATTGCGCTCGACGCTCGGTGCGGCGGGTTTGAGCCGTGCGAGCACGACCGTGATGCCCACGAGCGCGAGGCCTGCGATGGCACCGTAGATGAGGCGCTTCTTCCGTTTCTCTTTGGCGACGTTGGGGCGAGGGATGTCCATTGATGATAAATTTCTACTCCCCCTAACGCACCGTTCGTGCCAACTGACAACAAAGTCGTAAAATACAGGCAATTAACAAGATGGCTCTTTTCGCTCCGCCCTCGATGGCAAGTTAGAGAGCGAAGGCGGGAAGCGGACGTCCCAATTTCGGGAAGAATCAAGTGCCGCCGGCAGAACCGATTCGACCGCACGGGGAATTTTTTTGCGCGTTGGTGTGCAAAAGGAAGCAAGTTTTTTGCGAAAGGTCCGATGAACACCGCTAGACGTTAATGAACACGCCTAACGAAAAGTCGCTCCACCGAGTGCTCGTCATCGACGACAACCGGGCGATTCACGATGACTATCGCAAGATCTTCAACGTGGACGCTACGGCGAACGATATGGCCGTAGCCCGCGCCAATCTCTTCGACGACGCGCCGCCGAACTTGGAAGTTGCGCAGTTCGAGCTAGCGTTCGCCGACCAAGGGCAAAGCGGCTGCGAGCTCGCGCGCCTTGCGGTTGCGCAAGGGATCCCTTTTGCCGTCGCGTTTGTGGATATGCGGATGCCGCCGGGTTGGGACGGCGTGCAAACCATCGAAGAGCTTTGGAAAATCGATCCGCATGTGCAGGTCGTCCTCGCCACCGCTTACTCGGAGCAGTCGTGGCAACAAGTGCTCGAACGGATCGGCGGCAACAATCAGCTTCTTATTCTCCGCAAGCCGTTCGAAAATATCGAAGTCTGGCAACTCGCGCACGCTCTCAGTCAGAAATGGAGCGCCGAGCGCACTGCGCGTGATCGGGCCGCTGCCCTCGAAGATGAAGTCGCGACGCGCACGGTGGACTTGATCCGCACAAACGAGGATCTGGTGGCCGAAATGGCGGCGGGCCAGCAGGCCATCGCGCAACGTCTCGTGTTGGAGCGACGCTTGTTGGAAAGTCAAAAACTGGAAAGCCTCGGCGTCGTCGCGAGCGGCATTGCCCATGATTTTAACAATCTACTGACCGCGATCATCGCCAACGCCTCGCTCCTCCGCGACGAATGCGCCGACAAGCCGACGGCGATGGGATTCATCGACCAGATCGACTCCGCCTCGATGACGGCGGCCGGTCTTTGCCACCAGATGCTCGCTTATGCTGGCAAAGGTCAGTTTGAGATTTCAGACGTCGAGATCAACCAGCTCATCGAAGATCTTTTCGAACTCTTACGCAGCATCATCAGCAAGAAAGCGCACCTGCGCGTCGAGTTGGTGCCGTCGGCGATTTATGTGCGAGGTGACGTCATCCAATTGAAGCAAGTTATCATGAATTTGGTCGCCAACGCCTCGGACGCGTTGGAGGACCACCCGGGTGACATTTTGATCACCACGGAAGTCATCGACTGCGATCGGCAGACACTCGACGAAACCTATCGCGCGCTGGAATCGTTGCCCGGCCGATTCGTGCGCGTGGTCGTGCGCGACTCCGGCAGCGGCATGGCGCCGGAGACATTGGCCCGCATTTTCGATCCGTTTTTCTCCACGAAATTCATCGGTCGCGGTCTCGGTCTCGCTTCAGTGCAAGGCATTGTGCGTGGACACCGCGGTGCACTCGCCGTCGAGACGAATCTTGGCAGTGGTTCCGCCTTCTCCGTCCTTTTGCCGCTCGCGGAACACGCTATTGTTGCACCGGGAAAAGCCAAAGTGGCACGGTCGACCTATCCGCAGAACAGTCGTATTCTCCTCGTGGACGACGAGGAAATTGTGCGCATCTCGACGCATCGGATTCTCAAAGCACTTGGCTACGATTCCGACATGGCGCGCAACGGCCGCGAAGCGCTCGAAGTGATCGAATCCAATCCACCTGATTTCTATTCGCTCATCATCCTCGATGTCACGATGCCGGAATTGAGTGGCACGGAAACCTTGAAGGAATTGCGCAAGCGCGGACTAACGGTGCCGGTGATTCTCACCAGCGGCTTCAACGCCGAGAGCATTGGCCCCGAGTTAAACGAGGCCAACAACGTCAAATTTCTGCGCAAGCCTTACGAATTGGAAGACCTGCGAAACTTCGTCGCCGACGTGTTGGGTCCGCGCAACTAATCGCGCGACGCACGGATGGCACGCCGCGCCGCTTCAGCGCGGCAGGAGCACGCGCGCCACGCAGCCACTTTGATCGGGGCGATTGCCCAGCGTCAGTTTGCCATCGTGGTTTTCGATAATCTGCCGGCACAACACGAGACCGATGCCGGAGCCGGAAGGCTTGGTGGTAAAAAACGGCACGAACACATTCTGCGCGTTGGCCAGGCCGGGACCATCGTCCGTCACTGTGATTTCAATCATCTCGTCCGCTATCCGCCACGCTACTTCAACACAGCACGTCGGCGAGCCACTTTGTTCCTCTTGCGGCGCGGCTTCGACGGCGTTCTTCATCAGATTGATTAAGACCTGTTCAATCTGCGCCGCGTCGAATTCGCCGGTGACGGTGGGGCCGGGATGTAACCGCACGGTGGTGCGCGTCTCCAGCAAGACTACGCGACGCAACAAAGCGCCGACATCAACTGCTTGCTTGCGCGGCGCGGGCAACTTCGCGAGACGCGCATAAGATTGCATGAAGCGATTCAGCCCTTCGGCCCGCGCCTCGATAATTTGCAGTCCACTCCGCATGTCGTCCTCCCAGTCGGCCGGTCTCGGTTCGCGGCGTAGCAACGTATCCAGACTTCCGGCGAGTGATTTGATTGGGGCCAGTGAGTTGTTTAGCTCGTGGCCGATCACGCGCACGAGACGTTGCCACGCCTGCAATTCCTCCTCGCGCAAGGGCTGGCTCAAGTCGGCGATCACGAGCAGCGCGTGGGGGAGCCCGCCTTCGCGAAAGATGGTGCGTCGCATGCCCCAGCGGCCAACGCCACCGGGAAAGGAGCGGGCTAGCACGCGTGCCGTGTTTCCGGTCAGGCAATCGGCAAGATCAAGCGCCTGCGCATTACGTCCGAGGATGCGTTCGGCCGGTTGGGCGAGAAGTTCCTGTCCCGACCGATTGACGAGTCGCAGGGTCTCGTTGGCATCGAAGGCAAAAACCGCGACATCGATTTCCTCCATGACCGTTCGCAACAGCGCAGTCGCTTCCAAGGCTCCGAGTCGTTGCTCCTGGAGCACGCCACTGAGTTGGTTGATTTCAAAAAGCACATCACCGAGTGGTTCATCGCGATTCGCGCCGCGCGCCCGGGTGGAAAAATCCCCCTCACGTAATGCCGACAGCAGATTCGCCATCGTCTGCAGTGGTCGCATCACGATTTCCCGCGCAGCCAACGCGTAGCCAAACCAGAAACACGCGATGAACACACCGAGGGTCCACTGTATTTTGGCGGAATAGTCGCCGACGTAGAGCAGCCAGAACGTGACGATAATCGCGGGCGCGCCCGCGAGCAACGCGTAGAGAAAAACTCGATTCTCGTGCGTAAAGCGGCGCTGTTTGGAGGGACCCATGCGAGTGTGTCAACTTGCGCGAAAATCAAAATCGTGGCGAGCGTGGGGCGTTGCGCAATTTTCGGCAGGAGTGGTCACTTCGTTTGCCGACGAATGGCTCACAATTTGTAGCGTTCCAACCGGCGATAAAAGGCACTGCGACTCAAACCAAGTTGCTCGGCTGCTTTGCGCGCATTGCCGTCGCAGCGGGTCATGGTTTTCTTGATCAAGAATGCCTCCACTTCTTCGAGGCTCATGTCTTCCAGACGAGGCGCGGCCTGTCCGGCGTTGAGTCCAAGATCGGGGGCACGCAACACCTTGCCCTGCGCCATCAGCACACCGCGTTCGACGGAGTGATCGAGTTCGCGCACGTTGCCCGGCCAAGCGTAATCGAGCATCGCCTGCAGTGCGCTCTCATCGAAACCGGTGATGGGTTTGCGGTAGCGTTCGACGTGGCCCTTCAAGAAATGTTGCGCAAGTAACGCGATGTCTTCGCGCCGTTCGCGCAACGGCGGCAAGTGCAGGTGAATCGTGTTGAGCCGAAACAATAAATCCTGGCGGAAACGGCCCGCCTGCACTTCGGTCTGCAGATCGGCGTTGGTCGCGGAGATGAGGCGGACATTAACTCGATAAGTGCGTGACGAACCGACGCGTTCGAGTTCACCGGTTTCGAGCACGCGCAGAATTTTCGCTTGTTGGCTCATCGGGATGTTGCCGATTTCGTCGAGAAACAGGGTGCCGCCATCCGCGAGCTCGAAGCGTCCCGCGCGATCTACTTTGGCGTCAGTAAACGCCCCGCGCACGTGACCGAACAATTCGCTCTCGAACACGCCCTCGGGCAGGCCGCCCATGTTGACGGAAATAAACGGTTTTCCGGCTCGCACTGACACGGCGTGCAACGCCTGCGCAATGACGCCCTTGCCGGTGCCGTTGTCGCCGGTGAGAAGGACATTGGCATCCGATGGCCCGACGCGCGCGATGACGTCGAGCACTGGTCGCATCGCGGCGGATTGCGCGATCAAGGTCGGGCCGCCTTTGCCGCGTAGAATCTGATTTTCCTGTTCGAGGCGCTGGTAGGCGCGCACCGCGCTGGCGAGTTCGATCTGGTTCTTAACAATCGTGATCAAACGTGGGTTGTCCCACGGTTTCGTCACAAAATCCTTGGCGCCGCGCCGCATGGCTTCGACGGCCACTTCGACACTGGCCCAAGCCGTCATGACGACGACTGGCAGCGAGCTATCGGTGGCTTGCAACTTGGCGAGGAGATCGAGGCCTTCGGCTCCGGAGGTGGTGTCGCGGGTGTAATTGAGATCGATGAGGACGAGTGCGTAGTCGCGCTGTTCGACCGCTTTTAGGGCCGAAGTCGGGGACTTTGCGGTGTCGATCAAATAGCCTTCGGCTTTGAACAACAAGCGGAGGGCTTCGAGCACATCGGGTTGATCGTCCGCAACAAGGATGCGGTGGGGCGAGGATGCGTTAGCAGCCATTGTGCGCAAGTTGACGGTGACGCAGCGGTTGGGTCAAGTGCCTGCTGGAAATACCCGAGCGGAGCTGCGGATGGTCGGCGCCACATTGGGTCGCGGAAAAATCCGGTGGAGGAGCGCAAGGAGCAGGCGTTTTCATCTTGGTGTTTCCAATTCATTGCAGCGCGCGTGCCAATGAGGGCGCGGCGAGTTAACGCGCTCGGTATCCGGAGTTTGAAGAATAGCACGGTGCTCCACCCAAGTTGAGGACGACGGAATCTGTAATGATAGTGGGAGCCGGAATTCCCATTAACGGGAATTTCCACCCAACACGCCAAGCCGCCGGATGGCTCGATTGCTACTCGTAGCGCAGTGCTTCGATCGGGTCGAGTTGAGCGGCTTTGCGCGCCGGATAAAACCCGAAGAAGACACCGATGATCGCACTGAAAATAAAGGCTCCAACCACCGCAGTTTCCGAGACGAGCACGGGCCAGCCGTTGAGCTTCGAGATGAGTTGCGAAGAGCCAATGCCCAGCGCGATGCCGAGTAATCCACCGAGCAAACTCAGGATAATCGCTTCGGTCAAAAATTGCAGCAGCACGTCGCGGCCATGCGCGCCGACGGCGAGTCGAATACCGATTTCGCGGGTTCGCTCGGTGACGGAGACGAGCATGATGTTCATGATGCCGATGCCGCCGACGATGAGCGACACCCCGGCGATGGCGCCGAGGAGCAACGTCATGGTCTTGGTCGTGGAAGTGGCGGCCTCGGCGAGTTCGAGCTGGTTGCGCACCGTGAAGTCGGGCTCGCGGTTGCTGCGGCGCTGTTGCAACAGGTCGGTGACTTCCTGCTGAATCTGCGGCATCAACTCCGGCGAGATCGCCTGAATGAGAATCGAATTGAGCGTCGGGCGCCGGGCGATGGTGCGGAGATGGGTCGTGTAGGGGATGTAGACGATGTCATCCTGATCCTGACCAAAATAATTGAAGCCCTTACTCGTGAGCACTCCCGCGACTTTGAAGGGCACGTTGCGGATACGCATGGTTTGGCCAACCGGATCGCCACCGGCGAAGAGTTGATCAGCCACGGTCTTGCCGATGACGCACACCTTGATGCCGCCGCGAACATCGTTGTCGGAAAACATTTCGCCAGCCGCGATGCTCCAAGAGCGGATATCGAGAGCGGTCGTATCGACGCCGCTGATTAGCGAATTCCAATTGAGACCGTTGGCGAGGACTTGGATGCGGTCACGAATTTCAGGACTGACCGCGACGGCGCCGCTGACTTCGTTGCGAATCGCGAGCATGTCATCGACGGTCAGCGAACTCGCGCTGCCCCAACCGCCGCGCATACCGCCCGTGGTCGAAGTGCCCGGAAAGACCGAGATGATGTTTTGTCCCAGACTGGCGATGGACGCTTCGACTTGGGATTTCGCGCCGTTGCCAATGCTGACCATCGCAATGACGGCTCCGACGCCGATGATGATGCCAAGCGCAGTCAGAATGGAGCGGAGGACATTGCGCCGCAGAGCGCGGAGCGCGACAGTGATGGTGTTGAGCAAGCGCATGGGGATTAGTCGGTCAATTTAGCGGCGGATTCCGCGTCGAGTATGCGGCGAATTTCCACTGCCGCGTGCAAGCGGTTGGTGACTTGCACATCGCTGACAAGTTTGCCGTCGCGCATGATGAGGTTGCGGCGGCAATAGCGTGCAATGTCCAATTCGTGCGTCACCATGATCACGGTGATGCCCTGCTCATTGAGCTTCTGGAAGACGCCCATAATTTCGACCGAGGTTTTCGAATCGAGATTGCCGGTCGGTTCGTCCGCGAGGAGGACTTGGGGATTGTTGATCAAGGCGCGGGCGATGGCCACGCGCTGTTGTTGGCCGCCCGAGAGTTGACTGGGAAAATGGCTGGCTCGCGGGCCAAGACCGACGAGTTCGAGCGCCTGCATTCCCTGTTCGCGCATGGCGCGCGCCGAAAGACGGCGGGCACCGTAAAGCATCGGCAACTCGACATTTTCCAACGCGGTCGTGCGCGAGAGGAGATTGAAGCCCTGAAACACGAAACCGAGCTTCTGATTGCGAATGTCGGCGAGCTGATTGCGGTCGAGCTTGGAGACATCAACCCCATCAAGCAGATAACTGCCCTTCGTCGGCCGATCCAGGCAGCCGAGTAAATTCATCAACGTGGACTTGCCCGAACCCGACGCGCCCATCACGGCCACGAAGTCACCTTTCTCGATCGTGAGCGAGACACCGCGCACTGCGAGCACGGGCACTTCTCCCGATTGATAGGTTTTATGAACGTCCTCGAGTTGAACAACGGGCTTCATCGTCAGAAGCGGCGCTGACCACCGAATGGATTATTCGTGCCCTGCGCCGGACGTGCGCCGGGCAACGTAATGCTCGTGATGAGCAGGTCGCCTTCGGCCAAGCCTTCGATCACCTCGGTTCCACTGCCATCGGTGATCCCAGCTTTAATGGTGACGGCTTCGATTGGCGCGGTCGGGGATTTTTGTCGATAAACGGTGCGGGTTGTCACGGTGACTTCACCGGGGCGGGCGGATTCGCCTAAAGTGAGGCCGCGCTCGCCGGCGAGCTTTTCAATCTGTGCGCGCTGCTCGGCCGTGGGGGGACCACTGCGGAAGTCGAAACCGATTTCGGTCATGATCGCGCGCAACACTTGGCGTTGCTCTGAAGAAAGATCGCCAAACATTCCGCCACCACCACCACTGCCGCCGCGGCGTCCTTCGCCACGTGGAGCTGAGTCAGTCGCTGGCGTTGCTGGTGCGTCTTTGGCGGTCGCTGGGGTGGCTTTGGGAGCGGCTCCGGCGACGGTGACTCCTTCGGGAATGCGCACTCGCAACACGGAGTTGGGGATGCGAACGACACCGTCGCGACGGGCGACGATGATCGACACATTGGCGGTCATGCCGGGACGCAGCCGCAGGTCGCGGTTGTTGACGTTGATGATGGTTTCGTAGGTGACGACGTTGTTGGCTGTTTTCGGCGCATTGCGCACTTGGACGACTTCGCCGCGAAACGAACGCCCCGGAAAGGCATCAACGGTAAACGTCACTTGCTGACCGACCGTGACGGCGCCGATATCGGCTTCGGCGACGGAGGCGCTAATTTGCATTTTGCTCAAATCGTTCGCGATGGTGAAGAGCACCGGCGAGTTGAGGCTGGCCGCGACGGTTTTGCCTTCTTCGGTCAGCTTGTTCATCACGATGCCGTCGATTGGTGAGTTAATCGTGCAACGTTCGAGATCGACGCGCGCGTTTTCGACGGAGGCGCGACTGGTCAAGAGTTGCGATTCTGACTGCTGGAGAAGGGAGAGGGACTGATCCAGTTCCTGCTGCGTCACCAACTTCTGTTCAAATAGCGAACGGACCCGAGTGGTGTTGAGACGCTGCAGATTGGCGCTCGCTTCGGCGGCAGCCAAGTTTGCTTCGGCTTGACGAAGTCGTTGCTGGTAAGTCGCGGGGTCGATTTCCGCGAGTTTGTCGCCTTTTTTGACCGGCGAATTGAAGTCCACGTAGAGTTTCTTCACCAAACCGGAAATTTGGCTGCCGACATCCACGCTGAGCACGGGGTCAAGCTGGCCGGTGGCTGACACGACTTGGAGAATATCGGCGCGCGTCGCGGCTGTGGTGGCGATAACCGGGGCCGCATTCGCGAGCCCTTGCTGGGAATAATAATACCAACCACCGCCCGCGCCGCCGAGCACCAGAATGAGCAAAAGGACTTTTTTCATGCGAAGAGAAGTGGAGAGAAGCTATTCGGTAAGGGAAAGCAAACGCAGTCGGCGGACTACGTAGGTCTCCACCAGACGCTGCTAAAGTGAGCTTGGTTTCACGCCGTGCCGATTTCCTGTTGCCAGTGTCCGAACGGACTCTTTCTTTCGCGCAACCCCATGAAAAATCTCTCGCTGGCGTTACTCTTGGTAATTGGTGGACTGGTTCAGCCGCTTTGCGCGCAAGAAGCGGCCAAGGAGCGCAACGAAAGTAAGGCACCCGCCGCACCGGCTGAGAAAGAGCCCGCGCCGATCGTCACTGAGCATGAAGTTACCATCGGCGGCAAAGTCATCCGCTACCGTGCGACCACGGGCTACTTGGTGTTGAAAAACGACAAAGGGGAACCGCGCGGGAATCTCTTTTATGTCGCCTACCAGAAATCCGACGAGAAAGACCCGGCCAAGCGCCCGCTCACGTTTTCATTCAACGGCGGTCCTGGCGCCTCCTCGGTCTGGTTGCACATGGGCGGACTCGGCCCGAAACGGGTTTTGATGGGTGATCGCGGCAAAGCGGTTCCGCCTCCCTATCAATGGACTGACAACGAGTGGTCTTGGTTGGATGAAACGGATTTGGTTTTCGTCGATCCGGTATCCAGCGGTTTCAGCCGCGCGGCGAAGGGCGCCGACGTGAAACAATTCCATGGCTTTACCGGCGATCTCGATTCGTTGGCGGAATTTATCCAAGTGTGGACCACGCGTAATTCCCGCTGGGCCTCGCCGAAATTTCTCGTCGGCGAAAGCTACGGCACCACCCGCGTCTCGGCGCTCGCGGATCGGTTGCAGCAAAAATATGACTACTACCTCAACGGCGTCATTCTCGTTTCCTCAATTTTGAATTTCCAAACGGCGCGCTTTGGTCCGGGCAACGACGTGCCGTTTCCGTTGTTCCTGCCGACTTACACCGCGACGGCGTGGTATCACGGCAAGTTGCAAGGGGAGTGGGCCGCCACGCTCGCGGGCGCACTGCGTCGTGCGGAAGCATTCGCGGAGAATGACTACACGCTCGCGTTGATGCGCGGCGACGCGTTGCCGGCGGAGGATTTTGAGCGCATCGCGGCGGAGTTGTCGTTGCTCACGGGTTTATCGTTGGAATTTGTGAAACAGCAGAATCTTCGCGTGAGCATCTTCCGTTTTGTGCGCGAACTCCGTCGTGCGGAAGGCATCTCGGTCGGCCGCCTCGACAGTTCGATTGCTGGTGTGCTCGATGAATCGGACGGCGACGGACCGGGCGGCAATTTCTTCGATCCCAGCATGGAGGCGATCAACGGCCCCTACGCCAACGCCATCAGTGACTACCTGCGGCGCGATCTGCGGTTCGAAACCGATCTCCATTACGAAGTGCTCGTGAGCGTCAGCCCGTGGAGTTACGCGAATGTGGAAAACAGTTACCTCAACACCGGCGAAAACCTGAAGCGCGCCATGGCTCGCAATGCGTTCATGAAGGTTTGGGTCGCCAACGGTTACTACGATCTCGCGACGCCGTATTTCGCGACTGATTGGACCTTCCGTCACATGAACTTGCCCAAAGCGGTGCGCGGTAATGTCAGCATGACCTACTACGAAGCGGGCCACATGATGTATACGCACATGGACTCGCTTAAACAGCTCAAGGCGGACTTCAGTCGCTGGCTCAACGCCACGCTCAAAGAGCACACGGTGCGCTAACGCAACCTCGGCGGCGTCAACCGGAGCGCTGATGCCAGTCGCTTTTCCCGCCGACCCGTTTCACGCGCTTCGTTGGTTTCTTGAAGGTCACCTTCAGCGCCTCCGCCACCGGCGCAGGCACGAATTTGGTAATGTCGCCGCCCAGTCGCGCAATCTGCTTCACCAGTGTGGAGCTGGTGTAGCTGTAGGATTCGTTGGGCATCACGAAAATCGTTTCCACCTGCGGCTCGAGATGGCGATTCATCAACGCCATGTTGAACTCGAATTCAAAATCGGAGAGGGCGCGCAGACCGCGGATAATCGCAGTCGCCTTCTGGCGATGAGCGAATTCCACCAGGAGGCCGTCGAAGCTGACCACTTCGATATTAGGCATCTTGCCAATGGTAGCGCGGATAAGATTCACGCGCTGAACCGCCGTGAAGAGCGGCGTTTTCGTCGAACTGATCGCCACGGAAACAGTGACGCGATCGAACAGTTTAGCGGCGCGCAATAAGACATCGAGATGGCCGTTTGTGAACGGATCGAACGTGCCGGGATAAATACAGTGGCTCATGCGGGACGGCGGAAAACCAAACGGGCACGCCGCGGATTGGCGAGCGATTTCGCCCCGACCGCACCGGAGAGGCGCTTTTCCTGATGCCGGAGTGTCCCGCGACCAGATGCTCGAGCAATGAGGTCACCGCAAATCGCCCGAAAGTAGCTATCTCCAAGATTGCCAAGCTCCGCTCGGATGGCTCGACTCGGCGGGTCGATGAACTTGCCCAACATTCTGACCGTCTCCCGCGTGCCGCTGATGTTCATCGTCGTGGGGTTGATGTATGCGGATTTCGCCTGGTGTGCGACGATTGCCTTTTGGCTCTATATCGCGGCCGCGTTGACCGATTGGTTCGACGGGATGCTCGCGCGTCATGCGAATCAGGTGTCAACGTTCGGCCGCTTCATGGATGCGGTGATCGACAAAGTCATGGTGCTCGGCCTGATGGTCGCGCTGATCAATGACGATTATTTTGTTTTTGGTGGTCGCGACTACACCATCGCCGCGATGCTTTTGCTGCTTTGCATCCTCTGTCGGGAATTTGCGGTGTCGGGCATGCGCATGGCCGCGGCGATGCGCAACATTTCGATCGAGGCGGATGGTAGCGGAAAACTGAAAACCTTCGTGCAACTCAACGCCATTGGCTGGTTGCTTGGTGCGCGGATGTTTTCGCAGGATTTCGGCGATCTCTTTCTCGGGGCGGAACACATTTGGGTGACGGGCGTGCACGGGATCGGGCTGCTGCTCTACGTCGCGTCGGCTGTGCTCACGATCACGTCGGGTTGGTCCTATTTTCGACGCCACGGCCACGTGGTGATGGATTGAAATGAAACTCAAGGAACCGCGCTGGGCCGCGCGTCTGCCCACTGGGTTTGTCGTCGGTTTGGCTACGCTCGGTCCGTTGGGACGGCGATTGCCCGCGCCGGGCACGTGGGGTTCGGCCGTCGGTGTGCTTTACGCGCTCATTTTTTTTCGCACCGCCCACTGGGAACAGACGGTCGTGTGGAGTTTGATTGCCTGCTACCTCGCCGTGGCAATTTGCGGAGAGGCGGAGCGTCGCCTCCGACTACGCGATCCGGGCATGATTGTGCTCGATGAATTTGTGGTGATCCCGCTGGTCTATCTTGGGGCGCGGAGTGGCGCGCTGGCGAGTTGGCCGGCGTGGGGCGTCATTCTCGCAGGGTTCGCGCTCTTTCGCTTGTTCGACATCGTGAAACCCTTCGGCATTGCACGCCTGCAACGTTGGCCGGGTGGATGGGGCGTAGTCGCCGATGATTTCGCCGCCGCGCTCGCCGCCTGCGCGAGTCTGCACTTGCTCGCGTGGCTGGCGCGCTGGCTCTGACGCGACGCCGCGACGCATTCCGAGCTAGAAACTAACCTTTGCCGCTTGCGCGCACCTGCTACCGCGCGTGCCGCGATGCGGGGCGAATTGGAAAATGGGCGCGATGGCGTCGCGCAGGTGGCGACACAAGCGCCATGAGCGTTACCCTTTGGCCCTCAGCGCGCCGCGGCCAAGACGAAGTCGCAGCGCCGCTCTTTCTTTGCCCAACATTGGACATGAGCCGCGTGCGGGCGAATCACCCTCGATGCCGAGCGCAGAATAAATAACCGAATCACCCCCAGTCCCGCACGTTGGCTCTGGGGACTGGTTAGGACTCCGAAAATGAAACTGGCAAAAGCAACTCAAGCAGAAATCGACACCCTGATGCGCTGGCTTCAGGACAAAGAGGCAGCTAAATTCGAGGACGCAAAGAATCGCCCACCGGCCTTCATGCGCGTCGTCTTCGGCTACGAAACGCTCGTGAACAACTGCTGCGATCCTTCGAGCGACGTGCTCGATTGGAAGCCGGGCTATGCACCATCGGACACCGACCGCTATCGCGCCGCGCTCACCGAAATTCTCGCCAACGCGGAAGCGGCTTACGCCCATCGCGTGTCCGCGCCCGCGATAATCGCCATAGTGCGCGAGGCTCTGGCTTGTCCGAGACACTATAGCTGCGTGCAGAAGCAGCGAAAAAAAGTGGTGTGCTTGTCCCCTGAGCGCGGGTTGCCCGGTGAGGGGCAGAGCCGCATGATTGTGGCCGTAGGATGAACAACAACCGAACCAACCAAAAACGGAGACAAGCACATGAAGAAGCTAAATAAATATGTCGGGCTGGATGTCCATAAAGATACCACGGTGATTGCGGTGGCCGAGGACGGTCGCACGGGCGAACAACGCCTTTACGGCACAATCTCGAGCGATTTGCACGCCCTCGAAAAAGCCCTGCGCAAACTCGGGGGTGAGGGCATCACCCTGCACGTCGCTTACGAGGCGGGGCCGACCGGCTACGTGCTCTACCGCCGACTCCAGCAACTCAAAATCAACTGCATCGTCGTCGCGCCCTCGAAGATTCCGCAGCCCAATGGCGTGCGCCAAAAGACCGACCGCCGCGACGCCGAGCAACTGGCCCGGCTGCACCGCGCCGGGGAACTCACGCCCATCTACGTGCCCGATGCCGTCGATGAATCGATCCGCGATCTGACCCGCGCCCGGGCCGATGCCGTCCACGATCTCACGCGCTGCAAACAACGACTCAAGTCCTTCCTCCTGCGCCAAGGCTACCGATATTCCGGCAAAGCCAACTGGTCGGAAGCGCACCAACGTTACCTGCGCGAACTCGTCCTCCCGCTCCCCGCCTTGAAGGCGGTGCTGGAGGAATATCTTCTGGCCATCACGCAATCCAGGCAACGGGTGGATCGCCTCGATGACCTGATCTCGGCGCAAGTGCCCTCCTGGCGAATGTATCCGGCGGTGCAAGCGATGATGTGCCTGCGCGGCTTCCAACTCACCGCGGCCGCCGTGCTCGTGGCCGAACTCGGCGATGTGCGCCGCTTCACTCATCCCCGGCACGTGATGGCCTTCCTCGGCCTGGTGCCGCATGAACACACCACCGGCACCAGCCGTAAACTCGGCGGCATCACCAAAGCAGGCAACGCGCACGCCCGCTGGATCCTCACCGAGTCCGTGCAACACGCCTTTCTCCTACCGAAGGTTTCCTCGCAACTGACCGTGCGTCAGCGCGGCCAACCCACGGCCTACCGCGAACTCAGTTGGAAGGTGCAGACGCGGCTCTATAAACGCAGTCGGCATTTACTCGGGCGCGGCGTCATGAAAGCTAAGGTGACCGTAGCGCTGGCGCGAGAGATGGCCGGTTTCGTCTGGGCCTTGCTCACGCAAGTGCCGACCCCGAAAGCGTGAACGATCACCCCGCGATCGACGCATGATTTTTGTTCTTTGAAGGCCGCTGGTCGAGAGCGGCAACTGTCAGGGACCGGGCGGCCGGCCCATGCATGATGACGTTCGGGACGAGACGGGGGCGCAAGCCTTCGCCTGAAGTCCGAGCCTAGAGTATGCGGGCAAGACGCACCATTGAACCGTGGATAACCAAACCCACGAAGATCAGCACGCTCACGGTGAAAACCTGAGACGCTTAACCAACCCCGACTACATCGGGGTCACAGACGCACGCGTTAACTCCTGTATCGTGCCCGGTCCCTGTCTTTTGCTGCGCTCACCAGTTGGAGCTTAAAACCGCCGCTACCCACGCCGCGGACAAGTTATCTATTTTTCCACTTGCATGCACGCAGCTAGATCA
>CAMTVI010000016.1:0-45764 GCA_947085165.1 uncultured Opitutaceae bacterium
AGGAAAGGGAGGAAGCAAAGCCCCCTCCCTTAAACCCTCCCCTTAAATTTACTCCTCGCTTCAGCAACCCAACCAGCACCTACATCAAAGTGTCACCCATCACCCCGGATCATTTGTAACCTATCACCGGATCATACCCCCTATCCCGCATAGTGCTGAAAAGGGGTCAGGTTTTAATTGTTAATATTTCAGCTCGAATCGGACGTCCTGCAAATCCCTGAGCTCGCTCATTGCCAAATGCATCGGCCCCGCGGACGAACGGCGGTCTATTAAAGGTGAGGGTCAATTGGTTGTGGCACATGACGTGACATGGTCGAATCGATCTCCAACGGCCCGTAGAATTAGCCGCGCACCGGTCGATGGCGAGCCGCTTGTTTTGTGCTCACCTGCTCAGCGCCGTCAGTTCAACGCAGCGCGTTTCGGCCGAGGTTAGCGGATGCCGCAATTTGAGTCTAATCTCTGGACTCGGCTGTTCGTTTCCACTGACTGACCCTACTCCATGAAAAGATTTTTGCCGCTCCTTGTCGTCCTGGCTCTCGGATCGCAAAGCTGGGCCAGTCCGACCCGTGACGGTCCTTACGTGTTGCCCGGGGAAAACGGCACGTGGGTCGCGACGTCTTGGAGCGAGACGGCTCCCGATCAACCCGTGGTTGATCGACAAACCGTTGCGGTCGGCGAGCGCATCACCGTGCAGGCGGTGGGAGAATTGCCGGCGTTTACGGTGCTCCTGCGCGGTCCGGCGGCGTGGCCGCTACGAAGGGCGGGCGCACGCGCGGGAACGGTTGCAAATTAGCGGACCACTTTCAGACGGAAGAAGGCATTGGCCGCACTCGCGAGCGGCACGCGCGCGCGCCACGTTTCCACGCCCCCGACGGAAGACACCAGTTCATGCGTCACGCCGTTCGAAGTCCAGGTGGTGAGATTGGTCGAGTATTCCACCGCGTAGGTGAGATCCGAGCGGTCCGACGGGCGCTGATAGGTGAATGTCCAATCGCTGCCGACGCGGGAGGTTTCGGGCAGGCCGGCGGCGGCCGCGGTCTTGGGTGGCAGACCGAGGGCATATTTCAACAAGTTAGTGAGACCGTCGGCGGTGACGATGGCTTGCGGGCCGCTGACATTGACGTCGGCCAACTCACCCGCCGTGAAGTGCGTTTGCTGATAGGAAGCGAAGCCGAGGGGATTAACCGTCAAGACGGCGATGTTACTCACCGCGGACCCGGCCGCACTGATCGCCGCGACGGTATAATTGCCGGCGTTGTTTTCGGCTAAGACTGGAATCGTGTAGCTCGAAGCGGTCGCACCGGAGATGTCCACTCCTCCTTTGCGCCATTGATAGGACGGTGCTGGAGCACCGGACGCCGAGGCGGTAAACGTGACGCTCTCGCCGACGGTCTTCGTTTGCGACGCAGGATGGGAGTTGAACGACGGCAACACGGGAGTGGCGATCGCGATGCTGAGAGTAGCGAGCGGCCCGGCACCGGTGGCGTTAATGGCGGAGACAGAAACCGGGGTTGTTCCCGCTGCGGACGGCGTGCCGGAAATTTGGCGGGTGGTGGAACTGTAATTCAATCCCGTCGGCAAGGTGCCGACGTTGAAACTCAGCGGTGAGTTGCTGGCCGTGAGTTGGAACGGCGTAATCGCGATGCCGGCGTAACCGGTTAGTTCGGCGGCGCTGGTGATCGTGGAAATCGGTCCGAGGGTGAGCGTCAAATTGAAAGCCGAACTCGAACCGTTTCCGTTCACGGCCGTGAGGTTGACGACCGAAATGCCGGCCACCGTGGGCGTGCCCGTAATCAGGCCAGTAAATGGATCCAAGGAGAGACCAAGGGGCAAACCGTTGGCCGCATAGTCGGTCGGTGAATTGGTCGCGATGATCTGATACGAGAAGGCCACCCCGAGGTTTGCCGCGACGCTGGCTGCGCTCGTGATCGCCGGAACCGGACCCGAAGGCACGATCGTGATGACGAGGGTCACACTCGCGCCAGTGCCGGAAGCGTTGTTCGCGCTCACACTGATCGAATAGACACCAGCGGTGGTCGGAGTGCCGGTGAGTCGTGATTGGGCGCTGTCGTAAGTGATGCCCGGAGGAAGTGTGCCGACATTGAAACTCGTGGGCGAGTTGCTGGCGGAAAGATTACTGGTGAAACTCACCCCCACTCCGCCCAGCGCGGTGAGCGAGCTGTTGATCTCGGGCGTGCCGAGGGCGGCCGCAATCGTCAGCTGATAGGTGAAGTTGTTCGTGATCGCCCCGTCGTTCAAAGAGAGGGTGCCGGAAAACAAACCGGAGACTGATGGCGTGCCGGAAATCGTGCCGGAGCTGGAATTAATCGAGAGACCGCTCGGCAATCCGGTTGCCCCGTAGACCGTGCCGACGGCGGCTGGTGGATTGGTGGTAATCGTATAGGGCGTGTAAGCGACGAGCGCTTGGCCGGACGGCAACGTCAGGTCGGCCGCCAGCAGCGTCGAATACATGCTCAACAGGCCGAAGAAGAAAGCGGCGGCCTTGGTTACTAAATTGCTCCGAGTGATCATGGAGAGGGGGCAAAAATTTGGCGTAGTCACGATGAGTGGTGGGTTAGCCGTTAATTTGGAGGCTCGGGAGGACGATGATCGTGCGGATCGCGGTCTGGCCCTCGCCATTCGCGTTGGTCGCACTCAGTTGCACATCGAAGGTTCCGGAAGCGGTGGGTTTCCCGGTAATCAAACCGGTGGTGCTATCAATTCTCAGCCCCGGCGGTAAGCCGCTCGCTTGGTAGAGCGTTGGAACCAAAGTTGCATTCACCTGATAGGTGAAATCTTCACCGATGCGAACGGTTGGCATTTGGTTGCTCGTGATCACCGGAGTATTCGGAGCCGCCGCGATGCTGATCGTAACTGATTGCGCCGTGCTCGAACCACCGTCGTTGGAGGCACTGACCAGAATGATCGATGTTCCCGGTCCCGTCGGTGTGCCAACAAGGGCGCCGGTTGCGGTATTAACTTTCAGCCACGAGGGAACGTCCAAAGCTTCGAAGGAAGTCGGTGAGTTGAGCGCAAGAATTTGATAACTAAACTGGACGCCTGCTTGTGCGTGGACGGAGGAGGCGCTGGTGATTCTCGGTGCGTTCAAGGCGGGGGAAATCGTGAGCGTAAGCGCGCGGGTGCGGCCGATGCCGTCCGCGTTGCTACCAACCAAATTGCACTCATAGACACCGGCCGCTGTCGGGGTGCCCTGAATTTGGCCGGTCGAGGGATTGACTGCCAATCCCGGCGGCAACCCGATCGCATCAAGGTAGACCGACGGCGGGAACGGTGTCGTATTGGGCACGTTCGATGCCGTGATTTGATAACTGAAGGGCACGCCTACTGTTGCCGTGGCACTACGCGCACTGGTGATGGCCGGCGCATTGTCGGCCGGCACCAGATCGATCAGGAGGCTTTGCGGCTGGCTCGAACCGGTGGCGTTCGACGCCGAGAGCGTGACCGAATAGTAGCCCGGGCTGTCAGAAGGATTGCCGCGAATGACGCCCGTGCTGGCATTGAAGTCCAGACCGGCTGGCAACATACCGGTGAGCGAGTAGTTGGTGGGGTTGGCGCTGGCGACAATCGCATAGGCGAATTGCACGCCAACTTTCGCGAAGGCACTGGCCGGGCTCGTGATTGCAGGAGCGGTCAAGGCCGGGGCGAAGACAAGTCGCAGGTCCGACAACGGTCCTACCCCAGCTGCGTTAGCAGCACGGAGTCGCACTTGGACTGCACCCGCAGTCGTGGGCGCGCCCGTGATCGCTCCCGTCGCCGGATCCAACACGAGGCCTTCAGGCAATGCGTCCGCGGCGAAGGATGTTGGATTTTCGGTAGCCGATACTTGGAAGTTGAAGGCGACACCGACTCGTCCGGTCGCTTCGCGATCACTCGTGATGTGCGGCGTCGCCGGAGCGGGCACGATCGTGAGGAGTAGGAGTTTCGGGTCACCCGTGCCGTCGCCATTGGTGGCGGTCAGGAGCAAATTCAGGGACGTCGATGTGGCTGCGCTCGGGATTCCGCTAATCGTGCCATTGACCGAATCGAAACTCAGTCCATTCGGGATCGGAGTCGCACCGAAAGAGGTCGGCGTGTTGGTTGCTTGAATTTGGTAATTGAACGGAGTGCCCACGCGCGCTGTCGCGGAACCGTTACTGGTAACCACCGGGACCGTCAGGGCGGGCCGGATCGTGAAGGGCAACTCCATCGCCGGACCGCGTCCGCCGGCGGCATTGCTTGCCGTCACCCAAATCCGCGGAGTGCCTGCCACGGTCGGCGTGCCGGTAATAAGACCGGTGCCGGCATTCAGTGCGAGACCCGCCGGCAATTCGCCCGCCATCACCGTGAACGTCGTCGGCGCATTGTTGGCCGCGAGCTGGAGGCTGAAGGAAACGCCGACGCGGCCGAAAACTGCTGCCGAGTTGGTGAAGACCGGAGCCAGCGGCGAGGAATTCACCACGAAGTTGAGTGAACCATTGGACGAGCCACCAGCATTCGTCGCCGTCACTGCGACGACAGAAACGCCCGGCTCAGTGGGCGTGCCACTGATGACTCCGGTCGACGGAGCCAACGTGATCCCCGCGGGCAATCCAATCGCCGTGAAACCGGTGGCGGAAGGATTGGTAGTCAACGTGAAGCTGAACGGCACGCCGACCGTCGCGACCGGTGCACTGCTGCTGGTGAAGAGCGGCGCTGTGAGCGAAGGCACGATCGTGAGCGTCAACTCCGTGGTCGTCGATCCGCCGGCGTTGGTGGCGCGCACGGCAATCGGGAACTTTCCTTGCTGGGTCGTGGTGCCCGTGATGGCACCCGTGGACGGATTGAGCGAAAGACCGTTGGGTAACACCGACGGGGAGCCGTCAGCCAGATTCACGAGCGCAAAGCCCGTGTTGCCGGAACCAAAATTCGGCGTGTAGTCGATCGCCGTGCCCGCGGTGCCGCTGATGGTCGTAGGACCTTGGAAGACAGGCGCATTCACAGCCCGCAGAACTTGAATCGAGAGTGCGCGGGAGTTCGAACCCGTCGCATTCTGCGCCCCGATTATGCTGGTGTAGTTGCCATCGGTCGTCGGCGTGCCGCTGATGATCGCACCGGAACGCGACAACCCGGGAGGCAAGTCGGTTGCGCTAAACGCAGTCGGCGAATTCGTCGCCGCAATCGTATAACTAAAGGCAACGCCGACTCGCGCGGTGGCCGAGGCCGGGCTCGTAATCACTGGCGGTGGCGGCTGCACCGTGAGCTGGATCGATTTTTGATCGGAGCCGGACACATTGGTCGCAGTGACGGAGAAATTGGTCACACCCGCCTGAGTGGGCGTGCCCGAGATAATTCCAGACGCCGAGTCGATCGAGAGACCCGACGGGAGTCCGGACGCGCCGAAGGTCGCGGGCGTATTGTTGGTGCCGACTTGAAAACTGAACGGCACATTGGACACCGCGACGACCGACAACGCGCTGGTGATTACCGGAGCGATCGGATTAACCGTGAGGCGCACGCGTTCGCTGAGGAGCAAACCGCCCTTGTTCGACACGAGAACGTCAATGAAGCCGTTGTCGCTCAAACGCAGGTCCACGAAGGAGAGCGTGCGCGAGTTAGTTCCGACCGGACGGCCGTTGAGGAACCATTGGTAACTCGGTGCCGGCGTGCCGGTGGCGGTGACACTGAAGTTCGCGGAGCCACCGACCACGGCGATTTGTGGCTGCGGTTGTTCCGTAATCGCCACGCCGATATTCAAGGTGAGGTTGGTGATCGCGCTGGTGGTCGCACCGAGCGCGTTGGTCGCGGTAATCGTGTAGTCCCCGGCATCGCCAGCCGTCGCCGAAGCGATGGTGAGAATCGGCGCGTTCGGCCCACCGATGGAATTGCCGTTCTTGAACCACTGATAGGTGACGGGGAGCGGCGAATTCGAAACGGTGAACTTGATCACCACCGATTCGCCCCCGGCGACCGTCTGAGCAACGGGGGGAATGATTTCCGGCGCGCCGCCCGTGAGGACAGTGCCGAAATTGCCAACTGCGACCACCCTGTTTCCAAAACCTACTGTGTCGTGGATCGTGTCGAACGCGCCCGTGTAACGACCGGTCCACGTCACGCCATCAGCTGACGTGTAATATGGGCTGCCGGTGGTGGTCGCGATGAAGTGACCGCCGATGACGCGCACCGAACGGAAACTCGCATTGGTGAATGCCGCCGCAGTCCACGTCGTGCCATTGGTGGAATGCACCACGCGTCCGCTGTTACCCACGGCGACAAACGCGCCGTTGGCGTAGCTGACGTCGGTAAATCCAGCCGTTCCAGGCGCAGTCGCGCCGGACCAAGTGACGCTGTCGGACGAGACAATGATCGTGCCATTGCTGCTCACCGCGACGTGCTTGCCGCCGCCCGAGGCGACCGCCACCAGCGACGAGGTCGTAGAGGAAATACGCGTGGTCCATGCCGTGCCGTTGGTTGACGTGGCGAGCAAACCGCCGGCGCCAACCACAATCCACTGGGTGCCGTCATGTCGGATGCCTGACAGCGTAGTCGCGGTCAGTCCGGTGGTGGTTTCGACCGCCCAAGTCGTGCCGTTGGTTGAAGAAGTGACCACACCGCTATTGCCCACGGCGAGGAACTTGCTCGCGCCATAGGCGACGTCGTTGAGGTTTTGCGTCGTTCCGGAGAAGCGATCCGTCCAGACCACCGTATCGGTGGAGCTGACGATCGTGCCAGTAGCGCCGACAGCGACCACGGTGTTCCCGTCGGTGGAGGCAGCGAACAGGTTTGTGCCTTGGCGCGGACCGAAGATGCCATTGCTCCACGTTTCGCCATCCGTCGAGGTCAGGATGATGCGACCGGTGCTTCCGGCCTGGCCCACGATGACGTAGCGTCCGTTGCCGTAGCTCGCGTTCTGCAGACTGCTCAGGTTTCCGTTCGAACTGCGTTTCGTCCATTGCAGACCGTCGGGTGAAGTAAGAATCAACCCGTTTACGCCCGTCGCGATAAAACGTCCGTTTACGAAGTTTACGCCGATAATCTGGTCGGTGACACCAGAGTTCACCGCATTCCACAGCGTGCCGTTCGACGAAGTGACAATGACGCCGCTCCCGCCCACCGCCACCAAGCGGCCAGCGCCGTAAGTGAGATTGCGCAGGCTCGCCGCCGGTGTCGGCACCGATGACCACGAGAGCCCGTCCTCGCTCGAGAAGACGCGTCCGTTGTTACCGCTGACCGCGTAGAATCGGTTCAGGACAAAAGTCGCGCCGAACAAAGTGTCGGTCTGTCCGCCACCGAGTGAGCCGATAGTCCAGTTGATGCCGTCATTGGATGCGGCCGTGACTCCGCCCGTGCCGACCGCCACGATGCGACCGCCGCCCGTGGTCATGTCTTGGAAGGAAGTAAGGCCGCCATCGACGCCAGTCGCGCGCGGAGTCCACGATTCGCCATCGGGAGAGGTGAAGAAGGCATTCAAGCTCGCCATCGCGACGTAGCTGCCGTTCACGCGTTGGACCTTGAAGATATTGTTCGAGGCCGGGATGTGACGTTGAGTCCAAGTGAGACCATCAGTCGAAATGAGCAGCGTGCCACGCAAGCCGCCGACGAAGAATTTTCCGTCGAGAAACTCACCGCGGGTGAGGCCATTGCCCGTTGGAGTCGGATTGGCCCATTTCAAACCGCCTTCATGGGTAACCAAGAAGCGATCAACCGGACTGAGCGTGCTGCCGAGCGAGTTCGTTGCTCGCACCGAATAGTCGCCGGCGTCGGCAAACGTCCAATTACTGAGGAAGTAGGTCGGACTGGTGGCGCCAGGAATATCGACGCCATTGCGCAGCCATTGGTAAGAGACGGGAGCGGAGCCTGCTAGTGGCGTCGGCGTCAGCAAGGCCGCTGTGCCCGACGGAACCACCTGCCCAAACGTGCCGGAAATGTTGTTACCTGCCGCATTGAATACCGGGGCTGTCGGCTGAGTGGTGATAATCGACGACTGCGAGGTCTGGCTACCGTGTTGCGAAGTCGCGACGACGTGATAACTGCCAGCTTGGGCAACCGCGCTATAGGTCGCGAAGGTTGCTCCGGGAATCGCGACGCCGTCGCGGAACCATTGGTAAGTAATCGTCCCTGGACCCGTCGCCAGCGCGGAGAACCCCATGTTGCTGCCTTCGAGCAGCGCACCGGTGTAAAGCGTCGGTTGCTGATTGAAGACCGGCACCGCTGGGATATCGACGACGCGATAAGCAGAAGGCAACGAGTCGGACGTGTTGCCCGGCGTGCCGAAGACATACAATTTGTCTCCCGCTACCACGAGGCGCGCGCTCGCCGCGGGCCGGTCGAGCAGGGAGAAGCCAGGATTCCAGCTCGCATCGATCGTGCCGTCATTCTTCAAGCGCAACAGGCCGTTCGCCGGCACGCCGTTGAAGGAAGTAAAGCGGCCCGCAATGTAGAGACGACCGGAAGAATCGGTTTGGAGCGCGGTCACATACGGCACGCCATCCATTACGGTAGTCGCGATTCCGACTCCGGCAAAGGTGGTGTCGAGCGAACCATCGGCATTGAGGCGCACCAAGCCCGTTGGCGAGCCAGCCAGAGCAACGGTGCCGCCGAGGTAGATCTTGCCATTCGGCATCTGCACCGCCGTTCGCACCGTGTCGGAAGCACTGTAAGTGCTGATCGGCCACTGCGCCGTCGCGCCCGTAACCGGGTCAAGCAGGTTGGCGGTAACTCCCACTGCCGGAGTGATGGTGCCAAACGACGGCGAGCGGAAGCCCGCGTCTTCCGCACCATTGGCCAACAGTCGCACCAACCGCAAGGTGCCATCGATGGAGGAGACGATCACCAGCGCGCTACCGTCGGTTCCGACACTGGCGACGTTCAAGCCGCCCGTGCGAATCATGGTCACCGCGTTATTCGCACCACGCTCAACCGTCGCGAACGAGGCTAAGCCCGGATTATAGCTGGTATCGCGCGTGCCGTCAGGATTGAGGCGCAAGAGCGAATCGCCCACTCCACCGGCCAAAGCGACCGGCGCAGCAACATTACCTTGGGCCAACAAGAGTTTGCCACCCGCACTCGCCAAGGGATTCGCGGTTCCGAGATTGTAGCCGCTCGGCAAAATCGGATTAAAGGAGGTATCTTGAACACCGACGCTGTTCAGTCGTTGGAGCGAGGAGTAGAATGTCCCCGTGCCACTGGAAGCGAGGAGTGAGATTACATAAGTTTGGTCGTTGTCGCCGGCAGCAACGCCCGTGACGGGATTATTGCGGAAAGCTTCCGGACTTCCAGCGGGAGCGACTGCTTGAGCCGAGGCCAAAGTCCCGGGAGTAGTGAAGCGGGCTAAGCCAGGCACGACCGTCGAACCAAACCGGTTAAACGCGCCTCCGATCCAAACTGATCCATCGCTGAGCACCCGACCGCTGGTCGAATAGGCCATCCGACCGAATCCACCGGTTTGGAAGCCGAGAGCCGGCACGCCGTCTGCGCTCAAGCGCGCGACACCATTATCCCACACGGGCAACATCGTGCCTGCAGCGCTCTGCACTCCCGATTGGTCCGGTGCGTAAACAGCGCCATCGCTACCTTGGGACACCCAGAAAGTTTCCCGGGCGAAGGCATGATTGGCAAACGTCGCGTCCCGTGTTCCATCCGCATTCAAGCGGACAACGCGGTCGCTGACCGCCAACATTTTGTTCCCGGCGACGCCCGTCATGTGGCGCAAGCGGAATCCAAGCGCCGGATTCATTAAGAGTTGGCTCCGCAACGGCTGGGCAAAGGTCGTATCGAACGTGCCATCGACGTTGAAGCGAACGGCCATGATCGGATCGCCCGGAGTTCCGCGAGCAGTGTAACGGAAATCACCGGCCACGACTGCGCGACCATCGCTCTGGAGCACCACCGCGCGCGCCTGGCTGCTGAAGAAGCCGGCCGGCAAGGTCGCGCCAAAGTTCAAATCGAGCGCACCGTTACTATTCAAACGCGCCACATTGGAGTGCGCCGTGCCGTTCACATGGGTGAAAGAGCCAGCGAGATAAATGCGACCGGCAGAATCCACGGCCGGAGGCCCGAAGATGACACCGTTAGTCTGCAAATTCGCCGGAGTGAAACTGGTGTCGACCGAGCCATCGGCATTCAGGCGATGAATTTCCGGCAGGAGATTCGCAATCGCACCGGGCAGCTCGACTGCGCGGCGGTTATCCGTCGCCGCGACGATGATCTTTCCGTCCGGCTGGCGCGTCATGAAGCGAACCGAACGCAAGAAATTGGGCGCAACAAAGCCGGGATCCACAACGCCACTGGTGTTGACGCGGATAACGGTTGACGCATCGCCGACCGTAACCGCCAGGAGGAGTTTTCCGTCCGGTTGAAATTCGACGTGCTGCACCCGACGATACCGCAGATCGAGCTTGAAGCTCGGATCGAGGGCACCGGTCGCTTCGGAGAAGCGCGCAAGCGCGCCGACGAGTTTGCCGCCCGCCATGTCGAGCGCGCGATCTTGCACGGTCCAGGGGAGATAAACACGTCCCGCGCCATCATGATAAGTGCGACCCGGGGCGAACTCGTTCGCGGTGTCGAGTGATTGCTGCCACAAGACGTTGTCGGGCGTGAGCACCTCCAAGACGGCGGCTTTGCTCGTTACGCTCGAATTGGAGTTGGTGACGGTCACCGTGTAACTGCCGGCATCTCCCGCAGAAACGGCAGCGATCAGGAGATCCGCATTCGTCGCTCCCGGAATCACCTGACTATTCTTGCTCCATTGGTAGCTCAACGGCGCCGTGCCCGTCGCAGCGACGCGGAACAAGGCTTTGCCACCAAGCGGAGCCCGACGGCCAAACGGCTCGTCCACGATCTGGGGCGGCGTGCTTGTATCAATGACCACGACCACCGGGGTGCTCGTGATCGAGCCGCCGGGACCGGTGATAGTGACTTGGTAAGAGCCGGCATCCTCTGCGGAGATTGCGTCAGTGGAGAGAATCGAACGCGTCGCATCTTCGATGACATTTCCGTTCTGCCGCCAGAGATAGGTAAAGGGCCCGGTGCCCGTGGCCCGAACCACCAAACTAGCGGGCTGCCCACTTCGGAAAGTGCCCCCGATCGGAGCAACCGAGATCGCCGGAGTTGCTGGGGCTCCGCTGAAACGAGCATAAGCGACGGGGACGCCGCCGTTGAAACTCCCAATCAAGTTGTGCGCGTAAACACTGCCGTCATCAGCCACAATGATTCGCATCGCGGCACCGCCGCCGCCGGTCAGTCCGTGCAACGCGAATCCAGCATCGATCGACCCGTCGGAATTCACCCGCGCCGCATAGGGGCTCGGGGTGCCGGTGAAATCACCGACCACAATCAATTTCCCATCCGCCTGCACCACCACTTGGGCGACCCCTGCGTCAATCTTGTTTGACGCCGCGAAAGACGTGTCGGTTTGCCCATCGGGATGCAAGATCGCGAGACGGTTAACGGTGGCTCCATTGACGACAGTGAAGCCGCCACCAATAACCAAGCGTCCGTCCGGCAATCCTCTTACCGCAGCCACGGAGCCCCCGCTGATTCCACCCGTTTGGAAGGAGTGATCGCGTGAACCATCCGCATTAAGGCGGATCAACCTCGGCGCATCCATGCCGTCGTAACTCGTGAAATTGCCTCCGACAATCAACTTGCCGTCGAACGTTTCAACGACCGCCAAGGCACCGGGATTCGCGGGCACAAATGTCCGCGCCACAAAACTGGAATCCAGGGCGCCGTTTGCATTCAATCGAGCCAGGCTCGGAATGCTCGTTCCATTGTAGGTTAGCCCGCTACCGATGGCAGAAATCATGGTGCGCCCTCCGGAGATCGGCGCAAAATTTGCAAAGGCCAAGTTGGTTCCGGAGCCGGCAATAAAGGAAGAATCAAACGATCCGTCGGCCCCGGTCCGAATCACCCGCGTGCTCGGATTGCCATTGTAACTGGCGAGATCTCCGATCGCGAGATACTTGCCATCGGATTGCTGAACCGTGCGGTAAATACCAAAGGTGGATAGACCAACCATGCCGTAGCCCGAACCTCCGGGATAATTCGCATCAACAGCCCCATTGCTATTCAAGCGCACCGTTTGCCCGAGCGGACCAGAGACGCCAGCCGCCGCATCAATCGAGCCGAAAACGACTGTCTTGCCGTCAACCGTGGCAAACGCACTTCCGGTAAATGCCGGGCGATAGAGAAGAACCGCGGGATTGGCCGCGAGCGACCCATCACCGTTGACCAACGCCATGCCAATTCTCCTTTCGTTTAACACCACCTGGAAACTGCCAAACAGCGCCACCTGGCCCGCGGCGCGCGGAAAGACAAAGGCCGAACGCAGTGCGGTGTTGGTTCCCAAACTGGTGGCCACAGCCCCGTTCACATAGCGAAAGGCGATACTGCCATTTTGCAGCAGGCGCACCAAACCGTTGCTCGTTTGACTAGCGACCGTCGTAAATGAACCGCCCAAGACGATTTCGCCTTCCGCGTTAATCGCCCCGCCAATCACATTGCCGTTCAATGCCGGTGGCACAAAAACTGTGTCCACTGCCCCGCTGGCTTCGATGATCGCTGCGCGGTTTCGCGCCAGCCCCCCGATCGTGCCAAACGAGCCGCCGACCAGATAGCGATTCGCGCCGAGTGAAGCGATCGTGTAGACGATCCCGTTCGCACCGGCTGAACCCGCAAAATTGCTATCCAACACTCCGGTTGTGCTCACCCGCGCAAGGCCGGAACGAGTCAAACCGTTGACTGCGGTAAATTGCCCCGCGAACACCACCGAGCCATCTGACTCGGTCGTTAAAGCGAAGATGCGTCCGCCGCCGGTGGTGATGTCGACCGTGAAGGAGGAATCGATCGAGCCATCGGCATGCAAGCGACGGAGCACGTTAGTGCCACTCGTCGTAATTTCTCCGCCAGCAAAGGCATTCTGACGGGCGACGAGAAGGCGGTTATTCGTGTCAACCGCCAGTCCTACTACCGTGGCGGTCGGCGGATTGTCCTGTGGAAACCAACCCAAATCGAGTGAACCATCCGGTTTCAGACGAGCCACTCCTGGAAAAGCGTGGCCGTCGATTTGGTTAAATGTTCCGCCAAGATAGATGGAGCCATCCGCGGCGCGCGCTAGGGCGAAAACGAAATTGTTAATCGTCGGAGGAACGAAACTGGTATCGAGCGTCATGTCCGCATTTACGCGCGCCAAGAATGAACGCGGGGTCGATCCCCACCGGGTGAATTCACCGCCGACCATCCATTTTCCGTCTGGCAACTGAATCGCCGCCAGCACGCGGGCCGAATGGGTTTCTAAGTTCGGGGCATACGTTGGATCGTAGGCGAGGATGCCGGGATAACTCGTCGGTGCGACCGATAGCGTCGCAACTTGAGACACCACCGTGCGGTTGCCATCGGAAACGGCGACTTCATAGCGATCAGCATCGCGCTGCGTCACTCCATTGATCACCAGCGAAGCGCCCGTCTGGCCAGGAAGCACCACGCCATTGCGACGCCATTGATAGGTAAACGCAGTCGGTGAAGAAACGCTCACTGACAAAGTCGCGTTTCCTCCCACTGTCGCCGTGGCATTGGCCGGCTGAGCTGAAATCAGCGGGCTATCCTGCAAATTCAGTTTGATCATGGCACTGGGGAAGTCGCCGCCGCGGGACGTCTCGTAGTTGCCGAGAAGGTAGGCCGAGGTCGGCGAAGCAAAGACGAGTTTGCTGCCGCTGGGCCGATGCAGGAACAGACCGGCAGCGGACGCGAAGCTGGCATCGACAGAGCCGTTGGCGTTCAGACGGGCTAAACCGATAGCACCACGGCCGCCAAAGGTATCGAACAAACCGGTGACCCAGATCTTGCCGTCGGCGGCGAAGGACACGCTTTGGACTTGGGCACTGCGACCGGGCAAGACGCGCACTTCCGCTCCAGAGCCGACCGAGAAGCTGGTGTCGAGAGCGCCGGTGTTGGTCAACTTGGCCAAGCCGGGAGCGGGCTGGCCGCCGAGGCTGGTGAAGATACCGTAAACTAGGACGCTGCCGTCAGCCAACGGAGTCACGCCGGTGAACGGAGAACCGGAAGCGGAGAGTTGGGAGAACTGCGTGGGCGCGCCACCGTTGGTCTGCGGATCGGAAATGTTCGGGGTGAAACCAAAGCTGGTGCCCCACGACACGAGCGGAGCGTTGAAGGTCGAATCGACGCTGCCGTCCTGATTGAGGCGCAGGAGTGTCAGGTTGATCGCGCCGGCATTCTCGGTGTAGGGGCCGGTTGAGGTGATCGCGAGGAGACGACCATCGGGGTAATGGCCGACGATGTTGAAGGAGCCGAGCACCACCTGCGTGATGGCGCCGCTGCCGTTACGGAACACCGTGCCAAAGTTGCTGGTGGGCAGGCCGACAAAGGTCGGGTCGATGGTGCCGGTTTGGCTGAGGCGTTTGAATATCGTCGTGCCGCTGACCAGGCGCGCCGCGCCGGATGCCCACGCCAGCGAGCGGCCGTCGGGCAATTGATAAACCTGCAGGCCCGCGGCCGCCGAAATAGAAGCATCGAGCGTGAAGGTCGTGTCCAAGCCACCGGAGGCATCGAAGCGCACGATGGAACTGGCGGCCTGAATCGGCGTGCCGGTCGTCACGCTGACGAGCAAGCGGCCATCGTCGGCAGCGCCTCCGGAAGTGATCCCAAGCAAGTTGGTGACCCCACTCAAAGCGTAGGAACTGTCGATCGTGCCATCGGGATTAAACCGGGCAGCACCGGCGCGAGCGGCACCGTTGGTATTGGCAAAATTGCCCCAGACCAGCAGTTTGCCGTCGGCGAGCACGCTCGCGGTCGTCGGATAAACTTCAAACTGGTAGCTGCCGGGATTAAAGCCGGCATCGATCGCACCCGTGGGGGTGAATTTGACCAAGGTCGAGCGGACGCTTGTTCCGGCGGCAGTCGTCACCGTGGTCGCATACTCCACCGGCACAATCACGCTGCCGTCATTGAGCGTCTCCATCCAGAACGCTTCGGTCGAAAGTAGCGGGCGAGTGTAAGTGCTCAGAATCGCGCCGTTGGCTTCGAGCCGGGCGACGGAAGATCCCACGAGCGAAAGGCTGTCGTCGGGCAGCAACTGCAGCAGGCGCGGCCGCACGGTCTGGTTCAAATCGGCTTGGGTGACGAGCGTGAAGCTCGGATCGATGGAACCGTCTAGGTTGAGTCGGATCACGGGCCGATTGGCCGTCGGTGCCGCGGAACCGGCCACCTGGATGGTGCCACCGGCGAGGACCACTTTGTCGGCATTGCCACCCTGTTTTTGGATCACAAGGCCGCGGAATTGCGCCGGGGAGGTAAAGCCAGACGGCACGTAGCTGGTGTCCACCTGGCCGTTGGCCAACAAGCGCGCGAAGTTCGGTCGGCCGATGCCGTTGATGGTCGTGATCCCGGTGCCGGCCACGTAAATGCGGCCAGCGCTGTCCAACGCGGGAGCGGCGAAGAACGAACCGGTGGTGTTGAGCACGGGTTGGGTAAAGGAGGTATCGAGCGACCCGTCCGTGTTCAACCGTGCCAAGGTCGTGATCCCGCCGTTGCCGTTGTTATTGCTCGAGGGCACCACGAGTAATTTGCCGTCGGCCTGCAGGGTGAAAAAGCGCGGAATACCCGCAAAGGACGGCGAGTGGTAACTGTCGTCGCGATCGCCATTGGCGTGGAAACGGAAGACGCGATATTGGATCAGTCCGAAACTAAAACCTTCATCCTGCGTGTGACCACCGATGAGCACCTTCCCGTCGGACTGCTCGAGAATGGCCCACCCATCCTCCAGCTCGGTGCGCAGGAAAAAGGACTGATCAAGGGAACCGTCGGCGTTGAGCCGGATGACCGCGCCACGCACCGCCTGATTGCGGCCGTCCACCCCCAAAGTGGCCCCGCGCGTGACGTAGAGCTTGCCGTTCGCTCCCTTCGTAACCCGGCCCGGTGCCGTGTCCCGTGAAAACCGCGGCGAATTATAATCGGATGCGCCGACCCAAGTGTTGCTCACCGCGCTATGGCTGACGGTCGCCACACTGCTCACGGTGCTCCCAAACGCGTTACTCACGACTACATCATAGTCGCCCAGTTGGGTTGAAAAAATCCCCTCCAATTCCAACTCCCGCTCGGTTTGCCCGGGCAAATTGACCCCGTTGCGCCGCCATTGGTAGCTCACTCCTTCGGGCTTGCTCACCGTCACACTCATCAAGCCTCCGCCACCGGGAATCACTGTCACCGGCGCCGGCTGACTCGTGAGCACGGGAATTTCGGCAAATGCTGAAGCCGAAACGAAGAAGAATAAAAGACAGACGCGCAAAGCGCGGCTCATCAAAGAGACCGGTTTCATGGGGGCGTGGGGAGAAAGGGTGCTATTCGGCCGTAGTAGCTCGAATACCCCAAATGGGGTGATTGACGGATGAGCTAGCAAGGTCCTAGTCGCAAGCCATTTTCAAGATACCTCATCCAATCCAAATACCTATTCCTGAAAGTAATATCGGGGAATCCCCTACTGTAACGCTCGGGTAATATCCACAGCATACACATTACTCAGGAATAACTCCGAACCGACTCACTCCAGCCTGTCTTTTCCCCGAATTAAATCGTCCGCGCGAAAATTCATGTTTGTCGCACCCGCGGCTCGAAATACCCGGATCGAAGTCATGCGGCGAATCCCCTAAGGCCTTAAATCGCATCGAAATCAAATGGTGCTCGGGAAAGGACTCGAACCTTCACGCCTTACGGCACCGGCTTCTAAGACCGGCGTGTCTGCCATTCCACCACCCGAGCATTTGCGAAACTAAGTGGATTGCGGATTTGGCGACCTCGGGCAAGCGGAGAAACCTTCCCGCCGCGTGCAAATCACGCTTTCCGGTGAACTCATCGTCAAAGCACGTCCGCTTCTAAACAAGTCAACTCGCCGTGCCGAGCGACTCGCCCATGCGCGCGTAAACTTCAAGCCCGGCGGCGCTGTGTTGCACCAAGTCCGCGTCAAAGGTGATCCGCCCGCGCTGGAAAATCGTCACGACGCACGACCCGCCAAATTGGAAGTAACCCTTCTCTTCACCTTTCGCCACGCCACGCTCCGCGAGATACGATTGCACGATACTGCCAACCATCGTCGCACCGATTTCACACACCGCCATGCGACCGAAAACTGGCGAATCCACCAGCGTGACCGCGCGCTTGTTTTCCCACAAATAGCCGAGGTTGCGACGGAGGGCGATCGGCGACACCGAGTAGAGCCAACCGTTGATCAGGCGCGATTCATTCGGCACACCCTCGACCGGAAAGTGAAACCGATGGTAATCCACCGGACACAACCGCGAGATAAGCAACGAGCCACCGGCGAATTCCTCCGCCAATGCGTCGTCGCCCAAAAATGCGCGCAAGTCGAAGCGCTGGCCTTTAGCGTAAAACCCGTCAGCTAGATCGACGTTGGGCAGAGCTAAGTGCCGACCGTCGGCCGGCAACACCGCCACGCGCTCACCTTCCGCAATCGGACGCGCGCCGGGTTTCAACGCGCGGTAGAAAAAATGGTTGAACGAATTGAAAACAAACGGGCTCTTCGCGAATTCATCGACGCTCAACCCGTAATCGATGATGAACGGCAAAATGCGGCGCGTGCTGCTCGTCCGTGACATTTGCCAACCGTAGTAACGCGAGAGAAACGCGCGTTTGACCAACGCGTTGAGCGCAAACCCACCGAGGCCGGATTCGTAGGTCCAGCGCAGCCATTTCTCTCCGTAGATCTGTTCGGTCTCGATCGATTGCTTGGCGCGGTTGAAAAAGCGGATGGGCTCAGCGGACATGTTGCCCAGTCATCCCACAAAGTCCCCGCGTCGCAAAGAAAGAAATCCAACGTCACAGTTTGCGCGCCGCCATTTCCGTCGGTCACCCGAACACGCCAACGTGGCGCGATGACACGCCGAAAGCGTCGCGCCCCCAAGCCAGCTTGTAACGTATTGTATTACAAACTGGCTCGGAGCCGCGCGAAGTTCGTCACGTGAGCACGAGGGCGTCGTCAGTGATAGCGAAGTTGGCGGTGGTGCCTTCGGCAATTTCGCCGCCGATGAGCGCGCGGGCGAGGCGGGTCTCGAGATGGCGTTGCAGGAAGCGCTTAAGCGGGCGCGCGCCGAAGACGGGATCGTAGCCTTTCTCCGCGACCCACTTCTTCGCCTGCGTGTTCAAGACCACCGAGACGCGACGGTCTGCGAGGCGGCGGTTGATGTCCGCAATGAGCAGATCGACGATGCGTTCGATTTCCTCAAGCGACAGCGGTTTGAACAACACGGTCTCATCGACGCGGTTGAGAAATTCCGGACGGAACGTCTGCCGCAGATCCGCGAACACGCTTTCGCGCACACTCTCCGGAATTTCCACGTCCGTGACGCCATCGAGCAAGTGGCGACTGCCGATGTTGGAAGTCATGATGATGACGGTGTTCTTGAAATTCACTGTGCGGCCCTGTGAGTCGGTGATGCGGCCATCGTCGAGCACTTGCAGCAGCACGTTGAACACATCGGGGTGCGCCTTCTCGATTTCATCAAGCAACACGACCGAGTAAGGCTTGCGTCGCACGGCCTCGCTGAGTTGCCCGCCTTCGTCGTAGCCGACATAGCCCGGAGGCGCGCCGATCATGCGCGCGACACTGTGCTTCTCCATGTATTCGGACATATCGAGCCGGATGAGATTTGCTTCGGAATCGAAGAGTTGTTCCGCGAGCGCTTTGGCCAACTCCGTCTTGCCCACACCAGTCGGCCCGAGAAACAGAAAACTGCCAATCGGTCGCCGCGGGTCCTTGATGCCCGCGCGGGCGCGCAAGATCGCTTCAGTGACGAGGCGCACGCCTTCGTCCTGACCGATCACGCGGCGGTGCAATTCGTCTTCGAGTTTGAGCAACTTCTCCTTTTCGCCCTCGAGGAGTCGCGTCATCGGAATGTGCGTCCACTTCGAGACGATTTCGGCGACTTCCTCGGACGACACTTCCTCCTTCACCAACGTCGTCGTGGTGCGGTCCGCCTTTTCGGCGCGCGCGAGTTCCTGTTCGAGTTGCGGGATACGACCGTGCCGCAACTCCGCGATGCGGTTCAAATCGTAAGCGCGTTCCGCCTTCGCCATTTCGAGGCGCGCGGTTTCCAACTCCTCGCGCACCTTCTGCACGCGCCCGAGCGCGTCTTTCTCTTTTTGCCAGACGGCGCGCAACGCGGTGGCGCGTTCCTTCACGTCGGCGAGTTCTTTGCGCAACACGTCGAGGCGACGCTTCGACGCGTCGTCGCGTTCCTTTTGCAACGCGGTTTCCTCGATCTCGAGTTGCATCACGCGGCGTTGCAGCTCGTCGAGTTCGGTCGGCAGCGAATCAATCTCCGTGCGAATCATCGCGCACGCCTCGTCGATGAGGTCGATCGCCTTGTCGGGCAAAAAGCGGTCGGCGATGTAGCGGTGCGAGAGCACGGCGGCGGAGACGAGCGCGTTGTCCTGAATGCGCACGCCGTGGTGCAACTCGAAGCGTTCGCGCAATCCGCGCAAAATCGAAATCGCGTCCTCGACCGACGGCTCGGCCACGAGCACGGGTTGAAAGCGGCGTTCCAGCGCGGAATCCTTTTCGATGTATTTGCGGTATTCGTTGAGCGTGGTCGCGCCGATACAGTGCAATTCGCCGCGCGCGAGCATCGGCTTGAGCAAATTGCCCGCGTCCATCGCGCCCTCGGTGCGACCGGCACCGACGATGTTATGCAGTTCGTCAATAAAGAGCAGGATGCGTCCGTCGGCTTGCTTCACTTCGTTGAGCACGGCCTTGAGGCGTTCCTCGAATTCGCCGCGATATTTCGCACCCGCGATGAGCGCGCCCATATCGAGTGCAAAGAGCACTTTGTCCTTCAATCCCTCGGGCACATCGCCCGCGAGAATGCGCTGCGCGAGACCTTCGACGATGGCGGTCTTGCCGACGCCGGGCTCGCCGATGAGAACCGGATTGTTCTTGGTCTTGCGCGAGAGAATCCGAATCGCGCGCCGAATCTCGCTGTCGCGACCAATCACGGGGTCAAGTTTGCCGCGACGCGCCTGCTCGACCAAATCGATGCCGTATTTTTCGAGCGCGTTGTAAGTCGATTCGGGGCTGTCGGTCGTCACGCGCTGGCTGCCGCGCATGCGTTGCATTTCCTTGAGGACGGAAGCGCGGTCGAGGTTAAAACTGGTAAAATACTTCGCGAGCGCGGCGGGCTTGGCGACGTGCAGCAAGGCGAGAAACAAGTGTTCCACGCTGACGAATTCGTCCTTGAGCTGCTCGGCCTCTTCAGCGGCGCGCGCCAGCACTTCGTGCACGGCCTGCGTTACGTAGATTTTCGAAACATCGACCGCGCCGCTGACCTTCGGGATGCGCTCCAACTCGCGCTCGGCCGCCAGTTGCAACGCGCTGACAGTGAGGCCGAGCTTCTCGACCAGCGACGGCACGATGCCGCCTTCGTTAGCGAGTAACGCACTGAGCAAGTGCCACGTTTCGACTTCGTGGTGCGCATGGCGGCGCGCGAGCGATTGGGCGTCTTGCACCGCTTGGCGCGACATGACGGTCATTTTTTGCGAGTCCATAGAGAAAGAGTTAGCAGGTTACCTGCATACGGCATTCCAATTCGCACGGTGATTACTTCAGTCGGGAGAGGCTTCACGCACCGCACTACACTGTGCCACAACGCGCCGCGACCGCGCCAAAGCGCGCCATTTCGCCCAGCGGGGATATCCAGTTGGCGGCTCGCGCGTCTTCGCGGCATTTGACTCTCTGTTGTCCGCGCCTAATGGTGGCCGCACATGGCAGATTTCCTCACCGATCAAAAATCGACCCAGCGCGCCCTCCTTGTGGGCATCCAGACGCCCAAAATGGCGATCGGCGAAGGGGAGGAACTCCTCGGCGAGTTGGAAGAATTGGTCGAAAATCTCGGCATCGAGATCGTGCATTCCACGCTGATCAATTTGCGCGAGCCACAAGCCAAGTTTCTCCTCGGCACAGGCAAGGCCGCCGAATTGATTAAACACGCCAAGGCCGCCGAGTGCGACGTCATCATCCTCGACGAGGAGTTATCACCGGGCCAACAGCGCAACTGGGAGGAGGAATCCGGCCTCGCCGTGATTGATCGACAGGAAGTGATATTGGAAATCTTCGCCGATCGCGCGCAGACCCGCGAAGCCGTGCTGCAAGTCGCACTCGCGCGGATGGAGTATTCGCTGCCGCGCCTCAAGCGCGCGTGGACGCACTTGTCGCGTCAACGCGGCAAAGGCGCGCTCGGCGGCGAAGGTGAAACCCAGTTGGAACAGGATCGCCGCCTCGTGCGCGACCGCGTCACGCGCCTGAAAAGCGAACTCGCCGAAGTGCTCCAGCAACGCGAAGTGCAGCGCCGCAAACGCATGCGCAAACCCGTCCCCGGCACCGCCATCGTCGGCTACACCAACGCCGGCAAATCGTCGTTGCTCAACAAACTCACCGGCGCGCACGTGTTGGCCGCCGACAAACTTTTCGCCACGCTCGATCCCACGACGCGCCAACTCGAATTGCCCGACGGTCGCACGTTGCTCGCCACGGACACCGTGGGATTTATTCGCCGTCTACCCCACCGTCTCGTCGAGGCGTTCAAGGCGACGTTGGAAGAAGTCGTGGTCGCGGATTTCATTATTCACGTGCTCGATGTCGCGAATCCCAACGTCGAACATCACTTCGCCACGACGATGGAAGTGCTCGGCGAACTCGGCGCGGGCAACAAGCCAATGCTCGTCGTGTTCAACAAAATCGACGCCGCGTCCGGCCACACGCTGGCGCTGATGCGCGCCAAGCATCCGGAGGCGCTTTTCATCAGCGTGCACACCGGCGAAGGGCTCGACCGATTGCTCGCCCGTTGCGGCGAACTCGCCATCGACGATCACGTCAGCGCCGATCTGCTCGTGCCGCATCATCGCTACGATATCATCGGGAAACTCCACGAGCTCGGCACGGTGAGCGCGCAGGAAACACTCGACGACGGCGTGCGGATCATCGGACGTTTTCCAGTGAAAAACCGCGCCATCTTCGAACCATTTCTCAGCGCCCCAGCAGCGAAGCGCAGCGCGCCGACAAAGCGCCGCCGCTAACTCACAGCGTCGGGAACGGCAGGCGCACGATCAGCCGCAAACCACTGCGATCCGTGCGCCGCTCCGCGCGAATCGTGCCGCCATGTAATTCGGCGATGCTCTTGCAAATCGCAAGTCCGAGACCGTGACCGCGCGGCGCGGTCTGTTCTTCGTCGCCCGCGAAACGCACGAAGCGCTCGAAGATTCGTCCCAATTTTTCGTCGGGCAAACCCAGGCCTTCGTCCGTCACGACAAATTCCCAATGCTCGCCCACCGGGCGCGAATCCAACGTCACCACACCCTCGCGCGGCGAAACCGCGACGGCGTTCGCGACCAAGTTGAGCAGCAATTGCCGCAACAAATCCGCAGCTCCGCGTAATTCGCCGGGCACATTCTGCTCTAAGACGAAGCGCGCGCCGCGATCTTCCGCGAGCACCTCCGCATCCTCGGCGAGCGCCGTGACCAGCGCGGCGCAAGCAAACGGGCGCAACTCCGGCGTCAGCGCACCGCTCTCTGATTTCGCCAAAAAGAGCAGGCGATCAATCACTTGATTCAAGCCGGAAATTTCTTCGAGGATGTCGGCAATCGCACTGTTGGCCTCGGCGTCTTCGCCTACTTGCCGTTGCAATTTCTCCGCGTTCAAACGGATCAGCGCGAGTGGGGTCTTGAGTTCGTGGGACGCATCCGCACTGAACTGGCGCACTTGTTTGAACGACGTTTCCAAGCGATCAAACGTTTCATTCAACAACTGGGCCAGAGCCGAGAGTTCGTCCCGACCGGCCGGCACGGGAATGCGTTCACCGAGATTGTCCGCGCGAATCCGCCGTGCCGCCACTTCGATCGCCCGCACCGGACGCAATGCCTCACGACTGAACAAATAGCCGACCGCGATGCCCAGCACCGCCACGCCGAGCGTGAGCATTATGCCGACTTTAACGTAGTCGATCACGAGTCGCTCAGATGGTGCGAGTGGACTGCCGATTTGGATCTGCCAAGGGCCGTGCTTGAACGACGAAAGATGCACGCGGCCCAGGTAGGGCAACGTCGCCGTCCAATGCGGATCTGGCTGCTCGCCGGTCGGCAGTATCGTCGCGCCGAGATTCTCCGAACGGAATGCAATATTTCCTCCCGGCGCCATGATTTGAATGATGAACAGCGCCGCATCACTATCGGCATCGCGGCGGATCCGTGCGGCGACGATCGCGGGCGAGAGCGAAGCATCGTCACCCAAGATCTCACCCAATTCCTTCGCCTCCACCTCGTGCATCATCTGCAAACTGTGTTCCATTTGCGACACGAGCAACCAGCCTCCGATGGTGAACACGACCGCCGTCATCACGGTCACGAGCAGTGCCACGCGCAGCGTTAAGCGAAAAGTGAACGAGCTCACGCGAGTTGATATCCTGTGCCGCGGATCGTCTTGATAATCGGCTCATCGCCCACGGCGGCGAATTTCTGCCGCAGACGCCGCACGTAGACTTCGATCAAGTTGGTTTCGAGATCGTAGGACGCTTCCCAAATTCGCTCGGCGATCAACGTGCGCGTCAGCACGCGGCGCGGGTTTTGCAAAAATAGTTCCAACAAAGCGAACTCCCGACTGGTCAACTCCACCGGTTGCCCGGCGCAAACGGCGGTGCGCGCCAATAAATCCAATCGCACGGCGCGATGCTCCAACACGGTGACGCGCGGCCCCGAAGTTTGACGGCGCAATAGCGAACGCATGCGCGCCAGCAGTTCGTCGATACTGAACGGCTTCGGCAAATAATCGTCCGCGCCCAGGTTCAATCCGCGAATGCGATCCTCCACGGCATCGCGCGCGCTGAGAATGAGCACTGGCTCATTGAAACCTGCGGCGCGCCACTCGCGCAGCAATTCGAGTCCGTCGCCGTCGGGCAAACCGAGATCAAGCACGACGGCGTTGTAAGGCGTCTCGGCCAACGCATCCCGCGCCGCCGCGCACGACGTCACGAGCCGCACCGCGTGCGCCTGCTCCGTGAGCGCCTGCTCGATGAAGCGGCCCACTTTGCGTTCGTCTTCGACAATGAGGATTTTCATGAGTGCGCGACTGGTGCTTCACTGTTGTTGCCACATCCGCGCGAACCGTGCGAGCCCAACGATGGGTGCCGCCGGTCGTCAACCGGTGCTTCGTGCGAGGTCGATTCGCGTCCAGCCGATGCCGTTGCACCCGCCAAGTTGCCCGGTGACGGCTCCATCAGGACGCGATGGTTCCTTGCAAATGAAACCGCACGCGCACCAACGGATCCACTTTGAGAATCCAATAGAGTCGCGGCACCGGCAGACCGAACGACCGCACATCGAGCAACGCGTCGCCGTCGATCGCAATCACCCCGGCGTCATGCGCGATCCACACGGGAAAGCTAATCTCCCGCGTCACGCCATGCAGCGTCAGCTTGCCTTTCGCCTGCAGGTAGCCCTCCGCTGTTGTCACCAATTTGCTCAACACAAAATGGCTGTCGGGGAAGACGTCAGATTGTTGCCACTCGTGCAAGGCATGGTCGCGCTTCGGCTTGCCGGTGGCGATATCGGCGAACCGAAAATGAAACTCCGCCGCTACGACCTGCCCTTCGTCATCGACCGTCACCATCGGTTCAAACACGCGTAAACGGCTCAAAAATGCATCCAATGTCGCTTTCACGCTGATTTCGACCCGCGACTGGGGCAGATCGAAGATCAAGGCGTGCTCCGTCGCACCGGCCCGACCAAAGGTCAGGGCAAGGGCGAGCGTCAGCCACAGAAGTCGTTGGATCATGCCAGCTTTTCTCACGAAGAGATGAATAGGGATTGAACGCCGGATGAATAAATTTTCATCCACGGCCGATTGAAAGACGCCCGGGGTCAATTTCCGCCCTTGACCCGCCTCGGCTGGAGCCCTTCTTTCGACCGCTCATTCACATTGCCTGATGGTGTAATGGTAGCACAGGTGACTTTGACTCACCTAGTCATGGTTCGAATCCATGTCGGGCAGCCATTCGACGCGGCCCTCGCGATGCTCGGGCCTTGCTCATGGCAGGCCATTTTATCGCGAGGGCCGTGTCGAATGCCCTGAGCCTGTCGAAGGGCTTTCCCTCTGGACCTTGCTCATGGCAGGCCATTCTTTGCCGGAGTCGAATGCCCCCTTTAGTGAGCCTGCCTGCGGTGAGCCGATCGAACCGTCGAAGGGCCCGACCTGAGCGAAGTTCGAAGGATTTCCCCTTGCCTGACCGCACCTGCTTCTCCTCGGATAATTGCCGCGGGCCACCTTGCTCCATGTCTAAAGTCTTTCCGGTAATCGCCGCACCAGCCACCGCAGCTGGTTTCGCGTTTGTTTACATACTGCAATCCGCGGACGGCGCGCTCTACATCGGGCAAACACGCGATGTCAGTGAACGCTTGCGCAAACACCGCTACGGCCTCGGCAGCAAATTCACGTCCGATCACGCGCGGCCTCGATTGGTGTTTTGCGAAGGACCGATGGCATCCGCCGCCGCGGTATCCCGCGAAGCCCAACTCAAACGCTGGTCCCGAGCCAAGAAAGAGGCGATGATCCTCGGCGATCTCGGTCGGTTGCACCAACTCAGCCGATCCCACGAACGACCAATCGGCGATAATTTCACTCTTTCGCCTCAGAATTGAACGCACCCGGCAATCCAGGTGCCCGCATTAAACTCGCGCAGGATTGCGTGCGAATCCGTGTCGGTCAGCCACTTTGGCAGCCACCCCGAGAGCGGCGGGAAACATTTCCTCCATTGACGCGGGTTTTCTTCACGCGTTTCCTCGCCCTTCATGGGCGACACTCTTTCCGGACAACCGCAACTGAAGTATAAACGCATCGTGCTGAAGCTCAGTGGCGAAGTGCTGCGCGGGCGTGGCACCGAACCGATCGATGCCGTCACTCTGGAAAAAATGTGCGGTCAGGTGAAAGAAATCCACGACCTCGGCGTCGAGGTCTGCGTCGTGATCGGCGGCGGCAACATTTACCGCGGCCTCCAAGGCACCAAACGCGGCGTCGATCGCACCACCGGCGACTACATGGGCATGCTCGCCACCGTCATCAACGGTCTCGCGCTGATGGATCGCTTGGAAAAAATGGGTGTGAGCACGCGCGTGCAAACCGCTATCCCGATGAACCAAGTCGCCGAGCCGTTCATCTTGCGCCGCGCCTCGCGCCACCTCGAAAAGGGCCGCGTCGTCATCTTCGTCGCCGGCACGGGCAATCCGTATTTCTCCACCGACACCACCGCCGCGCTCCGCGCCTCGGAATTACATGCCGACATCATCATGAAGGCGACCAAGGTGGACGGCATCTACGACAAGGATCCGAAAAAGCACCCTGACGCCGTCAAATACGACGAACTCACTTTCATGGAAGCGCTCAAGCAGCGTCTTTCGGTGATGGATTCGACCGCATTCTCACTCTGCATGGACAACAACGTGCCGATCCTCGTGTTCGATCTCAACGACGAGCACGCCATCCGCAAAGCCGTGCTCGGCGAAAAAGTCGGCACGCTCGTCAGCAATCCCGCCCCCGTCGCCAGTTAATTTTTTGCGCCGGCGCTCTTATCGCGCACGCCGCTCCAACACCCAACTCCTCAAATTCTATGAGCCATCAAGTCCTCACCGATGCCCAAACTCGTATGGGCAAAGCCGTCGATCACACGCTGCACGAATTCAGCACCATTCACACCGGCAAAGCCTCTCCCGCGATGGTGGAAACCGTCATGGTCGAAGCCTACGGCTCGATGATGCCACTCAAAGGCTGCGCCGCCATCACCACACCCGACCCGCGCATGATTCAAATTCAGCCGTGGGACAAAGGTCTCACGCGCGCGATTGAGAAGGCGCTGCAAATGGCCAACATCGGCGTGAATCCGATCGTGGATGGCGCGTTGATTCGCCTGCCCTTCCCCGAACTTTCCCGCGAGCGCCGTCAGGAATTTGTGAAGACCGCGCATCGCCTCGCCGAAGAAGGCCGCGTCTCCGTGCGCCACATCCGCCGCGATGCCATGGAAGCCGCCAAGAAGCTCAAGAAGGACGGCGCCATTTCCGAAGACGACGAAAAGCGTCTCGAAAAAGACGTGCAGACCGCCACGGACCGCTCGATCAAAGAAATCGATTCCCACCTCGCGCACAAAGAAAAGGACTTGCTCACGGTGTAACGCCGTGCGCGCCCCATCACGCGCGCGCCTTTTCACCATTCGACCCGCTGCTTTGCGCCGCGGGTTTTTTATTGTCCGCGTGAGGCGCCTAACAAGCAGACGCCTTGCACCATTACTTGCCGTTCTTGATCGCGGGTAATGGCGCGGTCAATTCCGCCGCCATCCGGCCAAAATCCAGCGACAACTGCAAATTACCCGCCGCGTCGGCGACTTTGCGCGCATCGCCCAAAATCTGCAACTTCGCCTCCGGCGTCGGTGCCGCGCTGCGCACCAGCAATTGATAAATCGGCAGCGCGTCCCGCGCCGATCCATGCGCCGCCACGAACTCCGCCGCCTCACGCACGAGGGGCCAATCGCCGAACGACACGTCACGCAGCAACGGCACGAAGCCGAGAATCCGCGCGCCACCCACTGCATTGCGCTGGGCCAATTCAAAACGCGCCGCGACCAACGCCAGTGACAGACTCGGATACTCACGCATCCCGCGCGCCAGAAGCGCACGTGCTTCATCCACCATTTCCAATTTCTCCAACGCCGCCGCCTTGCGCGCGATGACGTGCCCCGCCAACGACGACGGCAATTTCGCCAATCGCGCCAACTGGTCTTCGACCGGAATCTTAAAGGGACGATACAAGGGATCACCCAACACCACGCCCTGCCAACTCAACACCGGCGTCGCAAAACACGCCGCATCGCCCAGCGTCGCTCCCGCCGCCAATTGATCGATCAACAGGTCCGGCCGCAGCGTGAATTCCAAATACGGTTCAAACACGTTGCCAAACGTCGCCGCCACACCGCGCGCCACGAGTGGACCGCACCAACCTTCAGTCGTGCTGCGCAAGGTGGACGCTGAATAACTATGGATGTGCAACGCGACCGCACCGGGCGCAAAGCGGAAACCATCGCGCAAAAACGGACCGTTCACATTCGTGTTATACCACCCGAAGTAGAGCACCGGCGCATCGAAGCGATCCGTCGGCTCAAACGTGCTGCTGCCACGATGCACTTCGCCCATAAATCCAAGGCCCGCAATCATCGCACGGGTAAGATCAAGCCAGGCATCGCCGGTGATATGTGGGCCGGCCAGATCGATGTAATACCGACCGACGAGGCCATTCTCTTCTGCGCTCAACGCCGATTTCACGAGCGACATCGCATCAGAGAGCGTCGGCCCGTCTAATCGCGACACCTTGACCACTTGCTCCGCACTAATTTTGGAAATCCGGTTCACCTTAAACAGCGGATTGGCCAAAAAACTAATTGTGGCCTGCGGACTTTGCGCCAGCAACGCCAGTTCGGAATCGACCGACGCATCGTTGCGCCGAATGTGCACCGGCAAGCGCGAGGAAATCACCTCTTCCATCAGCGTCGGATCGTGACTAATCCGGAGCGGCGTGCCGCGGCAGAGCACCAGGTAGGCAATGCGATGGCCGCTGAGCGCGGAGCGGCGGCGACCGTGCGTATCGAGTTGCTCTGACAAATAGCCGAGCAACCAATCGCGCTTCACCAACTCGTCCTGCAACGGCTGCCAGACTTGATCGACGAACTCCCGCCAAGTGATTGTCTCCGCCACCGGCAGCGGGAGCGTGATGATGTTCGCGAGTGGAATACCCCGGCTCTTTGCGTAGAATTCGCCCAGCTCTACTGATTCGGATTGGCGCGAATTCACCAAAATAACTGTGCGGGCGGTCAGGTCGAGAAACTCGGCGTCGGAGAGTGCCGCGCCCGCAGTCACCCCCAAGCCAAGCAGACCAAGCAAGAGGTTCCACGTGCGGAAAATTCGAATCACCAAGGAAGCTTGGGAAAGCGCCGCCAGTGAGGCGAGTCAGTTTCACAGTCTTGCCAAAAAAGCGCGGGAGCGATTCGCTCCGACTGTTCCGCGCTTTTCCCATGATGCTTTATCTACTCGTTGGCCTCGGCGGCGCGCTCGGCAGTATGGCGCGCTTCGGTTTGTCCGAACTTTTGGCCGGACCACTAGGCGAAACATTTCCGTGGGGCACGCTCTTCGTCAACGTCAGTGGTTCCTTCGTCATCGGCTTTGTCAGCACCATCGCCAGCGAGAGCGGACGCCCACTGAATTTGGATACGCGAAAATTTTTGATGAGCGGCGTGCTCGGGGGCTACACGACTTTCTCGGCGTTCAGTCTGCAAACAATGCATCTCGCTCACTCCGGCGAATGGCTGCGCGCGGGCGGCAACATCGCGGGCTCGGTCGTCGCGTGTCTCGTCGCCGTGTGGCTCGGGCATTTGCTCGCTGCGTATTGCAACACGCAACGCGGCGCCTGAATCGTCGCGCCTACTTGGTTTTTTTCGGAGCCGGAGCGGACTTGTTCGCCGGACCTGCTTTCTGTCGCACCAGTTGACCGCGCAAGAACGGATCCGGAGCCGCTGAGCGCCACGCGGTCAGCCAAATGTCCGCCAACATCTGACCAGCGACCAGCATTTGGCGTTCAATAAACGCCACTGCTTCGGGGCTCACGGGATCGCGGTCGGCTTTCAACAGGCCGTCTTTTTCCATCTGGTAGAGTGGCTCAACGAGCGCGGCCTGCGCCTGCAAATAGGTAATGACGTGTTGAATCATCGGATCGCGTCCGTCGCCCAGCGCATCGAGTGACAGCAACCGGGCCGGTTGCGCACGCGCGGGCAGGCGGCGGAGATTGATTTGTGTTTTGTTGATGAAGCCCGAGTCGATCCACGAATGAAAACCGCGCCATGTGGAATATTTATGCGGGTTGGCGCCGACCCAACCGTTGTGATGCATCGTATTGTGGAGAGGCTGCGCGGCATCGCCGACGAAGTGCCCCATCACGCCCATCATTTCCACGATACTCGCCTTGGCCTGCGCGAGCTCTTCTGGCGTGCCGAGTTCTTCGAGCACTTTTAAGCGAGCGAAGTTGCCGCGCAATTTGCCGAAATATTCCGTGATCGTCCACGGCAGGAAGCCCGCCCAGTCACGGGTGCGGTCGGCGTTTTTCTCCGGGTCGGTCGTCGTGTTGCTTTCCGGATGCGCCGCGCGGCCTTGCGCGTATTGCACCGCGAACTCGTAGCGAAAGCTGCTGATCGTCGCCGGATCGAGGCCGGCCAGTGCGAGGTGTTCGAAGTCGAGGTAGTGATCGGGCGCGTTGCAGTGGCGCGCGGGTAAATCCGGCGAACTGCGCCAACGATCTGCTTCGCCCGCGAGCCACGCGATGCGCTCGGCGTTGGCACTGTCGTGCACGAAGTCCGGAAACTCCGCCGGTAGCGCGGCGAGTGCGATGCGGTTAATGGCGCGGTGTCCCTCGTAATCCCACGCAAATGAAAGCGCACTGGGCAGGAGCACACCCACGAGCAGCAACGTGTGGCGCAGGGAGAAAGTTCGGCTGATTTGCATAAGGAGAAATTTAAAGTGGATCCGAAATCTCGCGCTTGAATCGCGACCAAGCGAACAAACCACGAACGGACCCGAATGAACACAAATTTTCAGAATTGAGCGTAGGCCGTAGAACAGAAAACGAGTCGCCCTGAAGATGGCCGAGTCGGTGCCTTAGCGCAGGCCTTTCCCTTCGTGCGCCTTCGTGTCCATTCGTGGTTTCATCTAAATAATTTGCCTCACGGCGATTCTGCCGGTCGCAACGCATCGAGTGCTGCACTGTAATTATCGACGCCGCGCGCGATGGCTTCGGCGATGCGTTGACGGAACTCCGGTTGCGCGACACGGGCCGCTTCGGCGTCATTCGAGAGATAAGCGGCTTCGATCAACGCGGCCGGACTCTCCACAAAACGCAGCACGGCAAAACGCGCGCGCTTGAAGCCGCGATCGGAGGCCTTGAGGTCGGTGATGAGTTGGCGGTGCAGATGGTAACCGAGCAGCACATTGCCGACATCGTTGCGGTTGCCGGGAAACGCGACGTCGGTGAGGTCGTCTTTTTTCTCGTCGGAGGTGGACAACATCGCTTGCGGTGTGAGCACGTAAGTTTCCGAACCGGTGACGCGATGCGCGTCCTTCGGATCGACGGCGTTGAAGTGCACGCTGAGGAATAGATCGCCGAGCGCTTTGTTGGCGAAGTCGGCGCGGCGTTGCAGATCGATCAACGGGTTGTTGGCAAAACGCGTGTCGTCTTTGCGCGTGAGCACCACGCGATAGCCGCGCGCTTCGAGCAATTTTTGCAGACGCAACACGACGTCGAGCGTCATGTCTTTTTCCGTGATTTTATGAGTGGCGTTGGATTTGCCGGGGTCGATGCCACCGTGCCCGGCGTCGAGCACGATCAGACGCGGACGCGCGGGCCAGAGGAGCGATTGCTCCGCCGGACGCAGGAGCGGCGCGATCGTCTTGAGCACATCGAGCCGACTGACCCAAAGAGTATCGCGGTGCGCCGTGACGCGTTCGCTGAGAAAAACACGAATGCCGTTCAGGTAGCAATCGCGGTTATCCGCTTCGAAAACAACCACGCGATCGTCGCTGCGGCTGAGCGATAATTTGCGTGGCGCGGCGCTCCGCTCAACTTTTAGTCCAAGACGTTCGCCGACCTCGCGCAGATCAACGAAATCGACGTTGCGCAAACGAATCGTGTTCCACGTCATCTGTGCGGCGGCGGGACGTGTCGGCGTGACGCGTGTTTGCGCCACGGACACACTGCCCGCTATGCTTAATGCGAGCGTAACCGCCAGCACACGGATCCGGCGCGCGGCAGGCATCACTCGAAGCGGGACTCAGTCCTTCGACTGATCCTCGGACTGGGCAGCTGAACCGCCGACCTCGCGCACGTAATACTTCGGCTTGCGCTTGTTGGCCGCGTTGGGCGTCAGCATCACGTTGATTTGTTTGCCGCTGAGTTTTGGCGTCGAATCCGGATGGCCCATGGGCTCAAGTTCGGCGAGCGCGCGCTTCATCACTTCAAAGCCGATCTCGGTGTGCGCCATTTCGCGACCGCGAAATTTGAGGCGCAATTTCACCTTGTTGCCGTGATCGAGGAATTCCTCGGCGTGGCGGATCTTGGTGATGAAATCGTGCTGTTCAATGCGCACGGTAAATTCGATTTCCTTCAACTTCGCCCCAGCCGGCTTGTTGTGCGTGGTCTTCTTCTGTTCTTCGTAAATATATTTACCGAAGTCCATGATGCGGCACACGGGCGGATTCGCCGTGGAGGCAACTTCGACGAGGTCGAGGTTGAACTGCTGCGCAAAGGCGAGGGCCTTGGCCGTGTCGAGCACGCCAAGTTGTCGTCCTTCGGGACTAATGACACGCACTTGCGGGGCTTTGATTCGGGCGTTGCGCCGAATATGAGCGTAAGGATCAGACGTGCGCGGACCGCGGTTGTAGGGCGGCCGTTTGCCGCCAGAAGAGAAAGGAAGGGCCATTAAGTGTTGTTTGCTAAGCTGCTAGGTTCGCAGCACTTCTTGCCACGCCAAAGAGGGATGACAACCCCTTTTTGACAAGGCTTCCCTGCGGCGACGCTCGGCAACGGGCTAAACACTGAAACTTTCGCCACAGGAGCAGGATGCCTTGGCGTTGGGATTGGCGAACTTGAAGCCCCCGCCGATCATCTTGCCTGAATAATCGAGTTCAGTGCCCTTGAGGTAGAGCGCGGTCTTTGGATCCACTACCACCGCAGCGCCAGCTGAGCGCACCACAATGTCGCCACGCCGCGGTTCGGCTGTGAACTTCATCTTGTAGCTCAAGCCGTTGCAACCGCCGCCGGTGATCGCCACCCGCAGCCAATCGCCGAGTTTTTCGCGTTCTTTCAACGCCGCGATTTTCTCCGCCGCCTCCGGCGTCACGCGCACGAGGTTTTCGTTACCTTCGCGCACGCCTTCGGGCAGGATTGTTGCAGTGGTCGATGACACGCCGTCAACCTATTGGCGCGAACGCGCGTTTTGCAAGCGCCGCGCCACCGCGACCGCGTTGGTAAAGCTGCGCGCACTCGCCTTCCCCTGCCCTGCGATATCAAAAGCCGTGCCGTGATCCGGACTCGTCCGCACGAACGGCAGACCCAGCGTCACGTTAACGGCTTCGTCAAAATCGATCGTCTTCAACGGCCCGAGGCCTTGGTCGTGATAGAGCGCAACCACCACGTCGAACTCCCCGCGCAAGGAGCGCGCAAATATCGTGTCGCTCGGCTGACACAGCGAAAGTTGCGGAAACTCTGCGCGCAGTCGCTCGAGCGTCGGGTTAATCAACTCGCGTTCCTCGTGTCCGAGCAACCCGCCTTCGCCGGCGTGCGGATTCAGACCGCACACGCCGATGCGCGGTGCAGCGATGCCGTCAGCGCGCGCGAGTTGGTCGGCGGCGGCAATCGTGCGATGAAGTTGGACGGGGCCGAGCAGTTGCGGCACTTCGCACAACGGCACGTGCCACGTCGCGAGTGCGACACGCAGGCGGCCGCCACAAAATGCCATCACCGGATTTTCACCCCAGCGCGCGGCGAAAAATTCGGTTTGGCCCGGAAACTCGTAACCGATCGCGCTGAGTCGCGCCTTGCTCACGGGACCGGTGACGACGCCGCTAAATTCGCCGCTCACACAACCCGCCGCCGCGCGCTCCATCGCCGCCCACGCCAGCAACGCTCCCTCGCCTTCGGGCTGGCCGGGCACGGCAGCAAAATCTTCACGCCCGAGCGGAATTTTCGTCGCGCACGCGGGCAGTGTTTCCAACCACAGCGACGGACCGATGACGGCGACATTCGCTGCTTCCGTCGGATTTGCGCGCATCCATTGCGCGATGATTTCGGGACCGACGCCGGCGGGGTCGCCGCAGGTCAGCACGAGAGGTCGCGTGGGAGGAGTCATGGTAAAATCAGGTAATACCTGCTCCGCGAACGCAAGCGAAGGTTCCGCGTGGCGCGTCACTCCGCCGACGTTTCGCTGCTCGTCGCCGCAGGGCGCGCGAAGCCACGTTTACCCGCGGCAAAAAATTCGAGAAAGCGACGCGCCTCGGCGGATTGCACGCCATCGGCCAAAGCTTGCACGGCATTCTTGCGCGGATCACCGCCCGCAAACACGCGCGCGTAAGCGGCCTTTGTTTCGAGGATCGCGGCGCGCGGAAAACCGCGACGTTTGAGTCCGACGAGATTGAAGCCCGGAACTTCGTCGCGTTCGGCGGCCATCAAGAAGGGCGCGACGTCTTTGGTGATACGTGCCAAACCGCCGATCATCACTCCTTCACCAATGCGGACAAATTGATGAATGCCTGCGCCGCCGCCGACAAAGGTGAAACTCCCCACCGACACATGGCCGGCGAGCATGACGTTGTTCGCGAGCACGACCTCATCGGCGACTTCGCAATCGTGACCGACGTGCGCGTTGGCCATGAGGAAGCACCGCGCGCCGACCACCGTCGCTTTGTCCGCGTAGATGGAGCGGTTCACCGTGCAATGTTCGCGGATGATCGTGCCTTCGCCAATCCGCACACCCGCGGGCGTCGCCGGATCAAATCTCAAATACTGCGGATCGCCGCCGACAACCGCGAACGGATGCACCACGACGCGCGCGCCGAGGATGCAATGCTTCGTAACGATGGCGTGCGCGTGCACGACGCAGTCCGCGCCGAGTTGCGCGCCGGGTTCGATGATGGCGGTGGGATGGATCACAAATTAATCAGTCGCGCGGGCGCTTTGCGCCTACGCGCTCAGGCAGGAGGTCGAGCTGCGGGTCTTGGAGGAGATCGTAGTTTTTCAGGATGCGGATCAGCTGCAGCGTATCGCTTTTGCCGTAGTTGCGGTTGAGTTCCACATTGTCGATCAGGTCGAGCAACATCGCGCGAAACGAAATCACGGCGTCCACGCCTTTTTCTTTCAACATCGCGACGGCCTGCGAGCGATACGGTTCGGCCGTCGGCAGGCCGGGGAGCACGAGAATTTTTGTCAACTCACCGTCAACGCCTTCCTCCCCTTCGGAAGGAAAAAATCGCGCGGCTTCCTTCAGCACACTTTTTTCGAGGAAGCGGAATATCTCGGGCTGGTTGCGCAGAGTGCTCGGGGTGAAATGTCCTCCAACGTGCCAGCCCTTGATGCTGACGATGGCGCGGTTGACGAACGGGAGTTCGCTCGCGAAGAGAAAAAATTCCGGTTTGCGTGCGCGGTCCCACGATGGATTGAACACCACCAAGTCGATTACTTCTTCCGCCGCGCCGCGCCGTGCGGTCAGTGCGTATTTGCGCGCCTGGCGCACAAAAAAGCCGGCCTGCTCAAAGTATTCGCGAACAATACCCTCGTCGATGGCTGACATAGAATGGAGACGCTACCGGGTAATCGCTGCGGTGCAGTAAAAATTCATTCGCCGGCGCCGAGATCGCGCCAAAGCGAGCGCACGAGATCAATCGACACACCGCTGCGGGTGGCCGCCTGACCGATCGCCTCGAGCACGACGAAGCGCAACGTGCCGTCGCGGTTCTTTTTGTCGCGCGACATCGCGTCGAGCAACGCCATCGCCGGAAGCGGTTGCCGCAACCGCACCGGCAAACCATGCGCGCGCATGCTCGCTTCGGTGCGCGCCACCACGTCGTTGCCGACTAATGCTAGAGCACACGACAAACGCGCCGCGCCCACCAGCCCGATCGCCACTGCCTCGCCGTGCAAATATTCGCCGTAGCCGGCGACTTGTTCGATGGCGTGTCCGAAGGTGTGACCGAGATTGAGCAACGCACGTCCGCCCTCCGCAGCGGTTTCGCGTTCGTCTGCCTGCACAATTTGCCCCTTCAATTCGCAACAACGCCGCACGATCAACGCGAGCTCCGGATGCGTGGGCGTGAGTGGGAATTTCTCCATGCGGCTGAACAAAGGTGCGTCACCCAACAGACCATATTTCACCACTTCGGCGGCACCGGCGCTAAATTCGCGCAAGGGCAATGTGGCGAGAAACGCCGGACAAATATGCACCGCGAGCGGATGGTGAAAAGCGCCCGCGAGATTCTTGCCGGAGCGCAAGTTCACGCCTGTTTTGCCACCAACTGAGCTATCAACCATCGCGAGCAAGGTCGTCGGCACCTGCACGTAATCGATGCCGCGCAAATAGGTCGCCGCCGCAAAACCTCCTAAGTCACCCATCACACCGCCGCCGAGCACCCAGAGCACGGAACGACGATCGGCGCGTTGCGCAGCGAGAAAATCCCACACGGCTTCGAGTGACGCCGCCGACTTGCTCGCTTCGCCTGCGGCCAGTCGCAGCACGGGCACGCCGGCGAAGGCCTCTGTGATCGTCGAGCTTAGCGCCGTCGCGACTGCCGCATCCGTTAGCAACACGCTCCGCCGTCCTTGCTCCGCAAGGGTGCGAATCTCTGCCGCAATCGCGCGGGAGGTCTCGGCAACGGCGCCCCCGAAACTTATCGGATAGTCAACCGTGGCTAATTTGATACGGAGCTCCGGAATCACGGAGTCGTTAAAAACCATACACTTGCGACAGTCAAGACGCCAAAACGTCATCTTATTGCGATAGAATCTCATTTTGAATGTTGACGTGAGATTCAGTCTCATCCCAAATGCGACCCAATCTCATGAACCTCACTTCGGCAACGCTCCCATTCTGCAGGCCGCACGCGAAGTCTCCTTTTTCCATGCAAACTCCAACGCCATTTCCCCGCCCGCTGCTCTGCGCGGTGTTCGCACTCCTCGCGGCACTACCGCTCGCTCAAGCCGCTGAAACGTCGTCTACGTTACGCCTCTCCGACTTCAAGGTCGTCGCGGAAACGATACGCGATGACATCGTCCAGGCGCCGTTCATGCCCGCGACACAGGGCGCGCAGATTTTTGCCGGTAAAAAGACCATCGTGATCGATTTCGACGCGATGCCGCAGATCCAAACCGACAATTATCGGCAGGCTTTCTCAAAAACACCCGGCCTGCTCACGAGCGAACTTTCCAACTCGTCGCTCCTCTCGCTCAATTACCGCGGCATTGGCGATCCGCACGAATCGCAAAACATGCTCGTGCTCAAAGATGGCATTCCCTTCGTGCTCGATCCTTTTGGTTACTCGACCGTTTATTACGCACCGCCGTTTGAATCGGTAGATCGGCTCGAATTCACCGCGGGCGGCGGCGCGCTGCTTTACGGACCGCAGCCGAGTGGCGCGTTGAACTACGTCACGCACATTCCCAGCCGCGCGCACTCGGCGTCACTCACAACGCAACACATCGTCGGCACGGATGGTCTCTACTCAACTTTCAGCACGCTCGAAGGCGGTTTGGGCAACATGGGTTACCTCGCCCAATTCGACCATCGGAGCGGCGACAGCTTTCGCGATCGCAACAGCGACTTCGAACTCAACGGCGGTTCGGTGAAACTAGTTTTCGACGCCGGTCGCGACGCGCGCGTCATCCTCGATGTTGATTCCTACAGCGCCGACTCCGGCGAACCCGGCGGACTCACGCTCGCGACCGGTGCGGGCCTGCTCAACTACGCGACCTCGCGCACGCAGACGCAAAATTTGCACGACCGCGTTCGCGTTGATCGCCTCGCCGCCGTCGTGCGTTACGAACGCGATTTCGGAGCCGACGCCAGCCTCGCCGCCGCGGTGTGGGCGAGTGAGTTTTCGCGCTACAGCAAGCGCCAGAATGGCACCGGCTTTGGCCGCATCCCCACCGGCACTGACAACACCATCTCGTTGCACAGCTACCGCACCGCCGCCGCCGACGTGCGTTATCGCCGCGACTACGAAGTGGGCGACCAACGCAACACCTACGCGGTCGGCTTCACCACGATGCAAGTGGAATCGCCGATCTCCAATCGCCGCGGCGCCACCGTCAACGCCGACGACGGCACTTACATTTACCGCGCCGAACGCGAGAGCCGTTACCTCGGATTGTTTGGCGAACACGTTTTCCGCCTCGGCAAACTCGCGCTCACGCCGGGTGTCCGTCTGGAAATGCTTCGCCAAACCGTTGCTGAACAACAAAACGACGCGCGCACCCTCGCGAGTCGCCCGCTCCTCAACACCACGCAAAGCAACTTCGAGCCGCTCGGTGGACTCGGCGCCACTTACGAATTCGGCCACGGCGGCGAGTTCTACGGCAATATTTCCACCGCTTACAAACCGGCCGCCTACGGCGATCTCGTTCCGACCAGCGCCGGAGATACCGTGAGCGAAAACCTCGAGCCCGGCCGCGCCACCAATTTCGAAATAGGCTGGCGCGCCCGCCCCGCTCCCGGTGCGTGGGTCGATGTCTCCGTCTTCGCCATCGACTACGACAACCGATTCGGCCGCGTCGGCACGAACCTGCAAAATGTCGGTCGCTCCCTTAATCGCGGTCTCTCGCTTGCCGCCGAAATCGATCTCTGGCGCGTGACGGGCGGCAACGATGCGCTCACGCTCGCGTGGCACGGCAACGCGCAGTTGCTCGACGCCAAATTTATCTCCGGCCCACTCGATGGTCGCACGCCGCAATACGCGCCGAAACTCTCCGTGCGCAGCGGCCTCGTTCTGCGCATTCCCAATCGCCTGAAGATCGCCGTGCTCGGCACTTACCTCGACGAACATTTCGCCGACGACGCCAACACGCGCACCGCGACCGCCGATTGGCTCATCCCATCCTACACCGTCGTTGATCTCACCGTCGAAGCCTACCTGTGGCGCGGTCAACTCGCCGGACGCGACTCGGCTATCGCGCTGCTCGGCGGCGTTAATAATCTGCTCGACGAAAAATACTGGAGCCGCGTCCGCTCGAACGGCATCGATCCCGCCAACGGTCGCAACTTCTACGTCGGACTGCGCGCGGAGTTCTAAGCGGCGCTCCTTTGTTCGATTTTCAACCGATGCGCCTTCGCGGTGCATCGGTTTTTCGTGTCCGAAGATCGCGCCGAATTCGCGAGGTCCTCAACGCTGTAACGCCCAACACAAAAAATCCGGCAACACTTCCGCCCACGTGCGCTCGTTGTGTTCGCCGTTGAGCTGTTCGCGATACCGCACATCGCGACCGCGCTCGAATCCGTTGAGCACCAAATCGTCGATCAACTCGGTCGTGTCTTGAATCGCGTCGATCACGCCGTTGCCATCGCGGTCGCCCTTCTCGTCCTTCGTGCCCGCTTGAAACCAGAGCCGCAACGGTGGTTTCGTCGCCGTGGAGCGGACCATGAGATGCGCGAGACGTGACGCTTGTTGCGCAGTGGCGTCGGTGTTGTCAGCGCGCCACCAGAGCGAACCGGAAAAAACTCCCGCCATACCGAAAACTTCCGGATGACGCCACGCGAGATCGAAGGCGCACAGTCCGCCCATCGAAGCGCCGAACACACCGGTGCGCGCCGGATCCGCGACGAGACCGAAGCGTTTGCGCACCGCGGGCAACACACGCCCGACCACGAGTTGTTGAAACGCTGGCGCGAGATTACCGCGACCTGCGTAATCGCGCTGACTCGCCATCGCATATTCCTCGATGCGATCGCGCGTCGCATCCACCGCGACGACCAACGGTGCGCGGATAGCGCGCTCGATCGCCAACTGCGTGATAGTTTCGGCGAGATGCCAGCGCGGTAGCGTTTGCCCGTCGAGCGCGAGCAACAGCGGCGTGTCGGCGCGCACTTCGCCCGGCGGCAAGTAGAGCCGCACTGTGCGCGGCAGGAGGCCGGGTGCGCTGACGTTGCGCAATTCCACTTCGGCGCGCTCCGCGTTGCCCAGACCGAGCGTCTGCAGCATGCGAGCAAAAGGTGCGGGCACGGAACGGTTCATGCGGGCAACACGAGTGAGGTTTCCACCGCCGCCAACCAACGCATGAAGTCGGCCTTGTATTTGGTGTCGCAATCCACGCGCGGCACGAGGGCGCGCGCACCCAGTCGCGCGAGGTCTTCGTCAATGCGCCGTCCGCACGCGCAAAATTCCCGATACATCGACGAACCCAACGCGAGCACCGCGTAGTGCAAATGCGCCAATGAATCTGTGCCCGTGCGCAACTCTTCGCAAAATTTCTCCGCGTCAGGCGGCGCTGCGCCTTCGCCCCACGTGCTCGCGATCACCAGTGCCACATCGGTTCGCACCAAACGCGCGGCGGAAAAATCGGCGAGATTGTGCAACTCCACATGCGCACCACGCGCACGCCAGCGCGCCGCCGCAAAGGCAGCGAGTTCCTCGGCGTTACCCGAGGCACTGGCGTAGAGCACGGTGATGACACGTGACATTCGCACACTTTGCTCAGGCGACGCGGGATTTGTCCACTCTCGGCTCTAACTCGCGGTATTGTCCCTTGCGCCAAGGGTAAAAAGAGTTGGGGCTCACAGATGTCACGGGCCAGTGAACATCTGCGAGCCCCGGTTGGTCACCTCTCGCACCCGTTTGGGCACGAAAATCTTGAGGCAGACATTAGCTGTTCCGCCTCAACAATGTGACGGCGAAAACCACCTAAATTAAGGTGGTCAGTCAGTTAGCCAAAAAGAAGAGCTTCTATTAACCATTTGCGTTTAGTGCCTGTAGGGCCTTCTCGCGATTGACGACCTGGGGTGATATCCCCATTCGTCGATGCACCACCCATGCACGTAACTCGTTGCCCGTCGTTACCCCTAGACCGGCATTATCCTGCCCCCGCCAGACATTTGTCATGGGTATTGCTCGTTGGCGTGCTCGTGTTTCTGGCAGGTCGGGTCAACGCGCAGACGGTGTTGAGCTGGGCGAATCTCGGGACTGATTTCGCCACCAACACTAACTGGACCGGCGATGTCGCCCCCACCGACGATCTCACCTCGCACATCGTGGACTTCGCGACCGTTACTCCGACCGCGCAACCGGCTCTCGCCGCTGATCGCAGTGTCGCAGGTATTCGTTTCAGCAACACAGCAGGTGCGTTCACACTTTCCGGCGCGGGCGCGCTGACGCTTGGCGCTTCCGGCATCAGCCATCGCGACAACTCCACGCAAACCATCTCGCTCTCACTCGCACTCGGAACCAATCAAGCATTCGACAACACGTCGACCGGCGCGCTTACCGTTTCAGGCCCGATCAACACGAACGGTTTCACACTAACGCTTTCCGGCGCGGGCACTGGCTCGAAAACGCTCTCTGGCATTATCAGCGGCAGCGGCGGCATCACGAAAACTGGTTCAGGCACGGCCACGTTGAGCGGCAACAACACCTATTCCGGAACCACGACACTCACTGCAGGCACGCTCACTTTGGGGCACGATAACGCCCTCGGCACCGGCTCACTCTCGCTCAACGGCGGCACGCTTACGGGCAGTGCGGCGCGCATCCTCGCCAACAACATCACGCTCGACGCCAATTCCACACTCGGCGGCGCGGTCGCGCTCACGCTCGGCGGCGGCTTCACCCTCACCGGCGACCGCACGCTCACCGTTTCCAACACGGCAACCACGACGCTCAACGGTGTGCTCAGCGAAACCGGCGGCGCGCGGGCCTTCACGAAAGCAGGCGCGGGCAATCTCGTGCTCAATAGTGCCAACACCTACACTGGCACCACCACGATCACCGCCGGCTCATTGCTACTCGGCCCGTCCGGCACGATTTCGTCGGCCAATCTCGTATTAGGCGGCGGCGTGCTCGCCACCCAAGGCACATTTTCTCGCACCGTCGGCACGGGCGCCGACCAAGTGCGTTGGAGCAGCGGTGGAGGATTTGCGGCCTTCGGTGGCACACTCAACATCAGTCTGGCCGGCACCGAGGTTTGGGGCACGGGCAGTTTCGTTCCGACCGGTCAGGCGCTGATTCTCGGCTCCACTTTGGCGAACAATGTCGTTACATGGACCTCTGCTTTTTCACTCGGCGGCGCGACTCGCACCATCACCGTCAATGACAACGCTGGCACGACCGCCGACTACGCCGTTATCAGCGGCGTCATTTCCGAATCTTCGACCGCCGGTCTGATCAAGAACGGCGCCGGTCGCCTCGATCTCGACGCCGCCAACACTTTCTCCGGCACAACGACGCTCACACTCGGCACGCTCACACTCGGCAACGACAACGCGCTCGGCACCGGCACGCTTTCACTCAACGGCGGCACGCTCACAGCCAACGGCACGCACACGGTAAGCAATCCCGTTTCCCTCGACGCCAACTCCACCATCGGCGGCACAGGAGCACTCACACTCAGCGGTAACGTCGCGCTCCCTGCCAACCGCACGCTCACCATCTCCAACACCGCTGTTACCACGCTCTCCGGTGTGATCAGCGGCACCGCCAACTTCACCAAGGCCGGCACCGGCGTTCTCACGCTCGGCGACGCCAACACTTACAATGGCGTCACGACAATTTCCGGCGGAGCTGTTAACATCAGTAAACTCGCCAACGTCGATGTCGGTGGACTCGCCTCCTCCCTCGGTGCGCCCACCAGCTCTGCCAGCGGCACGATCAGACTCGGCAGCACCACCACTGCGGCGATTCTCACCTACGTCGGCGACGGTGATACGACCGACCGCATCCTCGATCTCGCCGGCACGACCGGCGGCGCCACGCTCACGCAGAACGGCAGCGGCGCACTCGTCTTCACCGCGCCATCTTTCACCGCCACGGGTGCCGGCGCTAAGACGCTCACGCTCACCGGCACCAATACCAACACCAACGAAATCCAGTCCATCATCGTCAACAGCAGTGGCGCGACCGCCGTGACGAAGTCCGGCGCAGGCATCTGGAAACTTTCGGGTGACAACACTTACACCGGTGCCACCACACTTTCCGCCGGCACGCTCATCGCCGGTCACAACAATGCGTTCGGACTCGGCACGCTCGCGCTCGCCGGCGGCACGTTGCAAGGCGATGGCACTGCTCGCACGTTTGCGAACGCGATTACCTTTAGCGTCGGCTCCACGCTTGGCGGCACAAGCGCACTCACCTTTAACGGCGCACTCACCCACACCGCCGCTGCCAACTCGACGCTAACGATCAGCAACAGCGACATCACCATGTTCAGTGCTATCGCTCTCTCCAATAGTGCGACGAGTCGCGCGGTCACGTTCAACACCACCGGTGGCGAGGTCATCATCGGTGGCGCAATCACCAACGGTAGTTCCGCCACCGCGAGTGCCATCACCAAAACAGGCAGCGGTCTGCTGTCGCTCAACGCCGCCAACAGTTTCGGCGGTGCGGCCACGATTAACGCCGGCACGCTGCGCCTCGGTGCCGCGGGTTCGTTGCCCAACGTCGCCGTCGTTACCTCGAGTTCCACGGCTGGCGCGATCGCCACGCTCAATCTCAACGGCTTTGATGCGACGATCGCCTCACTCAGTCTTGGCGGTAGTGGCACTGCCAACACCACCAGCGCCGCACATGTGGAGACCGGCGCGGGCACGTTGACGCTCGCGGGCAACGTCACCTTCACCGCCACCGGCAATCCCCTCGGCTCCACCATCTCCGGCAATCTCGCACTCGGCGCCGCCGACCGCACGTTCACCATTAATGACTCGACCACCGCGAGCAACGACCTCGCGATCAACGCAATTATTTCCGGCAGCGGCGGCTTGGTCAAAGCCGGTGCGGGCACGCTCTTGCTCGACGCCGCCAACACCTACTCCGGCACGACCACTCTCACGGCGGGCACTCTCCTGCTTGGCGATGTTAACGCGTTGGGTTCCGGCACCCTCGCACTCAACGGCGGCACGCTCACCACCGATAGCGCGCGCACCATTACCAACGCCCTCAGTCTCCTCGCCAACTCCACCATCGGCGGCACCAACGCGCTCACCCTTTCCGGCAATGGCGACCTCGGCAGCACGACACGCACCCTCACTTTTACCAACACCGCCGACACCACACTCTCCGGCATTCTCAGCGGCACCGCTGGCCTAACAAAAGCGGGTGTCGGAAAATTAATTCTCTCGGGCAACAGCACCTACAGCGGCACGACCACGGTTTCCGCGGGCACTTTGCGCGCCACGACCAATGCCGCCGCTCTCGGCTCGGGCGCACTCTCGCTCGGCGCAGGCACGCTCGAACTCGCCAATGACAGCGGCCTCGCCTTCGGTCGCAACATCACGGTCACGGCCGCCGCCACGATCGTCAGCGATCGCCTCACCTCCGGCACGGGCGTCACGCACTCACTCGGCACGCTCGGTCTCGGCGCGTTCACGCTCACGACCAACGCGGGCAGCAATGTCGCTTCCGGCACCGCTGGTCTTTCGTTCGGTGCCACGACACTCACCGGTGCGGCCACGTTTTCCACTGGTGCCAATGCGTCGCTCACGCTCGCGTCAATTACGGGCGCGTTCGGTGCGACCTTCACTGGCGCAGGCAACTCTGCCGTCACGGGCGCAATCACGACCGGCGTCGGCACCGTTACTAAAACCGGCAGCGGCACACTGACGTTGAGCGGCGCGAGCACCAACACCGGCATCACCACGGTTTCCGCGGGCACGTTGCGCGCGACGTCCAACGCCGCCGCCCTCGGTGCGGGAACCCTCTCGCTCGGCGCAGGCACGCTCGAACTCGCCAACGACACCGGACTCGCCTTCGGTCGCAACACCACCGTCACCACCAGCACGACCATCGTCAGCGATCGTCTCACCTCCGGTGCAGGCGTCACGCATTCACTCGGCACGCTCGGTCTCGGCGCGTTCACCCTCACCACTGCGGCCGGCAGCAATGTTACCTCAGGCACCGCAGGCCTCACGTTTGGCACGACAACTTTGACCGGCGCAGGCACGTTTTCCACGAGTGCCAATACGTCGCTCACGCTCGGTGCGCTCACCGGCACCTTCAACTCTGTGTTCACCGGAGCGGGCAACGCCACGATCAACGGTGTTGTCTCTACCGCCACTGGGACGCTCACAAAATCCGGCGCAGGCTCGCTGACGTTCGGCGGCGTCAACACGTTCACCGGCCTGCTCACGCTCAACGACGGCGCGCTCACCGTAAATTCCGGCGCCGCACTTTCCGCCGCCACTGCGCCGCTCACCCTCAACGGAGGCACGCTCAATCTCAACAACGCCGCGCAAACCATCGGCACACTCACCGGCGCCACCGGCACCATCAACCTCGGCACCGGCCACACCCTCACCGCCAGCCAAGCCGCCAACAGCACTTTTTCCGGCGTGCTCGCAGGCAATGGTAGCTTCGCTAAAGCAGGCGCGGGCATCCTGACACTCGACGGCGCTAACACCCACTCCGGCGGCACCACCATCACCGCGGGCACGTTGCTCGTCGGCAGCAATTCCGCTCTCGGCTCCGGCACCCTCACCCTCAACGGCGGCACACTCACCACCGATACCGCGCGCACCATCACCAACGCCCTCAGCCTTCTCGCCAACTCCACCATCGGTGGCACCAACGCGATTACCCTCTCCGGCAATGGCGACCTCGGCAGCACGACGCGCACCCTCACCTTTACCAATACCGCCGACACCACACTCTCCGGTATTCTCAGCGGCACCGCTGGCCTAACAAAAGCGGGTGTCGGAAAATTAATTCTCTCGGGCAACAGCACCTACAGCGGCACGACCACGGTTTCCGCGGGCACGTTGCGCGCGACGTCCAACGCCGCCGCCCTCGGTGCGGGAACCCTCTCGCTCGGGGCAGGCACGCTCGAACTCGCCAACGACACCGGCCTCGCCTTCGGCCGCAACACCACCGTCACCGCTAGCACTACGATCGTCAGCGATCGCCTCACCTCCGGCACGGGCGTCACACACTCACTCGGCACGCTCGGTCTCGGC
>CAMTVI010000017.1:0-65581 GCA_947085165.1 uncultured Opitutaceae bacterium
CTTTTCAATTGTATTGCTACAACTGAAAAACCGTTCGACTTGCATGTCTTAACCACGCCGCCAGCGTTCATTCTGAGCCAGGATCAAACTCTCCGAAAAGAATCAGAGAGTCATGAATCCTAGTGATTCATGAACTACTGATAGATACTGACTTGCGTCAGTATTTATCCGGCACAGAACCGAAGTCCTGTGCCATTTGGAATAATATTTTGATTGGGGGTCCCAATCAATCGCACAAAGTAAATTTCAAAGAACCGCTTCCTTTTTAGGGGAAAGGTTTCAAACAAGGCATTTGCTTTTTTCTTCGTCAACACATTTTCGTTTTATTTTGAAAAAAGTCTTAAAAGAACAAACTCCTTATTTGACCCGCCTTCGCAGTCACTCTTGTCGTTGACCGACGCGCTTGTTGCTGAAGGGACGGCGAACCATGCAAGCGCCGTTTCTTTGATCAAGAATTTTCTAAGGATAAATTCTAATGGCGACGCAATGAATTGGCATTTAATGATTTACGTGATTTAAATTCTGCCATACTACAGGATTGCCTCAAAAAAAGTTAGTCAACGTAGAGTTCAAGAATAATTTGTATCGCATTTCTTGTTACGATTTCCTCGGTTTCGCTTTTGTTATGGTTATTTTTTCTTCGAAACTCCCGATTTGCTCAGTCAACTGGATCACGCGGATTTTGGATTTCAGACGGCATGGCGATACGATACTTACTGCCCTAAAATTTCGCTGTGCCAACAAAACAAGTTTAGGGGTTCAGACGTGAAGCATTTGCTGAAGCATGCCTCGTGCATCTGCGATTTTGAATGATACTGCTGAGTTCCGGCTTCGTTCCGCAGTCATAATTGCATTCGATTGGGCCGTTTGGGACGAGTTTCCCTGGTAGCCTGATGTTGAGGTTCGCCTCTTGCAGACAGCAAAGCATTCGGCAACGGGCCTCCCCCCCTCCATTGTCGACTTTGTTGGACTGAGGCAATGGCCGCACGACACGCACACACTTGTGGCCTTCCCCCACCTGCCGCACTGATAGATTTCCGCAAGTTCACAGCCGCGGACATAGAAGCATGAATTGATCGAGTAGTTAGATCACTGCGAAGTCCCGCTGACCTCAAGCCTAGCTCTCCGAAGGTTCGATCTCCAACCGCGCGCCCTCCTTGCGGGCTGGCTCGTTTGCGCATCGAACATCAGCTACCCGCATGCGCCGCATTGGACTTCTCCACCGTGGATCTTCTCCTGTGAAATCCAAAAGCCGTTTCTGCCCCTAAGTTAAAGCCGCCCTTTCGAGCAGCAAAATGAGACGCCGATATTGGACATGGCAGGGCGAACTCAGTGTCCCATTATTCCCACGACATCGTGAGAACGCTTGAACCACACTAACTCGGTAATCCCGATGCGCGAAAACACCCAACGAATATGGGTATTTCTGCCATTCTAAAGACATTTCGGAGGTGATTTTACGGGATTTTACATATTTTGTGCGTCCCTACCGCACGTCGGCCAAACAAAAGATTGTCAGGGTAAGAAAACTACTTTTGAACGGTTCAGACACTCTCGGCAACTAACCGTTACCGACCAATCTCAACCAAGGTGCAATTTTGGACCTCAAGCAAATCAAGCTAATCGTCGACCTAATGAAGCGCTCGGATCTCACCGAGTTCGAAGTGGAAGAAGAAGGCTTCAAAATCAAGATTAAGCGCAATTCAGGCGAGATTCAGATGATTCCGACCTCAGGGTATTCAGCCCATCCCTTTGCTCAGTCGGCTCCCCAGGAACAACCCAAAGCAGCTGCACCGACGACCCCGGTGGCAGCCACCGCTGTCGGTGATTCCGCAGCGGATGAGACGGGGTTCGTTTATGTGAAATCGCCCATGGTTGGCACATTCTATCGTTCTCCTTCACCAGAAAACCCAGCATTCGTCGAAGTGAATACCAAGGTCGAAGAAAAATCTGTCGTCTGCATCATTGAGGCGATGAAGATCATGAACGAGATTCAATCCGAGGTGAGAGGCACCGTGGTCGAGCTTTTGGTCGAAAACGGGCAGCCGGTCGAATACGGCCAGCGCATCTTCAAGGTCAAGGTTGGCTCCTGAGCCGCCCTCCTCGCGTCAACAACCGGACAACTTCCTGTCCGGCTTCATTCTTATCCGCCTCCAATGATTCAAAAGGTTCTCATCGCCAATCGTGGCGAAATCGCCCTCCGCATAATCCGCGCGTGCCGCGAAATGGGCATCAAGACGCTCGCCGTTTACTCTGAGGCGGATGTGCAGTCTCTCCACGTGCAACTCGCTGACGAAGCGATTTGCATCGGCGGTCCGCGTAGTTCCGACAGCTACCTACGCGCCGATCGCATCATCAGCGCCGCCGAAATCGCCGATGTAGACGCCATTCACCCGGGCTACGGTTTTCTCTCTGAGAATGCGAAATTCGCCGAGCAATGCGAGTCGTGTAACATCAAATTTATCGGCCCGAAGTCGAAGAGCATCCGGATCATGGGCGATAAATCGATCGCCAAGGAAACCGTGCGCAAGGCCGGTGTGCCGATCGTCCCCGGTTCCGATGGGCCGGTCGAAACCGAAACCGAAGCGGTCAAAGTCGCTCGGAAGATGGGCTACCCGGTCATCATTAAGGCCGTTGCTGGCGGCGGCGGACGGGGCATGCGCATCGCACACAACGACGTTTCATTCGCCAAGGAATTCCACGTCGCCCGCGCTGAAGCCGAGAAAGCCTTCGGAAACGGTGCCGTTTACGTCGAAAAATACATCCAAACGCCGCGCCACATTGAGTTTCAGATTCTCGCCGACAGTCACGGGAAGGTAATCCACCTCGGCGAGCGCGACTGTTCCGTGCAGCGTCGCCACCAAAAGCTCATTGAAGAGGCTCCGTCCCCCTTCCTTTCAGCCGATTTGCGCAAAAAAATGGGCAAAATCGCCGTTCGCGCCGCTGAAGCCGCCGAATACCAAAATGCCGGCACCATCGAGTTCCTCGTCGATCCGAAGGGCAATTTTTACTTCATCGAGATGAACACGCGTATTCAGGTCGAACATCCCGTCACTGAAGAAGTGACCGGCATCGACTTGATCCGGCAGCAGATCCGCATCGCCAACGGCGAGAAACTGGAATTCGACCAAAGCGACATTAAGATCACCAAGCACGCCATCGAGTGCCGCATTAACGCCGAAGATCCCTCGCGCAACTTCGCCCCGTCACCTGGCGCGATTACCCTCTATTATGCGCCCGGTGGACACGGCGTGCGCGTCGATTCGCACGTTTACAGCGGTTACAGCATTCCCCCGTATTACGATAGTATGATCGGGAAGCTCATCTGCTTCGGCTCCACGCGTAAAATCGCCCTGCAACGTTCCTATCGTGCCCTCAGCGAATACCTCGTTCGCGGCATCAAGACCACGATCCCGTTGCACAAAGCGATCATGTGCGACCCCACTTTCATCGAAGGCAAGGCCACGACCGCCTACATGGAAGATTTCATGGCGCGCACGCCACCGGATTTGTTCTGAGTTAGGCTCACCGCACTGGAAAGGAGCTCAGTCTGACGCGCGAAGCGTGGGCTTGGGGCACTGACGTCAACCCGCGGCCAATCCGACTGCGTCGCACCGCTTAGCAGCCGCCGCGCTGGAGCATTACATCGCCCCATTCTCCCATCACGCGCGACTCCACCAGCCAGCCCGGAGTAGCAGCGGCAAAGGCTGCTTTCACATCCTGCAATTCCCGCTCGAGGATGCCGCTCAGCACTAATTGGCCGCCCGGAGCGACGGCACCGAGTAACTCCGCCGTAAAATGAACCAGCACGTTCGACTGGATGTTTGCCATCACCAAATCCGCGCGACGCCCCGCCAGGCCAGTCACTAAATCGCCGACGTAAAACTCCACGCGTCCGCTCAAGTGATTCAGCGCGGCGTTTTCTTCACTCACGCGAATTGCTTCGGGGTCATTATCGAATCCACCGACTTCCTGATACCCGAGAAGCGCCGCCGACAGCGCGAGAATACCCGAGCCGCACCCCGCGTCGATTACGCTGCCAGCAGTGCCCTTCGTGGCGGCAAAAGCGACCAGCCTCTCCGCCACCAAACGCGTTGTTTCGTGGTTACCGGTGCCGAAAGCCATCCCTGGATCGAGCCACAGCGTCTTCGCCCCTTCTGGCGCGACAAAATTCTCTTTTTCCCAAATCGGAACCCAGTGGAGCGGCCCAAATGCCGACCGTTTGAAGTGCGCCTTGTAGCTGTCTTTCCAATCCGCATCGGGCAACTCCCGCAGCTCAGCCTTGGATAACAGCCACCCAGCCGCCAACTCCGCCCGCAAAGCATCCCACCCAGCGTCCGCCTCTGCGCGTGAATCAAAATAACCCGTAATCCACGCGCGACCCAGCGGCTTATCTTCGAGCAACATGAAGCGTTGTTCCTCGCGCTCGGCGAGCAAGGTGTCGATCGCGTCAACCGCCTGCGCCTGCACTTCAATTTTGAATTCGGTAAGGGCCATCGTTTACGCCTCCTGCCCGCTAAGTTCCGCAATCACTTTGGGCAAAAGAGCGTGTTCCGCGACGTGAATTTTCTCGGTCAGCGATTCCAACGTGTCCGTCGCCTCGATGCGCACAATCGCTTGCTCGATAATCGGGCCGCCATCCACTTCGGCGGTGACGCCGTGCACCGTGCAACCGGCGTATTTCACGCCGCGCCGCCACGCTTGGCCGATGCCGTCCAACCCCGGAAACGCCGGCAGCAAACTTGGGTGCAAATTGATAATCTTACCCGCAAACGCGGCCAGAAATGCCGGTTTCAACACCCGCATGAAGCCCGCCAACACGATCAAATCCGCGCCACCCGCCCGAATTGCCGCGATGAAACGCTCCTCCCCCGCCCCTTCGAGCTTCGTCTTGAACGGCGCTGGATCCACGTAAGCCGCCGTGACGCCAAAACGCTCGCCGAGCGCGAGAATGCCCGCGTCCGGTTTGTCGGAAAGAATCTGCACGACACGCGCGCGGCCGAGTTGGCCAGCTTCCTGAGCCAACAAAATCGCCTCTGCGTTACTGCCTCGGCCTGAACCTAAAATGACGACCTTCATGAGCAGTCATGGGATGCACAATCGCTGGCCGCGTTGCACGGAGATATTTTGAAATCATCTGCGCTGAGTCGCGCAATCCCGCCTCCTTTCACTTGCCCGAAACCGCCAGTTCAACCGTGCGCCGGATAGAGGCAGTCGATTTCGGTCCTCTCGCCACACGCACAGGTGACAATGAGGCGAACCACTTTGTCGCCTTCTTTGATCACTTCCACGTGCGGGCTACCCAGTGCGCTTTTGACCGCACCTTCCGACCGTTGCGGTTGATGACGGTGGGATGCGCGCAATGGTGCTTCGGTATTCGGTTTTCGACCGAGGAGAAACGGTTTCATGGGGTTTGTGGGGTGCTGGCTAAAGGAGCCGATTTGGGGCCTGCGCCGGTCAGGAGGTTGCGCTCACGCGCTTTCGCGGTCAAAACGAGGCTTAGCGTGAGGCGGTGGTGCGCTTCAGAATTCGGCGGCTCGCCGGGCAAAGGACGCGTATCCGCGTAGCCGGTTACCCGTTCAATCAACTCGGCCTCAACCGCGTAGTGAACGAGCGAGCGGCGCGCCGCGTTGGCCCGGTCAGCGGAAAGTTCCCACATCGAGTAGTCCGGTTCGGCCATGACGAGGTTGGCGCGGGTGTGACCGTCGATAGTCACGCGAAATTGATGCCGATCGATCATCCACGCCAGATTCTGCAGGACGAAGCGCCCCCACTCGGTTAATGCGGCCGTGTCACCGGCGAAAATCGGCCGATTGACTCGGTCAAACAGCGTGATGCGCAATCCATCGGAAGTCACCTGCACATCAATTGGTTTCTGATCGAGATTCTGATCCAGATGGAGCAATCGATAAAAATCGGCAGCCACCGCATTAAGGAAAGCCAACTGGATCTGTTTGTCCTGATTGGACTTCACTTCGCTGGCTGTGGCTTCGTCGTCCTTGGCTTCGGACGAGGACGAATTCGACGCTTTATTGAAGGGCATCACGCCCGAATGATCCTCCATCGGGGACTTAAACGGGTTCTGAAAGTAACGCGACGTAGCGATGAGGATTTTTTGATCCTGCGCGGAAATCCACAGCACCATGAACAAGGCCATCATCGCGGTCACGAAGTCCGCGTAGGCCACTTTCCATGCACCTCCTCCGCCTGCTGCCATGGTCAGGGTCCTATTTGCCTGTGCCGAGGCTCTTCACCTCAGCCTCAAGCTCATCGGCGCCGGGTTGCACGGAGCTGTCGAGCGAGCGGCGCGCGACTTCGACAGCTGTGAGCGGCGCCAAGCCTTTGGCAAAACCTGCCACCGCCTGCATGATGCATTTGAGGCAAAGTTGATCGGCGCTGTCGTTAAATTTGATGCGATTCGCCAGCGGGTTCACGAAACCGTAGGCGACCCAAATGCCGAGCAAGGTGCCGGTGAGTGCCGCGGCGACTTTTTGGCCGACCGCTTCGGGGCCATCTGCGATCGAGGCCATCGTGTTAATAATACCGAGCACCGCCGCGACGATGCCGATGCCGGGCAAGGAATCGCCGACCAGTTGGAGCAAATGCACCGGATGATCCGACTCCTCTTTCTTCGCCGAAAGTTCCGCCGCCATCAGTGCTTCAAGTTGGTCGGGTTTAATTTTGCCATCGATAACAGGCTTCAAACCGTTGCACAGAAACTGCAGGCGCTCGTGGTGATTCAGCAGCGACGGATAACGCTGGAAAATCGGGCTGCTCGCCGGATCCATCACGTGTTCTTCGAGTGCGATGAGTCCATTGCGCCGACCCGTCATGAATAGCTCATAGAGCAATTTCAACAGGTCAAAATAGTCCGCTTTGACCGGTGCCTTGCCACTGATCGCGGCCTTAATCTTGTGGACAATCTCCTTCAAGATATGCCCCGGGCTGGCGATAATCAGCACACCCGCCGCCACCCCGAGAATAACCACGAACTCCGACGCGTGGAGCAACACCAAGGGATTGCCGCCGGCGAGGAGAAACCCCCCGATCGTCGACGCGCAAACTATGAAAGCTCCAAGAAATACTAACATCAGTAGGACAACGGATTAGATCAGCGATTGCGGGCGCGACCGAGGAAGGCCCGCAAACCGAGAATGGTCTGCGAGTGGATTTGGCAAATGCGCGACTCCGTCAGACCGAAGACTGCAGCGATTTCGGCCAGGCGCATATTTTCGAAATAATACATGGCTAGTATTTTCCGTGGTATATCGGGCAAATCCGCCATCCGTTGAGTGAGAAGTTGCAAAAGCTCCTGTTTTTCGAGCGTTTCGCGTCCCGTCGTGTCGTTTTCATCCGCCAGCATTTCGTGTAGCGACGCGCCTTCGGACTCTTCGCCCTCACTGTGTTGATCAAGGGCGATAAAGGTCACCGGCCGTGCCTCTTCCATGCATTTGGCATACTCGGCGTGGCTCAGCCCCATCTCTTCGCAGATCTCGTCCTCGTTCGCGGTGCGGCCGATGCGTTGCTCGAGCGTGTTGATGCCCTCTTTCAGTTTGCGCGCGCGGGCCCGCGTGCGACGCGGACACCAATCCATGCGGCGCAATTCATCGAGCACGGCACCACGAATCCGCATCGCGGCGTAACCGGCGAACGTGTTGCCCTGCTCAGGGTCATACTTGCGCACGGCGGCGATCAAACCGGTGACGCCTACGCTGTAGAGATCGTCGGCATCGATGTGCGGCGGCAGCGTGAGCTTGATGCGGTCCACGACATTGCGGACCAAAGGGAGGAAGCGCACGATGAGTTCCTTCTCGTCGACTGCGCCCGAAGTGCCCGCGTAGGCGCGCCAAGCGGCGGTCGCGGGAGGAGACTTAACGGCATCCGTGCCGTGTTCGCTGACGACGGCGGTTTTCATAATTTAGCAAGGGGGTTAGCGGGTTGGATTTCTGGGGTCTCACCCACCGCCGCGCGTTGACGCGCGACGATGGCTTCATGCAAGCCGGCGAGGAGGACATTCCACAGCCAGCGAAAGAGGAGCGCGCCGACCAGGCAGCCGATGGCCCCATCAAGGAAAATTCGGTCCGGACTCCGCTCCATCCAGAACGCCGTGCCGGCACCGAGGACGAAACCGAAGGCTCCGCCGAGTAGAAAAATGAATCTCATGGTTAGGCAGCGGTGTTGAGGGTGGTGCTATCCGCGGTGTCGTCATCAGCATCGGCCGTGACCAAAATATTTTCCGGAGCCGGCAAAGTGCGCCGTGCCACGGCATCTGCCGCATCGAGTTCGAGATCACCGGTCAGTGAGGGTCCGGTGCCGAGAAACAATGGCTCCAACTCGCCTTCGATGAGGTAATCCCAGAGGCGGCCCCATTGGGAGATTTCGTCCAGATGCGTGAACACCACATGCGTGGCGCCAAGACTGCGACCGAGTCCGTAACTGGCCCGCAGCGCGGCGTGATCGTAGGCAGCGTTCAACACGAGCACGCGCTGCTCGATGCGTTCCTCGTCGAGAAAGCGGCGCAGCAATTCGTTCTCCGCCGGATTGCGCAACGACAGTCCCGGCAAATCAAAATAGACGAAAGCCTCGGGCGTCGCCGGCAGCGTCGAAGCGGGAAAATGAGCCAGCGGCACGCCGAGCGCTTCGCAGAATACGGGCAAATGGCCGGGCGAATTCGGACGCTCAAACTCCGCCGTCACCACATGCCCGATGCGAGCGCGGCGAAAAACCTCCAACGCGAGCCACTTGCACAACGCTGTCGTGCGACCTACTCCGGGCGTGCCAAGAAAGGCCGCGCGCGTCAGCGGCTGATTGGTCCGTCGACTCTTCCCCGCCAAATTTCGCAAATACGTGCCAGTTTCGACCAAGGCACGATGCAACGGCATCTCTTTGAGCCGCGGCCACTCCGCCGATTCCTGCAATCGCGAGAGCAACATTTCCGGAAAACCCGCCCGGCGCAGCAACGTCGACAAATCGCCTTGCGGCGCGCGCAACGAAGAGCGCAGTGCCCGCACTCGACCGTGACTATTTGTTTCATCGGTCGCGGCCAAATTAGTGGTCACGCGCGGTTCTGTTTCCGCCGTGGTCTCAAGCGCGACAATCTGGGCGATCACTTCGAGTTTCGGCGAAGAGAAAAGTCCGAGCATGCCGCCCGGCGCCACCGTGCGCACCGACAGCACACGCGCGTTCTCTCCCAATTGATCGCGAATCACCCGCGCCGCGTCTTCCGCCGTCGCGACGATGAAACGGAAGCAAGAGCCGGGGGCCGTGGGCATGGGATTTGAGGAGGACATGGCGAAATTTTAGGCAGCGACTTTGATCTCGGCCCGCAGCACGCCGGGCGGTGCGGTGATGATGCCGGCATTATCAATCTCGGTGGCGGACGGTAGTTCCTGGAACGACAGGACCGTCAAACGCGGGAACGACGGCTCGAGAAAACGCTTCAACGGCAGGCGAATCTCCGCGGACACGACGAGCACCGTCGCCAGTCCCTTCTGCATGAGTTCGTTGGTGCGACGCGTTAACTCATCGAGCAAGTGCCGGCCCGTTGCCGGATCGAGCGCGAGGCCCACATCGGTCGCCGAACGATGAACCTTGGCCCCAAGTGCCTGTTCCAACCGCGGGTCCAACGTGAGCGCCTTCAGAATGCCCGGCTTGGTTTCGAATTCCTGCACGAAATAGAGGCCCAAGCGGCGCCGCACGAGCTCGCTCAGGTCATCGGGGTTTTTCGACAGCGACGCAAAATCCGCGATGCCTTCGAGCACGATCGGCAAGTTGAGAATCGCGACATTCTCGCGCAGCAGATTCTGGAGGACACGTTGAATGATCCCGAGGTTGACGAGATCGGGCAGCAACTCCGCCACAAGCGCCGCGTGCGTGCCCTTGATGTGGTCGATCAAAGCCTGCACGTCCTGCCGACCGAGCAAGAGATGCGCGTGCAATTTCAACGTTTCCGAAAGATGCGTAATGAGCACCGACGACGGATCGACCACGGTGTAATTGTTCAGCTCGGCCGTCTTCTTTTCGCCTTCGTCGATCCACACGGCATCGAGATTGAACACCGGCTCGCGGGTCGGCATGCCGCGCAGGCGCACGGTGCTGCCGCTGACATTCATCGCCATGAAGCGACCGGGAATCAACGAGCCGCGCGCCACGGTTTTGCCGCGCAGCAGAAAACGATAGTCATTGGCTTCCAATTCCAAGTTGTCGCGCACCGAAATCGGCGGGACCACGACGCCCTTTTCCCGCGCGAGTGATTTGCGCACACCAGTGATGCGCGCGAGTAAATCCCCATTCATCTTCGTATCCGCCAACGAGAGCAGCCCATAGCCAATCTCGATCGCGAAAACATCGACATCGATCAACTTGCGCACGTCCTCGCTCGAACCCGAATGGGCCGAAACCTGCGGTGCAGATGACGCGGGAGTGGTTTCGCCGGGCTTACCCGCAACCGGTTTACCTGGACGAGCCGCCACCGCGTTGAGTGCCGCGTCCTGCTCCGGCGAGCGCATCGTGCGCGACATGATTCCCGCAACTGCCGCGAGTGCGAAGAAAGGAAGGACTGGCATGCCGGGCATGAGGCCGAATACCACCATGCAACCCGAGGCCATCGCCATCGCGCGCGGGTAACGGAAAAGTTGACCGGAAATCTGCGTGCCGAGGTCGTTGCCGTCGGAAGCGCGGGTGACGAGGAGACCGGCACCAATCGAAATAATCAGCGCGGGAATCTGCGACACGAGTCCGTCACCAATCGAAAGCAGCGTGAATTTCTGCAACGACTCACCGAGCGAGAGTCCCATCTGAAACACGCCGATGGCGAAGCCACCGAGCACGTTGACCAGCGTAATGAGAATGCCGGCGATCGCGTCGCCCCGCACGAACTTCGACGCACCGTCCATCGCGCCGTAAAAGTCCGCTTCTTTTTGCACCTTCACCCGACGCGCAGTGGCGGTGACATCGTCGATGACGCCCGCATTCAACTCCGCATCGATCGCCATCTGTTTACCGGGCAATGCATCGAGCGTGAAGCGCGCGCTCACTTCGGCGATGCGGCCCGCACCCTTCGTGATGACGACGAAGTTGATCAAAACCAAAATCAAGAACACCACCGCACCGACGATGTAGTTGCCCTGAATCACAAAATTGCCGAATGACTCGATGATCTCGCCGGCGTAACCGGTGCTGAGAATCTGGCGGGTCGAACTGATATTGAGCGCGAGCCGGAAGAGGGTCAGCGCCAGCAGTATCGTCGGAAAACCGGAAAACTCCGGCGGTTCCTTCACGTAGACAATCGCCAGCAGCACGAGGAGCGAGAGCCCGATGTTCAACGCGAGCAGCGCATCGATCGCAAACGGCGGCACCGGCAACACGAGCAACAGCACCGTGCCGAACAACGCCATCGTGAACAGCAAATCCGCCCGGGCCAGGAAGCGTGAGATCGTCGCGTTGGATGAAATCGGCATGGCGAGAATTACGCAGCAGCGTTAACGTTCGGCCCGGTCGCCGTGAGACGACGCGTCTTCAATTGATGGAAGTAGTAACGGTGCGTCCGGTAAACGACCGCGAGGATCTCGGCGACGACTTGGTAGAGCTCCTGCGGAATCGCGTCGCCCACAGTGCCCATGCCGAACAACAAGCGCGCGACGGGCTTGTTTTCGACCATCGGCACACCATTGGCCACCGCGAGCGCCTTGATGCGCTGCGCAAAACGATTTTCACCCTTCGCTAAAATCACCGGCGCCTTGTCGATGCCGCGTTCGTATTTCAAGGCCACGGCAAAGTGCGTCGGATTGGTGATGATGACATCGGCCGTCGGCACCGCATCGAGCATCTGTTTTTGCATCAAACGCCGGGCCATGCGCCGCATCGCATTCTTCACGTGTTGGTCGCCTTCCGCGTTCTTATGTTCGTCCTTCACTTCCTGACGCGTCATCATCATGTCGCGTCCGGTTTTGTATTTTTCCCACGAGTAACTGATCACCGCGATCAATCCGAGGAAGAGGAGCAAACGACCGAAAAACTCCCACGCCGCCTGCCCGAGAAATGTGCCGAGGTAAGCCGCCTCCACCGGAGCGGTGAACAACGGATCCTGCAACAAGCTCCGCACGCCCTGATAAAGCACCAGCCCGATTGCGATCAACTTCAAGATGTCGAGGCCACTGCGCACCAGCGCCGCCTTTGAAAATATGCGGCCGAACCCCTTCGCCGGACTCAGTGATTCGAATTTGAGGGAAATCGCTTTGGGCGAGAGCCGGAATCCACTCTGGATGCCACCCGCCAACATCGCTGCGCTCGCGCAAGAGAGAATCACCGGCAACGCCGCGCCACTAGTGACCTTAATAATTCCATTGAGCAGCAGCGGGATCGATTCGCGATCCACCGCCTGCATCGGAAAATTCGTGAACAACGCCACCGTATACTCCGCCACCGATTGCGCACTGTCACCGATCGTAAACGCCAAGGCCCCCAACGCCGCGCCCAAGGTCATCACCAACGTCAAGTCAGCGCTCTTTGCGAATTGTCCTTTGTCGCTGGCGTCTTCGAGCCGCTTGGCGGTCGGTTGCTCGGTTTTTTGGTCTTCGTCTTGTTCAGCCATCGTGGCACAGGGGATTGTTCCCTTAAGCACCGTCGGTGCCAACACCGCCAAGTGAATCTTTAGCAACTTATGATCAGTGACTTAAAACTTTTAAAGCCCGCCCATAAATCACCCAAACTCGATCAACCCCAATCCCCGGGTTCGGACGGCAAATTTTGCCGCTTCCCGCCCTACTCAGCGTGACGGAAGTAATTCGAGCATCTGCATCGGCAGCTGCGAAAATTCCCCAAACAAGTAGCGCGCGATGAGGGCGCCGGCGCTGGCCAGCAAACCCAGTCCCATCAACGCCCGCACCGGAAAGGCCAACACAAAGATGTGCATCTTGGGCACCGCACGACCCAGCACGGAAAACGCCAGAGTGATCAAAAAGTTCAACGCGATAAAAGGTGCTGCGATTCGCATCCCCAATTCGATGACTCGGGCGGTGCCGCGAGTGACAAGCTCGCCTGCACCTGCCGATATGGCCGCCTGTCCGGGCGCGGCGAACTGGAAGCTTTTCACGAACGCTCCAATCACCATCAAATGCGCGCCAAACAGGAAAAACAGTAACACGGCCAGAGCGGATAAGAATGCCGCCACCGTCTCCGAGCTCATTTCGGGAGCACCAAATCCGGGCGTGGCCGCCACACCAATTTCCGCCGAGATGATGCGCCCCGCCATTTCAACAGCGGCAAACGACATTCGCGTCACGAAACCCATCGCCAATCCCAGCAACACCTCGCCTCCTGCTGCCAGTCCGAGTCCCCAATAATCCCGCGGCACCTGCGCCGGGGGCACGATCCCCACGATCAAAACCGCCAAACCCAAAGCGATCGCGATTCGCATCATGATCGGTGGCGGACGTCCCGCGAGCGCCGGAAAAAGAATCACGATTCCAAGTGCGCGGAGAAACACCATCATCCACGTCATGAGGTAGTCTAGACTCATGGGAAATCAGGCGAAGCCGCGTGCTAGTTTCACTCGAGGCACGACTCAGTGTGCCAGTGAAGGGATGCGCATGAAAACTGAGAGCGCGAATTCCGTCAGCGACCGCAGGAGCCAGGGCGCCAACATCACCGCCATCGCCGCCAGCGCCACCACCTTGGGGGCAAACGTCAGCGTGTTTTCCTGCATTGAAGTCACCGATTGAAACAAACTCGCGATCAAACCGACCACCAACATCGTGCCGAGAAAAGGCGCCGTAACATAGAGCGCGAAGAGCACCGTGCTCTTGAACAAGTCGATAGCGAGTTCGGGATTCATCAGTTGGGTAGGTTAAAGACTGAAGCTCTGCACCAGAGACTTCACGATGAGGTGCCAGCCATCCACGAGGACGAAGAGCAGCAACTTAAAGGGCAGCGAAACGACGTTCGGCGGCATCATCATCATGCCCAATGCCATCAACGTCGACGCTACGAGAAAATCGATAATCAAGAACGGCAGAAATAACAGGAATCCCATCTGGAACGCCGTCTGCAATTCGCTGATCACAAACGCCGGAATCACCACGCGCATCGGCAAATCCTTCACCGCCGTAGGGCCATACCCACCGAGCTGGAGAAAATATTCCAAGTCCCGCGTCCGGGTCTGCTTTAACATGAATTCCTTCAACGGCACAGTCGCCCGGTCGATTGCATCGGTCGAAGTAATCGCGCCGTCGAAATACGGTTTCAGCGCCTCGTTATTCACGCGGTCGATGACCGGACCCATGATGAAAAATGTCAGAAAGAGCGCCAAGCCGATGATGATCTGATTCGACGGCGCACTCGGCACACCCAGCGCGGTGCGCACAAAACCGAGCACGATCACAATCCGCGCAAAACTCGTCATCAACAGCACCAATGACGGCGCCACCGACAGCAACGTCATCAACAACACGATCTGCACGCCCACGCTCAATTGCGCGGGCTGATCGGCTCCCTCGAAATTGATTGAGAGACGCAACGGATCACGATTCGCCGCCGCACCCGCCGCATCGGCTCCCGTCGGCGACGGTGTCAGCAAACCTGTTTGCGGCGTCAGCGAGGTCGGCGCGGCCGGCGGGGGTGCCGTCTGTGCCTCCGCCACCACCACCGGCAACAGCCCGAGGCAAAACCACACACACAAACGCAAAATGACGGTGCGCACGTTCACTCCTCGGTTGGCTCTGATCGACGCCCGTCGAGTGGAGTAAGCATTTCAATTCGCCCGGGGCAGACCCCGAGCAGAAATTTTTGTCCGTTGTAATCGGCCACCACGATGTATTGGCGATTTCCCAACGGGCGACTTTCAGCGATCGACAGCTTGCGTTGTTGCGCGGTCAATCCGCCGGCCGTCTGACGCTGCCGCCAAAGCCACCAGCCACCGAGACCTGCTGCTGCCGCGGTCAACAACAGCAATGTGCCCTGCATGTTGTCAGACTTGGCGGGCGGCGCGGGTGGATTCGTCATCGTGCCCGCGCGCGGGTAAATGACATTGCCCTCCGCCGGTTTTTCTTCGGCGGCAAGTATGTCGGCCATCGCCAACGCAAAGAGGAGACCGCACGCGACGCGCAGTCGACGCGTCCAGGGCGCACTACCGAAAGGGGTATCTGAATCATGCATCCGTGCAGGCGACCAAGCGGTCGCGTTAGGGTTTTGGACTCCCGACCAACTCGGTAATCTTAATACCAAAGTTATCCTCGACCACGACCACCTCGCCATAGGCGATGAGCTTGTCGTTAACGTAGAGGCCGACGGGGTCGCTGGCGTTTTGCATCAGCTGCACCACCGAGCCGGGTGAAAGTTCGAGGACGTCGCGCATGGGGAGCATGCAGGAACCGAGTTGCACGGTCACCTTCACTTTGACGTCCATCACCAGATCAAGAGCTTTTTCGTCCATCAGATTTGACATGAAATATTTCCTCCGTTGCAGGGGGGATTTTGCGGTTGAGTTGCACGGCGACGCGGTCGCTATCGAGACCAACGGTGCCAACAAATTTGGGCACGCCATTCAAGAGCACGCGGGTCTGCTGGAGAAACTCGGCGGGCATCTCGATCACGTCACCGACGCGCAGGCTGCAGATTTCGCGCAGAGAAATTTCAAACGCATCCCACTCAGCGCGCACCGGCATCGTGATGTGATCGTAAGTTTTTTGCCACACGGCGCGTTTTTCAACTGGTGTGACAGCCGCTTCTTTTTGGCGGCGCGACTGCATCTTTTTCACCATCGGTTCGATCGTGTAGTAGGGCATGCCCAGCTGCATCGCCTCTGTGCAATCGCCGAAATTCACTTCGAGCCCGAGCACAAGCATGACGGCATCCTTGGGCGAAGTTTGCAGATAACGCCCGCTGCTCTCATGGCCGATGATGATCGGGTGCAACTCCGTGTCGCTCTTCCATTGGGCACACCACTCTTCAAGCATGATAACCACCACATCCTCAATCAGCGCGACTTCGATTTCGGTCAGCGGTCGCTCGCTTTTGACGGAGTGACCCCTGCCACCGAGCAAGCGATCCGCGATCGTCAAGGCCAGACGTGGGCTGAAGTCGAGCAAACCAACCCCGAGCATCGGCTCCGCTTTGAAGAGGCAAACATGGGTCGGCGTTGGGAGTGATTCGGTAAAATTCGAGTAGGTAACTGTCGCCAGTTTCGCCATCTTGATGCCGCACTCCATCCGGAGAAACAGCGAGAGCCGCGCACTCAGGTAACGGATGAAATCTTCGTGGATGACCCGCAACCGCCGGAGTTCCTGTTCCGGAAGAATGACTGGGTTGAGGAAGTCATACCGCTCGATCTTGCCCGCAAACTGCGCATCGCCGCGACGGCCATCCGCACGGATGAACAATTGCTTTTGCCCGCTTTCGGCCGGTGCCGCCGCGAGTAGCCGATCAATCTCGGATTGATCGAGAAAGTCGGTGGTCGCAGGTGTGTTCGGGTCAGCCATAGCGTCAGGCGAAAATTTTCCGCAGAATCTACTGAATCACGAAGTCGGCAAAATAGACCTGCTCGACAAGGCGTTTGCCGAGCGTCTGGTTGTAGGCCGCGACGAGTTTCTCGCGCAGCACGTTTTTGGAACCGGGTTCTTCCAGATCGGCGAGCGTGAGCGAGGATAACACACTGAGCGTGACATCGGTGAGCTTCGCCTTCTGCGCATCGAAGATGGGTTTGACGCCCTTGCCGCCAATGCCGGTGACGATGAAGCTCACCTTGAGGTAACGCGTGCCCATCGTGCCAGCGAGGTTCACCACGACATTGTTAAACTCAAAATTCTCGCCCGGGGTGGCAGGCTTGCCGCTGTCGCTGGCAGCAGGTGCGGCTTCGGCCTCGGCACCTTCGGCACCATGCGCAGCGGTCGGCGAGCTGAGCTTCGCTTGCAAACGCGGGAGCAACACATATTCCGCCACGGCGAAGCTCGCCGCAGGCGCGAGCAATATGGCGATGATTGCAGGCATCCACGCCTTCATCCCGCCGCCCTTGGCCTCGCCGCCCGCATTGGCGGCGGAGACCATTTCTTTGGGTTCTTTGGCTTCTTTGGGTTCTTTGGCTTCCGGCTTGGACATGACAATAAAGATTCAGCTTAGCTTAGTTGCGCTTCAGGTTAACGATGTCTTCGAGAATCGAATCCGACACCGTGATGAGTCGCGAACCGGCCTGGAAACTGCGCTGTGTCGTAATCAGGTCGGAGAATTGCGTCGTGAGATCGACGTTGGAGGATTCGAGCGCACCGGACTGCAAAGTGCCGATGCCGCCCTCGCCGGGATTGTTATTGCCTGCGAGCAGACCGCCGATCGGACCGGCCGCTTCGAGACCCGAAAACAGGTTGCTGCCTTCGCGCATGAGCACCGAGGTGTCGTTGAAATTCTGCAGTTGGATGCGATTCGTCGTGGCCGAGGTGCCATCCGAGTAAAACTCGATGAGGTTGCCCTGGCGGTCGATGCTGAGGGACTGCAATTCCGTGCCCGCGGGAGGATTCTGCCCGACGCGTATATCGCCCAGCGCCAACGGAGCCACCCCAACGGAGCCGCCAGTCTGGCCTTGCACACGCATGCCGCCCTGCGTCACGAGAAAACCTTGGCTATCGAGACGGAACGAGCCGTCACGGGTCGCGAATGTCGCGCCGCTTGTCGCATCTTGCACCATGAAGAAACCACGGCCGGCAATACCGACATCCGTGGTCGTGCCTGTGGCAGCGAGTGAACCCTGGGCGAAATTGGTCGTGACGCCCGACAACTGCACGCCGCTGCCGATCTGCACGCCGGGCATGCTGGAAGCCGCACCACTGGAGGGCGCCGAGCCGCGGATTGTGTTGCTGAAGCTGTCGGTGAAATTCGCCTGCGAAGTTTTGTAGCCGGTCGTATTGATGTTCGCGATGTTGTTGCCGATGATTTCAAGCCCCTTGCTGAAGGTGCGAAGCGCGCTGACGCCGGAGGTGAGTGTGCCGATGAGTGCCATGGTAGTAGTGCTGAGTTGAGGTTTCTAATTATGCCGCGGGCGGGAAAAGTCCCGATGCCGTGACGTTGCTGTTGGGAATAACGGTGGGTTCGATCCGTCGAACCGCGGAAAGTGGATAGGCCTTATCGCCGAGCATGAGGAAGATGCCCTCGCTGGTATTCTCGAGCGCCGTGACCAAGCCCGCGACGGGCAAACCATCCGTGCCTTCTACGGTCACGGTGCGACCGAGGTAACTGTTGCCCATGAGTAATTGTTGATCCGCGCGCAGGCGGGCCATTTCGAGTGTCATCGCGCCGCTCTGTTCGAGCGAAGTAAACTGCGCCATCTGCGCGATGAATGCCGTGTCTTCCATCGGCTTCAGCGGATCCTGTTGCTGAAACTGCACTGCCAGCAGCTTCATGAAATCGTTCGCATCAAGCGATTTTTTGGCGACGCGCGCCTGCGCTGTGCCTGACGAATTATATAGATCCGACATCCCGATGGTCTGCGTGGGGGCGATGGAGTTAACAGGCATGATCAAGCGAGGGCGGAGAGCCGATGAGGGTGAGAGAACGTAGGCGGCGACACTAACTCGGTGAGCGGAGCCGAACCGGACGAAGACCACTCGCCGTCACCGAGGAAATCAGGGTGCGCCCGAAAACGATGATGCTGCGACGAAGATTGACCTTGGGAAAATGAGTGACCGTTGCCGGCGTTGTTCCCGGAGGAATTTGCCGTTGCCACAAACGGCTCGGCAAACCGCAGCGTCGAATCGGAGCGTCCCGCCACCGCGCGCATTTCATGCGTCAACGCAGCGCGCAACTCCGGCGAATCCGTGCGAAACTCCGTGCGCACTTCCCCATCGCGGAGGGTGACGCGCACGTGGAGGTCTTCTTCGCCAAACTTGAATTGCAACTGCACACTCGGCACCGGTTGCATGCGTGATGCAGCTTGCGCTTCGACGACCGTCGTCACCGTTTGCACCGTGCGTTGCGCGACGAGGCGCGCCGCCTCAGCGGTCGCGGTCGTGCCGCCGATCGGCTCGACCAATGCTGCCACCGGCTGGCCCGTAAACGGGAAGTCGAGGAGAGCATGCGCTGGGGCAAACATAGTCGGAGTCGAAAAAGCACTGGCGGTGCCAACCAACAGCTTCGCCTTTCCAACCTTCGTATTGTCAGTGTTTAGAAAATGTTTTTCTGACGACGATTTATCGGAAACACCCACTTGTCCTGTGAGCAGTGCGGAAGCGGCAATTTTTTCCGGTGCCGCGCTGGTCGTTGCGAGCATGTCCGCCGACGCGCTCGGTTCAGCACTTGTCATCGGCTTTGCGCAACTCGCCCGGATCGTCACCCCGTTGGGCAATTCCACCGCCGTCGACTGGAGCGCGAGTGCCGGCATCTCGTTAGCACGCGGCACCGACGCAGCGACACTGGGAGACTGAGCGATCTGCCCGAGCGGCGCCTCGACAAGTTTGATCGCCGACGCCGACATCTCTGTCGGCACCGCTACCGCACGAATCGGCGATGAAGGCCCAATGGGTGCTGGGGAAAGTTGCACGGATTGCGCCAAACGCACTGCTGGCCTCGAGTCAGTGAGAGCTGGCGCATTCGCACGCACTTCAGTGGCAACCTTCATGATTACCGGAGAGCGCAAAGTATTTTCGGCGATAGCCAGTTCCGTAGTGAGTGCTGTCGTCGCGGCGCGGAGCTGGGCCTCGACTCGTTGAGTGATCGGCGGGTCCTGCGGCCGTTGCTCTAACACTGCGCCGGTCGCAGTGGCTGGCGATTCGGTGAGCGACCCCGCTTGCGCGACCATCGGCGAATCAACGCTGGGCAAGCGCAGTGAACGGGCCGGACCATTCGGCAACTCCAGTGACAATTGCACCGAATCTACCTCCGCTTTGCTCGTCGGCGCCGACCCAGTCGCCGCAACCGGCAACAGGCCGGGAGTCCACAGCGGCAGCATAAGCGCGAGCACCGCTTCGACGACTTGGCGGGTCGGTTCTTCCGAGAGCAACGCAGGTTCGTCAGTCGCAAACTCCGCCCCCATCGGCACCATTGCCGGAGTGGAGACACTCGCGTGGCACGTCCGAATGGATCGCGTGATCGTGGTTTGCGCTATCTCGCCCACGTCGGGCGATGTCGGTTGACCGCTGTTTTCGTTGAGTGCAGCGGAGGGCGCAATCGGAGTGGAAATTCCCGGGGCCACCGGTGCTTCGGCACTGATTGTTTGCGGTCGCAGCAGAGTGGCAAAAATCATTGTGCTCGGTGCAGCACTATTCGTGGCGCTTGTCATCTGGCCATTACTGCCGAGTCCGCTCAACGCGCCTCGCTCAGCGGAAATGCCTCCGTTGGGTGCGGCGGTGTCGGAGCATGGCGGAGGAAGAGAGGTAGTCATGAATTAACTTCCCTCCGTGGAAAACAGCGACGCCGTCCATGGCGTGCGGGTGAAAGAGAATTAAGATGAGCCGGGTTTGGTGGCTTTTATCACGCGAAGTTTTTCGGACAAAATCGCGACGCGTTTGGCGAGGGTCGCATCGAAAGTGGCGGCGCGGCTCATTTCCTCGAAAATCGGACTGACCGCGTCGGGCTTCATCAACACGAGAATTTTCACTGCGGTCGAGTCGTCGAGTTCACGGATAATCGCGACCGCAGCACGGGGCGTCAGGTTGGAGTAAGTCGTGGCGAGCATTTTGAGATTTTTGCCCTCGTCGGCTTTGATCTCGATAATCTGGTCACTGATTTCCTTACGAATGCGCTCCAAGTCGGTGCGCACTTTGCTGAGTTCCGATTGTTCCGCCGCGAGGCGTGCGGCGCGCAGGTCGAGACCTTCGGAATATTTGGTGAGACGGTCTTTTTCACCTTTCAACTCGGAGGTGAGATTCTCGATTTCGATCGTCCAGAAATCCCATCCGGGAAGAGCAGCTTTCTTAACTGCGGCGACCGTCGTCGCGGCTTGGTGTTGGGCGATGACTTCACCGGTCCGCCAGAACCAGAACAGACCGGTGGACATGCCGGTAGCGAGGCCGAGGACGATGACGATAACAGGATTGGGGGAGCTTTTGCTCATGTGAGTTGGGCGCGGCGCGCGGCGCGATAACTGGCGAAGTCATCGAGGGCGTTTTGCTCGACGCGATTAAATTCCAGACGGTAAGCGGAACGGGCTTTCTCCTCGAGGCGCTGGACCACCTTGAGCTTCCGATTGGCTTCGAAGTATTCCTCACGGCGTCGCTGCATCATCTCGCGTGCCGTGATCATGGTCCGTTCACACTGCATCTCCTGCTCGCATTCCGCGCGGTAGGCGCGGAAGAGCGACGCCGCCTCGGCCGCTTGGTAGGTGCCGGAACGGCCGTCGAACAACGCGCCGCCCAACTCCGCCACCCGTTGCCGCGTGGCCGCGAGCACTTCCTCACTTTGCACATAGACATGCACGGCGGCGGCAAAAGTTTCGTGGGCGCGCATCTCGTGATGGGCGCGTAACACGGCCACAGGCCGCAGGGGAAAGCGGAAACGTTTCATGGCGCGACGATTTTTTTGAGCAGTTTGAAACACTCCGCACGCGCCGTGTGCTCATGCACGCCTTGCCGGAGAAATTGGCGCAACGGCTCATGCAGCGCGATCGCGTGATCCAAGGCCGCGCTGCCTCCTTTTTGATAAGCCCCAATGGAAATCAGATCTTCATTTTTGCGGTAAAGCGCGAGCTGCTCACGGGCGCGCGCGGCGAGTTCGACTTCCTCGGGCGTGCATACATCGCGCGTCAAACGGCTCACGCTCTCCAGCACATCGACCGCAGGGTAATGGTTGAAATGCGCCAATTGCCGCGAGAGCACCAAGTGACCGTCGAGGATACCGCGCACGGCGTCGGCCACGGGTTCGTTCATGTCGTCACCTTCGACCAACACAGTGTAAAGTGCGGTGATGGCGCCCTGCTCTCCCGCCCCGGTGCGTTCGAGCAATCTCGGCAACATGGCGAAGACTGACGGCGTATAACCGCGCGTCGCCGGCGGCTCACCGATCGCGAGACCGATCTCGCGTTGCGCCATCGCGAAACGCGTCACAGAATCCATCAGCAGCATCACGCTCTTCCCTTGATCGCGGTAGGCTTCCGCAATCGAAGTCGCGGTGAACGCCGCGCGCAACCGCAACGGCGCGGGCGTGTCGGAGGTCGCGACGACCACGACCGAGCGACGCATCCCTTCCGGGCCCAAGTCCTTCTCCAAAAATTCCCGCACTTCACGACCGCGTTCACCGACGAGTGCGACGACAACGACATCCGCCGCGCAACCGCGCGCGATCATGCCGAGCAAAGTTGACTTACCGACACCAGAGCCAGCGAACAAACCGAGACGCTGTCCGCGACCGATCGGCGTAAAGGCATCGAGCACGCGCACGCCAGTGTTGAGTGCCTCCTTGATCCGTTGCCGACGCAATGGGTGCGGCGGCTTGTTGCTCTGCTCCGTGCGATCAACGGGCAACATACCGAGCCCATCAAAGGGACGGCCGAGCGCATCGAGCACGCGACCAAGCAGCTCAGGGCCGGGGCGCGGCAGTGGCGGACGGTCCGTCGCGGCAACTTCGCAGCCGACGTGCAAACCTGCCGTATCGCCAAGCGGCATGAGCAGGACGCGGTGTTCGCGAAAACCGACGACTTCCGCGCGCACTGAAAAATCCGTGCGCGGTGAACGCACGATGCACAACTCACCGAGTCCAACGTTCGGACCTTCGGATTCGATAATCAATCCGGCCACGCCGAGCACCGCGCCCACGCGTTGCACGGAGGGCAGATGCCGCACTTGAGTGCGCATCACATCAATGAGTGGGGCGACGTTGTTCATTGGCCGTAATCCGTTCGGCAATCGCGCAGACTCCACCGCGCCACGCGGACAGTGCGATGAAGAGAGAAGAGTGCGAAGTGGTGGAGCTTACTCATACGCCAGCGAGACTGTGAGTCAGATTGGTGAGTTTAGTTGTCTTGCGCGCATCCGAGAGGCCGAAGCGCGAACGGACGAGACAGTCGCCGGGCACCAGTGTCGCGTCGGGCGAGATGCGCAGTGCTGGGTAGCGCAATATCCACTCGGGATTCAGCGACTGCAGGAGTTCGGCATCGCGCGGACAGAGGGAAAGCTCGAGACCTTCACGCTCAGGGAAAAGTTGTTCCAGCGCATCTTGGCAAATTTGGGCCACAACCTCAGCCGCTGGTTCGAAGCCAACCAGCAGGCGATGGGCGATTTCCACGGCCAGCGACGGCAATGCGTCACGCATCTGCGCCAGTAATTCAGGTTCCATCACCGCCAATTTTTGGAGAACGCCCTCACTGAGTTGGGCCATGTCGTGCCGAAATTCCACCATCTGTTGGTCGGCCGCGGCGCGGGCGGAATCGATCCCCTGACGGTAGGCTTCCTGCACTTTCGCCGCTACTTCCGCTTCGGTAAACAAATGAGCCTGACCGGGCAGCACGGCACTGGCCAGCGGTCGATCAAAGGCGATGAGTTTCGTGAAGGCCATTAGCGTGACGACAGCTGACGTGATGATGCTCGCGGGCGGGTGCGGCGCGGCGGTTTCAACTTTCGTGAATCAGCCACCGGCGGTTCGAAGCTGCGCATAATCGCATGCCAGACTGCGCGAGCGGCAGGCGTCGCGGCGGAGGTGTTCGTAGAAGTTGAGGTAAACATGGCGTTAGGCGACGAGCGCTTGCGAATCGGAATCGAGCGAGATCTGGCCTTCTTCTTCGAGACGGCGGACCGCTTGGATGATGACGTCTTGCGCGGCCTCGACGTCCTTGAGGCGCACTGGGCCGAGCAATTCGATTTCTTCCTTGAGACTTTCCGCGGCGCGCTTCGAGAGGCCGGCGTAGATTTTGTCGCGCAATAGTTCGCTCGCTGATTTCATCGAGATAGCCAGATTGCCCGAGTCGACTTCGCGCAACACGCGCTGCAGATCGGTCAATTGCAGGCGAAGAAGATCCTCGAAGCTGAATAGTTTCTTGCGCACAGCGGCACCGAGGATGGCATTGCGCTCTTCGATGCGGGCCAGCAGCGTCTTCGACATTTCTTTTTCCAACGTGTTGAGCAATCCGGCGACAGCGCGCACGCCCCCGCTGTTGTGCAAAACCGGCCGCGCCTTCGTGTCGAAATGTTTGCCGAGCGAGCGCACGATTTTGCCCACGAGTTCCACCGGCGTGGACTCGATCGTGCCCAGGCGCTCAATGACATCTTCGCGCAATTCCGGACTGAGCAAGGCGAAGATTTCCCCGGCCTTGGCCGGTTCCAAATAGGAAAGGACAAAGGAGATTGTCTGCGGCTGCTCCTGCTTGATCAGATTGAAAATCTGCCGACCTTCCATCTCCGCGATCTCATTCATCACGACGTTGGAATTGGAAACCGGGCCGACGCGATTGATGATGGCAGAGGCTTTGTAATTGCCTTTGCAAATTTCCAGCGCGCGTTGGGCGTAATTGATCCCACCGAGGGCCATGCCGGCACTGGTGGCGACGAGAGAACCGAATTCTTCCATTGCCTGCTTTTGCGTCGACTCGGGAATCATCGGATAATTCGTCATCTCGCGACAGATACTTTCGATCTCGGTATCGTCGAAATGCTTGAACATTTCCGCAGCCGATTCCGGGCCGATGCAGATCAGGAAGACGGCGAGCTTTTGCTGGCGGGTAAGTCGGGTGAAATCGATGTCGGGCATAACGAGCAGCGGTTAAGGAGTGGTCGGATGCAGCCGGAGCGTTCGGGTTACTCCAACGCGCGGTGCCGGCTGGCGAATTGCCGTAGGCCGCGCGAGCACTGCGCCTCCGGCCTGGATGCGGCGGTTCATCCGGTGCGCGGTAGCGAGAGTTGAAGCGCGACGCGTTTTCATGAGATCAGTTTTTCGTGGCGGGATTGGCGGCCCAGTCACGCAATGCCGCCCCGATATTGGCCGGGCGCTGGCGAATGAGTTGGTTGAGCATATCGGGCGTGACGGCTCCACCACTCTGAATCGAACGCGCGGCGACATCCGGCGGCATATTGAAAACTTCCATCGGCACCGGCTCGGGCTTTTGTTTGGAGAGTAAGCGGAGAAAAATCAGGAGCACCGCACCGGCGCCGAAAACAGCGGCCCAACGGGCGGCGACTTCGACCCAACCTTGGATGCGCGTCTCGCTTTGGATATCCTCGACCGTCTGCGATATCGGCGTGATCGAGAACGGCATCTCCTGCAACGTGACGATGGAATCAAGTTCCTGGCCGGGAGCGATCTTGAGACCGAGCGCATTGACCACCACTTGGCGTAAGCTGGCGAGTTCTTCGGGTGTGCGGCGTTGCTCAGCGGGCTGCGTGCCCGGAGGCGAACCGGCTGGCACAGCGATGCTGCGCGGCGCGATCAAGACCGACGCGCTGACATGTTTAATTGTGCCGGGGTTGCGTGTGATGTTGGTCGTCGTGCGATTGATTTCGTAGGAAGTGGTGCGGTTTTTTCGATTTTGCTCAGTCGAAGACGTGGGCCGCACACTGGCTTCGCCCGTGGCTTTTTCGGGGACGTTGGCGCTGACGCCGGTGGCACCGCCGCCCCGCAGTTCAGTCGCGTTGGAACTGTCTTCGGTGACGACTTGGGAGCGGACGACTTGGCCGTCGGGATCGTAGCGTTCCTGAGATTGGGTCATCGCTTCGGTGTCGATTTCGGCGGAGACGCGCACGACGGCGTTGCTCGGGCCGATGACGAGCGCGAGCATGCTTTCGACTTTGCGCGCGAGGTAGTCTTCGACCTGTTGTTTGTAACGCATCTGCGAGGACGCGTTGCCGAGTGTGGGGTCTTGCTTGAGTTCTTCGGAGAGGACGCGTCCGCGATTATCGACGACGGCTACTTGGTCAGGCGCGAGGCCTTGCACGGCGTTGGCGACGAGGTGACGGATGGCGTTGACGCCTTCGCTATCGAGTCGGGCGCCGCCCATATCGACGAAGACAGAAGCAGTGGAGCGCACGCCCTGTTCGGTGAGGAGGAGGCGGTTCTCCGGTTGCACAATCATCACGCGCGCGGCGCGCACGCCTTGCAGTTGAGTGATGGTGCGGGCGAGTTCGCCTTGGAGCGCGCGGAGGTAATTGGTGCGTTGCACGAAGTCGGACAGGCCAAACTGGCCCTTGTCAAAAATTTCAAAACCGACGCCGTCGCCGCTGGGCAGACCTTTGCTGGCGAGATCCATGCGGAGCTTGTGCACACGATCCGTGGGCACTTGCACGGCGCTGCCGCCGGCCATGACTTGGTAAGGGATATTCTGCGTTTGCAGGTGGCTGATGATGGCCGAGGAATCTTTGTCACCGAGGCGCGCGTAGAGCAGTTGGTAATCGGGGCGACGGGCCCAGAAGACGACCGCAACCATACCGGCAATCACCACCACGGTGGCGATGACGAGCGTGACCCGTTGGTTGAGGCCAAGCTGTTGCCAGAGGGCGAGCAGGGAATCGGCGAAGTTTTTCATGCGGCAAAAAGCGCGGGGGATAAAGTGGGTTGGCTAAAGTAAGGCGGCGGAATAGCGCGGGAACTTACACCTGCATGCGCATCAATTCCTGGTAGGATTCGACAAGTTTGTTGCGCACTTCGACCATGAGCGTGAAAGCGACCGACGCCTCCTGCATGGCGATGACGGATTGGTGCAATTGGTCGGACTCGCCGAGCAACACCCGCTTGGTGAGATCACTGGCTTGGGCCTGCTTGGAGCTGACGGTGTCAACGAGACCATCGAGCATCGTGCCAAAGCCGCCGCCAGCCGGCAGCGTGGTCGGTGCCGGACGCATGCCGTCGGGCAAAATCGAACCGGGACCGAGCGGCGATTTCTCGCGCAGGCCTTCAGCGCGGGCGAGGGCTTGGGGCATCGCGGAGGTGTAAACTGAGCCGATGGGTGACATGGGGAAAGCGAGGAGCGATGGAGAGATCAGCGGCCGATTTCGAAGGTCTTTTGGGCGAGAGTGCGCGAGGTTTTCACGACCGAAAGATTCGCCTCGTAGGCGCGGGATGCCGTAATGAGATCCACCATTTCGTAGGCGAGATTGACGTTGGGCATTTCGACTAGGCCGTCCTCATTGGCGTCAGGATGCTGCGGATTGTGGACCTGCTGGCCGGGCGTGCGGTCGTTGGAGACGCCGGCAATGCGCACGGTTTGCAACGAGGAGCCGCCGGTGCGTTTGATCAACTCGGATTCAAAGGAGACAACCTGGCGTTTATACGGGCCGCCCTCGGCGGTGCGCGTGGTCTGCGCGTTGGCGATGTTTTGCGCGACGATGTCGAGGCGCATCTTTTGCGCGGAGAGCGCGCCCGAAGTGATGTCGATACCGGCAACGAGATTCATGGGGAGAAGTCAGTGAGGATCAAACCGGGCGACCGGTGATAGCCATTTTCAGTTGCTTGATGTTCCGGGAGACGACTTCGGCGAGGAATTCGTATTCGACCGCGTTGCGGTTCATGGCGAGCAACTCGTGATCGATTTCCACGCTGTTGCCGTCCGGCCGGACCGTGCGGGCGCTGGTATCTTCCACGAGTTTGGGCTGCAATCCGACTGTTTGCGCCAGATTGCCAGTGCCGGCACTGGCTTTGAGTTGCTCGGCGAAGTCTGGATTGATGTCCAAGCGGCGGTAACCGGGCGTCTCCGCATTCGCGATATTTGCGGCAAGCGCCTCCTGTCGCAGCGCGGCTGCATCGAGGAGTTTCCGGGCAATGTGGTAATTGTCGGATTGAAAGATCGGGTCGACCATACGCGTCCCCGTAAACATGACGCGTGCCACTCCGCGTGTGGCTCGCGCAAGTCGCTTAAAGCCTGTGATTAGAAAAATTCTATCTCGGGTAAATCCAGTGCGTCGTCTTGTCCGCAAAATCACCCGGCAAAATCTGCCGCCGAAATTCGAAACGCTTTACCGTGTCTCTACTTTATCCGAGGCGAAACGGGCCGATAGGTAGATTGCCTCATGAGAGACAGTGAGTTCGAGTTTATCCGCACGCTCGTCTACGAGAACAGTCGCATCAGCCTCAGCCCCGAAAAGCGGGAGCTGGTCGTGACGCGTCTCGGCAAACGTATGCGCGCCACGCAGTCGCCGACCATCGGCGCCTACTGCGCGTTGCTGCGCGACCCGCAATCCGGCGATGAACTCGCGCACCTGATCGACGCCATCTCGACCAACCACACGTTCTTCTTCCGCGAGAGCCCTCACTTCGACTTCGTGCGCTCGACGATCATGCCGGAAATGCTCTCGCGTCGCCTCGCGGAGCGTTGGCCCCGACTCTATGCGTGGAGCGCGGCTTGTTCCTCGGGCGAAGAGCCCTACTCGCTCGCGATGGTGCTGCAGGAAACCATCCCCGAAGCCGCCAACTGGCGCTGGCACATTGAGTGCACCGATATCTCCCACCGCATCCTCGCAACTGCGCGCAACGCAATCTACCACCGCGACGTCGTAACCAAGCTGCCGCCGGCCACCATCAAAGCCCACTTCCAGCGCGGCATCGGCCCCGAAGAGGGCAACTACCGCATCAAGCCCGCCCTGCGCGCCGGACTCAGTTTTCATCAGAAGAACCTCCTCGAAGGTGAGCCGCCCTTTCGCGAGCCGTTCCATCTCATCTTCTGTCGCAACGTCATGATTTACTTCGACCGAGCGACCCAGGAGGAGTTGGTGCAAAAACTTTCCAAGCGTCTCATCCCCGGCGGCTACCTGTTAGTCGGTCACTCGGAAAGCCTCACCGGCATCAAACATTCACTGCAACAAGTGCGCCCGGCGATCTACCGCCGACCACCGAATTCGTGACATGCAATCGCGCCGCAAAATCCGCGTGTTGATCGTCGACGACTCCGCCGTCGTGCGGAAGCTCGCGAGTGACGCGCTTTCGGTCGATCCGGATATCGAAGTCGTCGGCACCGCCGTCGATGCGTTCATGGCCCGTGACAAATTGCGGGAGTTGAATCCAGACGTGTTGACGCTGGATCTCGAAATGCCGCGCATGGATGGTCTCACCTTTCTTCGACTGTTGATGGAGCGACGGCCCATACCGGTGGTGGTCATGAGTTCGCTCACGGCGCGCGGTTCCGAGCACGCCCTCGAAGCACTTCGCCTCGGCGCGGTCGAAGTGATTGGCAAACCCAGCGGCTCCGACTCCTTCGGCCAACTCGGCCCCGAACTCATTGCCAAAGTGCGCATCGCCGCCACCGCGCGGATGCCTGCCCCCACCGTGCCCGGCACGCCCCAAACTGTTGCGCCCCGTCAAGCGACGAAACCTCCTTTCGCTGCTCCCAGCACCAATTTCCATCCTCGTTCACTAATCCTGTTGGGCGCGTCCACCGGCGGCACGGAAGCACTGCGCACGGTGCTCACGCAATTGCCCGCGACCATGCCGCCGATCGCGATCGTGCAGCACATCCCCGCGACGTTCTCCAAGGCCTTTGCCGCCCGCTTGGACTCTCTCTGCCAACTCCACGTGCGCGAAGCCGTCGATGGCGAACGCCTCCAGCCCGGCCTCGTGCTCATCGCACCCGGCAATTTCCATCTCCTCGTGCAGTGGGTCAACGACCACTATCGCGTGCGCGTCGTCACTGGTCCGCCGGTCTGGCACCAACGTCCCGCCGTCGACCTCCTGTTCCGCTCCGCTTCCGAATGCGGTGCAGTTCCCTATACTACCGCCGGAGTGCTCACCGGCATGGGCAAAGACGGCGCCGAAGGCTTGCTCAAGCTCCGCGACCGCGGCGCCACCACCTTTGCCCAAGACGAAGAATCCAGCATCGTCTACGGGATGCCCAAGGCGGCGTGGGAGAACGGCGCCGCACAAATACAAGTTCCCCTTCCTCGCATCGCGTCTCACATTATCGCACGTTGCGAAGTTCATCTTACCTCAAACATCGAATCCGCCCTCAGCGGTTGACCCATGACTGCCATCACCAATCTCTCCCCGTCAATCCTGCTCGTTGATGACGAACCCATCGTCCTCGGCGCGTTGAAAGAGACGCTCGAGCGCGAAAAATACCAAGTCGTCGCCTGCACCAGCCCGCTCAAGGCACTCAGCATTCTCGAAGAGCGCGACTTCGCCGTCATCATTTCCGATCAGAAAATGCCCGATATGATGGGGCTGGATTTCCTCATCGAAAGTCGTCGCCTGCGCCCGCACGCCTCACGCGTGCTCATCACCGCCGTGCTCTCGCTACCGACCATCGTCGATGCGATTAACAAGGGTGAAATTTTCCGCTTCGTCGCCAAACCCTGGTTGCGCGAAGAACTCCTCGCGACCGTCCGCAACGCCATTCAGCGCCACGAACTCGTCACGCACAACGAAGTGCTGATGGCCCAAACCCAACAGCTCAACGCTCAGCTCCTCGTCGCCAACAGCGAACTCGAAAAGCAACTCGCCGCCGTGGAGCAGAAACGCCAGCGCCTCGATTCCGTCAATCGCGAGCTCACTACGCGTTACGACAGTTCGCTCGAACTCTGCCGCCGCATTCTCACTGCCTACGACCCGACGCTCGGCGGTCAGGCGAAGGCCCTCGTCGAATTCGCCAGCAAGATGGCGGAGCACGGCTCGTTCAGCGAAGCCGAAGCCCACGCCCTGCGCTCCGCCGCGTGGCTCTGCGACCTCGGTCTCATCGGCGTCTCTCGCGAATTGTTGCGCACCTTCCGCACCAACCCGGGCCAACTGACCGAGCGCGAACGCGCCACGCTCAACAATCACCCGATCTACAGCCAGACGCTCGCCGCCCTCGTCGATCCGCGCCCCGAAGTCGGCGAAGTCATCCGCGCACATCACGAAAGTTTCGACGGCACCGGTTACCCGGATGGCATCGCGACCAAAAAAATTCCGTGGGCCGCCCGCTGCCTCGCCGTCGCCGTCGGCTACGTCGAATCGAGTGCACCCAAGCAAACGACGATCGACACGATCCTCGCCAAGTCGGGCACCAAATACGATCCCGAGGCCGTTCGTCTCTTCCTCAAGGTTACGCAACTCGTCCATCTTCCGCGCCAAGTGCGCGAAATCCTCCTCGACGAACTCGAGCCGGGCATGGTGCTCGCCACGGGCATCTACAGTCCGCACGGCCTCCTGCTCATCGGCGAAGGTCAGGCGCTCGGCCCGGCGACAATCGCCAAGATCCGCGATCACAACCAGATCGCCCCGATCGCGCAGCGTCTCCTCGTTTACAGCTAACCCGCCGCGCGCGGGACTTTCCACGCCGATTAGCTCCGCTGCAATTGCCGCGGGAACTTTGACTTCTCGTCCGCCCAACACAGGCTGGGCCACGCATGTCGTCCACCGCGCCAGCTCCGTTGCCCTCAACTCGCGCCTCCGCGCTTTTTCAGGTGCGCGGTCTCACCAAAACTTATGGCGAAGGTGACACGCAGGTGCGCGCCCTCGCCTCCGTCGACCTCGACCTCGCGCCCGGCGAACTCGTCGTGCTCCTCGGCCCCTCCGGCAGCGGCAAGACCACGCTGCTCAACCAACTCGGCGGACTCGACCATCCCACCTCCGGCGAACTCCGTTACCGCGACCTCGACCTCACGCGCGCCGACGAAGACCAATTGACGCTCTATCGCCGCGAGTCTGTCGGCTTTGTTTTTCAATTCTACAATCTCATCCCCAGTCTCACGGCGCGCGAAAACGTTTCGCTCATCACCGAAATCGCGCGCGACCCGATGTCGCCCGAAGCGGCGTTGGAACTCGTCGGACTCGGTGCGCGCCTCGATCATTTTCCCGCGCAACTTTCCGGCGGCGAACAGCAACGCGTTGCCATCGCCCGCGCGATCGCGAAGCGCCCTGAAGTGCTCTTGTGCGACGAACCCACCGGCGCGCTCGACGTGCGCACCGGTATCGTCGTGCTCGAAGCCATCGCGCGCGTGAATCGCGACCTCGGCGCACTCACCGTCATCATCACCCACAACGCGGTCATGGCGGAAATGGCCGACCGTGTGATTCATTTCATGGATGGCCGCGTGCAACACGAGCACCGCAACCCCACCCGCGCCGCGCCCTCCACCCTGCACTGGTAGCAACCCGCCATGCTCGCGCCCCTCGATCGCAAGTTACTCCGCGACCTGCGCCGCCTCAAAGGCCAGGCGCTCGCCGTAACACTCGTGATGGGGTGCGGACTCGCGATGCTCATCATGGCGCGCAGCCTCATCGCGTCGCTCGAAAGCACGCGGAGCGATTACTACCAAACCAATCGCTTCGCGGAAGTTTTCGTGCCGCTCAAGCGCGCGCCCAACCACGTCCAAGCACGCCTCGCGGAAATCCCCGGCGTCGCGGCCGTGCAAACCGGCATCTCCGTGCAAGTCACGCTCGACCTGCCCGACCTCGATGAACCAGCCAGTGGACACGTGCGTTCGCTACCCGACTTCGGCGAACCGGAACTGAACCGACTCTTTCTCCGCCGCGGTCGTTGGCTCACGCCCGGTGTGCGCGGCGAAGTGTTAGTCGGCGAAGCCTTCGCTGAAGCCAACCAGCTTCAGCCCGGCGACACGTTGACGATGCTGCTCAACGGTCGCCGCCAGGAATTTCGCATCGCGGGCATCGTGCTGTCACCGGAATATATTTTCGAATCGCGCCCCGGCGCGGCATTGCCCGACAACCGCACCTACGGCATCTTCTGGATGCCTTACAAGGAAGTCGCCACCGCGTGGAATCTCTACGGTGCGTTTAACTCCGTCTCGCTGTCACTCGCTCCCGGTGCGTCGCGGGAAGCCGTCATTTCCGCGGTGGACGAAGTGCTGCGACCATACGGCGGCTTCGGCGCATACGGCCGCGCGGATCATCCGTCGCACATTCGCGTCACTGACGAAATTCGCGTGCTCTCCATCCTTTCGATTGGGTTCCCCATCGTGTTCCTGAGTGTGGCGGCGTTCATGACCAACTCTGTGCTCACGCGCCTGCTCGCGTTGCAACGCGAGCAAATCGCGATCCTCAAAGCCTTCGGCTACACCAACCGGCAGATCGTCACCCATTATCTGAAATTCGCCGCCGTGATCGTCGTTGGCGGCACCGGCCTCGGCACACTCGGCGGCATCCTGCTCGGTCAGCGACTCGTGCAGATGTATACGCTGTTTTTTCGTTTTCCCGAGCTGCATTTTCGCCTCGATCGGGAGGCAGTGGCGATCGCACTGTTCGTCGGTCTCGCGGCGGTCACGGCCGGAGTTTTCAGTGCGGTGCGCCGCGCTGCTCGCCTTCCGCCCGCCGAAGCGATGCGACCGGAACCACCGACCGACTACCGCCCGTCGTGGCTCGAACGCCACGGCCTCAAACGTTGGTTCAGCACGTCTTTTCGGATCGCCGTGCGCAATCTCGAGCGCCGCCCCGTGCAGGCGCTCTTCACCGTCGCTGGACTCGCCTTGGCGACTGCACTCTTGATTTTGCCCAACACCTTCAAGGCCGGCATCAGCGACGTGCTCGATTTCAAATGGGACGTCGTGCAACGCCAGGATCTCAACCTCGGCCTCGCCGAACCATCGAGCGCGAGCATCGCACATGAATTGAAAAAACTACCCGGCGTGCTGCACATTGAGCCGTCGCGTCAGGCTGCGGTGCGCATTCATTTTCAAGGCCGCAGTCGACAAATCGCCCTGCGCAGTCTCGAGCCCGACGGCCGCCACAGTCGCGCGATTGATGTTCACGGGCGGGAAATCACCGCGTCGCCGCATGGCGTCATCGTTTCCGCCAAGCTCGCCGAAGTGCTCGGCGCGCGCGTGGGTGACGAGTTGGTGCTCGAAGCGCTCGAAGGTCGCCGCCCGACGCGGGTGTTCCCGATTGGGGCGCTGGCCGATGATTTCACCGGCATCGCCGCCTACATGGAACGGCGCGCCATCAATCGCTTCCTCGGCGAAGGCGACGTCATCACCGGCGCGAGTGTGACGCTCGATACCGCGCAACGACCGGAATTTCTGCGCGCACTCAAAGGCATTCCGCGGGTGAGTTGGATCGCGATCAAGGACACCATCCGCCGCAGCTTCCGCGAGACCACCGCGCAAAGCATGGGACTCATCCAGACGATTTACCTGACGTTCGCCGTGATCGTCGCCTTTGGCGTCATCTACAACAACGCCCGCATCTCCCTCGCTGAACGCGCGCGCGAACTCGCCACGTTGCGCGTCATCGGTCTGACGCAGCGCGAAGTCGGCGCCATTCTCGTCATCGAACTCGCCATTCTCTCACTCATCGCGCTGCCGCTCGGTTTGGCCATGGGCACATTTTTATCCGCCGGCATCATCCAGTCGGTGAACACCGAAACCGTGCGCATCCCACTCGTGTTCACGGCGCACACCTACACGTTTGCCGTCATCGTGGTCCTCGTCGCTTCCGCCTTGTCCGCGTTGGTGGTGTTGCGCCAGTTACGGCAACTCGACTTGATCAGCACCCTAAAGGCTCCCGAATAATTTCCCATGAATCCCGCTCGCTCGTCATCTCCGTCGAAAAGTTTCCCGCGCCGCGCCCTGCCGTATGCACTCGGTGGGCTCGTGCTCGCGCTGATTGGATTCGGACTACGACCGAAGGCGGCCGTGGTCGAAACCGCCCGCGCCACCGTCGGTCCGCTCCGCGCCACCGTCAGCGAGGAAGGCAAGACGCGCATCCGCCAACGCTACGTCGTCTCCTCGCCGGTCAACGGCCAGTTGCAACGCATCGCCTTTAAGCCGGGCGCCATCATCACCGCCGACGAAACCGTCGTCGCGCACGTCGCCCCACTTTCCTCCTCGCCGCTCGATCCGCGACTCCGCGCGCTCGCCGAAATCCGCCGCGACTCCGCCCTCGCCTTGCTGGAAAAGAGCCGCCTCGCGCACGAACTCGCACGCAACGAACTCCAGCGCATCACCCAAATGTTCCAAGCGCGCACCCTGTCGCCCCAGGACTTGGAAACCGCGCAATTGCGTGAAACCACCGCCGCGCGCGATGTCATCGCGGCTGAAGGCGGCTTGCGCCAAGTCGAGGCAGAGCTCGCGGAATTTCCGCCCAACGCGAGCAATGAAGCGACGACCGTCGCCGTGCGTTCGCCGGTGAGCGGCACGGTGTTGCGCGTCTTTCAGGAAAGCGCGCGTGGCGTCACGACTGGCACGCCATTGCTCGAAATCGGCGATCCCCACGATTTGGAAGTGGTGATCGAAATGCTCTCGCGCGACGGCGCGGCGATGGCACCTGGTGCGCGAGTGGAGTTCGACCAATGGGGCGGCGCCGGCCCGCTGGAAGGTCGCGTGCGTTTGGTGGAACCCGCCGCCTTCACCAAGATTTCGGCGCTCGGTGTCGAAGAACAGCGCGTCAACGTCGTCGTCGATCTCGTCACGCCGCTCGAACAACGGCGCGGGCTCGGTGATAATTTCCGCGTCGAAGCGCGCGCGGTGATTTGGGAAAGCGCGGCCGCGTTGCAAGTGCCCACCTCGGGCGTGTTCCGCCGCGGCAGCGCATGGGCGGCATTCGTAGTGCGCGAAGGACGCGCGCAACTCGTGCCGGTTGACGTGGGCCGCAGCAGTGGCGCGGAGATGCAAGTGCTGCGCGGACTCAGCGAAGGCGACGAAGTGATTCTTTATCCGGGCGATCGCATCACCGCCGGGCAACGCGTGCAGCCGCGGCACGTGGCGTGGTAACGTCGGGGTGGACACGATCCGCCGACACTGTGTTGCGTCAGTGAAAATTGTCTGGCTCGGGCGGGCGGGCTGCGGTTGATAGAGCACCATGACTCTCGCCGAAGCCCGTGACGCCATCCACACCGCACTCGCGCGCGCCAACGCCGCTTACGGCCAGCCCTTGTTTAACGAGTGGGTGCTCGTCTCGCTGCGCGCCGACCGCGGTGCGATTCTCTCCTACGACGGGCCGCGCGCCGAGAGTTACAAGAAGCAGTTCACTCACGACATGGCGTCGATGATGAAGGAACTCGCGGGCCACAAACTCGTCGTCGGTGATTTCGCCTTCGCCGCCGAAGCCCACGGGACACACTACGACGGCTGCATGCGCGTGGGCGCGACGAGTTACCTCTTCTGCAATCACACGCAGCGCACCATGACGGAGATCCGGCAGAGTCCACTCTGGTTGAACGCGCAGAAACACTGGGTCGAACTTAGTCAGACTGTCTCCTCAGACCCACTGGTGTAATTTGCCGCGCGGCTATTCAAACCAGCCCGCCCACACAAACCACGCGTAGCTGACGAGTAACACGCCGCCTGCCCAACGCGGCAGACCGCCGCAGAACAGCAAGAATGCCGCGTGCGCAACCACCGCACCGAGGATGAGCAATAATCCCGTCATGAAGAAAGGCGGCACCGCGACCGGCGTCAGCACGGCCAGAATCCCCAGACAAAGCGGAATGCAGATGTGCCCGTCGCCGACTTGCGAGCTGTAGACGACATCGGCGCGACGCTTCCAGCCCCAGTAGAGCGCGAGCAACGCATTCGGCAGCACCATCAGCCAACCGCTGAGCCAACCCAAGTTGCCCACGCTGAGGAAACCCGTCTTCTGCGCCGAAATCCACGCGACCAACCAATCGATGCTTTCGTAGAGCAACCAAGCGGACAGTAGCACCAGCGCGATATCGACGTAGAACATCAGTCGATAGGAAATCTTTTGCCGCACGTTGTGCTTGAGCACGTCGAACACTTGGAACGTTTGCCAAAAGAGAAATAACCCGATGAGCAACAGCCCGTCGGTGCGCGTCAGTTGACCGTCCTCAGCCAGCAACCAAGTCGCGCCAGTGAAAAACAACACCGCCGTAATCGTCAGCATGAGGGAGAGCCGATCGATTTGCGCACCGACGTTGGCCGACGCAGCTTTGCCGCGCACCTTGCCGCCAGTCGCCGCCGCGCCACCCGTCACCTGCAAGCCCCACAACACTGCGGGCAGACCGAGCAACAAGGTGAGATTGGTGACGTTGTTCACCAAACTGTTGGTCAACGCCTCCACCGGTGCACCGCCTTGCCGCGTCAGAATAAAAACAAACAACACGTTCCCGAGGCCCGAGCAGTAAGGCATCAGAATCGTGCCAAGTGCCGTGCCTTCGAGTCCATGATCCAGCATCGCCTCCAGTCGCCACAGCATGAGCATGGAGGCGACGAGGAAGATGCACAGATAGACCCCCGGATCAGTCAGACCCCAGGATTCGATGAGCGGCGGCAACACGCGGCGGATTCAGGCGAGACGACGGTCCGCCTTCAATCCCGAAGGGACGCCACAACGCGATTCCAGGTCATCGCACCTGCGCGTGGCTCGCGGCAAAATTCGACTTGAGCCACCGCGTGTGATTTTCCCTGCTGCTTGCCATCATGCGCCTGTTCCTCGCAATCGCGGTCTCGTTCTTCGTGTTCTTCCGCGTTGCGGCGACGGAACCGGTGGAGACTCCGCCTGCCGATTTCATTCCGCCCAAAGTCTTGTCAATGCCGCTGCCCCGTTACCCGGCAACCCAGCTCAAATTGGGTATCGAAGGCAAAGTGAGCGTCAGTTTCACCGTCCAAATCGACGGCAGCACGAGCGACGTCACTGTCATCGAAGCGACGCACAAGGATTTCGCCCGCGAAGCCGTGCGCGCGGTTCTCAAATGGCGCTTCACGCCCGGCCTCAAGAACGGCCAACCGGTGCCGCATCGCATGAAAGCACCCGTGCTCTTCAAGATGGAACCAGCCAATGAGCCCAGCCCATCACCGGCCAATCAGGCTGACCGGTAGGGCGCGGCGAAGACGGAACCTCTCCGCCGATCATTGCAGACGGGCCGGGAGCCGTTGCAGCCTCGCGGTGAGATCGCGGAACACCACTTCGGTATTCTGCTGCGCGACGCTGTCGCCCACCGCCAGCGTCTGACTGGCAGTGAAATCACCGAGCACGGCGCAATATTCATTGCTCACCATAATGCCGATAAGCTCGCCCGTCTTGGCAAACATCAGGTCACCGCGCTTCGGTGGGATTTCGCCAAAGAGGCGCGTGAGCAGACGATTGTCCACGCGCACGTAGCTGGCGTATTCCGCGTCGAGCCGCACGGGCGTCTCGCCGTATTTTCCGTCGTCCGCGCGAATTAGCACGACTTCGGGAAACTTGAACGGCTCCGCCGCGAGGCGGTAAATCTTGGCGCCGAGTTGCGCCGCGAACGCATCGTCAACCGGGACGATGAGCACGCGTGGATCGAGTTTGAGGAAACGAATTTCCTGCACCGGTGCGCTCACGGCCCCAAACGCGAGTCGTCCGGTGATCTTCTGGTAATTGAGTGGGTTCTCCCGCGTGAGACTGAACGGCGTGTCGCTCACGTGCATCAGCGCGTAAGTCTGGCGGCCGTCCGAAACCAGGATCGTCTGCGAATCGCGCTCGCGAAACGTCGGACTGAAGAGTCCGGGGCGTTGCGTGGAAACTTGCATTTGCACGCGGTTGGCAAGGAATTCGCCAAAGATGAGATTTGAGTTAACCGGACGATTGTCGCGCAGCTCCTTCGTCAATTCCGTCGAGCGTTCCGCGAGTTGGCCGACGCCCTGGGCGAGTTGCGTGGTCTGTTCCTGCACTTTGTAACGTTCCTGGCGTTCCACTTCGATTTGCGAGCGCGCCTGATCAAGATTTTGCCCAAGGAATTGTTTCTCTTGTTCCGCCACGCGCACCGCGACCGAAAGGTTTTCGATCTTCTGGCGTGCCTCGGTATGCTGGCGTTCCATGCGCGCGAGTTCGGCTTGCTGGCGCTCGGCTTCGGCGCGGCGTTCGTCGAGCTCGCGCTGCATTTTCGCCAATTGCTCCTTTGAGAGAAACGCCTCGTCGCTCGCGGCGGAATATTTCCTCTCCAATTCCTTGGCGTTTGACGTCGTGGTCGCGAGTGCGCCCTGCAATTGCGTGCGTTGTTGCTCGGCTTGCGCGAGGGCCTTCTCGCGCTCGGTGAGGGTGCTTTGCGTGTTGCCCAGTTGCGCGGCGAGTTGTTCGCGCGTGGCACGTTCGTCTTCGAGGGAAACACGCATCAACTCGACCATATCGGCGTTGATCGCGGGCGAAGCGGTGGACGAAGACGTCGGCGGCGCGGCGGATTCGATGCCGGCGCGACTCGGCTCTGCCTTCTCCCAGCTTGTGAGCGCGAGAAGGTTGAGCAACAGAAAGTCGCACATGATAAGGAGGAGCGTCTTGTTCATGACGGCGGATCAACCAGCGGTGTTCGTGGCGTGCGATTCGAGGATGAGTTGTCGCTTATACGGGCGCACGTGGCGGATTTTCACCAACGCCACGCAGACGATGCCAAAGAGATTCGAGGAATACGCCGCGAGCAGGTTCGCCTCGATCAGGCCGAGCACCTGCAACACGAGCGCCGTCGCGGTGCCGGCGATGCCGATGTAGAGGCCGCCGTCGAAGAGATTTTCTTCGTTTTCCATCAGCTTGAGCTTGGTGAGCGCTGGCACGGGTTGACGGGCGACTTCGGAAATCTTCAGCAGACAGATGATATACATGCCGACTTGAATCAGCGCGAAGATGACGATGGAGAAGATAGTGGAGTTGTCCATAGAGGGAGCGATAGTTGAAGCGACGGGAGCAGACGCGGCGGTCGTGCCGAGAATCGGAATGATCAACCGAACCTGATACTCGGTCGCCGCGGCGGCTTTGAGCAAAAAGGGTTCGGAGAAGACGAAGAAAATGAAAGTGAGAATGCCCGCCAACACCCCGCTGCCCATTTTCGGGAACGCGCCACGCAAGGCACGCTCCGCCGGTTGGAACAGGCGGAAGTCAACCGAACGGAAGATCAGAAACGCGCCGACGAGAAACGCCGCGTATTTCAACACGAGCGCGAGCGACGGATTGCGCAGCACGAAGCCCGCGCCGAATTCAAATTCCACACCGGACGCCTGCGTGACCGGCGCCTGGCGCGCGACGAGTTGCCGCACCGAGCCTTCGCCGAACGACAGCGCGAGTTTTAAATTTTCCGCACCAGGTTTGCCGAAAGCGATCAAGTAGCGTGCGACGGAATCGGCCGACTTCGTCATCAACGCCGCCGTATAAATGACCGGCACATGCTCGGGCGCGACGCGCGTAAGATGCGCGAATTGCGCGACGGTGCCGGGGTTGCTCGCGGTGCGGAGCAATTCGGACAATTGGATCCAATTGAGCCGTTTCCCGAGTGATAAAATATCGAGATAGAAATCCTCCAACGGCCCCATTTGACCAGTCGCCACCGCCGTTTCGGCGAGCGAGCGAATGTCGCGTTGCAGCGACGCGGGAATATTTTCGCGCTGCCACAAATAAGCCGTGAGCAAAATCACCGCTTCGAGCGGCTGCCCGCCGGGCTTCATCGCAGGCACGAAGCGCTGCGTCGTCGTGAGCTCGGCGGTTTTGAGCAAGGCTTGCACGCCGGGGAGTCGCGAGACTTGCAGGTAGCGCTTGAGATTGTCGCGCGAACGCTGCGTCACGAGGAAGGTCAACACCGGCGTCGATTCCGTCGGCAACGGCGTGCGTCGGTCCGCCAGCAACGGCTCCAGCGCCACATCCCACCCGCCCCACGGAATCATCTCCGGATGCCGCCGCGCATAATCGCCGAATTCGCCCGTCAGCGCCGTGGCTGCGGGATCTTCGATCGCTCGCGCGGTTTCCAGCACGAGTGTCGCGGGGCCGGGTTTATCCAAAGCGAGCAGTTCACGGGCGAGCACCGCCACCGTCGGCGTGCCGCGGCCCGCTTCGCGCAACAGTGCGGGATTGAGCGATTTCACATTGACCGGCAGCGCCCACGCCAGCGCGAGGAACAGTCCGCCCACCAGCAGGCCACCGAGCCACAAGGCCGGCGAGACACTGGATTGGACGAGTTTCGACATGAAAGAGAGACTATCGCGGCTACGCCGAGCCGGAAACAATTTATTTGCCGGAATCTCGCGCACCCAAATACGCTGGTCCCTACGACCCATGCCGCCTCGAATTGTTCACTACAACGATCCCGTCCTTCGCAAAAAAGGTGCCAATGTCACAAAGTTTGACGCGCAACTGCACGAACTCGCCAACCAGATGGTCGACGCCATGTATGCCGCCCACGGCATCGGCCTCGCCGCGCACCAGATCGGGCAGGCCTTGCAAGTTTGCGTGGTGGACTTGCGCGATACCGAAAGCGAATTCGATTGGGAACTCGACGGGGCGCGCCCGCCGCTCGACATCATCATGCCGCTCGTCGTCGCTAATCCCGTCGTCATGGCGCATCCCGGCCCGGAACTTCCCTACGAGGAAGGCTGCCTGTCCTTTCCAAAAATCAACGGCGACGTCATGCGGCCCGACGAGATCACGGTCAAATTCCAAGACGAACACGGCACGCCCCACGTGATGCGTTGCAACGGCCTGTTGTCACGCTGCATTCAACACGAGGCCGATCACCTCAACGGCGTGCTCTTCATCGACCGCATGGATGCCGACACGCTCAAGCGGCTCGACCCGGAAATAAAGGCGCTAAAAAAGCGCACGCGCGAAGCCGCCAAACGCTGACCATGTCCGACACACCGCAACGTTCCGTTCGTTCCATCGCCACCCGCACCGGCGACGACGGTTCGACCTCGCTCCTTTACGGGCAACGGGTGCCCAAAGACCACCCGCAAGTCGAAGCCGTCGGCGCGCTCGACGAACTGAACGCCGCCCTCGGTTTCGCCAAAGCCACCCTGCCCGCTGGTGCCGACACGAGAGACCTTGCGCGCATCCAACAGGATTTGGTCGCCCTCATGGGCGAAGTCTCCTGCGCCGAGACCGACGTCACGCGTTACGCCGACTCGAAGTTTTCCAAAATCGACGAGGCCGCCCTCGCGCGTCTCGACGCCGCCGTGGCCGCTATCGAGGCGCGCCAACCGAAATTCGACGGCTGGGCCACGCCGGGCGCGACTCTCCACGCCGCCGCCCTCGATCTCGCCCGCACGACCGCCCGCCGCGCCGAACGCCGTCTCGTCGGACTCGCCGCCCACGGTCGCAACCTTCGCCCGCTCCTTATCCACTACGTGAACCGCCTTTCCGATTTGCTCTGGCTCCACGCGCGCGAAGCGGAGAACAACGGCCCATCGTCTTAACCCTTGGCAGCATCGCCTGCCGTCCGTTAACTCTGCTTTCGCATGCGCGTCGCTCTCGTCCTCATCTTGCTCGCCACTGGTTATCGTCTGTTGCCGACGATGGATTTGTCGCTGTCGAACATCTCGCCGCTGATGGCGATCGCGTTTTGCGGCGCGGTCTATTTCCGCCAGCGCTGGATGTGGCTCGTGCCGTTCATCGCGCTGATTCTCTCGGACATTTACATCAACAATTTCTACGCGCGCGAATTCGGCATGCACTGGCCCACGGCAGGCTTCATCGCGCGCACCGTTTGCTTCGCCGCCGCCATCGGTATCGGCGCGTGGGTGGCGAAACGAAAATCTTGGCTCTGGTTGCTCAACGGCAGCCTGCTCGGCGCGGTCTTTTTCTACTTCATCACCAACACGCAGTCGTGGTTCTCCGATCCTTACTACGCGAAGTCGCTCGCCGGTTGGTGGCAGGCGATGACGATCGGCCATCCGGAATTTCCGCCGACGATTTATTTTTTCCGCAACACACTGTTCGGCGATTTGATGTTCACTGGGTTTTTCGCCGGCGTGATGGAGTGGATCGCCCACCGCAAAGGTGAACCAAGCTTGCTCGACGACGACGCCGAGGAAACCGAAGGCGAAACCGAGCCAGTGCCAGCAGACAAACAAGAGTGAGCACGGCTGCGCCGTCGCGCCGCTGAGCTTAGTCGTCCTCGCCCACCGGGCGCGAACCGTCGGGCAGCAGTATTCCACGATAACGCGCACGCATAGCTTCGATCCGCTTGAGCAACGCGGCGCGCATCCACAACACGCGGTGCTTCGCCAGCGGAGCGCGGAGCAACACCGCCGCCGTGCGCACACCGCGGTAGAGTCGGCCCGCTTGCGCAAAATAGTAGTGCCCGACCAATCCCGTCACCGGCAACGCAAGTCCGTAGAGCAGCATGTGCAGCGGACTCAACCACCCCCACGCCACGGTCACGAAAATGGCGTAGGCCAGCACGTAAATCAGCAAACCACCAAGCATCCGCGCGTGGGCGGCTTGCGCTTTGCGTTTACCCACGTGAAGGAAACGTCCGGAAAGCGAATCGATCAACTTTGTTACCGGACGCCAGTGCATCCACCCGAGCAACGCCACGGGAAACAAAACCAATCCCGCCAAACCAACGCCGTAAATTCGCGCACGGGCATGGCGGTGTGCGGCGAGCTCCTCGACGGCGGAATCAGTCAGCCGCAATTGCGCGAGCAAACGCTCATAGCGATTGAGGTGCACGAGGAACGCCGCCAATTCGTCCGGCATCTCGCGCTCGGCAAACGCCAGCGCGTCTACGATCGCTTGCGTGAGAATCGTCTCTTCCACCAGCGCGCTCACCGGTTCGCGAATGAGCAGGTTGCCGAGTCGCAGTCGGGCAAAATAAAGTCGCTTCACCGCCGCGACGATGTGCTCGCGTTCCATTTCCGGGAGATGCACGAGCAACGCCTGCAGGCGGCGCGTGATTTTCGCAGTGAGGCCGTTGATGCACTCCTTGCGACGCTCAGTGAATTGCGGGAGAAAATTCGCGACGGGAATCGGCGCTCCGAGATAAACCAGCACCTCGCTGCGAAAGCGCTCCTTCGCGGAATACGTCAGGCCGAGCGGCACGATTTGCAGACCGAGCTGGCCGCCGTGGCGTAGCTCCAATTCCAACGCGAGTCGCGCCGCGCCGGACTTGAGCGTGCGCAACCGCGAGTCGTCGTAAGTCACGCCTTCCGGAAAAATCACGACCATGCCGCCCGCTTCCAACGCGCGGAATGCTGCCGCAAAACTCCCCGTCACCGACCGCATCGCCGACGGATCATCCTCGAGCCGGTTGAGTGGAATAATCCCGCAGCGATGCAGCAACCAGCCAACCGGCGCGAAGCGAAACAGTTTGGCAGCGGCAAGAAATTGGCCGCGTCGCGGCAAGAGCGTGCCGAGAATAAAGGCATCCGTGAACGAGCCCGGATGATTCGCCACGACCAGCACCGGCCCCGGCGGCAGCCGCTCGCGATGGAGGACTTCGATGCGGCGGAAGTAAGCGCCGAGCAGCACGCGCACCAGGCCGCTGAGTGGAACTTGGATGAATTTGGCGAGCAGGCTCACAGACAAGCGCGAGCCGTGCGAACGCTCAGAGCAAATCCGCCGCGAGTTCGGCGAGGCGCGAGCGTTCGCCTTTCGAGAGCTTCACGTGCGCGTGAAGCGATTGGCCCTTCATGCGGTTGTGGCAATAGACGAGGCCGTTGCTGCGCGCGTCGACGTAGGGATTGTCGATTTGCGCCGGGTCGCCGATCAGCACGATCTTCGAACTCTCCGAAATGCGCGTGATGACCGTCTTCACTTCGTGAGGTGTGAGTTGTTGCGCTTCGTCCAGAATGAAGAAGCGCCGCGCAATTGAGCGCCCGCGGATGAAACAGAGTGCTTCAATCTCAACGAGTCCGTTGCGAATGAGCCGTTCGTAGGGCTTCATCGGCGGCATGCCGCCCGACCCGCCGCCACCGCCGTGAAACGGCTGCGGCGTGGTCATGCTCGTGTGCAGGTCGTCGTGCTTCTTGTTTTTCTTGCCGACTTTCTTTGCGGCAAATTGCGGGTCTTTTTGCGACTTCGACGGCATCAACACTTCGAGCGCGTCATGGTAAGGTTGCAGCCACGGCTTCATTTTTTCCTCTAACGAGCCGGGGAGAAACCCGATGTCCTTGCCGAGCGCGATGACCGGACGGGAAATCGACAGACCGTCGTAGCGCGAGGCTTCGTCGGTCGTCTGGTGGAGCGCGCAAGCGGTCGAAAGGAGCGTCTTGCCGGTGCCGGCTTTGCCGAAGCAGGTGATGAGCGAAATCGAATCATCCATCAGCGCATCCATGAAAAACTGCTGCTCGAGATTGCGCGGACGAATCGGAATGCCGCCGGGCGCTTTGACGAATTCCGGAAAACGCAGGCGCTTCACGAGGCCGTTGCCAAAAAAGCGCCCCGGCATCGTTTTGCCCTCGGGCGTCATCAGCAGCACGTATTCGTTGAGGTAGAGTCGCCCGGCGATGTTTTCGTCAAACTCGATGGCGCCTTCCGAGCAGAAGCGCTGCATCTCATACATATCGAGTTCGAGCGTCGGGTAGGAATCGGTGTCGGGCGCCTCGGGGACTTTGTCGTTGAGGTAATCCTCGGCTTCGAGGCCGACCGCGCGGGCCTTGAGCTGCACGTTGACGTCCTTCGTCACCAAGATCGTTGGTGGCGGAAATGTTTCCTGCACGAAGAGCGCGCTCGCGATGATGCGGTTGTCCTTCTTCGTGAAATCCGAAACCACCGCGCGCAACCGCTGCATCGCAGGCGTGGACCAGTTGTTTTCGACCAAGTAGCGGTTGATGATGACGGAGAGCGTGCCGCCGTTGGGCAGCTTCACACCTTCGTGCATCGAATGCGAGTCGGGCAACAGCTCCTGCAACACGCGGTGCACGCGGCGGGCGTTGCGACCACGCTCGGTCGACTGCTCACCTTTGATCGCATCGAGTTCCTCCAACACCTCGACCGGAATGGCGAGATTGTTGTCCTCGAACTTGTAGATCGATTGGGGGTCGTGCAGCAGGACGTTCGTATCGAGAACGTAAGTCTTAACCTGGGTGCCAACGTGACGCTGCGAGGGAGTGTAAACCGCGCTTTTTGTGCTTTCCATCGTTGTGGATAACTTCTGAACAACCGATGTATCGTCTTGGTGGGTTTGTAAATGCGATAATCGTAAGTTGTTTAACTATTTCTCTTAAGTTTTCCTGATACCGGCATTGCGCCGCAGCAGCAGAACGCGCCTCGAGTGCGCAAGCCGAACGATTATTACCGACGCTACAGAACCGACGGGAACGGACCACCTCGCCCAGCCGATGATAATCGCAGCTCGAATTTCAAACAGCGCGGCTGCGACTTTTCTGCGATTGTTGGGTTCTCCTCTTATGAATCCAATGCACGTGATTGATTATCGCATCAGTGGTGACGACATGCAGTTCGTCGAAATCGAACTCGATCCCAACGAAGCCGTCGTCGCCGAGGCGGGCGCGATGATGTTCATGGATGACGGCATCGAATTGCAGACAATTTTCGGCGACGGCTCCGAGCAAAATCGCGGCGTGCTTGGCTCGCTGCTCGGCGCCGGCACGCGCATTCTCACCGGCGAATCGCTCTTCATGACCGTGTTTCACAACCGCAGCGCGCAGAAGCGCCGCGTCGCGTTCGGTGGTCCCTACCCCGGCAAGATCATGCCGATCGATTTGCGCCAGATGGGCGGCGAACTGATCACGCAAAAGAATTCGTTCCTCTGCGCCGCGAAGGGCGTGAACATCAGCATCGCGTTTCAAAAACGCATCGGCGCCGGACTCTTCGGTGGCGAAGGTTTCATCATGCAACGCCTGCGCGGTGACGGCCTCGCCTTCGTGCACGCCTGCGGCACGCTCTACGAACGCACACTCGCCCCCGGCGAAGGCCTGCGCGTCGACACGGGTTGTCTCGTCGCGCTGCAACCGAGCGTCGACTACGACATCGAGTTTGTCGGCGGCATCAAAACCGCGCTCTTTGGCGGCGAAGGTTTGTTTTTCGCGAAACTGCGCGGGCCCGGGAAAATCTGGCTGCAATCGCTGCCGTTCTCCCGTCTCGCCGGTCGCATTGTTGCCGCCGCGCCGCAAACGGGCCGCGGCGGGAAGGAAGAAGGCTCGCTCCTCGGTGGGCTCGGGCGCGTGCTCGATGGCGACAATCGCTGAGTTTCAACTGTGCTAGTCACGTGGCGGGTCATGGCGGAGCATGACCATGACCCTGACTTCCGTGCGATGCGCGGAGTGACTGCGTTGTGTTACGGTAGGGCATCGTCACCGCCATGCCTTCGCTCTTCACTGAACTCTCCGCTGCCTTTCACTCGCTCCGGCGCGCGCCCGGTTTCACCTTCCTCGCGATCGCCATGCTGGCGGCGGGCATCGGCGCGAATGTCGCGATCTATTCGATCTTCCAGTCAGTCGTGCTCAATCCGTTGCCCTACCCCGAGGCGCAACGCCTTGTCGGTCTTTCCAGCGTCAACGCCGCCAAGGCCCTCGCGATGCCCGCGCTTTCCGTCACCGATTTTCGCGACCACCATTCGCGCGCCACGTCCTTCAGTTCACTCGGAGCATATCGTCCGGCGTTTGTTTCCTATGTCTCCCATGGCAACGATCCCCGCCAACTCGTCGCCGCGCTGACGACGGAGCAATTTTTCGACGTCTTCACACTTAATCCGATTCGGGGTCGCACGTTTGCGCCCGGCGAATTTTCCATCGGTGCACCGCGCACTGCCGTGCTCTCCCACGCCGCGTGGCGCCGCCACTTCGCCGCGCGAGAAACTGTCATCGGCGAAACCGTGCTGCTCGACGATGAGCCAACCCAAATCATCGGCGTGATGCCCGAACAATTCCGCGAACCGGAGTTCGTTGAAGTGTGGTTGCCGTTTCCGATTGAAGCGCCCGAGAACATGGCACGCGACTCGCGCTTCTGGTCCACCGTCGGCCGTCTGCGTGACGGCGTCACCGTGCAACAGGCGCAAGCCGAAGCCGTCGCCACCGCTGACACGCTCGCCCGCGAATACGCGGCGACCAACAAGGGCTGGACCGTTACCGTGCAACCGCTGCTCGAACAACGCGTCGGTGGCATGCGCAGCTCGCTCGTGCTGCTGGTCGGCGCGGTCGGACTCGTGTTGCTCGTAGCCTGCGTCAACTTGGCAAATCTCATGCTCTCGCGCGGCGTGCGCCGCTCGCAAGAACTCGCCGTGCGGCTCGCCCTCGGCGCGACGCCCGCGTCGCTCGCTCGCTCTGTCATTTATGAAAGTCTCCTCCTCGCACTTGTCGGTGGCGCGCTCGGTGCCGTGGTGGCGGCCGTTGGATTGCCGTTGTTGACCGCGCAATTGCCCGCAGGACTGGTGCCGCGTTCGCATGCGATCGGCGTCGATGGTGCGGCGCTGGCCTTCGCATTTGGTGCATCGTTACTCACCGGCCTCATCTTCGGCTCGTTGCCGGCGCGGCAGGTTTTGCGCGCCGACGTCAACGAAGCTCTCAAAGCCGACGGCGCGCGCGGCAGCACCAGTGCGCGCACCGGACGCCTTCAATCCATCCTCGTTGCTGGACAAGTGGCCCTGACGCTCGTCGTGCTCTCCGGCGCGGCGTTGTTGATGAAAAGTTTGTTGAATCTGCAACACGCCGATCCGGGCTTCAATCCGCGCGACGTGCTCGCCGTGCGTCTCTCGCCGCCGCAAAGTCGCTGGAACGATTTCGACGATCTCGCGCGTTACTACGAACTCATGATCGACGCCGCGCGACGTGTTCCCGGCGTGGAGTCCGCAGGCGTCAACAGCAGCACACCGCTCACCGGTATCACGCTGCGTTATCCGTTATGGGTTCATGGCCGCCCGCGCGAAGAAGGCAATGCCGACGACGCCGTGTTCAACTCCGTCAGTCCCGACTACTTTCGCACGTTGCACATTCCGTTGCGCGAAGGTCGCCTGCTCAGCGAGCGCGACGAAGGCAAGTCGCTCAAGGTTTGCGTGATCAACCAAGCGTTGGCGGAAAAACTTTTCCCCGGCGAAAGCGCGCTCGGCAAACGACTCCTGTTTCTCCCGTGGTTGACGCGTGAGTATCGCGAAATCGTCGGTGTCGTCGGCGATGTGAAACAGGACAATCTCGCGGACGCCGCGACCGCGCAAATCTACGTGCCGCAAGCGCAGTCGGCGTGGTTTTTCACGACGCTCGTGGTGCGTGTGCGCGGCGGTGCCGCGGCGACGGGCGCCGTGCAATCCGCTCTGCGCGCAGTCGATCCGACCTCGACGATGACGATTCGCTCGATGGAGGAGAACCTCAGTGTCACCAACACCGTGCCGCGTTTGCGCACACAATTGTTCGGCCTCTTCGGCGTGCTCGCACTCGGGCTGTCCACGTTCGGCATCTACGCCAGCGTCGCGTTCACCGTGAACCAGCAAGTGCGCGCCTTCGGCGTGCGCATGGCACTCGGCGCCACGCCGGGCCGCATCGTGCGCGAAGTGCTGCTCAAATCCGGCCAGCTCGCGCTCCTCGGCGTCGCGGCCGGACTCGGTGGCGCGCTCGTCCTCGCGCACTTGTTACGCGGCTCGCTTTACGGCGTGGAGCCGACCGATCCGTGGGTGCTCGTCGGACTCGCCATTTTCCTCCCCGTCGTCGCGCTCCTCGCGAGCGTGCATCCGGCGCTGCAAGCCGCGCGACTCAACCCTGCCGAAGCCCTGCAACACGACTAACTCGTTTCCTTTTCTCTATGAAAACCAAACTCCTCCCCCTCCTCGCGCTCTGCGCACTTCTCGTTCCAACACTTGCCATCGCGCAAGCCGCCACCGCTGACGCCGCCGCGGCCCACGCGGCCAGTCGCACGTTGTTGCAGGAAAACAAAGTCAAGGAAGCCGTCGCCGAACTCGACCGCGCCATCGCGCTCGATGCGAACAATCCCAATTACCACGCCGACCTCGGAGCCGCGATCAGTCGCTTGATGCCGGACCTCAATTTCATGCAGCGCGCGATGAGCGCCGGCAAAATGAAGAAAGCCTTCGAGCGCGCCGTGGAACTCAATCCCCAGCACCTCGGCGGCTTGATTGGATTGACGCGCTACTACTCCAGCGCTCCGGAAATTGCCGGTGGCAGCATGGAGAAGGCGAAAGCAACGGCGGAACGCGTGCGGCTGGTGAATCCGTTTCTCGGCGAACTCGAACTCGGCAACGTGGCCGAGCGCACCGAAGACTTCACCACCGCCCTCGCCCACTTCGATGCCGCGGCGCAACTCAATCCAACCCACGCGGGCGCGCTGACGGCGGCAGGCCGCGTGTTGGTTCGCCTGGAACGGATGGACGAAGCCCGCGCGCGCTTTGCCGCCGCACTCACGGCGAAACCCGACCATGCGCCCGCGCGCGACGCCCTGGCGGCGCTCGACCAGCCGCCCGCGCAAAACTGACGTCCCGGCACGATAGGCTTGTGTCATCCCGTCGTCGGCCAGACCCTTTGGCCGACTTCTTCTTTTATGAGCATCGACTATTCCGCCCGCCGCAAGCGCATCGGACGCGCCTTGAATCTGACGAACGAAATTCTACTGGTCGGGGCCGGCCTCGCGCAGCCCAAGCCGGAGATCAGTGACGCGATGCTGCCGTTTATTGCGCACCAAGAGTATTATTATCTCACCGGTCACGCCGACGCGCCCGGCGGCGTCATCGCCTTCGATCCGCAGAGCGGCTGGGTGTCGTTTGTGCCGGAAGTTTCGGAGATGGATCGCGTGTGGGACGGCGCCGAGCAATTGCCGGGCGAATTTCTCAGCGCACTACCCGCGTGGCTCGCCGCGCGCACGGATCGTCCCGTCGCGCAACTCGGCGGGCCGCTCAGAGGCATTGTGTCCGACGCCACCGCGACGCAACGCGTGCGCGATGCACTGCGTCACGCGCGCGCGCCGAAGGAAGCTGGCGAACTCGATCTCATGCGCCTCGCCGCTGAAGCCACGCAGGCGGGTTACGAAGCGTTGCAACCCCTCCTCGTCCCCGGCGTCAGCGAACGGCGGATGCAAGTGGAGTTGGAAGCGGGATTTTTCCGCGCGGGTGGCACCAAAACCGGCTACGACACCATCATCGGTGTCGGCGCACACGCGGCGGTGTTTCACGGCGCACCTTCACTGGAGCGGATCGCACACGAAGGTGATTTCATTCTCGTCGATGCCGGTGCCGAAGTGGAGCGCTACGTGATCGACGTCACGCGCACCTACGTGGCAGGCGGCAAGCCGAGCGCGTTCCAACGCGATCTTTACGCCGCCGTCAAGAATGCCCACGCGCGCGGCTGCGCCCGTTGCGTTGATGGCGCGGAGTGGAAGGATATCCATTTTGGCGCGGCCATCGACATGGTCGGCAGTCTCGTCGACATGGGCGTGATGAAGGGCAACCCGACTTCGCTCGTGGAACGCGAGGCGCACATGCTGTTTTATCCGCACGGTGTCGGCCACATGGTCGGTCTCGGCGTGCGCGATGGCAGCGGACTCGAACCCGGGCGCACGAAGGATCCACGGCCCTGCTTACGCAGTCTGCGCATGGATTTGATTCTGCGCCCCGGCTACACTGTGACGATTGAGCCCGGACTCTATTTTATTCCCGCATTGCTCAACGATCCCGCGCGCCGCGAAAAATACCGCGACTGCGTGAACTGGGAACTCGCCGAACAACACCAGCACCTCGGCGGCGTGCGCATTGAGGACAACTTACTCGTGACCGACGGTGCGCCAGTGAATCTCACGGCGGCGATTCCGCAGGCATTCTGAGCGGCGATCACCGCGCGCCACGCCAACGCGCGATTAGTTGACGCGCAGCCAGCGCCGCATCCCGAAGCCGACAATCGCGAGGCTCAGCAGTGAACTCGCGGGCATGATGATCGCCGCGATCAACGGACTCATCCACCCCAACGCGGCGAGCGTCACGGTGACGGCGTTGTAGGTGACGGAAAACGCAATCAGCCATCCCTGCGTGAGACGACGTGTGTGATTGACGGCGAACATTCCGCGCAAACCGTCGAGGCCGCGTCCGAGGTAATAGAAATCCGCTTTTCCTTCGAGCACGCCACGGTGCACGACGGGAGTCCCACGCACAAAAGCCGCGTCGAAAGCGAAGCTGTCGTTCGCGCCGTCGCCCAACATCAGCGTGTCGCGCGCGTCGATGCGCTGCAGCCATTCCGCTTTCGCGCGCGGACTCGCGCCAGCAAACGCGTGCTCGTCGGCGATGCCCAGTTCGCGCGCCATCTGTTGCACTTTTTCGGCACGGTCGCCGCTGAGAATAAACATTTCAAAACCGGCCGCGCGCAGCGCCGCGATCTCCTCACGCGCGCCGGGCCGAGCCGAATCCGTGAAGCGAAACCGTGCCAGCACCACGCCATCGCACGCAAACTCCGCGTCGTGAGTGCCGTCCGTTTTGTCACCTATTAGGTGACACTTTTCCATGCCCCGCCAATCAGGCCGGCCGAGGGTCCAGAGACCGGAATCGGACTGGAGGCTCACGCCACAACCGATTTCCTCATGCACTGCGCCCGTCGCGTCTGCCAGTCCCACCGTGAGGCCATCGGCCAACAAGCTCTCATTCAAACACTGGCTCACGGGATGCGGATTATCACGCACCAGCGCCAGCAACGCAGCCCGCGCCGGAGCGGCGAGACCGTGCAGCGCACTGGGATTCGCGAGCACCGGAGTTTCCAAAGTCAGCGTGCCGGTCTTGTCGAACACGAGTTTGCGAATCCGACTGAGGCGCGGAAACAAATCACCTTCGCGCACGAAGACGCCGAAGCGGCGCATCGCTACCGTCGCCATCTCATCGGCCAACGGATACGCGAGTCCGATCGCGCATGGACACGAAACCACCAGCACCGCCGTCACCGCCGCCCACGTTTGCGCAAGGTCATGCGTCGTCGTCCACCAACCTATCGCCGTCAGTGTCGCGACGCCGAAAATGCCAATGAGGTAACCACCGACGACGCGCTCCATCACATGGTGGCGATAGTGATCGCGCCCCGCCGGCCGCAGCAATTGCGCCAACAGCGACTCGGGCCAACGTTGCGCAGCGCGCAGGCGAATCACGCCGCGTCCGAGATTGACCGCACCCGACGGCACGCGCGCACCTTGGCGAACTTCGCGCGGGTCCGCTTCACCACTTATCCACGCCGTGCCCAAAGTCGCCGCCGTGGATTCCAGTTGCGACTCCACTGGCACGACCTGGCCGGAGCGAATCGTGTAACAATCACCCGTCGCCAATTCTTCGACGGGGCGATCCACCGCGCCGCGCGGCGTATCCACGCTGACCTTGTGCGGACGCGACTGCGCCGAGAGCAAGCGGCGACGGTTGCGCTCGACGGCGGCGACCTGCGCCCAGCGCCCCACGAGCATGAGCAAAATGAACGTGGCGACGAAATCGAAGTAGATGAACGAGTGCTCGTCGGTCAGCCAGCCATAGAGCGAACCGATGTAGGAGCCGAGGATGCCCACCGCAATCGGCAAATCGATGTGCAGCACGCGACTGCGCAGCGCGCTGATGGCTCGACTGAAAAAATACGTGCCACCTGCCAGCAAACTCAGCGTCGCAAATACCAGCGCCAGCGTGCTGAACAAATTCGCGTAGGCGAAATCCGCCTCCATCCCGAAATAGGACGGCAGCGCGAACAACATGACATTCATCATGAACGCCGCGCACAAACCGATGCGGCGCACCAGTCGACGACTCTCCGGCACGGCCGGTTCTTCCCCCGGTGGACCGAGGAGATAATTGAACGATTGCAACTTGCGCGCCCACGCTGAGGCATCGAACTCGCCCCGCGCCCACCGGCAGCGCAGGCGACCTTGTTGCGGATCAGTTTCGATGAAGAGCGCGCCGCGTTGTTGATGAAAAACCTTCTCGATCAACCACACGCAGCCCGCGCACGAAATACCCTGCACTTCCAGCGTCAACTCCGGCGTCGCCGAGTGCTGCTCCGCGTGCTGCTGCAGCTCCTCCAGCCACAAATAATCGCGCGGCTGAAACACGACTTGGTCCGCTGGTGCGATCACTGCGTCCTTGATCTTGTAATAACCTTCGAGCCCGTGCTCGTGCACGAGTCGGTGCACGTAGGCGCACCCCGAGCAGCAGAACCCCGATTCCTGCACCGCGACGGTCACGAGTGGGACACCGCAGTGACGGCAAAGGTGGACAGGGGCAGCGCCACAAGCGGCAGGTCCACGCACCTGCGCGCCCGTGCGCTTACCCCCATCCACCAAGTTTGTCCGTTGCGGGAAAGTCATCTTAGAAACACACAAAGTTGTCCGGCGTCGGCGCGTCGAAACCGAGCGTGCCGCGCAAGCGCCACACGAGCACCGCGGCCACCGCGAGTGCGAGAATGGTCTGCGCGCGCGCCAGCCACACGGGGCCGAGTTTCACGCGCAACCAGTGAAAATTTGTCTGCACCAACCACAGCAACGGCACTGTGCCGAGACCGAAGGCGAGCAAAGTTTCCGCGCCGCGCAACGCCGAGCCCGAGAGCAACGCGAGTGAGAGCAGAAAATACAACGGCCCGCACGGTAGCAGCGGCGTGGCGATGCCGAGCGTTGCCGCCGCCGATAACCGCGAGCGTCCACGCAAACGCGCCGACACCCACGCGTAGGCGCGACCCAACAGCGCGATGCGCGGCAACCGTTGGTCGAACCGCACTGCCACCGCGATGAAGAACAACACCAACAACCACGGCGCGAAACGCGCGACGTCGTCGCTCAGCCACGAGAGCGGCAAGCGCCCGATTCCGCCCGCGAGCGCGCCGAGCAAGGTGTAGCCGGTCAAACGCGAGAGATGATAGACCGTGCTGATCGTCTGCGGATCGTAGCGCTCGCGTGCCGCCGGCATGATCGCGCACGCGAGCGGTCCGCACATGCCGGCGCAATGCAAACTCGTGACGAGTCCGGCGACGAGGGCGGTGCCCGGTCCACTAATGCCTGCGAGTTCCATCGTCAGGTTTTCCCGGGTTGGGCCGAGGCGCGCGGCACGGTTTCGATTTGGGCGCGTCCGGCGACGTAGAACAACGTGGCCCAGAGCACGGCGAGAAAAAGAAACGCCGCCGCAACCCACGCCCAGAGGGAGCGGCCCGCTTTCGAGGACGCGTTGGCGTCGTTAGCGGGTGATACCTTTGGCATGATCTTCCTCGCGGAGCAGCCGCGCATCGGGGCCGAGAAACTCGACTTCGCGCGACAAGGTGAACGATTGCGCAGCGTCCTGGACGATGAGCGTAAATTTGAACGGTCCCGTGTAATGCTTGCGGTCAACTACGAGCACGAGCGGCGAAACTTCCTCGGCTTGCGGTCCGATGGTCATCGGCACGTTGAAGCCGTTTTGCGTCACGCCTTTCGGCAAACCTGTGAGCGAAACATGAAACACGGCGGCGTCGTTGTGCTTGTTGAGCAAGCGCACCATGAACTGATTGCGCACCACATCGGCGCCGACGAAATACGCCGCACCGCTCATGCGCATGACCATAAAATTCGCCGGTTTCACGGAGGAAAACGCGAATGCTGCCACCGTGATGCCGATGCAGAGCATCACGAGGTAAACGATGGTGCGCGGACGCACCCAGTGCCGCGCGCCGCCGCCGAAACCGACGTGCGAATCGTAACGGATCAGTCCCTTCGGCCGATCCACTTTCACCATGATTTCGTCACACGCATCGATGCACGCGGCGCAACCGATGCACTCGAGTTGCAGGCCGTGTCGAATATCGATGCCGGTCGGACAGACTTGCACGCAACGATTGCAACCGATGCACGCGCCCGCGTCGGGCGTGCCGACTTTGCCACGCGGTTCGCCGCGCTGGGTGTCGTAACCGATGTTCATCGTGTGATCGTCGGTGAGCGCCGATTGCAAGCGACCGTAAGGACAGATCACGATGCAGAGCTGCTCGCGGAACCACGCGAAGTTGAAATACAAAATGCCCGACGCCATCACGACGAAGACGAACGCCGCCCAATGTTCGCCCGGTGCCGCGCTCACCATGTGCCACACTTCCGGAATGCTGACGAAATAGGCGAGAAACAGATGCGTGATGACGAGCGAAACGACGACGTAAAGCGTGTGTTTCACGAGCCGCCGCACAAGAAGTCCGCCGCTGAGTGATTCTTCGTCGAGTTTCCGCCGCGCCGGCGCGTCGCCGTCGATCATGCGTTCAATGCGCCGATAGATGTGCTCCAAAAATACCGTTTGCGGACACGCCCAGCCGCACCAGACGCGACCGAACAACGCGGTGACAAAGAAAAGGGCAAAGCCGAGTCCCGTGACACCAAAGAAGAGCAACCACACATCTTGCGCGGCGAGTGTGTAACCGAAGAAATGAAAACGTCCGGCCCCGATATCGAGAAACACCGCCGGGTGTCCGCCAATCGGAATCCACGGCAACAGCAGGTAAATCGCAATCAGCACCAATCCCGAATGCCGTCGCCAGCGCGTGAACCAGCCGTGCACGTCGGCCGGATGTAATTCATAGCGCGAACCGTCCTGATTGACCGTCGTCAGGACATCGCGGCTCGGCAGATGCCGTGACGCCGCCGGTTTAGGCGGTGTCGGACGGGTGAACGGACCCGTGGGCGGAACTGGGTTGGTGTTTTTCTCGACGCTCATGTCGTGGGTTGAGCGAGGTGGGTGGCGACGCCCATGGCGGACGCCGCGGGTGACTGTTACTTGGAGACTTCGACCGTAATAGGGGCGTCCTTTTGGTGACGGCTCAAGATGTAGGCGACGACCTCGGCGGTTTTCTTTTGTCCGAGAACGGGTTCCCAGCCGGGCATGCCTTTAACGAGCACGCCTTGGGCGACGCTCACGTAAATTTCCTTTGGCGTGCCGCCGTGAACCCACGCAGTATCCGCGAGATCCGGGCCAACAGCAGCGGGATTCTCGCTCTTGCCGCGCATGCTGCCGAGGTGGCATTGCACGCAAAGTGAGTTGAAAGATTGGCGACCGGCGTCGGTGAAGACGGCATTCTGACTCATCTCCCAAAAAATCTCGTCGTTCGAAACATCGATCGAAGAAGACATTTTCGCGGCGGCAATTTGCGCCATGGCGGCGTCAACCTGTTCGCCGTCGCTCGGTGTGATGCGGGCGATTTGAATCGTGAACCAATAGATAAGGCTGAACACGATGACGCCGTAGAGCAGGTAGAGCCACCAGTTGGGCAACGGATTATTGAACTCCTGAATGCCGTCGTAAACGTGCGGCCGGAGTTCTTCGTTGCCGTCCTGCTGGGGCGGTTGCGGATGCTGATTCATGGGAAAAGGCGAATGGGCGTGAAGGAAAGGGCGACGTTGCGCAGCGCGCAGGCACGCGGACGTCGACGACGGATTACTCGGTCTCGAACGGGAGGCGCGCGAGGCGGTCGGCTTGCGCGGGCTTCATGCGACTGGCGCGCCACGCGGCGGCGATGTAGATGAGCGACGCCACAGCGAGCGCGACGATTGGGAAGATGAGGTGCCAGTCTTCGTAGATGATGCGAGTGAGCATGGGAGTGGATCCTGGTTGAGTGAGGGTGGTTGGGTAAAAGTTGCGGGTGTTACTTGGCGGGAACGGTCGACACGGACTTCTTGCCGAGCGACTGGAGGTAAGCGGTGAGCGCGATGATTTCCCTATCGGCGTCGACGTAGCGGCCCTGCGCTTGGAGATCGCGCGCGATTTCCTTGGCCTGCTCGCGGGCGAGCGTGTCGATCATGTTGTTGGACCACGACGGATAAGGGACTCCGAGCGTGCGCTGCACCTCGATCTTGCGCGGCAAGCTGGCGTAATCGGTTTCGTTTTTCGCGAGGTCCGGATAATTCGGCATGTTGGAACCGGTGGAAATCGAACGCGGATCCATCAGGTGGTCGTAGTGCCACGCGTGATTGTATTTACCGCCGACGCGCGCGAGGTCGGGGCCGGTGCGCTTGGAACCCCATTGATACGGGTGATCCCAAATCGATTCGCCGAGGCGCGAGTAATCGCCGTAGCGCATGACGTCCGGCACGAGTGTGCGAATCATCTGCGAGTGGCAATTGTAGCAACCGTCGCGCACATAGAGGTCGCGACCGGCGAGTTCGAGGGGCGTATAAATTTCGGCGACGCGATCCTCCGTCTGCAGGTGACGGCTGATCGTCATCATCGGAATGATTTGAATCATGCCGCCCGCCGCGACGGCGACGAACGTGAGCACAGTGAACGGCAGCGCGTTCATCAGCAGGCGGTCATACCACTCGCCCCATTTCGTGCCGCGTGTCTGGTAATGGCCGAACGCCATCAGGCCCACGGCAACCGTGCCGAACAGACCGAGGATGTTGAGCCAACCGCTGGTGAACATCCAGAGGAGCGCACCAACCGCGGTGATCGTGGTGTAAACGATGGGCGCGTTGAAGACCGTGCCGCGGACGGAAAGTTTTTCGTCAGCCGTGTGCGGTTCCGGATAGACTTCGATCGTGCCGTTGACGGTTTGCGCGCCGCGAATCGATTGCCAGATGTTCCACGCCATGATGACGAAGCCGGCGAGGTAAAGTCCGCCACCGACCACACGCAGCAACATGAGCGGGCGGATCGCGTTGAGCGTCTCGATGAAATTCGGATACTTGAGAATCGTGCCGCCTTCGATGGTGGCGTTGAGCATCAGACCTTGGGAAATACCCGAGGCCCACATCGCACCGACGTAGAGCAGAATACCAAACGTCCCGAGCCAGAAGTGAAGATTCGCCAATGACTGCGAGTGCAACGGGCGATTCCACAGACGCGGCACGAGCCAGTAGAACATCCCGGCCGCCATGAAGCCGTTCCAGCCGAGTGCGCCGGCGTGCACGTGGCCGATGATCCAGTCGGTGTAGTGCGCGAGGGCGTTGACGGATTTGATCGAAAGGAGCGGGCCTTCAAACGTGGCCATGCCGTAGAACGTCACGCCCGCCGCGAAGAATTTAATGATTGGGTCCGTGCGGAGCCGATCCCACGAGCCACGGAGCGTGAGCAGACCGTTGAGCATGCCGGCCCACGATGGCGCCCAGAGCATGAGCGAAAACGTGACGCCGAGCATCTGCAGCCAGTTCGGCAACGCGGTGTTCAACAAATGGTGCGGACCGGCCCAGATGTAGAGAAACACAAGCGACCAGAAGTGAATGACCGACCACCGATACGAATAGACCGGACGTTCCGCCGCCTTCGGCAGGAAATAATACATGATACCGAGAATCGGCGTGGTGAGGAAGAAGGCCACGGCGTTGTGGCCATACCACCATTGCACGAGCGCGTCCTGCACGCCGCCAAACACCGGATAACTGTGCACCCACGACGTGGGGATGGAGAGGTGATTGACGATGTAAAGCATCGCCACGGTGATGATCGTCGCGATGTAGAACCAGATGGCGACGTAGAGGGATTTTTCGTTTCGCTTCGCGAGCGTCCAAAAGAAATTCACCGCGAACACGACCCAGATGACGGCGACGGCGATGTTGATCGGCCAGATGAGTTCGGCGTATTCCTTGCCGCGCGTCAGGCCGAGCGGGAGCGTGATGGCGGCGGACACGATGATCGCCTGCCAACCCCAGAAGTGGAGTGACGAGAGAAAATCGCTCGCGAGACGCGCCTTCACGAGGCGCTGCAGGGAATAGTAAACGCCGGCGAACATCATGTTGCCGACGAAGGCGAAGATGACGGCGTTGGTGTGCAGCGGACGGAGGCGACCGAAGCTCAACCACGAGGTGTTGAAGTTCGCCTGCCAGAAATTCAGCTGCAGCGCGATGAGCACGCCGGCGAGCATGCCGACGATGCCCCAGATGATGGACGCCAGCATGAACTGGCGCACGACTTTGTCGTTAAATTCGATGGTGAGCTTGTGACCGTGCATGGGAAAAATCAACGGGGGGACTTGGCGGTGGAAATTTTGGCCGATTGGCCAGACGCCGTGGTGCGTGCTTCGCCCGAGACGCGCGGTGTTTCCTCCGCCAGCGGCAGGAGTGAGGTGCGCTCAGCACTGGAGAAGTGCTGGTGGCGTTGTTCGCGCACAAAGAGCACGACGAAGAGCCCAACCAAAATCAGGCTAAAGAAGACGGTGATAGGAATGACAGACATGGCGTGGAGATGTCGGCCAACAGCATACCGTAACCACCCGCGACCGCTGTGCATCTCTTGCGATTTGCATGCTGCATGTTGCAATCCATGCGCAGTCGGCGAGTTGCACTACGGAAATTCGTAAAAGAAATGCGCAGCTAACACCAAACCATGCGAGGCAAGGTCGATGCCGCAGTGGCATGATGTGCGCTGTGGACGAAAGTGTGATTCAACGGCTGGAGGCGCTCCGTCCTTCCCTCAAACGCGAGTGGGAGGCGCTCTTGCGCACCGAACCGACATTGTCTCCCTTGGGCAACCCGGACACGCTCATCTATCTGATGGATGAAACGCTGTCGGACCTTCTCAAACTGCTCCGCGCGCAAGTGCAGCGCCACACCCACCGCAGTCCCCGCACTCTCCGTGTGCCACTGCAACGACACTGCGCCTGCGGGATGAATCCGCTGCTCAATTACTACGCTACCGGCGAGATCGCGCTGCATTTAGTCACGGCTGCGATTCTCACGGCCGAGCACGACCTCGATGATGCGCTGGGGTGCTATCATGTGCTCGCGCTGAAGGAACTCGAGATGCTGTGCGCCGTTTGCCAGTTCAATCACGGCAACACCGACGCCGTTGAGTCGGCCCGACCGCCGGACAACTCAGGCCGCTGAACCGTTACGCCGCTGGAGTTTCTCGCGCCAAGTCGTTGGCGCCTCGCCAACGATTTTGCGAAACACGCGATTAAACTGAGAGAGTGACTGGAAGCCCGCTTCGTAGGCCGCCTCGCTGATGCGCTTGTGCGGATTGATCAGCAGATTTTTCACTTTCTCGATGCGCACGCGCGCCAGATAATCAGTGAAGGTCAGCCCCGTAGCCTGCTTGAACATTTTGCAGAAATAAAACGCGCTCGTGTTGACCGCACCCGCGACCTGCCGCAGCGACAATTCTTCGTCTTGGTGCTCGTTAATGAACACCTTCGCGCGCGTCACCATCGGCGGCTCGGCTTGCTGCGCCGACACCATCAATTGGTTGCTAATGGACGCCAAATGCTGCGCGAAAATCGTCAGGAGCCGCAGCACGGCTTCGAATTGTTTTTTCTCCAACACGCGCGTCTGGAAATACGCCTCTTCGACCCGCTTCAAATCCGCCTGCACGCCCCAATTTACCAATTCATTTGTGAGCCGCTTGAAGTCGCGTTGATTTGGGCGATTCAGGAAAATCTGTCCCGTCTGGAGGAACGCCACGAGGTTTTCGCCCACGCGCACCGGCACCGCCGCATCGCAAAGCCCGGCGAAACACTTGAGCATCTTCGGCTCCATTTGCGCCTCTTCCTCGACCCTTTTCTGCAGTTGCAGGCAAGCCGCGCAGCTCTGGTTGGTGCTCGCCATCAACGAACAGAATGGCGCCTCTTTCGGATCGTCATGGTGGGGAAGATTAAACGCCTCGATCGGCCGCAAATTGATCGGCAACCCAGTCGTCTCGCGAAACGCCTTTTCGTAATCGCGGTAAATCTGCGATTTCTTGAGCTGATCAACCAGCTCCCTGCTAATGCGGGCGTTGTCCTGCGTGGAGGTCACACGACCACCCAATCGAAATAAATTTTCTGCGCAATAACCTTCCCGCAAATCGCTGGTCCTAATAGTAATCGTTGCAAGCGTTAGAAAAAAACTGCGTCAGCCGACCTCATAAAAGCAAGACCGCCGGTGCCCACGCCCGTCCTCACCGCCACTCTCCCCCCTCGACTCGTCCGTCTCCGCGACGGACGGGATTATCGGCTGCGCGTGATCGAGCCGCACGACGCCGCGCTAGTCGCCGAAATGTTCCAAACCCTGTCTTCCGAGAGCATGCAGGCGCGTTACGGCTACCTGATTCATGACATGACGCCCACCCGTGCCGCGCACCTGGCCCACCATGACCCGACGAAAGACATGCCGTTGGGGATTTTTGGCCTCCGCTCCGACGGTTCCGAGGCTCACTTGTGGGCGATGGGACGGCTGGTCCATGCGCCGGACCACCTATCCGCCGAATGCGCCTTCCTGGTGCACGACTCCCAACGCCGCCTCGGCATGGCCACGTGTTTGTTGCGCTATTTGCAGGTTTTGGGTCGCCGGAGAGGACTACCGCGGCTGTTTGCGCAGGTGCGGCGGGAAAACAAACCCATGCTCAACGTCTTCATTCAGAACGGTGCTCGCCTTCATTTTTCGCCCGACAGCGACGTGGTGGAGGTGGATATTCCCTTGGGACGGCGAAAAATTCTGTTCGACAATCCTCCCGTCGCTCCTTCGATTGCCCCCATGTCCTCGCCGGAGAAAAAGGGTTTTTCGATCGTTGGTTTGCTGTTCGACATGATTTTGTCGGCAGGCTTTTTCGTGTTCTTCTACTACACGCTGCAACCGCACGTGCCGTCGAACGACCCGATCATGATCCGCCTGTGGTCGACGCTCGCCGCCGCCTGCATGACCGGCGTTTTCTGGCTCGCCCTGCAAATGCTGAAGACGGTTCTCCGCTTCCAGCGCTCCAATCGCAAATAACTGCCCTTCGTCGGCAGCGCTCACCGTGGCCGGATCCTCTTCCTCGTCCCGCCACCGCACCACGGTCGCGGCGGAAGATTACCTCGAAAAAATCGAGCAGCTAATCTCGCGCAAAGGTTACGCGCGCGTGGTGGACATCGCGGGCGAACTAAAAATTTCCCAAGCCAGCGTGACGGCGATGGTGCAAAAATTGGATGCCGAAGGTTTCGTGAAATACGAAAAATACCGCGGCATGGTGCTCACGAGCACGGGGCTCGAAGTCGCCCGCCGCATCGCGCACCGCCACCAACTTCTGACGGATTTCCTCAGCGTGATCGGCGTCGGTGACGAGAAGATCATTTACGACGACGTCGAGGGCATGGAACACCACATCAGCCCCGAGACCTTTCGCGCCATCGAGGCGCTCACGCGCTACTTGGAAAAAAATCCCGGCGTCATGACCAAGGTCACCGCAGCGGCCAAGAGCGCGGCCAAGGGCTAATTCATCCGCTGGCGACGCTTCACAAACGCTGAAGCCCAAATCGACGCTTCGTAGAGCAGAATCAGCGGCACCGCGAACAGTGTTTGGTTCACCGGATCGGGCGTGGGCGTCACAATCGCCGCGATGATGAACATCACCACCACCGCGTGACGCCGGTATTTCTTCAACGTCGCGACCTCCACCAGCCCCATGTAGGTCGCCAGCACGACAAGTAGCGGAAATTCAAACGACGCGCCTACGCCGAGCACCATCCACATCAGCAGTCCGTAATATTTGTCCGCCGTCCACAGCACCGTAAAGCCGAGTAATTCGTTCAACTCGAACGCCACGCGAATCGTGCTCGGCACGAGAATGAAATAACCGAACGACGCCCCGGCGAGAAACAATGCCAGAGCCGCAAGCACGGTTGGCAATAGCACCTTCAATTCACGCTTAGTCAGCGCCGGCGCGATAAATTGTCCAAGGAACAACAGAAAAAACGGCAGCGAAATCACGAACCCGCCCGTCACGCAGATGCTGATGACGACACTGAAGATGCCCATCGGACTGTTCGTCACCAAATCGGTCTTAAGCTGCGGATATTCGGCCCGCACTTGTTCCAGCGGCAGATTCAGCAGGAAGGCAAAATCCTTCAGGAAATACGCGATCACCGCGACGATCAGAGTGAAGACAACCGCGCACTTGATCAACGTGCCGCGTAATTCCTCCAAGTGATCCAGAAATCCCATCGATTTCACGCGCGACGTGCCCACCGCAGGGGTCAGCGTTTCCTCGCGGTCAAAATCGGATTCTGAATCTTGGTTACTCACTCGGCACAAGTGGATGCAGGTTTGCGCGCGCGGCGCAACTCCGTGCTAACAACCATGCCACACGATCGCCTCGCCTTGGACGACGGCGCTGCTAAGTTGCCGCCGCCATGATTCTCGACGCGCTGCGGCACTGGCTCGAAAGCTCCCAATTGCTCCGACTCTTCTTCATCATCGCGCTCGGCTACCTGCTGGGCGACCTGAAGCTGCCGGGTAATTTCCGCTTCGGCGTCGCCGCGGTGCTCTTCGTGGGCATCGCGTTTGGCGCGTGGAGTCCGACTCTCCGGTTATCCGAGGAAATCCAAAGTCTCGGACTCGTCTTGTTCGTTTATTGCATCGGCTTGCAAGCCGCCGCCGGTTTTTTCAGTTCGCTGCGCCGCGACGGACTCGCGCTCAACGCCGCCATGTTGCTCGCGCTGCTCACCGTGTTCGGCACGTTCTGGTTGCTCGCGCGCAACGGCATTCTTTCTCCCGATCTCGCGGCCGGACTTTTCTGCGGCTCCATGACCAACACGCTCGCGCTCGGTGCAGCGACCGAAGCCGCGCAACACGCCGGTTGGGCGGCCGAGTCGGTTGACCGCATCGTGCTCGGTTACGGCGTCGCCTACCCGCTCGCGATTGTGAGCGTGCTGCTACTCATCCAATGGCGCGCCTCCCGCGCAAAACTCAGCGAGCCGACCACTGCGCCCGAAGCGCCGACGTCGATGACGATCGAAATCGTTCACGCCGCGCAGGCCGGTGCGGTAATGGCGGAATTTGGCGTCGTTCTCACGCGACTGCGGTTGCCGGACAATTCCATTCATTTGATTTCGCCCACAACGGAATTGCCGGTCGGCGCCCTCGTCGTGGCGGTGGGCACCAAATCGAATTTGCGCAATGCGCTCACCACACTGGGCCGCGAGAGCGAGTCTCGCATGCACGTCGATCACGACGGCTATGAGTTGAAGCGTTTCCTCGTTTCCAATCGCGCGCTGGTCGGTCGGCGACTCGGCGATCTCGCCGTCGAAACACACGGTGGCGTGGTCAGTCGCGTGCGCCGCGGCGATGTGGAATTACCGGTGTCGCCCGAGACGGTGTTGCAACTCGGCGATCGCGTGCGCGTCGTCACCACGCGCGAACGCCAGGATGAGTTGGCCAAATTTTTCGGTGACTCGCTCACCATCGCGAGCGAGATGGGTTATCTGAGTTTTGCGCTCGGCATCGTCGCCGGATTGGCCATCGGGCAAATTCCGTTTCCGTTGCCCGGTCTGGAAAATCCCGTCCGTCTCGGCGCGGCGGGAGGCGCGTTGATCGCGGCGTTGATTCTCGGCCGCTTGGGGCGCACCGGGCCATTCATTTGGCAACTCACCTACGGCGCGAATCTCTCGCTGCGCCAACTCGGCATTTTGTTGTTCTTGGCCTGCGTCGGCACCAAGGCCGGCGGCGGACTCGTCACACTGTTGCAGGATGACGGCCTCATGCTGCTCGCGTTGTCGCTCGCGGCCACGGTCGGCGCGCACGCGATATTGCTCAGTTTGCTTTGGCTTTTCGGACGGCGCACGACGCCGGGCATGTTGGGCGTGATGTGCGGTTTCCAAACGCAACCCGCCGCGCTCAGCCTCGCCGCCAGCCGCACCGAAGTCGGCGCGCTCAACGCCGCCTACGCCACCGTTTACCCGCTCGCGCTCATCGCGAAAATCGTCCTCGTGCAAATCCTCCTGCTCGCCTGACGCCGCGTCCGGACCGGCCGTCTCAGTGTCATAATTCTCGCGGTCGCGCGTTCCGGTTGCGGCGCGTTTCCCTCTGGAGTCGGTCGCATCGAGGTCAACGCATGCAGTGAAATTCGCAACGCTGCACCGTTGACACTCTGGCGCGCAATCATTGCGCTACCCGCTCCGTTTTAACGGCACGTTCACCTCTTAATTTATCTCCTAACATGGCCAAAAAATCCTCCGCCAAAAAGCCCGCGAAAAAAGCGGTCGCGAAGAAACCAGCCGCCAAGAGCGCGGCCAAGAAATCCGCCGGCAAGGCGCCCAAATACGTTTACACGTGGGGTGCCAACAAGGCTGACGGCAACGGCTCGATGAAGCCTCTCCTCGGCGGCAAAGGTGCCAATCTCGCCGAGATGACGCGCATCGGTCTGCCGGTGCCTCCGGGCTTCACGGTCACGACCGAAGTCTGCACCTATTACTACGCCCACAAGCGCACCTACCCGACCACGCTCCAAGCGGAGATGGAAGCCGGCATGCGCAACATGGAAAAGATCATGGGCACGAAGTTC
>CAMTVI010000018.1:0-82707 GCA_947085165.1 uncultured Opitutaceae bacterium
AACGCCTCCACCAACTCTCGGCGCGCAGGCGCCGTCATTAATGAGTTCATGACTGAACCCTGCCCGCGTTATTCCCTCCCGGTAACAATCATTCTGCGGCAACGGCCTTCGCTCGGTAACGATCTTTACGAGGCAATGCGTTCCTCATACTCGACTTGGGCCTCGCGGCTGTAGCCAAACGCTTTTGAGCCTTCGCGCTTCTGAAGGCGAAGAGCAGTTTTTTGGGCCGCTTGGGCTTCTTCGGCGGTGGCGAAGTAGCGGCGGGTCTTCTTGCCCCCATGGTAAATCGAAAGCTGCCATGGTGCCCGGTAGTGTCGGGAATCACTAAGCCGACGTATTCCCGGCGTTTTGTGTGGCTGTTGTGTGGCCGTCTTGCGGGGTGCCATATGGGCCAAAATGCATCGATTTGCCTCTGGGAGCAAGAGGGGAGGTGGTGCGAGCGCCGGGAGTCGAACCCGGATCAATGGCTTCGGAGGCCACTACACTATCCATTGTGCTACGCTCGCAGTGGTAAGGCGCCTAGCTTTTGGCGGAGCGGCCGGAATTCAAGCTGTTTCGCGACTGAGACGCGAACCCCGCCGCCTACCGCAGGAAATACTTGATGAGCACGAATCCGCCGATCAACAGCACCGTGAAAACCACCGTGAAGATTTCGAGGTATTTATCGAGCAGGCGCTTGATCGGCGGGCCGAAGAAATAAATCGTGCCCGCCACGAGCAGGAACCGCCCCGTGCGGCCGATGCCGGAGGCGCCGAGCAGGGTCCAAATGCTGACTTGTTCGTGAAATACGCCGGCGGCGATGGTGAAGACCTTGTAGGGAATCGGGGTGAAGGCGGCCGTGAGGATGGCGAGAAACGCGTTCTCGCCGTAAAGTTGCGCAACTTTTTCCCAAGCGGAGCCGTAGTGCAGGAGATCAAAAATAATCCAGCGGCCCAACGGTTCGGCGGCGTATCCGATGTAGTAGCCGGCCGCACCGCCGGCGACGGAGCCGACGGCGCACCAGAGCGCGAATTTGAACGAGCGTTTCGGCGCGCCCATGCAGAGTGCGACCAACAGCACATCGGGCGGAATCGGAAAAAACGACGACTCGACGAATGCGATCACCACCAGTGCCGTGAGGCCGTGGCGCGTCTCCGCCCAATGCAGCACCCACGCGTAGAGGCGCTTCAGGGCATTGGGCCGGGGAGTGGCGGTGGAGTTCGCCGGGGGGGAGACGTCGCTCATCGGGCAAAAAAAAGGGCAGGATGCATGTGATCCTGCCCCAAAGTTGGAAAAAGCCGTTTTTTAGACGTCTGGCTTGGTCTTGCGAAGGCTGAGGACGCGGTCGCCTTCCTTCCAGAGACCACGCTTTTTCAGGATCGCGACGCGCTCGAAGCGCTTGAGGACGTTGCGCTTCACGACGAGGCCGCCGGAAGACTTAAGGCTGTTGTGCTGGGACATAAAAGGGAGTCGGTTAAGTTGGAAACGAAGTTGGGAAGGGGGCGGGTGTAGAGTTCGCTATCGCCCATGACAAGTATTTTTCTCCGACGGCCTCGGTATTCACCTCCACCCATTGGGGAACTTCGTAGGGATGATGCGCGTGAACCCAGAGGTTGAGCGCGGAGGTGTTGGGTGGCAGGCACTTAAACCAGACGCGAAATTCCTGGGCGCTTTCGACCTTTCCGGCCCACTGGTAATACGAGGTGATCGGGCCGTCGACCTGCGCGCAAACGGCGTGGCGGTGCTCGACAGCGCCTTTGGCGAGGCGGTCGGCGTCGGTGCGTTCGGCAACAGTGGTCCAGGCGATAATCACGCCGCCAGCATGAGCGTTTTGCCGGAACGGGCAACGCTATCTGCGCTTCGGCGTGAGCGCGCGGGTGGGGCGCGAAATTTTCGCCCTTGACCCACCCCCCTTGGGGCGTAGGGCTATCCCTTTCCTTTTACCAAAACCATGAGAGACGAATACATTAAGGACGCCCACAAAGTTATCCCGGACGCCAACATCTTGATCAATGTGGTGTCGCGCCGCGTGAAGCAATTGCGCCGGGGCAGTCGTCCGCTCGTCGAGTCTCTGGAAAAGCTGAGCTTGGAAGATGTCGCGTTGCGCGAAATCATCGAAGGCAAGATCAGCTACGAAGTTACGCACGCCTGAGGTGCTCTGGCTGAGCAACGATTTTTGGAAGCGCGGCCGCAAGGTTCGCGCTTCTTTTGTTTTGCTCACTGCCGTTCCTGACCCCGTTTTCGCGAAATTCTAGTCTGTCATTGTCGGCGAGTAGGTCGCATCAGGCGTCGCCAACTCCTCCGATTCTGTTTTTCCTTTCACTATGGCCGCCAAGCCACACGACTCCACCCGCTACACCGAAATGCGCAATCCCAAGGCGCTGCGGGACTACTTCGTGCACGACAAGTATGAGGCGGGCATCAAGTTGGCCGGCACCGAGGTGAAATCGATTCGCGCGGGCAAGGCGCAGATTTCCGACGGTTTTTGTCGACTCGAGCGCGGCGAAGTTTGGCTGCACGGCGCTTACATCGAGGAGTATTCTCACGGCGGGCTGTCCCAACATGCACCGCGGCGCGCGCGCAAGTTGCTGTTGAAGGCCAACGAAATTCGCAAACTCGAACAAGCTGTCGAAACGGCCGGGCGCTCCATCGTCGCGCTGCGCATGTATTTCAAAGAGGCACTCGTCAAAGTCGAGATCGCCACGGCGAGTGGCAAAAAGCAGTTCGATAAGCGTGACGACCTTCGCAAGCGCGAGATGGACCTCGAAGCGCGCCGCGCCCTGAAATTCCGCAAATGAAATCCAAGCGTCCGCGTAATCTGCCCAACGAAGTTACGGTTCGCGTCCCAGCGAGCACCTCCAATTGCGGAGCAGGCTTCGACACGCTCGGCATGGCAGTTGCGCTCTACAACACCGTCATCGTGCGCCGTTGCGCCGAAGGCGCTGGAGTGCGCGGCGCACACGCGGCACATCTCGGAGCCACGATGGCCAGCGAGGCCGCCGCATTGTTTTTTGCGCGCAGCGGGACGACGCCCTTTGATTTCACTTTTCAAATTTCCGGCGATGTGCCGATGTCGCGCGGCCTCGGGTCGAGCGTGACGCTCTCTGCCGGAATCGTGGCCGGACTGAACGAACTCAGCGGAGCGGGACTCACGATGTTGGTGCTCGCGGAGATTCTGACCAAACACGAAGGCCATCCTGATAACGCAACAGCGGGTGTGCTGGGCGGATTCTGCGTGGGACGCACCCATCCGGAAACGGGCGATTTGCTGGGCGTGGTGCGCAAGGAAATCGGGCGCGAGTTGACGTTCGTGGTCGTGTCGCCGGCGCAGCAATTGGAGACGAAAAAGGCGCGCGGTATTCTGCCGAAGAAGCTGCCGTATTTCGACGCCGTGCGCTCCGTGAACAGTTCCAGCTATGTCGTCGCGGCGTTCTTGACCGGCGAATACGATCGGCTGGCGCATGCGGTGGCGGATTTCATGCACGAGCCGTTTCGGTTACCGCGTATACCGGGTGCGCAAGATGCGATTCGCGCCGGCGTAGCGGCGGGAGCGTTAACGGGTTGGTTGAGCGGCAGTGGCTCCAGCGTGCTTTGCGTGGCCAAACCAGCTCGGGCATCTCGGGTCGGTCGCGCGATGGCTGCAGCTTTTGCGAACGTCGGTGTCACCAGCGAGACGTTCAAGCTGCGCGCGGACAATGACGGGCTGAAAGTGCTATCGCGTCGCCGCTAAAATTTGCAGCGATTTGAGCGCAAGCTCCTAAGTGGTTGGCGACTTCGGACGATCGCGCCAGTGACGACCGATTTCCTCCGCCAAAGGCGACCACTGAAACGGTTTGCGCACGATTTTTTTCAACGCGGGGTAGCGCCGCGAAACTTCCGGCGTCAGCTCGATTTCGTGAGCGGTAATCATGATCGCGGGAACATCCGGCAGGCGCGCGGAGACGGCATCGAGTAACTGCAGTCCGTTGATCTCCGGCATTTGATAATCAGTCACGACCAACCCCACATTCAATGCGGGGAGCGCATCGAGGGCCGCGGCGGCGTGGTTGAAACTGTGAATCGGGCAATCAAAATGCAGGCCGAGAAACTGTTCGAGTAGGTCGAGATAGGCCGGTTCGTCGTCGACCAGTAGAATGCACTGGCGGGGATTGGACTGAGCCAAAGCTAGTTCAGTCGGCGCCGTAGTGTTGGCGGGCGTATTCATGGGAAGCGTGGTGGATGCGCCGGTGGCCCCAAGCGGCGGTCAATCTCATGGCTGATGCGTTCCAAGCTGGCCAGCCTAAATCCGATGCGTGAGAACAGGGTGTCATGCTCCATCTTGTGCTGTTCCAGCCGCAGATCGCTCCCAACACGGGCAACATCGGACGCCTCTGTTCCGTGACGAAGTCGCGCTTGCACTTGATCCATCCCTTAGGCTTCGAGATTACCGACAAAAACCTGAAGCGTGCGGGCATGGATTACTGGTATTCGCTCGATGTGCATGAGCACAAAAACTGGGACGAATTTGCCGCCAGTCCGTTTGCCCCGCAACGCCTGTGGTTGTTCACGACGCATGCGACGCAGACATTTTGGGACGCCCGTTTCACCGACGGCGACGGCCTCATCTTTGGTAATGAATCCTCAGGTGCGCCGGACTGGTTGCACGAAAAGATCGGCCCTACCCAACGATTGAAAATTCCTCACGCTAACTCGGCGTTACGCTCACTCAATTTGTCCACGTCCGCCGGGATTGCCGCCTACGAAGCACTGCGGCAAATCGGCATGCCGACTTAAGCGGTGCGCAGGGCTGCGATTAAAACTCGCCCAACCGCACGCACGCCGCGGCTTGCGCGGGAGTGATCGGCGTGAGACGAGGCGTGATTTCGCGACATTGCGCCTGCGCGTGCGGGCAGCGCGGATGAAAGGCGCACCCTGACGGCGGTTGACGCGGCGAAGGCGGATCGCCAGCGAGCACGAGACGCGTTCGCGCCTTCGCCGGATCGAGTGTCGGAATCGCGCTGATCAGCGCTTGGCTATACGGATGACCGGGGCGTTCGATCACTTCGTTCGCTGGGCCGAATTCTACGATCTTGCCGAGATACATCACTGCGACCCGATCCGAAATATGTTTCACCACCGACAGGTCGTGCGCGATGAACAACAACGAGAGATTCATCTCGCGCACCAGCGACGCGAGGAGGTTGAGGATCTGCGCTTGGATCGAGACGTCGAGCGCCGAGACAGGTTCGTCGGCGATGATCAGTTGCGGCTCCAACGCGAGCGCGCGGGCAATCGCGATCCGTTGCCGTTGGCCACCGGAGAATTCGTGCGGATATTTGTGCAGATCGCGCGAGGAAAGTCCGACGAGTTCGAGCAACCGCGCGACGCGAGCGGGAACGGCCTCAGAAGCACAAACGCGATGCACGCGCAACGGCTCGGCGAGGGTCGCAAAAATAGTCATCCGCGGATTGAGCGACGCGAACGGATCCTGGAAAACCATCTGCATGCCCCGACGCGCCGCTTTTACTTCCGCCGCCGTCGCCTGAGTCAAATCGCGACCTTGAAAAACAATGCGTCCCGCCGTGGCGGGCACCAACTGCATGATGGTGCGCGCGAGCGTTGATTTGCCGCAGCCGCTTTCGCCGACCATGCCGACGACTTCGCCGCGCGCGATGGAGAGGGAAACGCCATCGACGGCACGCACCACACTTTTCGTGCCGCGCCAAAGTCCGCCGGACTCGACCGTGAAGTGAGTCGCGACGTCGTGTAATTCGAGCAACGTTTCACTCATGGAGAATTTCTCCAGCTTGCACACGCACGCAGGCCGAGGCGTGGCCGTCCGCGACTGGGGCGAGGTTGATCTCAGCCGTCCGACAAGATTCGAGCGCAAACTCACAACGCGGCGCGAACGCGCAACCGGCTTGCGCACGCGACAAATCCGGCGGTTGACCGGGAATCGTGTAAAGCGTGGTGCCCTTGTGTTGCAGCGCGGGGATCGAGCGTTGCAGCGCCTGCGTGTAGGGATGACGCGGTGCGGTGAACAACCGTCGCGTCGGCGCGCGCTCGACCAGTCGTCCGCCATACATCACTTGCACGCGATCACAGAGTTCGGAAACGACGGCGAGATCGTGCGTGATGAAGATGACGGCCATCTTCATTTCGCGTTGCAGCTTTTTGATCAGATCGAGGATTTGCGCCTGCACCGTAACGTCGAGAGCCGTGGTGGGCTCGTCCGCGATCAGCAATTCGGGCCGCGTGATCAACGCCATCGCAATCATCGCGCGTTGGCGCATGCCGCCGGAGAATTCGTGCGGATACTGCGTCAGGCGATGAGCGGGGTCATTGATGCCGACGGCTTCGAGCATCGCGGCGGCTTGTTGCCACGCGTCGTCGCGCGATATCTTTTCGTGAATCACCAGCGGCTCGATGATCTGTTCGCCGATGCGCAAATAGGGATTCAACGACGTCATCGGGTCCTGAAAAATCATCGCGATGCGCTTGCCGCGGATGGCGCGCGCTTCCGCTGGGGAGCAATTTAACAAATCCACTCCGCCGAAAAGTGCGCGCCCGCTCTCGATGCGCCCGGGTGGTTGGGGCACGAGTCCCATCAGCGAGTAACACGTCACCGATTTGCCAGAGCCGGACTCGCCGACGATGCCGAGCGTCTCGCCTTGTTCTACGGAAAAACTCACGCCATCCACCGCCCGATAAATTCCCGAGCGCGTGTGAAAGGAGGTGCGCAAATCAGTGACGTCGAGGAGGGGCACGTGGAAAGTCAGTTGTTGGACTGCAAGAGCTGGCGCACGGCGGTCGTCACGGTTTCGGGCGACAACTCCGTGAGTGAACCGGCGGCTGGGAGAATTTGCGCTGGTCCGGAAAAGATCGGGCCAGTGCGCACCGGATTGGACGAGCCAAACAAGCCGACAACCGGCACGCCGAGTGCGTTCGCGAGGTGGAATTCGTCCGTATCGTTGGACACAAGCACGCGACACTTTTGCAGATTTTTCGCAAATTCAACGAGGTCGGTTTGTCCAGCGAGGATAGACACGCGGTCGCCAAAACCAGCGGCAATTTCCGTCGTGAGCGGCGCATCGTTGGCAGTGCCGTAGAGTTCGAATTTCAGCTCCGGTAACGCAGCGATGAGTGCGCGCCAATGTTGCACGGGCCAGCGTTGGGCGGATGAATTTTCTGGGCCGCAAAACAGACCGATAGCCTCGCCACGAGGCGCGCCGCTCAGAGACAACGGTGAAAAATCCAGCACTTCGGTGAGTCCAAAATGACGCAACAGTTCGGTCCAACGCGCGGTTTGGTGATGTGGCGCTTCATCGAAATTGGCGGCCAACTTGCAGCGATGAGAGAGCAGCGGACGCGGTTTGCCGGGACGACGGAGCCCGAATCGTTGCGGCGCACCAGTTAACCACGCTTCAAGGTCTGCACGCATGGAATCGGTCAGAAGCAAATAACAATCGGGGAAGGATTGTCGCGCGCGGGCGAAACTAACCAATGAGGAGAAAATCGCCCCTTCAGTCACCGCGTGATGGCGATCGGCGAGGGCGAGCAATTCCAGCAGCGGAACAAATTTCGACGCGGCGACGAGCGTGATCTCCGCGTCGGGTCGAGCAGTCCGAATTGCACGGAGAAATGAGAAAGCTTGGACGATTTCCCTGAGTTGATCGGGCAGGCGAATCCACAGGCGCAAGCGACGGGGCAAGGTCGCGAGCTGTCGGTGGCGCATCTCGGCGGCGAGCAAGTCACGTTTCTGTTCAATGCGAAAACGCACCGCAGGAACAGACTGGCTTTTCCAGCGCTGATGTCCCCAAAGCCACGAGCGACACTGATTGTCATCCTGTGTTACGCGTTCCTCGAGCCAACGGTTGAGCGCGATGGTAACGCCTTCGCTTGTGCCATCGGTGGTGATGCGTTCGACGTTGAGTTCGACCTTCCAAAATCCGAGGTAGCGCGGATAAAGCACGTAAACCGCGGCGTTGAATTTCTGCGCCAAAATTCCCGGCAACTCCGTGGTGGAGCAAAGTCGGTCAAACAGTAACGTCAGCGCGCCGCTCTCGCCCGCGTTTTGATCGTGCAAGATGGCGAGGCATCCGTTGCCCCGCAAAAGTTTCATCGCTTCCTGAAATCCCTGCCGACGGGACAACATTCGCATGCCAAAACGCTCGCGTGACTTTTTGATGAATTGATCAGCGGCCACGTTATCAATCGGCCGATAAATCGATGCAAATTCCGGGAAGGGTGCCTCGACTAACAATGAGAGAGCGGTCTGCGTTTCCCAATGCGCAAAGTGCGGCGCGCAAAAAAGCGTCGGCTGCGGCTGCGCTCGATGAGCGGCAAACGCTGCACGCAACGATTCCGTGCCGTGCGCGATGCGGCGAATACGTGCCTCTGAAAAATACGGACTCGCTACGGAGTAGAGCGCGGTTTCGACGAAGCGGCGCACACATTCGCGGGCGGTGGCACTGCGCCACTTGGCCGAACGGGCAGGGAAGGCGTGGTGGAGATTCGAATGGATCACCCGCCGACGACTGCCGACGACGTAATAGAAAACGGTTGCGACCGCTGCGGTCAGTCCGCGCACGAGAAACTCAGGGGAACGCGCGAGTAGCCATCCGGCAATTTGGAGCAGGAGCTTAACCATGGCGCTTTGTGCCGAGGCGGTTGACGGGAAACTGACTTAAATTTGTCCGGCTCAAGGTGATTAGAATTTGCCTTCGCTGCAGTCGCATGAAACCTAACTCCGTAGTGGTTGAAAGGCATTTCTCCACTTTCCCATGCGCGAACTGCTCATAATCCAACCTTCTTCGCTCGGCGACATCGTCCACGGGTTGCAGGTCACGGCTGCCCTGAAAGCGCAGCAGCCGGACTGGCGCGTCTCTTGGATTGTGCGCGATATCTTCGCGCCGCTCGTGCGGGCGAGCACGGTGGTGGACCGGATTTTTGTGTTTCGCCGGCACGGCGGCGTGCGCGGATTTTTTCAACTGATGCGCGAAGTGCGGCAGCATCAGTTCGACGTCGTGATGGATTTTCAAGGCCTCTTGCGCTCCGCGCTGATGATCAAATGGACGCACGGTCAGCGCAAAATCGGTCGGGCCAACGGACTGGAAGCCTCCACGCTTTTCTACGACGAGAAAATTGAAATGCCCAGCAGCAGCCCGGTGCATCCGTTGGAGTTGCTGCTGCAATTTTGCACCGCGGTAGGTGCGAAACCGGAATTGGCCGGACCGTTGCATTTTCGCGATCATGCCAAGTTGAATTTGAGCTTTATGGAGCCGAGGCACGGACTCGCGCCGATTCTGATTTTCCCAGACAGCCGTCTAGATGTGACGCGTTGGGGTGGGTTTAGTCAGCTCTCTGCGTTGCTCGTCCGCGAAAGTGGACGAAAAGTAGTGTGGGCTGGTCATGCCTACTTACCGTGTCGCGAGGCGTTTCCTGATGGCGCGTTTGTGAATTTGACCGGCAACACCAGTCTCGCGTCACTCACCGCGTTGATCTCGCACGCTGAATGGGTGGTGGCCAATGACAGTGGTGCACTGCAACTCGCGGTAGCGTTGGGCGTCAAAACACTCGGTATCTTCGGGCCGACTGATCCGCGTTTGACGGGGCCATATCCGCCGACGAATACGGACAAGAATGTGGTGGTGCAGGCTCCGGTCGGCGATCTGCAACTGCTGCCGGCCAAAGATGTTTTTGCGCGATTCCTCAAAGTGACGGAGCCTACCCGGAGTGGCAGCGGACGGGTTTTTCAACCGCGCTTTGCTTAGGAAGTGTCCCGAATTGCGCGGAGCCGTTCAGTCTTCGACGCAAAATCGCCTTGCTGGCCCTCTAGGTTCCTCGGTTAATTGCCGCTTCTATGCTCGATCCCAAACTCCTCCGTGACTCTCCCGAGCTCGTGCGCGCGGCGATTGCCAAAAAGCATCTCGACGCCGATCTCGACGCCGTCCTTGCCATCGATACGGCATGGCGCGCGCAATTGACGGAAGTGGAAACGCTCCGCTCGCAGCAGAAGGCGGCCAACACCGAGATGGCGGCCCTGAAAAAAGGTTCACCTGAATTCCTCGCCAAAGTGCAGGAAATGAAAGCCGTGTCCGCTGCCGTCAAAGCAAAGGAGGATGGTCTTAAGGAAGTCGAAGAACGTTGGAACGCCGCGATGCTGACGATGCCCAATCTCCCGCACGAATCCGTGCCGGAAGGCCGCACGCCGGATAATAATCTCGTGCACGCCACGTTTGGCGATCCGGCCAACACCTCGCCGGTGGCGCAGCCGCACTGGGAAATCAACGGCTTCGAGCGCCTCGTCGATTTTCCGCGCGGCGCGAAAGTGACCGGCGCGGGTTTCCCATTTTTGATCGGCGACGGCGCGAAACTGTCGCGCGCGTTGCTGCAGTTCTTCTTGGATGAGAATGTCAAAGCCGGTTACACTGAAGTGAGCCCGCCGATCTTCGTGAACGCCGCGAGTGCGACCGCCACGGGTCAACTGCCCGACAAGGAAGGCCAGATGTATGAAACCACGCCGGATCGTCTCTACGCGGTGCCGACGGCGGAAGTGCCGCTGACGAATTTTTACCGCAATGAGATTCTCGATGTGGAGATGTTGCCCGTTTGCCGTTGCGCCCATACGCCGTGTTTCCGTCGCGAAGCCGGCAGCTACGGCAAAGACGTTCGTGGCCTGAATCGCGTGCACCAATTCGACAAAGTCGAACTGCTCAAGTGGGTTCATCCGTCGAGCAGCTACGACGAGTTGGAGAAGCTGCGCGCCGACGCCGAGAACTTGTTGCAAAAACTCGAGTTGCCTTACCGCGTGCTCCTGATGTGCGGCGGTGATCTCGGTTTCGCGCAGTCGAAGAAGTATGACCTCGAAGTTTGGGCCGCCGGACAAAAGCGTTGGCTCGAAGTTTCGAGCTGCTCGAATTTCGAGACGTTCCAAGCGCGCCGTGCGCAGATCCGTTTCCGCAATCCGGAGACCGGCAAACCTGAACTCGTCCACACGATGAACGGCTCCGGCCTCGCCGTGCCACGCGTCTTTGCGGCGCTGCTCGAAAACAATTTGCAGCCCGATGGCCGTGTGAAGCTTCCGGCGGCGCTCGTGCCGTATTTCGGTAAGGAATATCTCAGCTTCAAGTGACGCTTGCCGCTCAACTCCCGCGGAACTGGCCGGCGCGAGCTGTCCGGTTCGCGGAGTTGGTGCCGTCAGCAAGATTGTATCCGGCGGCGCTCGCCTGCGCCGAGCGCAGTCGCAAGTCCACGCCGTGGGCCGTCGCATTGTCCGGCGGCGCCGATTCGGTGGCGTTGTTGCTGTTGTTGTGGGCACATTGGCCGGACCGGCGCGACCGGCTGGTGGCCTTGCATTTCAATCATCGGTTGCGCGGTCGCGCGTCGGACGCGGATGCGCGTTTTTGCGCACAGTTGTGCGCGGCGCTTGGGGTGCGCTTCGAGCAAGGTGCGTGGCGCCGCGCCGCTCGTGCAAAAGTGAGCGAGGCGGCGGCGCGTGCCGCGCGGGAGAAGTTTTTTGCGCAACGGATCGCGAAGCTCGGTGCGAAGTTGCTGTGGGTCGCGCATCATCAAGATGACGTGGCCGAGACGATGTTGATGCGACTCGCGCGGGGCAGTGGCACGGCTGGCTTGGCGGCTCCGCGACCGGTCAGCGCGGGCGCGACGGTTGGGTGCACGAAGTTGCGTCCGCTGCTTGGATTGAAGAAAGCGGAACTCACTGCGGCGCTAGAAACGGTCGGTGCAAAATGGCGCGAAGATCGCACCAACGCCGAAGGACAATTTTTCCGCAATCGCGTGCGTTTGTCGGTGTTGCCGATGTGGACGGAGGCCGCGGGACGCGACGTTACCGGGGGCGTGGCGCTTTCACGCGAGCGTTTGCAGGAAGATGACGAAGCGCTGGAAACCTGGTTGGCGCAACTGGCGCCGTTGCACCGTGGGCAGTTGGATTTGGCGAAATTGCACGGTTATCCGTTAGCGATTTGGCGGCGGGCGTTGCATCGCTGGCTGCTGGCCGTGCCGGTAGAGACCGACTTGTCGCGCGTGGGCTTTGAACAATTGCTTGCGGCGGTGCGGCGCGGGGTGAATACGCGATTCAGTCTCGGACGGTGCGATTTCGCCGTGGTGCGCGCGGGTAAGTTGATGTTACAGAGAGCGAAAAGCAGATGACGCGGTGTCGCGAAAATCATCCCGCCCTTCGTTTGACATCTCCGATGGAACTCTCACGGTAGCTTTCCAGTCCATCTCTGAATGCCTGAACAAGACGAAAACAAGCGCCGCCGCCCGTTGAAAAATCTCCCCCCGGAGAGTTTTCAGCCGAAAGTCATGATAATCTGGTTTGCGATCATCGCAGCGATTATCGCGTTGTTCTATTTTAACCCGGCAAAGACGCCGCAGCCCGCGATGCTGAAAATGCATCAAGTGCTGGAGTTGGCTGATCAAGGGCATGTGGTGGAAGGGTTCATCCGTCCGGATCCGTCGGCGGGGCGCGATTTCTACATCGTGACCGGCGAGACGAAGGAAGCGACGTTGCGTCTGCGCAGCTCTGATGGCGGTGAAGGCACGTTGACCAAGTCGTTTCAATCGACCGGTCGCCTGACGGATGGGAATTTCGAGCGTTTGCAGAAGACGCAGGTGTTTGTCGAAAAGCCGGCGACGACGGCGATGACCCAACTGCTCTATAACATTCTGCCGTTCGTCATTGTCATTGGTTTGCTCTATTTCCTCTTCGTGCGGCAACTGCGCAACGCCGGCAAAGGCGCGATGAGTTTTGGCAAGAGCCGCGCGAAACTGCTCACGCGCGAGAAGGACCGCATCACGTTTGCCGATGTCGCGGGTTGCGATGAAGCGAAGGAAGAAGTCAGCGAGGTTGTGGAATTCTTGCGCGACCCGAAGAAATTCCAACGCATCGGCGGACGCATCCCGAAGGGCATTTTGATGGTCGGTCCTCCGGGCACCGGCAAAACACTCCTCGCCAAGGCGATCGCTGGCGAAGCGGAAGTGCCATTTTTCTCCATTAGCGGTTCGGACTTTGTCGAAATGTTTGTCGGCGTCGGCGCGAGCCGTGTGCGCGACATGTTTGAACAAGGCCGCAAGAACGCGCCTTGCCTGATTTTCATCGATGAAATCGACGCTGTCGGTCGCCAACGCGGCGCTGGCTTGGGCGGCGGCAACGACGAACGTGAACAGACGTTGAATTCGTTGCTCGTAGAGATGGACGGTTTCGAAGCGCAAGAAGGTGTCATCATCATTGCCGCAACGAATCGCCCCGACGTGCTCGATAGCGCATTGCTGCGTCCGGGTCGGTTTGACCGCCAAGTTTCGATCGATTTGCCGGACATTTTGGGTCGCGAACAAATCCTGCGCGTGCACGCGCGAAAGATTACGTTGGCGGACAATGTCGACTTGTCGGTGATCGCGCGCGGCACGCCCGGTTTGTCGGGTGCCGAGTTGGCTAATCTCCTCAACGAAGCCGCGTTGTTCGCGGCCCGTCGCAATAAGAAGAAAGTGGACATGTCCGACGTCGATGAGGCGCGGGACAAGGTCTTGTGGGGCCTCTCGCGTCGTCGCGTGATGGACGATGCCGAAAAGCGACTCATCGCGTGGCACGAAGCGGGTCATGCGGTCGTGCAAGCGGTGCTCGATGACGGCACGATGCCGGTGCACAAGGTCACAATTATTCCACGCGGACAAAGTCTCGGCTCGACGACCTATCTGCCCACGAAGGACATTCTCACGCAGCCGCGTCAACGTTTGCTCAATCAAATTTGCATGGCGATGGGTGGTCGCATCGCGGAAGAGCTGGTCACGGGCGATTTCAGCAACGGGGCCTATGGCGACATCAAGCAAGCCACGCGCATCGCGCGGGCGATGGTGTGCGATTACGGCATGAGCGATCTCGGGCCGGTGGCAATGGGTGAAAACCAGGATACTGTTTTCCTTGGTCGCGACATCACGCGTTCGGCGCATTTGAGCGAAGACACCGCGCGCAAAGTCGACATGACAGTATCGGAAATTTTGCATGCGCAATACCGTCGGGCGCAGCAGATCATCGGCGACAACCGCACAGTCCTCGACAAGATCGGCGCGGCTCTGCTCGAGCACGAGACGATCGAAGGCCGACACGTCCTCGAAATTCTGAAGCACGGCGAAATTAAGAGTCCCATTGTGATGGTGAAAGCCGCCGCCAAGGACGTCGCTGCCAAGTCAGCCGACCGAGCTACCACCGACGATGCCTCTCCGGGTGATGCTGTTGCCCCAGCACCCAATCCTGCCTAGTTGCAGACGTAGAGACTCCACTGAAGCCGGGCAATTTGCCCGGCTTTTTTATTGCACATTACCTCCTTTCCAACCCCGCGAAAAACCTGACTATGACCACCATGACCACGCAATCGGCGACCCCCACATTATCCGCGCTCGGCCAACGCGCGCGGCTACCGGCGGTCGCTCGCCTCATGAAATCCGCGCTGGAGAATCCCAATCTGCTCTCCGTTGCAGCAGGATTCACCGATAACTCGACGCTGCCGCTCGCCGAGTTTGTCGCCGCGGCGCAGTCTCTTGCTGCGCGGGCAGGTGAGCCGGAGTATTTGCAATACGGCACGGCGCAGGGTCGTCCGGAGTTGCGCCGCATGCTCGCGGCACGCCTCCAGTATTGGGAGCCGACGTTGCCGACCGAAAACATGGAGTCGCGCTTCATGATCACCAATGGCTCGCAACAGTCGCTCTACATCGCTGTGCAATCGCTCTGCAATCCCGGTGATCTTGTCCTTGTCGATCGGCCGAGTTATTTTGCGTTTCTCGAAGTTGTGACGGGACTCGGGGCGCGTTGCATTTCGTTGCCCTACGACGATCAAGGTCGTTTGCACGAAGCGGATTTGGAGCAATTCCTCACGACGTTGAAACAGTCCGGCGACTTCGCGCGGGTGAAGGCGGTTTATCTCGTCAGTTATTTTTCGAATCCCGCGGGCCGTTCTTTGGAAGAAGGCGACAAAGCAATGCTCGGTCGCTTGCTGACCAAACACGATCTCGTGGTGCCGCTGTTAGAAGACGTTGCGTATCGTGAACTCTTCTACGATGAACCGCATCCGTCGCGCAGTGCGTTGACTTTGCCGGAGTGGGCGGCGTTTCCGCAGCTTTATATCGCGACGCTGACCAAACCTTTCTCGACTGGCGCCAAAGTGGGTTATGCCTACTGCACGGATGAGAAATGGCTGACGCAAATGCTGGCGATCAAAGGCACGCACGATTTCGGCACGTCGAATTACGGCCAGGCTCTGTTCGAGGAAGTAATCCGCAATGGTGGTTTCGAGAACCACGTGCCGAAAGTGCGGCGTGGCTACAAGGCCAAGATGTTGGCACTCCACGAAGCGTTGGTGGCGGGTGGACTGCGTGAACTCGGTTGGACTTGGGACGTGCCAAAGGGCGGCATGTATCTCTGGCTGCGCGCGCCCGGAAATCTCAATACGGGAATGGACGGAGAGTTTTGCCAGGCCTGCGTTGACGAAGGCGTGCTCTACGTGCCGGGTGACCTTTGCTTTGGTGACAAGCCGGAGACGAATTGGATTCGCGCCAGCTACGGTGTGCTTTCGCCGGCGCAACTTCGCGTCGCTGGCGAGCGATTCGCGCGCGTAGCCCAGCGATTTGCCCGCTGAGATTTTGACGGCTGGGTGGTGAACTTTGCGCCGCCCAGTTACTGTCTAACGCCTTAAAATCTTCCTTGGATTCCCAGAAGGAGGCAGGCAACCTCGCTGTCTCATATGAAAATTTGTTGCATTGGCGCGGGTTACGTGGGCGGTCCGACGATGGCGATGATCGCCCTGAAGTGCCCCGATATCGAAGTCACGGTCGTCGATATGAATGCATCGCGGATTGCCGCGTGGAACAGCGACACATTGCCGATTTACGAGCCCGGCCTCGACGAAGTGGTGCGCACGGCGCGCGGACGGAATTTGTTTTTCTCCACCAACGTCAACGACGCGATCAAGGCGGCCGACATGATTTTTGTGTCGGTCAACACGCCGACGAAAACCTACGGCGTCGGCGCGGGACGCGCGGCGGATCTTTGCTACATCGAATCCGTAGCGCGCTCCATTGCCGAGCATGCGACCGGCGAGAAGATCATCGTGGAGAAATCGACGATTCCGGTGAAGACCGCCGACGCAATCCGCACAATTCTCAACGCGAGCAGCAACGGATTGAAATTCCAGGTCTTGAGCAATCCCGAGTTTCTCGCTGAAGGCACAGCAGTGGCAGATCTCACAAATCCTGACCGCGTGCTCATCGGTGGCGAGCGCACTCCCGAAGGCGAAAAGGCGATGGCGTCGCTGGTCGATGTTTACGCTCGTTGGATTTCGCGCGACCGCATCATCACCACGAATCTTTGGTCGTCGGAACTTTCCAAGCTCGTGGCCAACGCATTTTTGGCCCAACGCATTTCCTCGATTAATTCCATCTCGGCTCTCTGCGAAGCGACAGGCGCCGACGTCGATGAAGTCGCCAACGCGATTGGCAAGGACAGCCGCATCGGTCCGAAATTCCTCAAGAGCTCGGTCGGTTTCGGTGGTTCCTGTTTCCAGAAGGATATTCTCAATCTCACGTATCTTTGCGAAAGCTTCGGTCTGCCCGAGGTGGCGGCATATTGGACGCAAGTGGTGTCGATGAACGACTGGCAGAAGGCGCGTTTCGCTTCGCACATCGTGAAACAGCTCTTCAACACGGTCACGAATAAGAAAATCGCCGTGCTCGGTTTCGCATTCAAAAAGGACACCAACGACACGCGGGAAGCGGCGGCGATCCAAGTTTGCCGCGACTTGCTGGCGGAGCATGCGAACGTCTGCGTTTACGACCCGAAAGTGTCTGCGGAAGAAATCGCCGAAAGCACCTTGGGCAAGGGTCAGAAGAATCCGCGTCTGAGTGTGGCGACCGATCCTTATGCGGCTTGTGCCGACGCGCATGCTATTGCGATTTTGACCGAGTGGGACGAGTTCAAGGGACTCGACTTCGAACGCATTTTCGCCGTCATGCCGAAGCCCGCGTTTGTTTTCGATGGCCGCAACATTCTCGATCTCGCGGAGCTGCGTCGCATCGGCTTCACGGCATTTGGTATCGGGAAACCGTCTGCGTAAGAGGTGCCGGTGGGCGAAGTAGGCAGATGCGCACCCGGAAATCGTGGGCAGCGCGCGGTTAGGCAAAATGCGTGCAATGTTCGCTTACTGCTCGTCCCGCCGCAGTTCGCTGCGTAAGGTGAAAACGATGCCAGAAAGCGTCTCACTTTCTCGAGAATCATCGCCCGCAAACGCGCGTTGCCGGCTGGGTCTGGTGCTGTCGGGAGGCGGATCACGTGCAGTGGCGCAAATCGGAGTTATTCGCGCACTGCTGGAGGAAGGGATTGTGCCGAGTTGTGTCGTCGGCGTAAGCGGTGGCGCGTTGGTCGGTGCCCTTTACGCCGCAGGATACAGTCCGATCGGGATGCTGGAATTTTTCAAAACAACGGATCCGTTTCGCATCGCGCACGTATCGTTTGGCAAACCGGGACTGCTCGATCCGATCAAGTTGGTCCCTCTGTTTCAGCGCTATTTTCCGGTGGATTCGTTCGCGGCATTGCGCACGCCGCTGAAAGTGGTGGCAACGGACTTACAGCGTGGCACGTCGCGCGTCTTCGACTCGGGGTCGCTGTTATTGCCGGTGTTGGCGTCGTCGTCGTTCCCGATGGTTTTTTCACCGGTGGAAATTGAGGGCCGGTGGTATGGCGACGGCGGCATCATTGATAATTTTCCGGTGCGTCTCTTGCAGGGAATGTGTGATGTGACGCTGGGCGTGCATGTCAGCCCGCTGCGGGAGTGGACCAAGGAAGATCTCGGTTCGTCGCTCGCCGTCTTGCAACGTTCATTGGAAGTCGGAATGTTTTCCAAATCGCGCGAGAGTTTCGAGCATTGCCACGTGGTGATCCAACCGGAGGGCGTGAGTGACTTCGGGATGTTCACGACCGGACATTTCACCGAGATCGAAGCGTGCGGTTACAAAGCTGCGCGCAAGCGCATCGCGGAGATCAAACAACTCGTCGCGATCTAAACAGAGCGGGTGGCTTACAAAAAGCCGACAGACCTAAACTCTCCGCCGAGAATTTTGGCGGCATCGCAACCGAGCCACTGGTCGAGCACCGTAGAGTAAACTGACCGGAAATCCGTGGAGTAGGCGAGGTCCTGATTACGACCGACGTCGAGATTCGGGGCTTTGCCGTGGAGACCGGCTTTGACGCGCGAACCCATCACAAAAAGCGGCGCGGCGGTGCCGTGGTCGGTGCCTTTGCTTTCGTTTTCGTTGGGGCGGCGACCGAACTCGGAGAATGTCATCGTCAACACCTGTCCATCGAGTTGCTTGCTGGTGAGGTCGCGCTGAAAGGCCGCGAGGCCTTCGCTCAACGTCGTGAGAAGATTGGCGTGGGTGTTACCTTGATTGACGTGAGTGTCGAAGCCGCCAAGCGACACGTAATAGACGCGCGTCTCGTTGCCGGAGGCGATCAAAGCGGCGGTGTTGCGCAGTGATTGCGCGAAACTATTGCCCGGATACTCGGCGCCGGGACGGTAACGACTGAGCACTTGCTGGAAGCGCTTCTCCGTGACGAGGGCGTCCATCATCGTGTGGCGCAAATAGCCGGCGTTACTGTCGTGATCGTGGTTGGTGAGCTCAGGCGATTGCAGCAACTGCTCCAGCAGGGCGGTGTTGTCGCGTCCACCGCGGCCGCCGCGATTGTTGGTGGCGATACTGAAAGTTGGGTGCGCGTCCTCGCTCAGGAAGGATTGGGGAACTTCGTTGCTGATGTTGACGCCGTAGGGCGTGCCCTCGGGCAAGCCGGAGCAAGCGTTGTCGAAATAGCGGCCGAGCCAACCGGTGGAGAGAAACTGTTCACTGGCACTCGCGGTTTCCCAGATTTCCATCGAGCGAAAGTGCGAGCGATTCGGATTGGGGTAACCGACGTTTTGCACGATGCCGAGTTGCCCTTCGGTGAGCAATTTGTGGAGCGGCGCGCATGCGCGGTGGAGGGCGAAGGAGTCGTTGATCCGCAGCAACTCTTCCTGCGGTAACGCGAGAGTGGGACGGAGACGGCGATACAGCGGATCGGCGAAAGGCACGACCGTGTTGAGGCCGTCGTTGCCACCGGCGAGTTGCACGAGGACGAGAATAGTGCGGTCCTTTTCGGCGCGGGGCGCTTGCGCGGCGATCGACTCAACGAGGAAGGACGGGGCGAACTGGCTGAAGGCGAGCAGGCCGATGCCGCGCGAGCCGGTCTTCAGAAATTCGCGGCGAGTGGAGGGGAGCAGCTCGTGAGGAGAATTCATCGGTTAGCAGAGTTGATAGTCGGGAGATTCCAACAGCGTGGCAAGAACGGCGCGCAGCGTAAAATCGCGGCGCTGACTGCCGTCGTCGATCAGTTCGGCAACGGAGGCGAGGAGACGTGCGTCGTTGATGCGGCGCGGAAGTGCGAGCGACACCATCACACGTGCGCATTCCTCGGAGGAAAGCTTGGCCCATTCGATAAAGCGTTCCGGACGCACGGTGAAATCGCCGATGTCACCGGCGGCGCGCAAAGCGGCGCGTTCGTCGCCGTTGAGCAAAGCCTCGGGCACGGGACTGAGGAGAGCGTTGGCAGTAGCGCGGCGCGCGGCGAGGGTGGCGGAATTGATCCAGCTCTTGCCGCCGACCCAACCGCGCACGTTGGGCGGGTTGAACGGCGTCTGTCCCATTTGCCGCAGCGACGCGATCGCCCGCCGTGGCAGCGGCGGTGGGGTGAGGGAAAGGTCTTGCATCAAGCCGAGATAATACTGAATCGGGCTCTTGATGAAATTCGCGCGAAATTCCGGCGCGTAAAATAGTCGGCTGGTGAAAAATGCGACCACGAGTTTGCCGAGGTTGTAATCCTGTTTCGCCCACCACGCGCCGAGTCCATCGGCGTAAGCCGCGGGCAGGGTGTGCTCGCTGAGATAGAAGCGCGACATCTCGCGCACAAGGAATGAGCCTGCCGCCTTTTGCTGGAACACGAGATCGATCACGTCGTCGCCGGTGAACGCGCCGGTGCGACCAAAGACCGTCTTGCGGCCGCTGTCGTGCTGGCGGCGTTGAAAAGAGAATTTGCCGGTCTGCTGCCGGTAACCCGTGAACGCGCGTGCCGCTTCCTTGATGTCATTCTCGGTGTAGTTGCCTTCACCGAGCGTGAACAACTCGAAGAGTTCGCGCGCGAAATTCTCGTTGGGCGCACTCGCCTTGTTTTGTTGCAGATCGAGGTATTGCACCATCGCCGGCGAGCGCGACAGCGCTTTGGTCAGTAGCGGATAGTTGCTCAGTCCGCCCGCGCGCAGCAGTTCCTGATGTTGGTAGAGCATCACTGGATTGCGGACTTTTTCCGAACCGACAACCCACACATCTGAGAGAAACAACAACCATTTCTCGGCGGGAGCGTTCTCGGGCTTCGCCGCGTGTTGCAGCCAATGGATAGTCAACTCGAAGAGACCCTCGCGAAAACGTTCGCGCGCTACCCGACGCGCCATGCGCTTCTCGCTTTCGTCGCCCCGTGCAACTTGCCGCGCAATTTCCGGCGTCTCCTCTTCAATCTTGGCCACCAGCGGTGGCATGGAAAACGAGGGCAAACGCGCAAAATAGCGGCGCATTGCGGCAACCGGGCCTTCTTTGAGCGTGCGTTCAGTTTCGGCGGCGGTCGCCGTCCAGCCGAGTCGCGAGAGTAAATGGCGCACGGCGGACTCATTCCACTCGTTGAGTGGTAACGGTTGCCAAGCCTGGTCGGGGGTGAGCGAAAACGAGGAAGTCGGCATTGGCGAGAGGGACGTGAGCAGTGACGCCACGGCAAGTTGATCGGTTTCAAACTCCGAGTGGTGTCTTGTAGATTCGCGTTACGCGTTTCGTGACCGAGGTAAGGGTTTCCCAAGGAATCGTGCCGGCCCAAGCGCTGAATTCCCCAAGTGAAATTTCGGCGTCGCCTTGTTTTCCGACTAATACGACCGGTTCGCCGCTGGAGATTTCGTCGGCGACCGTCGTGAGATCGACAATGGTTTGATCCATGCACACGCGGCCGAGGATTGGACAGCGTTGGCCGCGGATGAGCACCGCGCCGCGATTGCTGGAGGCGCGCGCAATGCCGTCGGCGTAGCCCGCCGTGAGCACGGCGACGCGTGTGTCAGTGGGCAAGCGATGCGTGCGGCCATAGCTGATGGAAGTGCCGCGGGGGAGTGATTTCACCAAACCGACGCGCGTGTGGAAACTGAAGACGGGCTCTGTGTGCACTCGTGCGAGCAGCGAGTGCGGGTGGGGCAACACGCCGAATTGCAACAGGCCCACGCGCACGGCGTTGAAGACACTGCCCTCGCCGGGAGTTGATTCCAAACCCGCGCTGTTGTCGGCGTGGATGAACAGCGCCGCCGGATCCAAATCGGGAAACGACTGCAGCGCGGCGATGAACCAGCGTCGTTGCGCGGCGGTAAATTCGGGATCTTCGTCCGCGCTGGCAAAATGCGTGAAAACGCCCGCGAGCTGCAGGCCGCGAGCTGCGCGAATCGCCGAGTAGAGTGACTGCGCTTGCTCGTGCCAAACGCCGAGGCGTCCCATGCCCGTGTCGATTTTGAGATGCACGGCGATTGGTTTCGCGGCGGTGCGGCCAATCACGTCGAGTCGAGCGACTTCGTGCAGGTCGGAAACGGTGGCCGCGAGATCGTATTCGGCGAGATAGCGAGCTTCTTCCGGGAGCGTCGCGCCGAGGAGCAAGATCGGCCAATCGGCACTGAGTTCGCGAATGGTCATCGCTTCCGCGATGTTGGCCACGGCGAACAAATCAGCTCCCGCGTGCATCAAGCGCGCCACGGTGTGCGGCAGGCCGTGGCCGTAGGCATCGGCTTTCACGACCGCTACGTAGCGAATCTGCGGCGGCAACGAAGCGCGGATTAACTTCAAGTTGCGCTCGAGCGCCGCGAGATCGATCTCAGCCCAACAACGCAGCGGAAGTGAGCCCGAAGTCGTCATGACTTAGTCGGCGCCGGTGCTTGGTGCACTTGCGCGGACCATTTTTTGTATTCGGGCGCTTCGTGTTGAAAAACATCCGGCGGTTCCGCCGGCACCAACAGATCAGTCGCGGCCTGCGCCGCCCACAATTGCGCAGGCTGATACGCGGTGTCTTGAGCCGCGCTGGGCACGGGATTCCACGCGCGGAAGGCTGTCGAGTGCCACAAGGGCAACCCACCGGCGTGCAACTCGTCCTTGGGCACCCGCGCCAATTCACCGACGCCTCCGTTGGCATCGATCAGGGTCATGTGCCAGTGGTCGCGTCGCGCATCGGCGATGACGCCGCAAGGCAGAGCGGCGCGGCCCGAAGTGGCGAGTTCGTGAGCCAGCAGAGAGAGACTGTGGTAACGGTAGGCGGGTCGTGGTTGCAGCGCTTGCCAAGTGCGGATCGCCATCACGACAGTGCGGACACCCAGCATCGAACCGGGACCGTCGCAATAAACGAAGGCTGAAACGTCATTTAGCCGCACTTGGGCCGCGCGCAGTCCTTGCTCGATCAAGGAAAAGAGGGCTTTCCCTGATTCGTCGGCTGAGTGGTGCCAAATCGCTTCTTTTCCCCGGCCCAAGAGTCCGACGTGAACCTCAGTCGAAGCCGCATCGAGCACGAGGATACGGTCGTGCTGGGCAAGGAGTTGGGCGAGAGAAGCCATATCGTGTGTCAGCTTGGGAGTGCCTTGAGGAAAAACCAAGGCGGATTCGTGCCGCGCCGTCCCGAAACAGACCTTGACCGAGCGAAGCGGCACGACTTACCTCGAACTCTTTTCCATCGAACTATCACTCTGAATTTCAAGCCGTGAACGTCCAAATCAACGCCATTAACGACACCCGCAAGTCCATCACTGTTACGCTCGACCAGAGCGAAGTGGATGCAGAATACAAGAAGCTGCTGGGTGAATTCTCCCTCCAAGTTCGTCTGCCCGGGTTTCGTCCCGGCAAGGCTCCGGCCGCGATGATCGAGAAACGCTTCGCCAAGGATTTGAAGGAAGAATTCAAAGGCCGCGTCGTCAGCAAGGCTTACCAAGAAGGCATGAAGGAGTCGAAGCTCGACGTCCTTGCGATCGTAAACGTCGAAGAAGGCGAAGTCGCGCCCGGCGCTCCGGTGACGATCACGGTGACGATGGATGTGCGTCCGGAATTCACTCTGCCCGAATACACCGGTATCTCCACCGAGATTCAACCGACGGAACCGACCGATGCCGAAGTTGATTCGGTGATCGAAGGGCTGCGTTCGGAACGTGCTGATTTCAAAGTCGCCACCCGCGCCGCTGCCAAGGGCGACTACGTGCGCTTCGGCTACACCGGCACACTCGACGGCAAGCCGTTGACCGACATCGTCGGCGAAAAAGCGATTTACGCGGCCGCGCCGCAAACGTGGGAAGAAGTCGAAGGCGCGAACGAAGGTTTGCTGTCTGGCGTTGCCCAACAAATTTCCGGACTCCAAGCTGGCGAGCAGAAGGACATCACGGTGACCTTCCCGGCGGATTTCGGTCCCGTGCCAGCGTTGGCGGGCAAGGCCGTGGTTTACGCGATCGAAGTGCAGGAAGTGCGCGAACGCGCCTTGCCGGAGTTGGACGAAGCATTTTTCAAAGCCAACCAAGTTGACAGCCTCGACGGGCTCAAGACGCAGGTGAAATCCAGCCTCACCATGCGCAAAGAGTATGCGAACCGCGCGGAACAGCGTCGTCAAATCACCGACTCCCTCGTGGCGCAGGCGAATTTCGATGCTCCGGAAAGCCTCGTCGCTTCCGAGCGCGATGGCGTGCTCCGCCAGTTCATCGAGGAAAACATGCGCCGCGGCGTGCCGCAGGAAGAATTCGAGAAGAACAAACAGGAACTCCACGACAGTGCGACGAAGGCCGCCGTCTCGCGGGTTAAAGTGCAGTTGTTGCTCGCCAAGATTGCCGAAAAGGAAGGACTGAAAGTGGAAGAGCAGGACATCAACAACTGGCTAATGCGCGAAGCCATGCGTTCCGGCACGAAGCCGGAAAAGCTGGTCAAGGATCTCGGCAAGGATCGCGAACAGTTCCGCGCGTTGCAGCAGCAGATCTTGTTCGATAAGGCCCTTGATTTCATCGTGTCCAAGGCTACCGTCACCACGGCGACCGCCAAAGCATGAGCTACTACGTTCCCATCGTTCTCGAAAACACCGGCCGCGGCGAGCGGTCGATGGATATCTACAGCCGCCTGTTGAAGGATCGCATCATCTTCATCGGCACACCGATCGATGACAACGTCGCCAACGTTGTCATCGCGCAGCTGCTCTTCCTGCAAATGGAAGACCCGAAGAAGGACATCCATCTTTACATCAATTCGCCCGGTGGCGTCGTCACAGGTGGCATGGCCATCTATGACACGATCAACTTCCTGCAATGCGACGTCGTGACCTATTGCATCGGCATGGCGGCGAGCATGAGCACGATTTTGTTGGCCGCCGGCACGAAGGGGAAGCGCTTCGCATTGCCTAACAGCCGCGTGATGATTCACCAACCGAGTGGCGGTGCAGGCGGTCAAGCCGCCGACATTGCCATCGCGGCCAAGGAAATTCTTCGCTGGCGCCAGACGCTCAATCAGACGATTGCCAAGCACACGGGCAAGGATGCCGACCAAATCGCCAAAGACTCCGACCGCGACTACTACATGAGTGCGGAAGAAGCCAAGGCCTACGGCATCGTTGACCACGTGGTTTCGTCCACACGCGACGCTCAGCAAATCGCTGAGAAAAAAGCAGAATAAGCCACGCTGGCTACTGCGTCACCTCGGGAAAAACCCCTCGACTAAATCGACCACCTCGGTCGAAATAATTCCAACATGGCCAAATCCTCGCGCATGACCCTGTGTTCGTTCTGCGGTAAATCGCAGGCGGAAGTCCGCAAAATCATTGCCGGACCCGGCGTCTACATTTGCGACTCGTGCGTGAACGTCTGCAAGACGATCATCGACCGCGAAGTCAAAGCCGCCACCGCTGGGGAAACGTCAATAGCGGGAGCGCCTTCGACGTTCAAGTTGCGTAAACCCGCCGAAATTCGGGCTGCATTGGACGACTTTGTGATCGGGCAGGAGCATGCGAAAAAGGTGCTCTCCGTTGCCGTCTACAATCACTACAAACGCCTCAATTTCGACCCGAGCCAGGCCGCGCGCGATGGCATCGAGATGCCCGCCGAGTTCAGCGACGTTGATGTCGAGAAGAGCAATATTCTCCTCTGCGGTCCGACCGGTTCCGGCAAGACGTTGCTCGCGCGCACGCTCGCCAAGATTCTCGATGTGCCGTTCGCGATTTCCGATGCGACCACGTTGACCGAAGCTGGCTATGTCGGCGAAGACGTGGAAAACGTCGTCTTGCGGCTATTGCAGTCGGCCAACTACGACGTAAAGAAAGCCGAGTGCGGCATCATCTACATCGACGAAGTCGACAAGATCCGCCGCACGACCGAAAACGTCTCCATCACGCGCGATGTTTCCGGCGAAGGCGTGCAGCAGGCGCTCCTCAAGATTCTCGAAGGCACCGTCTGCAACGTGCCGCCCCAAGGCGGACGCAAGCACCCGAACCAGGAATACATCCAGGTTAACACGGCCAACATCCTCTTCATTTGCGGTGGGGCTTTCGTTGGTCTTGATCAGGTAATTAAGAAACGCCTGGGCCAACGTTCACTTGGTTTTCACATCAACGACAAGGACCACGAGCTGACTCCCGACGAGATGATGCGCGCGGTTGCACCGGAAGATTTAGTGCGCTTCGGCATGATTCCGGAGTTCATCGGACGTTTACCAGTCGTATCGGTGTTGGACGAACTCAAGATCGATGATCTCGAGCAAGTGCTGCTTTCCACGAAGAATTCGATGGTGAAGCAGTATTCGAAACTCTTTGCGATGGAAGGCGTGCAATTGACGCTAACGCGCGACGCAATTCGCGGCATCAGTCGCAAGGCGATCGAGCTGAAGACCGGCGCACGCGCGCTACGGGCGATTTTGGAGAAACTCATGCTCGATGTGATGTATGAGCTGCCGCAACGAAATGACGTCGTCGAAGTGGTCATCGACCGTGCGGTCGTTGACGGTCGCAAGAAACCGCAAATGAAGCGGAGCGGGCGGAGCAAATCTGCGGCTACGCCAAGTAAAGACGCCGCCTAGTTTTTCTCTTCATGCGCGGTCTCGTTTTCAGTTTCATTGTGCTCACCCTTGTAGCCGGAACTGCTCGCGGTCTGGTGATCAACGGTGGCACCGGCACTGAAAATTTCACGGCCCCATCCGGATCGCAGAATCCGGGTTTCGCGAACGTCGGAAATATCGGCGTCTACCTCGGCAACTACAGCGGCCAATACTGGGTGCTGACAGTGACACACGTCGGTGCGGGCAGCATCGTGCTGAATGGTAATACCTATCCGGCGGTTTCAGGTTCGTCCATCGTCGTGCGCAACAACGACAATTCCACGACCGATTTGACTTTGTTCCGCATCGCAAGCGACCCGGGCCTGCCAAATCTCAATCTGCTCTCGGGTGCCAATCCGACTTTCAACAGCACGATCCGCATGGTGGGCGACGGACGGACCGAAGGCGCGAGCACCTTTACGCAGTGGGGAATTACCACTAATCCTGGCACGAATGACGATGTGTGGACTGCTGGGGCTGGCACCACCAAATCCGGTTATACCACAGTTGCAGGAGCTGGGATGAGGTGGGGCGACTCGCGCATGAGCGGAACGGCGAGCTACGACATTGGCACTGGGGTGACATCTTCCTTCTACATGAACTACACGAGCACCTCAGGCCGCACGATGGCGCAAGTGGGCGACTCAGGCGGTGCGGCGTTCTATTTTAATTCCGGCAACAGCACGTGGTATTTGGCCGGCGTGCTCGGTGCAATCGGCACGTTCGGTTCCGGTCAAACACCTGACAACCAACCGGCCAACACTGCGGTGTTCGGCAACGTAACTTTTGCTGCGAGTATTCCGAGCTACCACTCCTTCATCACGACCGCGATTCCGGAGCCATCGACTTACGCCGCCATGGCAGGTGCACTGGCGTTGCTCGGCACCGCGGCGTTTCGCCGCCGCGGCACCGTAGCGAGCTGAATTCAGGTCGGCGCACTGGGGCGCGGTTTACCAGTTGAAGCTCTCGCCCGCTTCGATTGATTTGGCGAAAGCGACGAAGAGCTTAACGCAATTTTCCACGTCCTCGAGATCGACGACTTCGCTGGGCGTGTGCATGTAGCGGAGCGGAATGGAAACCAAACCGCAGGCGACGCCGCCGCGGGCCATTTGGATTGCACGCGCATCAGTGCCCGTGGGACGCGGGTCGGCTTCTAATTGAAACGGAATTTTCGCCGAACGTGCGCACTCGATCAAACGAGTGTAAACCTTTGGGTTAATATTGGGGCCGCGGCAAATGATCGGACCGTCGCCCAGTTTGGTTTCGCCGTATTTGCGATTGTCACAATCGGGGTGATCGGTGGCGTGGCCGACATCAACTGCCAACGCGACATGCGGATCGACGGCGAAGGCCGAAGTCGTGGCACCGCGGACGCCGATCTCTTCCTGCGTGGTGGCGACGGAAACGAGCTTGGCGGCAATCTTGTGCTTTTCCTGATTCAAGCGAATGAGCGTTTCACCGACGACATAGGCGCCCACTTTGTTGTCAAAGGCGCGAGCTGTGCCGACGGAACCGTGGATTAATTCAAATTCGTGATCGTAGGTGGCCACATCCCCGATCGCGACGCGCTTCAGGGCGTCGGCTTTCGTGCGGGCACCGATGTCGATCCAGATTTCGTGAATCTCCGGCACCTTTTTTCGATCTGCTTCCTCCATCAGGTGAATCGCGCGCTTTCCGGTCACTCCTTTTACGGGCCCAGTGGCGGTTTGGATGATGACGCGGCGACCGGAGATGATGGTGCGGTCGTGGCCGCCAATGGTAGCGAAATAGATGAAACCGTCTTTGTTGACGTAAGTGATGATCAGGCCGAGTTCGTCGATGTGGCCGGAGAACATCAGGGTAGGCGCGCCTTGCGCATTGAGCGTGGCGAGACGGTTCCCCATCGCATCGTTCGCGTATGTTTCTGCGTGTGGTTTTACGAATTGGTCAAAGACAGCTTGGGCCTGAGCCTCCGCACCCGACGGTGATTTCGCTCGCAAGAGTTCGGTTAGGAAAAGGGGAGCTTGATAGTTTTGCATGCCGACACGGTGCGCTGGAGGTTGAAACGGGTAAAATTAAAAGCGCACTTGAGACACACAAAACGGAGACACCTCCGGCCCATCCTGAGTTCGCGGCACCCGCTTTACGTCCTTTTGGCCAACTGCTCGACCAAGTCTTCGAGCGGGTAGGAGATAATTTCGGTCAGCGTCGGATGATACCACGGCGCGGCCAACATTTTGGCCGCCGTCGCCCGCAGTGCCATTGCCACTGAAAAACAATGAATGAGTTCGCCGGCGTCCTTGCCGACAATTTCGGCGCCGAGAATTCGTCCGCGCTTCGGTTCGGCGAGCACTTTGACGTGGCCGTATTTGGCCTCCATCAAGATTGATTTTCCGTGATCATCGAACGGATAGCTCGCGACGAGATAGGGCGTGCCTTTCGCTTGTAGCTCGCTTTCCGGAAGACCGACCGTCGCCAATTGCGGGTCCGTGAACACCACCGAGAGCAACATGTCGTAATCAACTGGCTTGAGATGTTTGAGACCCGCGGCGTGGCGCGCGGCCAACTCGGCTTGTTGAATCGCGACATGCACAATCTCCGCGGGACCGGAACAATCGCCCGCGGCGTAAATATGAGGTGCGCTGGTTTGCTGCCAACGGTTGGTGATGATCTGGCCGTTGGGACGTGTTCGCACTCCGGCTGATTCGAGTGCGAGGCCGTCCGTATTCGGTTCGCGGCCCAAGGCGTTGAAAAGATGGGCGGCGCGGCGCGTAATCGCTTTTCCTTGGTGAGAAAACTGAACCGTGGTCCCGCGTTTATCTTGGCGAATTGAAGCAATCTCAGTGCCCGTAAAGACCTCGATGCCTTCGTCTCGAAAAGCGCGCTCGACCACGCGCGCGGCATCGGCGGAGTGCCCTCGTAGGATATGTGCGCTACGCTGGATGAGGGTGACCTTGCTGCCCATGCGCGCGAGGAACTGCGCGAGTTCACACGCCACGATTCCACCGCCGAGCACGAGCACGCTGCGCGGGAGAAAATCAAGATCGAGCACGTCGTCACTCGTCCAGAACTTCGCTTCAGCCAATCCTGGAACGGGCGGGACGCTCACGTGGGAACCGGTGCCGATTAGAAAATACTTGGCGCGCAAGCGTTGCCCGTTGCTGAGTTCGATCGTGTGCGGGTCGAGGAATTGCGCGTGGGCGCGATGGAGGGCAAATTTACCTTTGGTGAGGGCGCTGACGCGGTAATCCGCGAATTCACCAATGATTTTCTTTTTTCGCGCATGCACGGCTGCCATGTCCGCCTTTGCGGAAGGCACGCGGAGACCAAATTGTTTCGCGTGGCGGGCGTGGTGTAGAATCTCGGCCGTGTAGAGAAGCGTCTTTGATGGCATGCAACCGTGCAAGATACACAGGCCGCCCAACTCCTTGGCTCCATCGACAATCGCGGTCTTGAGACCTTGGTCAGTCGCTATGCGCGCAGCGTTAAATCCAGCACTGCCTCCACCGATGCAAATGAGGTCGTAGGAAGTCACGTCCTATGCAGGTGGCTGATAGAGGAAATCGTGTCCGATGATTTCATCTGGGCTTCCACTATTGGTTTCAACGCGTTGGCGAATGTATCCGAGAGGGAGCAGGATTGCGTCACAGCCCGCGATTTCGCTGGCGCTGTGGATGGCGACGATGACGAGAGGGAGAGATTTTTCGATCGAGAGACGAGCTCCACTGAGGGCAGGACCGGCGTGCCCTTCGACATCTATTTTTATTAAATTTGGCAGGCGCAATTCTCCGGCGTCGACTAGAGCATCAAGTTGGAGCAACGGAACCCGAATGGGTTTGGTGGAAGGGGTTGAAGTCTCGTTTTCGTAAGGGAGGTGGGTAGTGGTGCTCTCCAAGTTGCCGTAAGTGTAGAATTCGGCCTCGCCGGCTTTGTCGGAGACTGCGGCACAAAAAGTCTTTAGCCAATGGAGGCGGTTCGTTGTCCGATGGCGTTCCAGACGAGCATAGCTGAGTGGATTAGGTTCAAAAGCTGCGATCTGGCCAGTTGGACCGACCCGTCGAGCGAGGCCGATGCTGTAGAGTCCGTAGTGAGCACCGAGATCCCAACAACACCAGCCTGTCATTCCGCCAAGTTTCATGATCGCCTGCTGCATCACAGGTTCATGTGTCCCGCGCCAATAGGCGCTCCAAGGATAGATTGTCCAGCGGGCCCCAGCGGCGATGCCATGGCGCACCCGCACCGGCAGGTATTGCAGACGAGTAATTCGCAAAAACAAACCCACAAGATTTTTGGCTGTCTGCAATGGAGTGGAAGTTAGCGTCCTTTGCCGAAGAGCATTACTTGCACGGTTTTCAAAGTAATGGAGGCATCGAGCACGAAGGAGAAGAAGCGGATGTAGTAGAGGTCATACTCCAGCTTGCGCATCGTGTCTTCGAGGTTGGCGCCATAGGGGTAATTGATCTGCGCCCAACCGGTGATGCCGGGTTTTACCAAGTGGCGGAAATGATAGCACGGAATCTGCCGCTCATATTCTTCAACCAATTTGACCCATTCAGCGCGTGGTCCGATGAGACTCATGTCACCGCGGAGCACGTTCCATAATTGCGGCACTTCATCCAGTCGCGTGTTGCGCAGAAATTTACCAATCCACGTAATGCGATCGTCCCCTTCGCGCGTGTAGGCGTCGCCTCTGTGGTGGACCCGCATGGAGCGCAACTTGTAGGCCTCGAAAAGAATGCGATTCCGTCCTACGCGCGTCTGGTGGAAGAAGACCGGCCCGCGATCGGTAATCCAAATCAGCAGCGCTAAGATCGGGAAGATTGGCAAAAAGAGCAGCAGGCCGATCACGGCAAACAAGATGTCACTCAGTCGCTTCAGTCGCTCGAATACGGGTTCGCGGGCGATCTGAAAGCCTTCCTGAAACAACCACGTCTGGTTCAGTCGATAGAGCGGGATCTTGCGCCAGTAGACCTGATGAAAGAGTTCCAACGTGTAAGTTGGCACCCCGGAAAAATTCAACTCGACCAGCCGCTGCGCAAGGGGCGCCGGCAGTTCACGACTTGATTCGCGTAAGACGATCGCGTCGATCCGCCCCTCGTATTTTTCCAAGTAATGTTCCACGTCGCCGAACCCAGGCAAGGATGACGTGCTGCGGCCATCATCTCCATTTTCCCCAGAGTCGTGGCTGGCTAGCAGCACGATCTGCTTCATCTGGAAATTCTCGCACTCCGCTTTAAAGGCGAGGCTACTGGCCGCGTTACCGAGAAAGAGAAAGTAACGCTGCTGGTCCTTGGCGTGGATTTTCAGATAAAGCAAACGACGGTAACCGATCGAAGCCGGGATGACCGCCAGATACGAAACCGCGGTGACAAGACGACTGGACTGCAGTTGAAATCCCGTCGGAATAAACACGTAGGTTAGCAGCAGGGTGAGCAAGAGCACTCCTGACTGCGCGATGACATGCAAACTTGCGTAGGTAATCGAAAGCATGTCGGTGCGGTGACTGTAGCCATCGATCAGATAGACGCCGAGGAAGTGGATAATCACCGGCAATTGGAGCGCGGCGATAATCGGATCGTCGATGGGGATCAGGCCGCGCGCCCACGCGACGAGGTTGAACGAGACGATGACGGCCAGGGCATCGAAGGCGATGAGTGCGAGAGTGACCTTGCGAGCGGGAGTCATGGGGAGTGCTGCCGAAAATGAAGCCGGCGGGTAAGTATCATGGCAACGTTGATTCCGATTGGGCGAGTTGCTGCAGCATGACATCCCACGCGGTGACGTTGGCGTCGAAGCTAAGCGATTCCTCGTAAACTGCCCGAGCGGCAGTGCCGAGCGCGCTACAGCGAGTGCGATTCTCGTGTAACTCACGCAGCGCGTTCGCCAAGCCGGTGCTGTCACCATTGGTGAAGCTGAGACCACAGTTTCGGTCGCGCAGTAGCGCTGCAATTGCACTCGCAGGGGGGCCGACAAACAAGGCGGGGCGTGCGGCAGCGAGAATTCCGGAAAGCTTGCTTGGGTTAACCAACGATTCGAAACCGCGGCGCAAGGTCACGAGATGAACATCCGCCGCGGCGAGCGAGGCACCCAATTTTTCGCGCGGCTGGAGTGGGTGAAATTGAACATTAGTGAGCCCAGTGGTGGCGACTGCCTCGCGCACTGCCGCCAGACGCGGCCCGTGGCCGACAAAGGCGAATTCAATCGCCGGAACATCACGCACGAGCGCTGCAGCACCGAGGATGGTTTCGAATTCGTGCACTCGCCCGAGGTTGCCGGAATAGACGACGACGAATTTGCCCGTGGCTTGCCACGCCGCGCGCACGGCGGCGATTTCGGCGGGCGGAGCGGGCTCGTGCAGTTCGCGCGGTGCCCAATTGGGCAAGACGCACAGTCGCGCCGCTGGAACGTTGGCGCGCAACACCGGCTCGCGCATGTCGGCACTGGGTAGCACACAACGTTCGGCGCGCCGCCACGCGCAATTGCGCATCCAGCGCAGCGGCTCCAGCAGTGGCGCAAACCAAGCACCGGTGTGCCGCACCACGATCTCAGGATAAATATCTTGAATCCAATGCACCACCCGCGCGCCGCGTTGTCTGGCGATACTGGTCGCGGCCGCTGCCAAAAGTGGCGGATCGGTTTTGAGCACGACAATTTCTCCTCCGTGCAATTTCTGTTTTAGGATGCGGCGCGCGGCACGCAGAAAGCGCAAATAATTGAGCGCGCGCGACCCGAGTCCACGATGTTCCGCCGTTCCGCCGGTGTGGTGAATGGTGACTCCGCGATGCAGCATCGGGCCATGCGCACCGGCGGCAATGACGTGCACATCCCAACCGCGGACCGCCAACGCTTCCGCGAGATCCGTAAGCAATTGCGCCGTGGCAGCCTCGCTGGGCCAATAGACGCGATTAACGAAAAATATGCGACGAACGGACAAAACTAATTACGCCGACGTTTCAATTCGGAGGCTTTGGCGGAATTTAGAAATTCATACCAACCCATCAGTCGGCAGAAGACGAATCCACGATAGCCATCGAGAAATCCGGCACGCCAAAAATAGTGGTAGCAAAAACGCAGCGTCGGGCGGAATGGCAGTTTCCACGCGAGGCGACGCAGCCAGCGTTTGCGTGCTAGCCCGGAATCGAGCGACGCGTGGTCGGCTTCGTCCGCCGCCCCGGCGAGTTGCAAGCGCGCTTCCCAGTTGCTGTAGCGATTGTGCTTTTCGACCCAAGTGGCGATATCGGGGAAAGCGTAATGCTCCATTTCACCGGGCAAATAGCCGCTGGAGCCTTGGAGCACGACGTGCTCGTGGACTTCGTTGTCGCCACTGCCGGTTTCGCCGTTGGCCGCGAACTTTTCATAGCGACCAAGGCGATGCTGAAAAAAGCGCACGTTCCAACTCGGGAAGTAGCCGCTGTGGTTGAGCCAGCCATCCAAAAACCAGAAGCGTCGATTCACGTAGTAGCCGGCGTGGGCAGGCGTTGGTTGCGCGAGGACGGCGCGCATCGCGGCCTCGAGTTCAGAAGTGGCGCGTTCGTCGGCGTCGATGATGAAGACCCAGTCGTTGCGCCACGGCACGGTTTCCAGTGACCAATTCTTTTTCTTGGGAAATTCGCCGTTCCACCGAAAATCAATCACCTGGGCGCCCGCGCGTTCGGCTATCGCGCGGGTGGCGTCGGTGCTACCGGAATCGATCACCACAATCTCGTCGCAAAAGGCCACGGAGCGCAGGCAAGCCGCGAGGTTTTGCTCCTCGTTCTTAACGGGAATGAGCACGGAAATCGGGGCGCGATCAGACATTCTGGGCATTTTTTTCAGCTTGTTGCGTGAGAAGATCAAGGCGCGCGTAGCGACTTGCGATGAAGAGCGAGAGCCAGAACGAGACCATCACCGACGGATTGGCGAAGGGAAATTCGACCCATGCGTAGAGTAAAACGAGCGCACAACCGGCGAGCAGGTAGTAGGGTAAAGGCGAACGCAGTCGGCGCCACGGAACGCCGAGCAACGGCATCACGCCGAGGAGGACGAGTAGGCTAGTGCCAACGAGGCCGTTCTCGGCGAAGGATTGCAGCCAGTCGTTGTGCGCTTCGCGGTAAACACGTTGGCCGAACCAAAGTTCGCGCGCGCGCTGCGTGTTGTAGATCCGGAAGACATCCGCGTAGCTCTCCAAGCCCCAGCCAAAAGCGGGTTTCGCGACCCCCATCGTGATGGTATCGCGATAAAGTTGCAGCCGTGTGTTGAGCGCATCCTCGGTGCGGATGTGAGCAAGTTGCTGTTGGGTGTGCTGTGCCCGGACACGAATGACGTCCTGACTCAGGAAGACGATGCCTGCGACAGCGAGCGTGGCAGCGAGTCCGATACCCGCCAGCGGGAGGAAGGCGGATTCGTGACGGTCGCGCCGCCGGCGCATCAGTTGAAAAAGAAAGTGGACCAAGGCGCCGAAGAGAAACAAGGCGAGCAGGGCGGTCGTGGAACGCGAGGCGCTGAGCGGGGCAGTGGCGGCAATAAAGATGATGGCCACGGTGCCGAGAAAGACCGGTGAATGCCAGAAATCGCGATGCCCGCCGCGCCGATAGGAGTTAAAAAGCAAGCCGAGGCAAGCGGCGACATTGAGCGTGGTAAACGCACCCCAGTGATTGTGGTAAACGAAGGTGGAGAAGAAATACGGTTGCGGCGTCGGCACGGTGTTAAACCAAAGCCCGGTGGCGCCGGAAAGTTTTTGAAACGTGCCAAACACTGCGAGCACGAGCGCATTGACGGCAATGATCGTGAGCAAATGGCGCAAAATCCGCCGACTGTGCAAAATCAGAAACGCATTGAAGGCGGAAATGATAATTCCATTGACGAGCCAAAGTTCGCGCCACGAGAGGTCGGGCCGCGCCGTGCTGGGCAGAAATGCCCACTGCGGATCGGTGTGCAAAAACATCTGCTCACCTTGGTTCATTATCACACGAGTGGTGGGATTGAGGCAGCTAACCAACACGATGATATCGAAAATAAAAAGCGGCCAAAGATAGCGCAGTGGAGTGTAACGGTGGCCGCCCAATAAGCGCGGGTTTCCCCACGCGATCAGGAAAAGGGCAATGCCGGCAGTTGTCCAAAGGAGCACGGCATGTCGTGCGCCAAGTGATTGACCACCGAACCACCAGGAGAGTCCGATAACTAAAATGACTAGGTGAAAAAAAGCGGCGCGTTCAAGGATGTCGCCTTCGCGGCGCCGCTTGCGATCGGGCAAGCCGGAATGGTCACGACTGGGAGTAGCGGTATTTTCGAACTCAGGCATGACGCAGAGAATGGTAGAAATCTCGCAGCCGACGGGCAGTTCCGGCCCAAGTGAAATCAGTTTCCATCCAGCCCCGCCCCGCGTGGCCACGGGCGGTGAGCTCGCTTGGCTGACAGGCTAACGCGTTGTTGAGCGTCGAACCAAACGACTCCCATCGCACGCACCATCCCGCTTCTTTTTCTGTCAGCAGCTGCCACGGGGTTGCATCAGTCACAAGGGCTGGCACGCCAGAGGCGAGGGCCTCTGCTATCACAAGACCGAAATTTTCCGAATGCGATGGCAGCACAAACAATGAGGCGACCGCGAAAGGTGCGGGCTTATTTGTGCCGTCAAAAACGCCGATCGAGGACGTTGCCCCCGCGGCTTCGATCCAGCTTTGGATTTCTGCAACTGAATATTCCTCCGGTAAACCAACCAAGAGCAGGAACCATTCACCGCGTGGTTCGGCGAGCCAGAGATCGAACAATTCGCGTAAGCGCTTCTTCCGGTGAAAACGTGAATAAAAGAGCGCAATCGGACGATTCCGCGTGGCGGGGCACCGCGCGTGCCAAAAGGTGCGGGCGGCATCGAGTTCTGTGGACGACGGAATCTCCACTCCATTGGGAGCGACACAAATTGGCTGCGTGAAACCGAGTCGACGGACATCGGTGGCCTCATCGTCACTGGTGACGTGCCATCCTGCTGCGTCGCGAAACGCCGATGGGTGCACCACGAGTTCCGCGAGTCGCTTGCGCCAACGTCGGTGTGCGTAGGCCCACGGACTAAACATGCCTCGCGGTGCGATCACGAGCGGCGCTGATTGGCGCTGTGCAGCTTCCCGTGCGTAGCGGAGAGTGAGGAGCCAGACGGAATGGTGATGAATGCAGTCGGCAGGCGTCGCCCAAAGATGGGCGCGCAGTTTGGGCGCGCGGCATAGTGAGAGCGGCGCTTGGCGCGGAAAAGTCAGAATACGCGCGGCGTCAGCTGCGGTGTCCGGGGACGATTGACCGGACTCCAGCGTCGTGAGTAGCTCCACGGTAGTCCCATGCGTGACCTGCGCATTGGCCAGTGCGCGTGCTGATTTGGAAGGACCGCCGTGGCGCTCCTCCAAGCTTGGAACAATGTGACAAACGCGCATTAGCAAGTTGAAGCCCGCGGCACTGCGAGAGTGTTGTAGGTGGCACGCTCCACGCGCTGGCGGGCATTCCAACCATACGTGAAATCCCACAGCTCGTAGTGGTGGCTTTTCAAAAGCACGGTGAGTTCATCCGCGCGGGCGTCGCTTGCCTCGACCAAGATCACGGGGCGGCACTCATGAAGCAATTTTCGTGCGCCTGACAAAACGAGCAACTCGGCTCCTTCGACATCGATTTTCACCACTTGTGGCGGGGGCCGACGCTCGAGAAGCCAATCGAGCGAAATGGTCACAACCGGATTGGTTTCGCAGGTTTTGCCGACAACGTCGACGGATGCGCCGGCAACTCCGGTGAGATGTGAACCAGAGCGAGTCCGTTCGGTGATTTCGAAATTTAGCAGATCGTTTTGCTGCGCCACGGCCGCGCAGAGAACTTGCACGGGGGCGCGCTCGGCGCCGAGTGCGGCACTGCGCCGCATCAGCGTGACGAGCCAGGGATCGGCCTCGATGGCGAAGACGCTGCCGGAGGGACCGGCGCGATGGGCCGCGCTGAAGGAGAACACACCGACATTTGCACCGATGTCCCAAACGTGCGCGCCCGGTTGCACGTAGTGCTCGGCAAAATCGTAGAGTTCGCGCCAGTTTACATGATCGAGCGAGCGAAAGTAACCCAGGGCTGCGCCGGGCGATACCCAGATCGGCGCGCCGCCAAAGCGGGCGGGCAGGCGTCGTCGAAATACCATGCGGCGGCTGAGTCGTTCAATCAACAGGCGAAAAGCACTCGGGGTATCCGACATAAGTTAAACAGGATCCGGGCGCGGGCGGAGTGCTTTGCACGGTGAACCAGCGCAAATTGTTCGCGGCGGCAGTGACTTGATGACAACGGAACGTGCGCCGACGACGCACAATTCACCGACCGTCGTGCCGGGGCCAACGAAGACGTCGGCGCCGAGCCACGCGTTGCGTCCGATGACGATCGGCAATGCCACCAACGGCATCGACCATCGAAGAAAATCGTGGGTGCCGGCGCACAGGTGGCAATTTTGACTGATGTTCGCGCCGTATTCGAGGCGCACGTTGCCGAGGTTATAAACCGTAACGCCGGGGCCGATCATCGCGCGCGGTGCGAGTGAAAGTCGCCATGGGAAAGTGAATTTTGCTGTCGGGAAAATCACCACTTGGTGGGGGTGCGTGATATCAGCACCGAAGAGGCGAAGAAGCCAGGCACGAAAGGTGTGGAGCGGCCGCGGGCTCCACCGGAAAATCGTCGACTGAACCGCGAGCCACAACCAGCGGCGCAGCACTTCGCTCCGCGGGTAGGGGGTGAGGCAATTTTCGCCGAGATAAGGATCGGTGTTACTCATGAATTTGCCGGGAAGGAATTTTCCGGCGGACTGGACGGAGCGAGCAATTTGGTGAAATCGTCTAACAGCATCTTGGCGTAGATCGGATAATCGAAACATTGCACGGAAGCGCGTGCGGTTGCCGCTATCAGGCGACGTTCTTCGCGATTGCGCAGCACGCGTTCGATCACCGACGCGAGTTGGGCGGCGGCATCCTCGGCCTGGTGATCAAAGACGTAGCCATTTTCACCGTCGCGAACAAAATCGCGGAAGCAGGCCAGATTAGAAACGATCGGCACGGCACCGGCGGCCATAGCTTCGGCGACAGCGACGCCGAAGGTTTCACCTTCTTCGGCGAGACTGGGATAACAGAAAACGTCCAGCCGTTGAAAAATGGCGGCGAGCGAGCGCTCGTTGAATTCGGGATCTAGCAAGTGAAACCGCGTATTGGCCACGGCGAGGGAGAAATGATTCATCAACCGCCCGCGAAATGCTGGGCCGGAGCCTCCACGCTGGACGTCGGACGGTCCGCAGAGAATCAAGCGCATCGGGGGCAAGTCGGTTTTCTGCGAGACAATGCTCAACGCGTCGGCGAGCAGGATAAGTCCTTTCTCCTTATGAATCCGTCCGGCGAAACCTAAAGTAACCTCATTTGGATCATCGCGTGGGGGCAAGAAGAGCGGCACCGGTTGCGGTTGGGAGAGCATACTCCACGCAATCGGGTAACCCGTGACGCGAATGATTGACGCGAAAGCAGGGTTTTCATCATGCAAGCGCTTTTCGACGAGGGAACTCGGGGCAAAGATACGCGCGAGATGCGAGTAACGCTTGTATTGACCCTTGGGCATGCGACCGGTCATCACGACGACCTTACCTGCCTTGGGACGCAGCCAGCCGAGCCACATGGGCAGAGTCACGGCGTTGCAGATAATTATATCGGCTTCGGGCAAATTACGAAAGACGCGCCAGCTCCACCAAAAATCACACCAGAGATTCCTCCAGAGTGATCGCGTATGATCGTGGCCCGGCAAGCGATGATGGGTGACGCCATCGACGACTTCCTTTTCTGGCAACCCGCGCCACATGCGGGAGAAACTGACTACTTCGTGTCCGAGGGCGGCAAACTCGCGCCCGAGATTAAACCACGATTTCTCCGTGGAGCCGCCGCCGAGTGGCGGGACGGGAAGGAAAAAACCGTTAACGATGGTGATGCGCATGAAGATTTAGCGAAGTTGGGCGAGGGCGTCGGTCAGCCCTTGCGTCGTGTGCACGTAGGTGAAGCCGGAAATTTGCGAGAGACAATTGCGGGAGAACTCCGCGAGCGTCGCGGACGGACAGTGCAATGCGTCGTGTAATGTGCGGCGGAGGTCAGCGGAGTCGTTGGCCGAGAAAACCCAGCCCGTGCGGTGTGGGATGACGAGGTCACGCTGGCAACCGACGAGATCAGAGACGAGACAGGGCCGGCCCAGGTGCATGGCTTCGTTGACCGCGAGACCCCACGTTTCGTAGTAGCCGCGCGATGGCAAGGCCATGAGATCGCCGAGCAGGTAGCGCGCGGGCATCTCGCTCTGATTGGCAAACGGGAGGAAGCGCACGTGATGATCGGGAGCGCGGGCGGCGCGTTGGAGGAGATTTTCGTGTTCGGCTCCATCACCGACGAAGATGAGTGCATGCTCGTCGGTGGCGACTGCCAAAAATGCTTCGAGCAACTCGACGGGCTGTTTGCGCTCGTGGAGTTTTCCGGCGAAAAGGACAATGCGTTTTCCCGTCAACCCGAGCTCCGTGCGCAGCCTTGCCGCCGCAGCTTGGGAGTTGGAATCGGCGGGATCGAAGCGGGATGCGTCGACCGAGTGCGGTGCGAGAAAAAGTTTCTCCATGGGCACGCCGAGGGTGCGGTAATAATCAGCGTTGGCGGTGCCGACGTTGAGGAACGCGGCGAATTGCCGAAAGAGCACGTTTAGTGCGGCGCGGCGATGCCAAGCAGGCGCGCCGCGACCAAGCCAATGCGAATCACCGCGCAGAATGAGAGGCACGCGATGCCAACGCGCCCACCACAAGGCGCGCAGGTGCGATTTCCAATTGTAGCCAAACATCAGCAAGGCAGTGGGGCGCCACGCGGCGAGACGGGCGGGCAATTCCGGATTATCGAGTCCCGCAAAATGATGTGTGCCGGGATCAGGCGACACGTTGGGCACAAACTCGGAGTCGTAGCCGGAAAGTAAATCGATGTCCCACAGGATCGTTTTGCCAAATTGCGGATCGTGGCGTGCGGTCACTCCGAATTCCCAGAGATAAAACACGCGAAACGTCACGTTGGTGTGAGCGGCCATCCATTGAAACCACGGGCTATAATACTGCACCGGGTGCGAGAGGATGATGGCGAGGCGTTGGTCCGACTGGCTCATGCCGTTAGATGCCGAGAATGCCGCGAAGCAGCAGCGGGATGCCGAGCGCCACGACGACGGCTTGGTAGAATGAAGACACCCACGCGGCGAGTGTCAGTTCGGTGTTAAACGACCACGCGGTGAGCAACACCATCATCAAACCGGCGAGCGAAAACATCGGACTGTGTGCGCTGAGCACTTGGAGCTTTTTCAGCACGAAGCCGAAAATGCCGCCAAGCATGATCATCCCGAGCAGGCCGAAGTTGGCGTAGGCCTCCGACGGTAGGCCGAAGGCAATGGTGGTCTTCTGCGTGGCGTCTTCGTCCTGCAAGCCATAGTAAATGGAGAGACGATAAGTGGCGACGTGAGAGCGCGGTTTTTCCTGCCAGAAGAAGCGGGGGATGAGTTGGGGAAGAACGTAGCCGTAGGTTTCGCCGTAGAGATACGGTTGTTTGTCCGGCGTGTATTCCACGATCAAACAGAGAATGTGCATCAGCGAGGTGCGCTCGAGGAGTTTCGATCCCACCGAGCTGTCTTTTTCACCTTCTTCGCGGATTGGGTTCTGCAGGCCATATTCAATCCACTCCGAAAAGAACGCCGGCATAGAGGAAACCTTGGGCACAGTGCGATAGTCGCCTTCCCAATAAATTTCGCGCATCCGCGACTTGCCATTATGGAGCACCGCGAAGCAGGTGAAAATGCTCAGCACCGCGATCCACGGCAATTGGCGGCCAGCCGACAAAAAGCCGAGTAAACCGATTCCGCAGAGCGTAATCGCGTTAATCAGGAGCAGATTGGTGGACATGATGGCCATCTGCGCGAAGAGCATGCCGCCAAAGATCCATCGCTCCGAGGTGTTGAGGTCAGCACGACCCCAGCGTTGCGCCGTAATGAACGTGCACAAGATACTGATACCATTGAATACGGCGCGGAGCACGCTCGCTATTTCATAGGGGATCCAATCCGTAAAATTGGATACCGCCATGTAGATTGTCGAAAGCACGATCCCATAGAAGATCAGACGCTCGATCTTGGTGCTGAGCACTGATTCCGTCCAAAACGATCCGCGACCCGGCAAGCCTTTCACCGAATAGTAGAGCAGGATTGCGGAAGCCTGGTAGGCTACGACGGCGATACCAGCGATGGTAACGGTATCGGCGGGATAGGCGACAAGTTGCTCGTGACCGTTCAACAAGGGTAATCCGTAGCCGGGTGCGCAAAGGGCGAGCAAGGGCTCAAAGACGGGGAAGCGGCTGCCCCCTTCCTTCAACCAGAGCAGCACCGGCAACATCGAAAGTGCAATGATGATCAGGCCGAGGTAGAGATGGAGAACATCGTCCACCGTGGCCTTGACGCCGAGGTAGAGCGACGCGGCGATGACCGCCCACAACGCCGTGAGGAAGAGATTGCGGCTTTGCGCGGCCGAGCGGCGCCCCGTCAGGTGATAGGAAATTGGCGGAGCGAGCGGATCGGTCACCGTCGCTTCCTCGGGCGCACGCCCATAGCGGGGATCAAATGGAGGAGGAGGCACGTTACTCATGTGCGGTGGCGGCAAAGCTGAGCGCTTGACTGAAAAGGTCGGTGAGTTCGCGCGTCCGGTGTTCCGCGCTGAGGTGCTGGCAGCGGGTTGCATTGGCTGACACCGCATGCCACGGACGATCGAAAAAGGCAGTGACGGCGGCAGTGTCGGGTTTCGGCGCGAAGCAGGCGACCTGAGCGAATTTCAATTCACGCAATTGAGCGGCAAGGGCGCCATCCCCAGGCACGAGAGCCAGCACGGGGCGTTCCGCGAGCGCCAAGGTGGCGATTTTCGATGGCGAGTAGCCGGCATCCGCCGAACCCAAGAGCAGGAGTGCATCGGCCGCGCGCATCGTGCTGAGTGCGGCGAAATGCCCGATGCGGGCCGGTTGCTCTTCGACGAGATCACCGACACCCGCGGCGTGTGCAAGATCGCGCACGCTGTGCACTTCGCGGCCGGGCGGCGCGTAGCTGGTGCCGATGAAATGCACCGCCAACTGAGTGCGGGCCTCGGGATGTCGTGACAACCACTCGCGGAGTCCGGCGAAGAACAGTTGCAACGCAGGGCGCATAATCGCGCCGACGGCGCCGACATATACCAAGTGGCGCACCCCAGTTCGGCGGGAAAATGCCGCGGCCACGGCGTGGCGTTGCGCGATATCGAAATCGTTCCGGTCGGCGCCGAAGGGAATTACCGCGCGGGGAATACGGGCGAACCACTCATAGCGCGCCGCCAGGTCACGTTGATAAACTTCACTGGTGCCGACCCATCCGGCTGCGTGCTGCAGGGTTTGTCCTTCGTGACGCTTGGCTTGGCGGCGGGAGAATCGATACTTCCAACCACCCGGCGGCTTCGGCGAGCCGGGTTGCAAATAGTAATCAGTGAACCACGGATCTTGCCAATCGACGACGAACGGCACGCCGTGCAGCTGACGCCACTTAGGTCCGAGCGTGAGCACGATGAATTGCGTCGTCGTGAAGAAGACCAGATCGAAGCGGCCGGTGCGCAATAAGGCGTCACCAGCGCGCCGCAACGGACCACGAGCGCGTGGTCCCAATGTGCCGCGACCGAGCCAGCGGCCGAGCGCCGCGGACATGACGGAAACGCGGTGGATGGGCACTCCTGCCGGAATGGCGGCGGCAAGCAACGGGTCAAGTGGGGCGGCCACATCTTCCGCGGCCACGCACAATACCTCGGCGTCCCAACCGAGCGCGGCAAAGTAGGGCAGGCTTTGGCGCGCGCGTTGCATATCCGGCGCGTTGATCGGCGGAAAATGCGGACTGACGATGAGGACGCGACGTCTCAAGCTGATGATTGAATTAGCGGCACGAGGATTTTCACGTCCCACGTTTGGCCTTTGGAATTGGTCAACGTCATCGATTCGACGACCTTGGTGTAGCGAGCGACTCTGCGCCAATGGGCGCGCCAATGACCGAAGCGAAAATGGGAAATCACAATATGTCCGCCCGGGGCCAGGGAAGAGATGAAGCGGTTGACCAACGCGCCGGGGTCGTTCGCGTAACCGATACATTCACTGAACAAAATCACATCAAAACGTTCGCTCGGTTGCCAGGTCTCGAAATTGCCTTCGACAAACTCGCAACGGGAAAGTCCGAGACCCCGCGCGTGCGCTACACCAGCGGGTGATAGATCAACGCCCAAGTAGCGGCGCACAGGAAACGGTTCAAATAGTTGCGCCAAGCGACCGGTGCCGCAGCCGAGGTCGAGCACGGCGGGATTGGCGTGCAACTGCGCCACGAGTCCGGAAACCAACACTTGGCGACCGAGTTCCGGCAACTCGTGGAAATGGGACCACGCCCCGGAGGTGTATTCGCCGTCGACCACCGCCATGGGGAGCGGACGACCGTAGCCGAGGGGCGCGCGGACAAATTTGTGCCAGAGACGCTGCCAAAAATTGCGCGGGGACATGTTTAATGGGGTGGTGGTTCTTTCCGAATCATGGACGAGGGTGTTCGAAAATAATACTCGGGGTCCCAGAGACAAAAATCGACCATCGCTGGGGGGAGTGAGGCTTCGGTCCACGGCGGACTCGCTTCGATCTGAGTGTGGTAACAAGCGATCGCCCGTCGCTTGTGTTGCATGAAATCCTCGCTCTCGTGGCAATAGGCATCGGCGAGCACGAAGATCTTGTCCAACAACAGTGCCGGGTTCCACCAACACCACACTGGATACTGCCATATCTCCGCTTTCGCGTCTTGGTTGTTCAGGGCTTCGATCACGAGACTCAACACCGGATCGTGCTCGGAACTGCCGTCCGGACTGCACGGCACAAAAATACGTCCGGGTGCAGTCATATCGATATACTCGCCCAGCCGACGCACTAAATGTTGGCGACGTTCAGGTGACAGCGTATTCAAAATGCCATCGGGCTGGTCAAGAAAGTGAACGCAGGCAGGATCAACGTCCAATGCGTCAGCGGCGGCGAGTGCTTCAGCCTGTCGCATCTTTGCCAACGCGGCCGGCGTGATCTGGGGATGATCAGGATGCGAGGCGCTTCCATCGGTGAGAAAGACAATGTGCACATCATACCCCTCGTTGCGACGGCGCGCGATCAGGCCGCCGCAGCCAAGCGTTTCGTCATCGGGATGCGGCGCGAAAACGAGGATCGGACGATTCTGCACTTGGTAGGTGCGACTGAAAAAATACAGTAGGCCGCGGCACAAGGTGATCGCGACGCGACGAACAAATTCCTTCAAACGGCGAAACATATTTTTCACTGCGGACGGAGGGCTTGGGTCACGGCGGCGACGAGACGGGGTTCTTCCCGTTCCCAGCAAAATAGTTGTTCAGCGGCGCGGCGTGAGGCTTGTTGCATGGCGCGCAAACGCGCCGGAGAGGCGAGCACTTCGTCGAGTTGCGCGGCCAATGCGGTGGTGTGGCTTGTTTTGACTAGGAGTCCGCACTCAGGGGCGGCTTGCATCACTTCGGATTGGCCAGCGGTGGTGCTCGCGATGACGGCGAGTCCAGCATTCATATACTGAAAAATCTTGTTGGTGATCGTGACATTGCGATTCAACGGCCATCGCGGTTCCAGCGCCAAGCCGAGATCGAACTCCGCGAGGCGGATGGGTAATTGCGCGGGAGTCACGAGGGGCAGAAAACGCAGGTCAGCCCGCCGGTGCGGTGGCAGCAGGCTCATTAATTTATCCCGATAACCCGGACGCTCATCGCCCAAGAGGTAGAGTTGGCTTGGTTGTTTCGTCTTCGACCATGCGGAAAGGAAAAGTTCCAAGCCGCGGCCAGGTCCGACCGTTTGCGAGAACCAAATAAAGCGCGGCGGCTTGATGCTGGGTGGACGGTCGAGACACGACTTCGCCTGCAAGGGGAAGGTGTTGCGAATCACGATTGGCGGTGGGCATGCCAACGAGCGCGTGAGCGCGTCTGCCATGCTCTGCGAGGTCGCGGAACTGTAGACGGCATTACGCAAGGAATAGGTTTCCGAATCGCGGAGCAGACGCAGCGGACGAGACAGGCGATCACGGTAAAGCAAATCCTCCGAATACCAATCTTCCACATCGACCGCGACTCTCCGTCCGTCGCGGATCAAACTGCACGCCGCCCAGATCGGAATCTCGGTATGCACGATTGTGAGATCGGCGGGTTGCATTCTGGCTTGCCGGAGTAAGGCATGGGCGGGGCCGAGCGATTGCGATGACTCGAAGCCGAGATGACGATTTGCGGCGCGCGCAAGCCAAGTTGCCGTGCGCTGCGTCACATCGGCGGTGCGCATGCGCCAGGAACTTTGAGAGTAATCAATCGTCACGCGGCGAAACGGTGCGCCGCGCATGAGTTCGAGATCGAAGCGTTCGAACCGTTCGTGCGTTGAGACGGTCAGCACCGTGACGTCAAAACCCGCGGCGCCTAGCGTGTTGGCTTCCTTGACGACGCGCGGATTGCGGCAGAGGTGGGCCGAAGTAAAAATCAGAATGCGAGGGGAGGTCATCGTCCGAGGAGAAATTTGAGACGCGCAACGTTGCGCCAGCCAAGCAAGTTCGCGAGCAGAGCGGTTTTGCGACCGAGGACGGGACGGCCGACGGTTTCACCCAGAGTGGTGACTTCCGCTTCGGCTTGGGCGATCAATTCAGGGGGCGAAGGGAAGTAATCATGCACGAAACGCTGCCAATAACCGGCGCAGGCACGCCGTGTCCGCGGGGAATTTTCGCGAGTCAGCAAATTGCGGGTAATCGACTCGTAGCTGAAAAACACGGCGCGGCGCGACTCCTCTCCGCGTGCACGACTCAAGCTCGTGAGCTGACCGGAGCGGTAAAAGACGCGCCCATTGGGGCAAAAAATAATCCTGCGACTGGCCATTAGCACACGCGCGAAGAATTCGCCATCGTCATTCGGACTTGAACGCCACTGCGCCGCCCACGGTCCGGCTTTCTCGACCAAGTGGCGCGGGGTGAGCCACGCTGCCGGTTGCATCATGACTCCTGTTTCTCCTGCGAGGACCAGAAACTCCACGGGATCGAAGTCGCGGAAAACTGCCTCATCGACGAATTCGGCCTGCGCTGGATTGGAGCTAAAGCGACCCCAAGCGCAGGAGGCTACGGCATCCGATTCCTGTTTTCGTAACAACTCGACTTGCGACGCGATTTTCCCGGGCGAAAGCAAATCGTCGGCATCGAGGTATTGGATGAAGGAACCACGGCTGGCGGCGAAGGCGGTGTTTCGCGCCGCGGCGGCTCCGGCATTGGGTTGCGTTAGCACGCGCACGCCACGCCCAGTGAACTCGCGCGCAATTCGCAAAGAGTCGTCCGTCGAACCGTCGTCGACCAAGATAATTTCCCGGTTGGTCCACGTTTGCGCCAGCGCGCTTTCCAAAGTGGCGGCAAGAAACGCAGCGGCGTTGTGGCAAGGAATCAAGATGCTGACCAACGGAACGGATGAATGGAGGAGAGGCTCCGTGGCCATCAATGAGGTTGATGCGAGTTGGTCGCTCATTGGTGAGAAAAATCGCGCAGTCGCCACAAAAGTCGCCAACCAATGATGCGGGCGAGCAACGCGGTTTTCGGACCCATGCGTGGTGAACCAACGGTTCCCCCCATTGCTTCAACTGCTTCCTCTGCGCGCCGGATCAGCGCGACAGGATGCGGATAGAAATCAAAGACGAACCTCCGCCAGTATCCCGCGCATGCAGCGCGCGTGCGGGGAGTGTCCTCTGCGCGCAAGAGTGCAGCAGTGATCAATTCAAGCGACAGAAACTGGGATCGACGGGCCGCAGCGTTGCGTCGCTTGCTCAAGCTCGTGGGAATGCCTGAACGATAGTAACTCTTGACCGCCGGATCCGCGCAGAAGTGCAGACCGTTGCCCGCAAGCGCGACGCGGCAGAAATACTCACCGTCGTCATTGAGCGAAAGCCGTTCGTCCCAAGGGCCTGCCTTCTCCAGCACGCTCCGAGGGGACAGCCACGCCGACGGGTGCATCATTGCTCCAGTTTCCCCGGCTAACACGAGGAATTCGATGGCGGAGAAATCACGGAATACCTCGTCATTAACAAATCTAGCTTGGCTGAGTTCGCCCCGAAATCGTCCCCACGCACAGGTCGCGAGGGCATCGGACGGACGTTGGGCGAGGAGTTCCATTTGCAAGTGAATCTTGTCCGGCGAAATCAAATCATCCGCGTCAAGATACTGAATGTAATCGCCGCGCGAGATGCGCAGCGCGTGATTGCGCGCCGCCGCGGCGCCTTGGTTTGCTTGTTCGACTAGACGCACACCGCGGTCGGCAAAAATGCGGGCAATTGCGCACGAATCATCGCTAGAACCATCGTCGACCACGATGATTTCGCTGTTCGGCCACGTCTGTGCCAGCGCACTCTGCAAGGTCTCCGCGAGGAACGGCGCTGCATTGTAGCAGGGGATCAGAATGCTAACGAGCGGGGCGGGCATTGGTTAATGGGCGCGAACTAGGAGGCCGGGAACCATGGCGTCGGTTGCTTCGTAAAAGCGAAGTAGTAGGTCGTTGTCTCGGGATACAGGCCCGAGTTTGCTTGTAGTAACAGGAACGGCATCGTGGCCAGACGAGCCGGAGGAACAAAATTAGGCGCTACCGTAAAGACGTAAAGCGTCTGCGGGCCGCCGAGTGCGAGCAGTTCGTCGAGCCAATGGTCCAGAGCCCAATGAAAACCGACGGCAAAGAAGCTGTAGACAAAATCAAAAGGCTGCGCCGCGACAGGAATTCCTCCGGCACTGTGGGCCCCATCGATTAGCTGGAAATTGGCGACACCATTGAACTCCAAGGTGCGCATGAGCAACGGGAGGTTGCCGCAAAACGAATCGGCGTAGCGTTGCCCTTCGAGTTCATATTTTGTCGTCTGCCCGGTGGCGTCGTAGAGGGAGAATTGCGCGGAAGAGAAAAAGCGTTTGGAAAAAAAGATGACGGAGCGGCCGAGTCCGGGACCAATTTCGAGAATCCGCTTCGGCTTGGGCATGGCGCGGAAGAGCGGATCCAGCGCCGCCGCTTCGAGCCAGCAACTGTTATTTTGGTCGCGTTCCCAGAAGCGGCGACTCGATTCGTCGACCGCGAGAGCGTAGTCCGGCGCGATCAACTTGATCGCGTTGCAATAGGCATCATCGAATGTCGGCACCTTGACCAAAATTTCCGGTTCCCGAATCAGCCAGCGGCGAAGTGGAGTTAATGCGATGCGGCGAAGTCGGCGACTAATTCGGCGCCAGAAGAGACCGAGCGGGGCTCGCTGCAGCGCGGGAAAATTGGAAGGATCACTGGATTCGCTCATCAGCGCTCGAGGGCGACGCGCCAGCCGTGTTGAAAATACGCGCGCTTCGAGTGCCAAACATAGTGGTGCATCACCGCGCGACAGTTGTGCGACTCCGGTGGCAACGGCAGCGTGAGATAGTCGCTCACAGGCGCGATCGTGCATTGGCGACCTGCCAACAGCATCGCGATCAACGCCTGCTCGAGATAGTAGTTGTGCCCTTCGGACTCGATCAACACTCGGCACCACGACTCCAGCTTCTCCCAATCAATCTCCGAGCTGTGCAGACCGGTAAGTCCAACATTCACGAGTTCGCTGAGTGGCGCGCCCGCGAGCCGATCCATCGTCGGACGGTTGTAGCCGTAGGAGGTTTCGCAATCGACGGCGTGCAGCGGCTGCGTGGGCTGATCGAGCCAATCGATCAGCACGTCGGGCCGCCGGAAGAAGAGTAAATCGGAGTCGATCACCAGTTGCCACTGGGACCCGCCGAGGTGCGGATCAATCAGTTTGCGCAAATTCGGATAATTGACCCAGCGCTCGCGCAAATGAGGAAATTTGTTAGCGGGCAGAAATTCGTCGAGCCGCGCTTCTGCGTCCAGTCGGTCGACGAAGCGCGCGGCCGGAAACAGTTTGGCCAGCGGCTCGCGAAACTCCGGCGCGAGCGAACCGTCGTCGTAAATGACCGGCGCGAGCGGTCTCTGGGCGTGCCTGGCAAAGCTCCAGAGGCAAAACGCGGTCTGATACCAGAAGCGGCGGCCCGTGAGCAGATGTAACGTCAGCGGCGTGCCGGCGGCCCTCGGTAACCCCGGTAACTGCCACGCTGCCGTTTCCATTTCGACGCGGCCCCGTTCGGTGCGACGAATCTCGAGCGGTCCTCCCGCCGCGATCATCTCCTTGAGCGCCGTGCGCGGCCGCCGCCACAGTGTGTGGTAAAGAGTGCCGAAGCCAAATTGACGGAAGATCGCGCGCATCGTTAAGTTGCGAATAGAGTTGGACGTGAAGGCGAGTGACGGACGTGGGGGAGCGGGAGAATCATGCTAGGATTGCGGGTGCCGGCTCTTCCAGTTTGCACGAGCGTGAATTTCCAGAGTGTTCCACCAAGTTGGGTGGCGCCGTCGCGACGCGCGCAGGCGGGAATATACGCTCGGTCTGCGCAAAAAACCACATAGCACCACCCAGCAGTCTCGCCAGCGTGCGTAGCGCAAAATACCTCGGCTGGCGGGCTGCGCGATCGCAGCCATAATCAAGTTGGTCGTTTTGGTTGGCACTAGCGCACGGGCGTTCGTCCACAAGGCCTCGATCTGCTGCTCTGACCATGGGCAGTCTTTGAGAAACGTTGCCACCAGCAGAGCCTGGGCTTCGGCCCACTCGCCGGGATCGCGCGAGCGGGCGGATCGCTTGGTGACTGTAAACGTGGCGAGTGGACGAGTGACCAAGAGGAGCGGGAAAGGGAACAAGCGTTCCCGGAACGCCTCCATAACCCCAAAAGGAACTTCCGGAATTCGAAAATTCTGCCCCGGATTGGATCGAATCAACGTTGCGCCATTTGAGTGCAAGGCGCCCGCGAGTTGATTGAAATGCCCCCATTGAAAGAGGCGCACCGGTTCCGCTTCCTCATATGGCCAGATTGTGCGCCCCGTGTCCGTCATGATACCGGTTCCCTCTTCTTCAGCGATGTGCATGTTTGCCCAGAATACGGTGACGTCGGGATGACTTTCGGCCACCGCCAACATTGTCGCGAGGAAGTCGGGTTCCCATGAGTTGTCATCCTCCAGGATCGAAAAGAATGGTTCGGAGATGGAGCCGAAGAAGAGATTGAAGGTTGCCGTGCCTCCTAAATTGCGGGGATGAACGAAGAGGGTGAGGCGCGGATCTTGTAATGCTGCGGGCAGTTCGGCGGGGCGCGGATCGGTTGGGTCGTCGTTATGCACTTCGCAAATCCAATCGGTGTGGGTTTGCGCGCGGAGACTTGCCAACGCACGGGGCAACATCATCGGACGGCGATAGGTGGGCAGGAATACGCGAACTGATGCCATCTTAGACGGGGTTGCGCTGATAGACGCGGTTATGGCCGACGTTGAGCACGTTCGTAAATCCAAGGGCCGGCAACGGGAAGCACCGCGCGAAATCGCCAAAGCATTGGTTGATTGATGCGCGAGAGCATTAGTGAATTGTTCGTCCGTCAAAATGGCCGCAGGCGCCTTGCCAACGAATGCGAGCTGCGGGAGAACTCCACGCCCGATAGGTGAACCATGCCTTAAATTTACGCAGCGTCGCGCTGGCGCGAGTCATGCGTGGCCACGAGTTGGCGCTGTGTTTGGTTAACACGCGCATCCAAGAAGTTTGAATTCCACGATTGAGGCGAGCGAGGTAGTCGCTCGTCGTGCGAAACGCTGGAATTAGATGCGTCAAACTTAGCGTCGGAGAATAGGCGACTTCCCAACCCGCGCCCATCGTGGTCAGCACGATGTCGTTGTCGCCGCTTGAAGAAAGGTCGGTTCCTTGGCGGTCGGGGAGCGCGGCTGGATTGCTCTTAGTGAGCCAATTCTGTGCTGCGGCTCGACGCACTGCCATGCCGGCGCCAATCGGTGCGAACATTGGATACTCGTTTAGTCCGGTGGTTGAATTGAACAGGCCTTTGGAGATGAGCGTGCTGGACCCGAGGTCGCGGCACGCGATCAGATCGTCAAATTCACGCATCCACGGCGCAGGAGGATTTTCGAATTCGGGGGAGCTTTTGCCTCCCAGAGCGCCAACGGCCGGATGGGCCGCGAAGAGGCGGATGCATTCTTGCAGATACGTGGGAGCGAGTTCGTTGTCGTCATCGACGAGAACAAAGAACTCTCCTCTGCCAGCCAGAAAACCGCGGCGTCGAGCATGGCTAAGACCGGCCACAGGTTCGGATACAAAACGCAAATTGCCCGGACCGTGCGCCGTCCAATCTGCGGCCACCAGCGCCGGGGCGGAAGCGTTGTCTACGATTATCGTTTCCCAGGTATCCATCGGCAGCGTTTGCGCGCGCAACGCACTCAGCGTTCGCTGCAGTCGGCCCGCATGCGGATTGTGGGTAGAGATGATTACCGAAAGTTGCATCCAGCGGCGTGAGCGAACCTAGGTGCCGCGCAAGTGAGAGCGGCGCTTGCTCCGTTGCCAACCAGCAGGAGCGGGCCGAGTGAAAATTCGGAGCAGGCCAACGATAAGCTTCAGGCAGATTTGGCGAATTGCTTGAGCCATGAGAGTTTTTCTTCGCGGGTTTTCTGACCGGGATTGCGGAACAACTGGTTGTTCAACACGAGCAGGTCGATGTCGGTATTCACGAAACAATCCCAGCCCTCCGCCGCCGTGCGCACGATAGGTTGACCGGAGACATTGAAGCTCGTGTTGATGAGAATCGGAATGCCGGTGCGCGCTTTGAAGGCGGTCAGCAAACGATGCATGTCTGGATGCACGCTCTCGCGAATCGTCTGCAAGCGCGCGGAGTAGTCGACGTGAATGACGCTGCCGATTTCGCAGCGCGGAAAATCGAGTTGTGCACGCAGCGACGCGAAGGCGGCAGGCTGCGGTTGGCGGCGATGCTCGATGAGATTTGCCGTGTATTGCATGTAGTCGCTCGGTTCGGCGGTGTCGAACCAGTCGGCGCAATCCTCGGCAAGCACGAGCGGTGCAAACGGCCGGAACGACTCGCGAAACTTTACCGCGAGATTGAGCCGCGATTGCATGCCCGGTTGCCGCGGGTCGGCGAGAATCGAGCGTGCTCCGAGGGCGCGCGCGCCGAGTTCCATTCGGCCGCGCACCCACGCGACGATGCGTCCCTCAGCGAGTTCGGCGGCGACTTTCTCGAAGAGCGAACCCTCGAATTCGACTTTCCACGGCAGTGCGGCGGCGGGAATTTCGCCGGGTTCGCTGCCGAGGTAGAAACCTTGCGCGTCGATTCGCACCGGTCGCTGGTCCGCGGTTTCGCGCGCCAACAAGATCGCACCGCCGAGTCCACTGCCCATATCGCCGCCGACGGGGGAGTTGAAGATTTGAGGAAAGATGCGCGCGGCGCGGAGGCGCCCGGCAGTGACGCAATTTTGCGCACAGCCACCGCAGAAAATCAGCGCATCTTCGCCGGTCTCGGCGCGGAGAAATTGCGCCATTTTGAAAACTTCCTGTTCAAAGACGTGCTGGAGCGACGCAGCGATGTTGATGTGTTCCTGCGTCAACGGGTCACCTGGCGCACGGACCGGCACACCGGTGGCTTCAGCGACAAGGGGCAGGGACGCCATTAGCGAGTTCCATTGAAAGCGCACCGGCGCACGCAAACGCAGACCACCTTGCTCGTCGGTCGTAAAGAGGCGGGCTAATTTTTCGGCGTAGACGGGCTGGCCGTAGGGGGCCAAGCCCATTACTTTGTATTCGGAACCAAACGAAAGAAATCCGAGGTAATGCGTTACCAAGGTGTAGAGCATGCCGAGTCCGTTCTCGTAAGTTTGCTCCCACAGAATCTTCACCTCTCCGCGATCGATGATACCCATGCTCGCACAATAGTCTTCCCCCTTGCCGTCCACACAGAGGAACGCCGCGCGCTCAAAGGGTGACGTGTGAAATGCGCCCGCCACATGCGTCAAGTGATGCCATGCAAAATGAAAGCGTGCGGCAGGAAAGAGGGAGCGTGCGGGTTGCGTGAACAAGCCCGGCCATTGCGGCGGCAACATCCGCCCGAGTGCGCGCGTGAAGGCGTTGCCGGGACGTGCCGAGAGATTGAAGAGATGTGTCTGCAGTGGCTTCTCGGCAAAAACCACATCGGTCACCGCGGCTGCACCGAGTTGCGCTATTTTGAGACAATCGGTGATCGCCTGGCGCGGAAAATCGCCATCGTGCTTGATGCGCGTGAAGCGCTCCTCTTGTGACGCAGCGATGAGTCGTCCATCGACGAGTAACGCGGCGTTGGCGTCGTGCCCAAGATAGCCGCCAAGGCCGAGAATCACCTGTGAGGGAGACGAAATCACGGTGCAGTGGTGGGGTAGCTTGGCGCAGTTGGCGCGGCGGCACGCATTCCCGTAACTCGCGCGGGCACTCCGAGTGCGATTGAACCAGCGGGTAAGTCGTGCGTGACCACGGAACCGGCGCCGACGATACACCCGTCGCCGATGGTGATGCCGCCCACGATCGTCACGCCAGCCCCGAGCCAGACATCGCGTCCGATGCGTGTGGCGCGCAGCTCATCGGGCTGGGAACGAATATCGGTGCCCAATGGTGGCACCGCGTGATTCGACGAGAGGATGCGGCAATGCATCGCTATCAGGCAGGACTCACCAATCTCGACGCCTCCGTGTCCGTAGACGACGGTGTGTGGACCCAGAAAAATATTGCGCCCAAGGCGAATCGATCCGCCCCACGCATGAAGCACGACTCCCCGTTCGATGCGCGCGCCTTCGGCAATGGTGATTTGTCCTTTCGCTCCGCGCGCCACGCCGAGTTGGCAATCAATGCCACGTGCGAGCAAGCGGGGCGCTGTGAGTTGCACGCCCTTGAGACGAAGGCGCGACGACGCGAGCCAGCGCAAGAATGATTTGACGAAGGAGGTGAGCATTAGCTCAGCAGTTGGCGATAGTCGTCCGGACGATAGTGCTCGACGGCGGCGACGGAGGCGTCCGTTCCCATCTGCGGCCAGCGTGCGCGCGCTGCGAAGGCTTCGCTCAACGTCGCGGAGAGTAGCGGCACAGTAGGCGCTGGGCAAAGGAAGCCAGTGCGCCCGTGCTGAATCCAATCTTCGGCTCCCCCGACGCAAGTCGCCAGCACCGGACGTGCGCACAGCATGGCTTCGGGAATCGTCATCGGCACACCGTCGTCGATTGCTGGTGAAACAAAGAGTTGTTGCTCGCGCCAGATGGCGGCGAGTTCCTTCACGTAGCCGCGAAACGTGACGCGCTTGGTGAGCCCCAGTGAGTCAACGGCGTCGCGCAACGATTCTTCGTCCGGGCCTTGCCCATAGATAGCGAGCCGCCAATCAATTTCAGATTCCAATTCGGCGAGACTGTGCAGGAGCAACCGGATGCCTTTGCCGTGATCGAGTCGCGCAACGGTGGCAAGGTGCGCAGTTGTGGACTCCGGCCAAGGAGTGACGTCCGCCGGACGCCAGCGCAACGGATTCTGCACCACGCTCGCCTGCGGCAGCGCTTCCAGCAGATGGCGGCGAGTGACTGCGCGGTTGCGCGTCGAGACAAAGTAGATGCGTTCCGCTCCTTTGAGCGCGCGCCGTGCGAGATGCAAACTGACTGGCTCCAGCACCGGATGCTCCTGCTGCCAGTTTGCGATCAAGTGATAAGGCGTATGCGTGGCCTCCAACCAATCCAACCACGCCGGATGGAGCACCAAGTCGTAAGTTCCGCCGAGGCTGAAGATGACGCGGTCGGGTCGAAACTCCGCGAGCGCCGCGAATATTTTTTCCGCACCGGGTGAGTTGAAACCAAATTTGCGCAAGGCGCGCGTGGCGAGCGTAGGTGCGGCGGGATGGGTGCGCAGGCAGAGTTGTGCGCCGCGTTGTTGCAGGGCAACGATGCGTGGGTGCGCGGCGACTGCCGGTGAAACTGAGAGCAACAAAGAGTCGCCGCGCTCGCTGGCAGCCTCGGCCGCGTTCGTCCACAACGTGTCGGCGCCGCCCCACGGGTAGCCAAGAATTGTGGAGATAAAGGCGATTTTCACCGAGTGGAGGGAAGTGAAGCGATCGTGTCGCCGCCATCCGTCGAGAGATTGTAGCCGAGTGAAAGTAGTTCGCGATAAAGTGGCATGCGCTCCTCGAGCGAGACGCAGACGTGTTCGAACAAGATCACGCGCGGCAGGCGGCGCGCGAGATTCGCCGCGCGCAACAAAGTGACGTCATAGCCCTCGGTATCGAGCACGAGCAAATCACAGCGGCGCTCCCCGAATTCCAGCCAGACTTGCTCCCACGTAATGCTGTCAACTTCTTCGGCAAACACGGCGTCGGCAGAAAGATTTAATTCAACCGCAGCGGCGGCCACGCGCTCGCGGGAAAAACTGCCGAGGCCACGAGTCCAGTCCGGCAATTCGGCGGTGGCCGATGGCGCCAAATCATAGACGGTGCGGCGCCCTGGGACGACGTCGAGTGCGGCGCGACGCAAAATTATCTGCGGATTGCTGCGACGATGAGATTCAAGGAGGGCGAAATTGCCTTTGAGCGGCTCCAGCATGAGTCCACTCCAATTGTAGCGATCAATAAACCCGTTGATCGGGTCGGCTTGTTGGCCGTCATTGGCTCCGATTTGAATGAAACTAAGGCCGCGCAAATCCGGGAAGTTGCGCAGCAAAACAAATTCAAAGGCGGACGTGGGCGGATGATCGAAGTAACGAGCACCCGCGTGACGCGTGCTGGCGACGAATACACCGCAACGCCGGAGCAGTTGGTGTAAGGAGTTAAGCAAGCTCATGCGGAGGGGGGCGGAGTGAATCTCGGGTCCACACAGCGGGGACGACAGCGGATTTGTCACGCTGATATTTGGCAAACACGAGATGAACGCACTGCGACATATGGCGAATTACATTCCACGAATGCCAGTCGAGTCCGCTTCGCACGAAGTGGTTCGGTCCGGACGTTGTAAACTCGCGCGCGTCCGCTTCGCTCTCTTCGAAAATAACTGAAAGGGTCGCGTCACGATCGATTCCGTCCCGCAGGGAATTCAGCTTGGTGGAAACAAAAGCGCTTTTCATCGGGGGAGTGGAACGAACGCCATGGCCTGCTCCATTGCTGGAAGAGCTGCGCTAATTTGCTCGCGCGACCACAGGCACATTTCCCGACCGGTGTTTGGCTCCGGTCCTTCGGGAATCCGGTAGAGCACGGTTGTCGGGAGATTAAAGGGCGGTGCGCCCAAGTTGAGGGGCCGACAATCCCCCGTGCGAATGTCGATGTTCTCAAATGGAGTGAGGCCGCGATCATTGGTTAGCAAAACCAGGGGCACACTCGAGGTCGCGAAATTCCGCAGGGCCGAGAGAATCTGCTGGTTCGTAAGGTGGAACAAGCAGTCGCGGCAGAACCAAAGATCGGCCGCTGGAAACGGGTCGCGAGTGATGTCGTGGAGGATAAAGGACGTGCGTGAGTCGCCGCAGGTTGCTTGGTTGGTTTTCACGAGTGCGGGGACGATGTCGCCGCCGATGTAGAAAATTGAATTCGTGGCCATCACCTGTCGCATCCAGATGAAATCGCCACAAGGCGCGTCGAAGAGTGTTCGCACGCCGTTTTGCTGAAATACCACGGGCAAGTGTTGCCGCAGGTTGGCGGTGTATTCGAGAGTGGAGCCGGGACCGCTGACGCTTTCAGGATCATTCCAGAAGTTCAACCGATGGATCAGAGCGAAGATGACTCGGGGGTCGGACGAACGTCGCAGGCGCCAGTGACGGTATTGCTCTTGCCACGTGCGAACTTGCCGAAACGGCGCGAGCACACACTTCCCGACGGTGGCGGAGAGACCGTCCAGCTTGAGCGAGTTGATGAATCGCTCGGCGAGGGAAGGTTGTAACAAGGGATCTTCGGGGCGCATGGCTGCTCAGGCCTGACGCGGGATGCGGATCCAACACGACGGCACGATGTCGGCCTCATCGTGTTCGCTGTGGGCAAACCACGGAGTGGGCGCGATGACAAGTTTGCTCAGTGAAGGGTTCAGCCACGCGGCCCACCAGGAGAAACTGCTGTTGGCGATGGCGAGGTGCTCGCACTGCGACATTAGGCGCAGTTCATCCCACGGATGCCAGTCGTGTCCGGCGCGCACGAAATGATGTGGTCCGGGCGGCGTGAATTCGTGTGAGACCGCTTCGATCTCGTCGGAGAAAATATAGAGCGTCGCGTCGGGACTGCGTTCCCGCAGCAACTGCACCGCGCGGGTGTAGTAGTCGAGACCGACGACGCCGATCTCGCGATTGAATTTTGGGTCACGCGCGTAGTCGCCCCGGCGAAAATGAATGGCCGCCGATGGACCGCTGCGGATTTGCGCGCCGAGCGCCGCGACGGAGGGCGACGCGGGGTAGCGGAAGCTGAAGTGTGCCCGGAGCAATTTTTCGACTGGCGCAAAGAACTGCTCCGATTGAAACATGCCGTTCAGGTAGGTATTGTCGGGTTGCGCGAAAAACTCCGGATAGAAACGAAACGTCGGTGGTTGGTGCCAGTTGGCGGGGGCGGCGTGGCGATTGGCGTAACGGTAGAAACGTAGTGCGCGGGCTGCCGCGATGGACCAGCGCTCCGTGGTGGTGAGAGTGACGCCGCGCACGCGATCAATTTCTTCCTGCGTCGCGAATTGCTCCGTGATGTTAAAGCAGGAAAGCGAATAGCTGTTGTGCGACGCGCAGGTGGGATCGTGGCGAAACCAACCCGGGTCGAGTTTGAGCACCGTGCGCCGGTGTTCCGCCAGCGCGAGGCCCGCCGCGTATTGAAACATCTGATTGCCGAGTCCACCGGTGAGCCAGGAAATGATCATGGGAGGGTCAGGATTGGCGCAGCAGCGCGCGTTTAATTTTGCCCGCCAGGAGGCGAATGCGCCTGGCGACGAGATAAGGCAGCATGCGCGCCTGCCGCGTGTTCACGTAGAGATGATCACCTTCGCCGCTGTCATTACCGCGATAGGTTTTATAAACGAGGGCGAAGCCGTGGGCGCGGAGGAAGCGCGTGATTTCATGGTCGAGAACTTGGCCTTGATAAATTTCGCGCGTGGAAACCTCGAGCCAGATGGCGGTGATGTGCGGCAACATGCGCTCGGCGCCTGTGAGCACGAGGAGTTCCGCGCCTTGCACATCCATTTGGATGAAATCGATGTGAGCGATGCCGCGGTCGGCGCAGAATTGATCGAGCGTGCCGGTTGGCACGGTGATGGCTTCCTTGAACTCAACCCAACCGTGAATTTTGCCGTCGCCCGCGGGCGCGAGCAGCGAGCTGGATTTGTTGCCGTAATTCCAGTCTTTCCCGGCGAACAACTCCGGCGGCCGACCGGAGGAAACGTGAAAAGTCGCTTCGCCGGATTGGTCCGAAAGTGCGAGCGGCACCAGCTCAACTTGAGTCGCGTCGTAGAGAGCAAGATTGGCGCGCACGAGCGCTTGGTTGGCAGGCAACGGTTCGAACGCAAAAACTTGTGCCTGCGGGTAGAGGCGCGCGAAGCGAATGGAATCCTCACCTTCACAAGCGCCGATATCCATGATCACACACGGCGCGGCGGTGGGAATAATCCGGCGAAATTCCAATTCCGCTTCAGTCGGCTTCGCGAGAAGAGCGGAGAGATCGGCAAGTTGCGGGTTATCAGACATGATTAGACGGGAAGGATGCGGATGATGTCGAGTTCCACGCTAAAATGGGCGACGGGCCGCCGTGCGCGGACAAAGGATTCGACTTGGGAAATGCTGGGATAGCCGTTGTCACCGAGGAAAAGGCGTGCGTGGTCGATCAGCACCACATCGCTCCCGGGAGGTCGGGCGAGCAAGAGTTCCAATTCAGCGCTGATGGGCGTGTCCGTCGTGCCCCGCGCGGAAGGGCCGGAGCAGAAATGGCCGTCGAGCCAGAAGAGGGTCGGACGCGGCAAGTCAGGCAGAAGTTGCGGGAGCACACTCGCGCTGTCGCCGTAATGAATGTGCACGTGTGGCAGGTGGCTGAGTTCGGCGCAATTCAAGGCGTAGAGTTCGGGCGCGAGTTCGATCGTATGAATTGCGGTAAAGTCGTGCCGCAAGGTGAACGGCGCGTTGCCGTAGAAGGTGCCGGTTTCAACGAGTGACTGGCAGTGGTGACGTTGCGCATTGTTGCGCACGATTTCGTATTTGACGTAGTCGGGCGCGGGAGCGGGACAGCCTTGCGCGCGCCATTGGCTAATTTGCACCTGACTGGTGCGGTGGAAACGTCGACTCCGGCGCCAGTCGCGGAGCGGATGATACAAACCCACTCGGCGTAGAAGCGATGAGAGGGTATTGCCTGGAAAGCGCATGGCATAACTCACACTTTGCGCAACGTGGTTTGCATCGAGTTGAGCACGAGGCCAACGCCGGACGTGCCCGGAAAATAGCCGACCGCGCCATCAGTGGTGATGTCGATGCGCATGGCTTCAAACTGCTGCAGGCCGCGATCGCTTTCCGTCAGACCAACGATGATCGTGTAAGTCCCGGCTTCGATGACGACGCGATCCTGCACGAATTCCGCTTCGTAATCGCCGGGAGCAAGATCTTGTGGCGGCATCCAAGCTGTTTGCAGTGCGGTGCCGTCCGCCGTCTTCAGACCGACGGCCGCCACGAATTGGAGTTGGGTGGAAATCACGCGGAAGCCGAGACGCGCGCGCCACGGTTTGCCGAGCGCGAGGCAGTGCGCGGGCACGCCGGCGTCGTCCTCAATGGTGAACGACGTAGCGTAAGCTCGATCGAACAGATCCGGCGTGGGACGGGGCACCGCATTTGGCACGGCGTCCACCAAACCGTGTTGGTAGATTTCGAGCACCTTGGCGCAAGGCCCAGTCGCCTGCACTTTCCCGCGCGAGAGGAGAATGGCGGTGCGACAGAGTTGGCGCACCGATGGCAAGTTGTGACTGACGAACAACACCGTGCGACCTTCGCCGCGTGCGACGTCCTGCATCTTGCCCAAGCATTTCTTTTGAAACGCCGCGTCACCAACGGCGAGCACTTCATCGACGATGAGAATTTCGGGTTCGAGGTGGGCAGCGACGGCGAAGGCGAGCCGCACATACATCCCGCTTGAGTAATGCTTCACCCGCATATCGAGAAAGCGCTCCACTTCGGCGAAGGCGACAATCTCGTCGAATTTGCGCTTAATCTCCACGCGCTTCATGCCGAGGATGGCGCCGTTGAGGTAAATGTTGTCGCGACCGGAAAGCTCCGGATGAAAACCGGTGCCGACTTCTAACAAAGACGCGACGCGTCCGCGTAAAGCGATGCGGCCCGTGGTCGGTTCGGTGATGCGGGAAAGAACTTTCAATAACGTCGATTTTCCCGCGCCGTTGCGTCCGATAATACCGACTACATCACCTTGGTTGATGTCGAAGGTGATGTCGTGCAGTGCCCAGAACTCCTCATCGGCGGCCGTGATGTTGCGGCCGGTGACGCGTTGCCCGAGGCGACGCACCGCACCGATAATCGAATCGCGTAACGTGTCGGCACGTTGCTGGTGCTTGAGCCAATAGCGTTTGCCGAGACCGGAAACAGAAATGACAGGTTCAGCCATGAGTTAGATAATGTCGGCGAAAGTGCGTTCGGTCCGGCGGAAATACCAGACGCCGGAGAGGAGAAGAAGCGCGATCACAGCCATGCCGGTCGCCAGAGTTGGCCAATGAATCGCGGGCTCGCCGCGCAGCAGACACCAGCGAAACCCATCGATCACGCAGACCATGGGATTGAGCGCAAAAAATTCACGCCAACTCGGCAAATTCGTCGTGCTGAATCCAACCGGTGAAAGAAAAAGGCCCACTTGCAGCATGAACGGCACAATGAAGCGGAAGTCGCGGTAGCGCACGGTGAGGGCGGTCAACCAGAGACCCGCTCCGAGTGCTGCGAGCAGAGCCAATAGCGTAAACACCGGCAGGAAAATAATCCGCCAGTCCGGCACGTAGCCTTGCCAGGCGAAGACGAGCGCCGCGAGCAAGGCGACGAACAGAAAATCAATCATTGCCACCGCGAGCGCTGACAACGGCACGATGAGGCGCGGGAAATAGACTTTCGAAATGAGGTGTGTGTTGCTCACGAGGCTGTTGCTGGCCCCGCTGAGGGCGTTGGAGAAAAATTGCCAGGGGAGCAGGCCGGACATGACGAGCAAGATGTAAGGCACATCGCCGGCCGGCATCTTCGCCAGTCGGCCGAAAATGAATGTAAACACCGCGAGTGTGATCGCCGGTTGCAAGAGCGCCCAACCGGCGCCGAGCACGGTTTGTTTGTAGCGCACGGCGATGTCGCGCCACGCGAGAAAGCCGAGCAATTCGCGGTAACGCCACAGATCGCGCCAGTAATGGCGCTCGCCACGGCCGGCTTCTATGACGAGTTGGGGAAGTTCGACCGAAGGTTGCATCAGCGGAGAGCGAGAGCCAGACGTTGGGTGAAGTGAGTGAAATCGAAGGAATCCGCGTGGGCCCGAATCGTAGTGGCGTCGCGAGGGTGGCGCACCAAGTCATCGAGCGCCACGGCAATTTCAGGAATATTCCCGTAATCGGCCAGCACGCCGACGTGATCGTTGATGACTTCGGGCACGCCGCCGGCGCGCGCGCCGAGACATGGTTTGCCATAGGTCATCGCTTCGAGGTAAACGAGGCCGAAGCCTTCCTTGCGACTCGGCAGAGCGAAGATGTCGCAGTTCGCATACTCGGCACGCAGTGCAGCGTCGTCGATGATGCCGGTGAAGGTAACTGCGTGTTGCAACTGGAGTGTTGCCACCAGTGCAGTGAGGCGCGGCACATCGTTGCCGCCGCCGACGATACGCAGTTGGCCTTGCGGATGCAGGCGCAAGAAGTGCGGCATCGCTTCAATCACGGTGTCGATGCCCTTGTAGGTGTCGGTCGTCGCAAGGCGGGAAACCACGAGCAGTTTCGGTGCGGCGGGCGTCGGAGTGGTGGGCGGTAATTCGGTCGGTGTGAAAAATGGATCGAGCGTATTCGGCACCACGACCAAGCGGCGCGGATCGAGTTGCGGGCAAAACCGCAGCATCTGTCGACGCGTGTATTCGCTGATGCACCAGATTGCAGTCGCGCCGCGCATCGCGAGCACTTCGAGCGCAGAGTAGGGACGCCAGACTTCGATGCCGTGGGCAACGAGGTAGTAGTTGAGACCGGGGTTGAGCCGCTTCGCGAGCCACGCGATGGGCAATTGGTGTAGGTGACCGCAAACGATGCGTGCGTCACGTTGCGCTTGATTGAGCGTCGCGCGGGCAAAGCGCCACTTGCTGCGCGAACAACCGAGCACGCCGTGTAAGGCGGGCGTGGAGTAGCGCGGCAGTTTGCTGTCGTCGCCGGGAAAATCATTGAGCACCACCGCGACGACCGCTTCACCGGGAGCCGCGAGTTCGCAGAGCGACTTCAAGTAGAGCCGCATGATGCGCGCAATGCCACCTTCGCCGAGGAAGAGTTCGGGACTGAGGAGAATTGTTTTCATCGACGCGCGGGGATGGGGCGGTTCACCAAGGCGATCAGCACGGCAATCGTCCACACACGGGACCACGCGCGGGTGTCGGTGCCAGTCAGAAATTCGCGCCAGATTGTTTGCACGGCCGCGGTGTCGAGCCACGGACAGTTGGCCAGTGAGGAGTTGGAAAAGGTTTCGTCTAGGAACGGGCGCAGCTCGCGGCGCATCCATGCACCGAAGGGCAAGGCGAAGCCCTTTTTCTGGCGATTGCGAATCGCGGCGGGCACGATGTCGGCCACGGCATCTGCGAGGGCGCGCTTCGGGTGTTGCGGGTCGTGTTTAAAATGCGCCGGTTGCGGCCACAGCCAGCCGAGCAACACGGGATCGACAAACGGAACGCGTAGTTCGAGGGAGTGCGCCATGCTGAACACGTCGCTGTCGCGCAGGAGCACGTCGGCCATGTAGGTGCGTAATTCCCACGCGCTGATGATTTGAAAAGCATCGGCCCCGATGAGGTCGCCGGCGAATTGATCCAACATCGGATGATGCGGTCCCAACCGCTCGGCATGCGCTCGTGCTTCGGGCGACAACAGCGACAAGCGAACGGCTTCCGGCAAAACGCGACGCTGCAATGACGCGAGCTCGTGCAAGTCGCGCGCCGACGCGAGAAAATCGGCCAGCTTCAGGGCGCGAGCGTCTGCGCGCGAGCGGAGTCCCTTGACGATGCGCTTCTGTAATCCCTGCGGAAATTTACGCCACCAGGGCAAGATCGTGTTGAGCCGTGGCAAATCGCGAAACGACGGATAACTCCCGAAAAGTTCATCGCCGCCGAGACCGGACAACGCGACCGTCACGCCACCGGCGCGTGCCATTTGACTCGCGTAGTAGGTGTTGATGCCGTCGCCGGTCGGTTGGTCGAAAGTGGCAAGGATGCGCGGCAAATCTTTCGCCAGTTGCGCACCCGTGAGGAGGTATTCGTGGTGCTCCGTGCCAAAGGTCTCGGCAGCCAAACGCGCGCTTTCCGCTTCGGAGAAGCCTGGTTCGTCGAAGATCAGCGAAAAAGTTTTGAGGTGACTCACCCCAGTGCGCGCCATCAGGCCGACGATGGCGCTGGAATCCATGCCGCCGGAAAGAAATGCGCCGACCGGCACATCGGCGACTTGGTGCGCGCGAATGGTGTCTTCGAGCTGCGCGCGTAAACCGTAAACAAAATCCGAGTAATTGAGCGAGCGGATGGCGGGTTGCGACGGCAACGGCATGGTCCACCACACCTCGGTTTTCAGACGGCCGTTGGGCAAGACTTCGAGACTGTGGCCCGGTGGTAGATTTTGCAGGCCTTGGTAAAGCGTGCGCGGGGCCGGAATACTGAAACGCGCGAGGTATTCACCGACTGCGCTCAAATCGATCGCGCGTTCGACGAGCCCGCTCGCCAACAGAACATTTAACTCGGAGCCAAACAGCAAACCGCCGTTGGGCAGTCGCGCGTAATAGAACGGCTTGATGCCAAGTGGACCGCGCGCAGCGAAGAGTGTTTGCTTTTCTTTGTCCCAGATCGCGAAGGCAAACATGCCGCGCAACCGGGGCAGGCAAGCTGCGCCGCGCAGCGCGAACGCCGCCAGCAACACTTCCGTGTCGCAGTTAGTGCGAAACTGCCAGCCTTCGGCCCGCAACTCCGCCTGCAACTCGCGGTAATTGTAGATCGCGCCATTGAAAACGATCGTGAACCGACCATCGGCGCTGTGCATGGGCTGGCGACCGTTAGCCGGATCGATGATCGCCAACCGAGCCATACCTATCGTAACCGGACCTTGCGAATACAGACCTTGATCGTCGGGCCCGCGGTGGTGTTGCGCGCGGATCATCCGCGTCACCGCTTGCTCGCGTTGCGACGCGTCAAGATTGGGGGCAAGAACACCCGCTATTCCGCACATAGGGGAAATCCACTACGCAAGCTTCGCCGGGTCGCTTCTACAAACGAGAGGCGCTGGGGTAGGGGTGAACTGGTTTCTGAAGCCAACCGATAGGCCTAATCGGCCCGGACGGAGCCAATTGAAATGGAAAGGCGCTGGCAATGCGCATTTTCCATGCAAATCCCTAGAAACAAATGGCTTTGCTTACTTCCTTGGCTTTGTTCGCCGAGACCAACAAGGCGACCAAATGCAGACCAAATTCGACCGCCGTGCCAGCCCCGCGCGATGTCGTAATCCGGCCATCCGTCACGATCCGTTGGTCGGCGAGAATTTCCCCTAATTCGCATGAGACCGAAAAGTGCGCGGTGTAGCGCCTTCCATGCAAAAGACCTGCGTCCAACAGGACGGTCGGCGCCGCGCAAATTGCCGCGAGCCATCGATCCGCCGCCGCATGGCGTTGCAACAGCGGTGCAACGCGCGCGTCCGCCCGCAAACCAGCCACACCCGCGCCGCCGGGCAGAAAAACGAGATCGAAAAGTTGCTCGCCGACTGCACTCAACGCCACATCGGCATGCGCCACGATCGCGCTGCGCCCCGTGGCGTGGCGATTTTCGGCAAGTGACGCCACGGTGACTTCGACCCCGGCGCGACGCAGCAAATCCACCGGTGCGAACGCTTCGATTTCTTCGAATCCATCGGCCAGGAGCACAAGAGCAGTAGGCATGTTCGCACTCTAAACGCCGCCGCGCGGACGACGAACTTTTTTGTCCAGTTTGCGCGCCGCCTGTGCCTTAGTCCCTTCGTGATGACAATTCTCCCCGTCAAACGCGCGGCGATTTTCGGCTGCGGCTATGTCGGCACCGCGTTGGCCGTGGCGTTGCGTGAGCGCGGGGTGGAGGTGGCGGCGTTGACGCGCAATCGCGACCGCGCCGCCGAACTGAACGCGCTGGGAATTGAGACTGTCATTGGCGATCTGGCGGACCACTCGTGGCACGCGCAGCTCGGCGATGACGTTGACGCGGCGATTTGCACGGTGAGTGCAGCCGCGCCGACGCCGGAAGGTTATCGCCTGTCTTACGTGGATGGCATGCGGTCGATTTTGACATGGGCGGAGCGCCGCACCGAGCCGCTGCGAACGTTGCTCTATACCAGCAGCACGGGCGTTTACGCGCAGGGCGGGGGGGCGACAATTGACGAAACCACGCCAACCGAACCGACTTCGCCGACGGGCAAAATTCTCGTCGAAGCGGAGGCGTTGTTGCTGAGCGCGTCGCCCAAGGTGCGGCGCTGGTTCGTGTTGCGCCTCGCGGGAATTTACGGACCGAGCCGGCACTATTTGCTCAACGCGTTGCGCGCGGGACAAACGGCATTTCCGGGCGAGCCGAACGTGCGCTTGAATCTCATTCACCGCGACGATGTCGTCGGCGCACTCTTGGCCTGTCTCGCTGCGCCGGAATCCGTGAGCAGCGACGTATTCAACCTCTGCGACGGTCAACCGGAGTCAAAGGGCGCAGTAGTGACGTGGTTGGCGGAGCAGTTATCCGTCGCGCCGCCGTCGTTTGGTGAGCCCGCAGTCGCGAGTGCGCGGCGCGGTGAACCGACACCGGATCGGGTGATCGCGAACGCGAAAATTCGGCGCGGGTTAGGTTGGGAGCCGACGTATCCGGACTATCGCGCTGGTTACGCCGCGATCCTGCGCCAACTCTAGTCTTGCCTCAACAAAGCGGGAGCGACCCAATCGCGTTTCTCATCGTTTCAACCCCCTAAGCTCCATGGCTGGCGTCGGCAAATTACTCAAACAAGCGCAGAAAATGCAGCGGCAAATCGAGGAGATGCAAAAAGCTCTCGAAGCGCGCGAACTCGATTTCTCCAGCGGCGGCGGTGCCGTCCAGGTGAAAATCAATGGCGCGGGCAAGTTCCTCTCGCTGCAACTTGATCCGGAATTTCTGAAGGAAGACGCGAAAATCGTCGGCGAAACGATTCTCGCGGCAGTGCAGGAAGCGTCCACGAAGGCGAAGGAATTGAACGACGCCGAAATGCAGCGCATTTCCTCGGCCTTCCAAATGCCCGGCATGTTCTGATGCGCGCAACGGGGCCAATCATCGGCAGGCCAAGCCGCAGCGGCGAGCGGTGTGTTTCACTGCGCACCTTCGCAACACTTTCGTCATGACGCCCGCGCTCGAATACTTGCAGCGGCAACTCAAGCAACTGCCCGGTGTCGGTTTTCGCTCCGCAGAGCGGTTGGCGCTGCACTTGCTCGTCGAGAAACCGGAACGCTTGCCCGAGTTGATCAACGCGCTCGAGTCGGCCGCGAAATCGGTGCGACGTTGCACGAGTTGCGGCAATCTCGCGGAAGCGGAACAATGCCCGATTTGCGCCGACGAACGCCGCCATACCGGCTCCGTCTGCGTCGTGGAGAATGTGCCCGACCTCGCGGCTATCGAGCGTTCGAGTGCTTACCGCGGACTCTATCACGTGTTGCACGGGAAACTGTCGCCGATTCGCGGCGTCGGTCCGGATGACTTGAATCTCGCGCCGCTACTTGCGCAGTTGGCGGCGGGCACCGTGAAAGAATTGATTCTCGCGCTTGGCAACGACGTCGAAGGCGAAGCGACATGCCACTACCTCACGGAACGTTTACCAGCGGGTGGCGCAGTGAAAGTGACCCGGATCGGCTTTGGATTGCCGAGTGGAGGAGGAGTGCTTTACGCGGATGCGGTCACGCTAAAAAGCGCGCTCGAAGGACGGCGCGACTATTCATGACTTGCCGGAGCTGGCGGACTCCGACTAACTCCGCCTGTTCTTTCGCGGGTATAGTATACCGGCTATTATGCGGCTTTCCCAAAGCTGAGAAAGGGGTTCGACTCCCCTTACCCGCACCAACTTGCAACGGCGTTTTTGAATTTCTGCCTCAGTCACCTCAACCCCTGATCCCCATGAAAATAGTGAGATTGTGTGCTGTCCTCGCCCTCGGTGTGGCGTTCGCGTTGGCGTTTGCCGATGCTTCGGAAAACAAGGAACCGAAAGAAGCCAAGTGCTGCGTCAAAGCAGAGAAAAACGGCGAAAAATGCGACCACGTGTGCTGCCTCGAAGCGGCGAAAGAAAGCAAGCACTGCGAAAAGTGCGGCGGCAAAAACTGACCGCCGAGCAAGTTTCCCAAATGCAAAAGCCGCGCCTCAAGCGCGGCTTTTTTATTGGGGAGTCGACTCACTCACACTTCTGTTGCGACGCTGGCGGTGCCGCGACTGCGGTAGCGGTCTTTAATTTTGAGCACGATGTCGTCGGTCGAGAGCCCGTAGGCGGCACGGAGCGTTTCGACGCTGGAACCGTGTTCCACAAACTTGTCTGGCCAACCGATACGGACGACCGTCGTCGGGGAGTCGACTTCGTGCAATGTTTCCAAAACGGCACTGCCAAAACCACCGGCCAGCACGTGGTCTTCCATCGTGACGATGACCCCAATGGTCGCGGCTTGGCAGAGGAGGAGCGTGCGATCGAGCGGCTTGACGAAGCGCGCGTTGACGATGCCCACGGATAGTCCTTCGTCGCGCGCAATGCGGTCGGCGACGACATGCGCTTCGGTGACCATACTGCCGAGTGCCCAAATCATGATATCGGAACCTTCGCGCAATACTTCCGCCTTACCGATCGCGAGGGTCGCGGGTTGCGTTTTGATTTTCACGCCGGTGCCAGCACCGCGCGGGTAGCGAATGAACGTCGGCGACGGCAACGCGAGCGACGTGTGCAACATGTCGGTGAGTTCGTCTTCGTCCTTCGGTTGCATCACGACGGCGTTGGGCACGCAGCGCAGGTAGGAGAGGTCGAACAGACCGTGGTGCGTCGGGCCGTCGTTGGGCGACAAGCCGGCGCGGTCCATGCAAAAAGTGACGGGCAAGTTCTGCAGGCACACGTCATGAATTACCATGTCGTAGGCGCGTTGCAGGAAGGTCGAATAGATCGCGCAAACGGGACGGAAGCCTTTCGTCGCGAGGCCGGCGGCGAAAAGCACGGCGTGCTCCTCGGCAATGCCGACATCGAAGAATTGCGCCGGCACTTCCTTGCTCAATTGCGTGAGGCCGGTGCCGCTGGGCATCGCGCCGGTGATGCCGACGATTTTGGGATTCTTGCGAGCGAACTGGGTTAGCGCAGAGCCGAAGACATCTTGGAAATTGGGCGGCGTGCCGGGCGCGCTTTTCGGGTTTTCCCCGGTGGCGGGATTGTAGGGACTCGCGCCGTGAAATTTCTCCGGATGGGCGACGGCGGCTTCGAGACCTTTGCCTTTCTTTGTGAGCACGTGAACCAGCACGGGCGAATCGCAACTGCGCGCGAATTCGAGATTCTTGATCAGCTCTTCTAAATTATGTCCATCAACTGGACCGACGTAGCGCAGCCCGAACTTCTCGAAGAGCGAGGAGTTCATGAAGAAGTCCTTCGTCTCGCGTTTCCACTTCGTGTAGAGTTGATTCATCTCGTTGCCGTGGGGCAGGCCGAGGAAGAATTTTTCGACGTCGCTGTGGAGTTTGTTGTAAGTTGGGCTGGTGCTGAGGCGATTGAGGTATTTGGCGATCGCGCCGACGTTTTTGGCGATGGACCACTCGTTGTCGTTGAGGATGACGACGAGACGTTTGGTGGAGGAAACGATGTTGTTCAGCGCCTCCATCGTTACGCCGCAGGTGAAGGCGGCGTCGCCGCAGACGGCGACAACGTGTTCGTCGCTGCCGCGCAGATCGCGCGCGGTCGCCATGCCGAGGGCGGCGGAAAGGGCGGTGCCCGCGTGGCCGGCGCCGAAGCAATCGTGGTCACTCTCGCGGCGGTAAAGGAAGCCGGAGGCACCGTTGCTCTTGCGGAGATTGCGGAAGAATTCGCCGCCGCGACCGGTCAGGAGCTTGTGCACATAGCCTTGGTGGGCGACGTCGAAGACAAATTGATCATCCGGCGTGTGGAAGACGCGATGGAGCGCGATTGTCAGTTCCACAACGCCGAGATTCGGACCGACGTGTCCGCCGTTTTTGGCGGTGACCGCGATGACTTCGTCGCGAATTTCTTGCGCGAGTTGCGGGAGCTCGCTCACGGCGAGTGACTTGACGTCGGAGGGACCGCTGATGCGGTCAAGGAGGCGGGTGCTCATTCTGGTGGCGTGAGGGGGAACGCGGCTTAGTCGGCGCGGGTGGGCTCAAACGCCTCGAAAGCGGCGGAGCCGTCTTTCTGTTTTTTGAGTTTCTCGATTTTGAGTTCGGCGTCTTTCAGGCGGGCTTCGCAGACTTTGAGGAGCTTGGAGCCTTCTTCGTATTTGCTCAGCAGTTCGGCGAGCGGAATCTCGCCTTGTTCCATCGCGTCAACGATGGTTTCCAAGCGCGCGAGAGCGCTTTCGAAGCTGAGTTTGGCGTTTTTGTCCGGTTCCACAGGGTCACTGTGCAACCGGAGAGTCTGATTTCAAACAATCTTTCCAAGGGATTGATTTACCACGGATTGGGATTGGCGCGGCGGTAGAATCCGCTGGACTGGCGGCCATGCATTGGTTGCACGTCTTGGTTATCGCCCTCCTTTCCGCCCGCTTGATTGCGCAGTTGGTATTGGAGGCGTTGAATCGCAATGAGACGCGTCTGCACGCGGGCGTGCTGCCGAGCGCGCTGACGGACATCATGGACGAAGAGACCTTCTCCAAAGCGGCCGACTATACGTTGGCGAAGAGTCGATTTTCCTCTTTCTCGCTGGTTTTCGACGCGCTCGTGCTCGTCGCGGTGATCTTCAGCGGACTCTTGCCGTGGTTGTGGCAGTTTTTCGACGGGCTCGCGCCGGGGGCTAATTGGAGTGGGGCGCTCTTCTTGGTTGGCACCGGCATTTTACTCGGACTGCCGGGGCTGCCGCTGAGTTGGTGGGAGCAATTTCGCCTCGAAGCGCGTTTCGGTTTCAACAAGAGCACGCTCGGCCTTTGGGTAACGGATTTCATCAAATCGACGTTGCTCGGCATCGCGCTGGGTTTCCCGTTGGCGTGGGGATTACTCGCGCTCGTGTCGTGGGTGGGGCCGTTTTGGTGGGTGTGGGGTTTCGTGATGCTCTTCGGATTCCAACTGCTGTTGCTCGTTCTCTACCCAAAGTTGATTCTGCCGCTTTTCAACAAATTGACGCCACTTTCTGAAGGTGAACAGCGCGACCAACTGCTCGCGTTGGCTGATCGCACCGGCTTCCAAGCGAAGACGATCGAAGTGATGGACGGCTCGAAACGCTCGGCGCACTCCAACGCTTTTTTTACGGGCTTTGGCCGCTTCCGCCGAATCGTGCTGTTCGACACGCTCATGGCGCAACTGACGCAGCCCGAACTCGAGGCCGTGCTCGCGCACGAGATCGGGCACTATAAACGCGGGCACATTCCGCAGCGGTTGGTGACGAGCGCCGTGTTGCAACTCGCGGCGTTCGGTGTCGTGGCGTGGTTGGCGCAAGCACCGTGGTTTAACGCGACGTTGGGGCTGCCTGCGGGCGCGCTCGCGCCGACGTTTATGCTCTTTGGTCTGCTCGGCGGCTTGGTGACGTTCTGGTTCTCGCCGTTCGGCAACTGGATCTCGCGCAAGCACGAGTATGAAGCGGATGCGTTTGCGAAGGCGGCGTTGAATTCCGCGGCACCGATGGTCGGTGCGCTGCGCAAGCTCGCTCAAAAAAATCTTGCCAACCTGACGCCACATCCACTCTACAGTGCGGTCTATTACTCCCATCCGACGATCGTCGAACGCGAACGCTCACTGCGCCGCTAACCCTAGGGTTCACCATGCTTTCTATGAAATTCCCGCAGTTTGAAATTTCCGTGCCTCGCCTCGGTTTGTTACGAGGCACTATTCTCGCGATTGTAACACTCTTACTGACGTCGGCCGTATCGGCCATCACGGTCGGCACTTACAACGTTGAAAATTACCTCGTCACCGACCGCATGGCCGATGGTGCCTTCCGCAAAGCGTATCCGAAACCAGAGGCCGAGAAGAAGGCTCTCCGTAAGGCGATCGCCGGTTTTGCACCTGACATTCTCGCGCTGCAAGAAATGGGCCGGGCGCCGTTTCTCGAGGAGTTGCAGCGCGACTTGAGGGCGGAAGGACAAGACTATCCGCACGCACTCGTCCTCAGTGCCGCGGATCCCGAGCGCCACGTCGCGTTCCTTTCAAAAATTCCCTTCAAGGACGTCGGCAAACACACCGAAGTGCCGATCAAACTGTTCGGAAAGTCCGACCTGGTGAAGCGTGGCGTCCTCGAAGTGACCGTCGATACCAACGAAGGCGACCTGACGATTTTCGTGGTGCATCTGAAGAGCCGGCGCACCGAGCGCAAGGACGACCCCGAGGGTGCAACGCAACGCGCCGCGGAGGCGGAAGCTGTGCGCGACTTGGTGCTCCAACGTTTTCCGGATCCGAGCGCAGTGAAGTTCATCGTGACAGGGGATTGGAATGATACGCGAACCAATCGACCTGTTAAAGCGATGCAGAAGCGCGGCCAGACGGAGATTGGCGAGATTTTGCGCGCGTATGATTCACGAGGTGACACTTGGACGCATGCGTTTCGTCGCGAAGACAGTTACAGCCGCATTGACTACATCATGGTCTCTGCCGGCTTGAAGCCGTTCGTGGAGCGCAAAGGCACCGCGCAAATTTACGACGGACAAGGTGCGCGTGAAGCGAGCGACCACCGTGCGGTGTTTGTGAAGTTGAAACTCGAAGCGGCGAAGTGACGCTTTAACGCGAACTCGGCGGAGGAATTTCCTGCCAAGTCATCAGGCCTTTTTCCGTCAGCACGGCGGACTTGGTCATCCATGCATCCATTTGGTTGCCGGCGTTGCGTCCCTTTTCGCGATGAGAAAAGGAAACGCTAACGGCGCCTGCGTCGGTGAGGGTGAGGCGGGTAAAGATCACTTCGAATAAATCCGATTTGGTCTGCGCGACGACCAACAGAAATTCCGGCGGGCTTGATTGAGTCATTGGCACGGTAGCTGTCTTTATCACCACCGCCTTCTGCGCCGCGAATTCGGTCAGCATCTGATTAGCCAACGTCGCGAGTGCTTCGTTGGTTTTCACGCTGCGGTGATAAGTGACCGTCAATAAATCGATGCGCTTCTCCAACACCTTTTGGCCGCGAGGGGTCAATTGGTGGTGATCGTCTTTGGAAAAACGTTCTGTGTAACTAACGCCGTTAAACGTGAGGGAAGAATTCGGGGTGATGGGCACCGCGCCGGACAGTGTTCCCCAAAGACAACCGAGCAAAATCAACGTGACAAGCGGAGCGGGTAAGTTGGATTTCACCAGAAATTAGGTTGGTCCTGCAAAGGGGTGGGTCGCACGCACCGCGCGGCAATTGTTACTTCGCCGACACCGTCACCGGGATGACGCTTTCGCCTGAGCTGCTCTTGAAAAACAAAGCGCCTACGCCCGGTTTGCCGCCGAGCACGATGACGGTCGCACTGGATTGGCCAGCGGGCACCATCACTTCAGCCATCACGACACTGGCCGGAATGTCGGTGGTCACGTCGATAAGCATGCCACCTGCGGGAGCCGGTTGGGGCAGGGTGAAGGTGAGCGCTTGTTGCTCGCCCGAGCGAAGCACCAACGCACTTGGCGAAACGTCGAAGCTGATGGCGTCGACGCGGAAGGAGCCGACATTTAGGGTATCACCACCGCCGGTGACACGGAGTTGATAGCTTTGTCCGGCTGGGACGGAAGGCACAAAGAAACTGAGCGAACTGCCTGATTCAAATACGGTGCGCGTGGGCGCCTGGTCGAAATAAACGACATCCTGCGGACTAAATCCGGCACCGAGCACGCTGACGCGAGCACCGACCGGAGCGCGCGTGGCTTCGGCCCGAATCACGTAGCGACCGGAGATGTTGAGATTTTGCAGGCCGGAATACATTTCCGTCGGACGGGCGCCCGCTGGGGAATTTTTAAAGGAATAGAAAACGATGAAGTAGTAAGACGCCGTGGTCCGGCCGACCGGCACGTGGTAGTCGAACTCCCACACATTGGCGGCCGCACTCTTGGACATTTCGTGGAACTGACCGTCGATGATGATGCGCGGGCGAATGGATGCCGGATCGACGTTATCAATCTTGGGTTCGAACGTCGCCGTGATCGTGTAGATTTGCGAAGGGTTCGCCGGTAAATTCTCCGGCGTCATGTTGACGATCGTCAGAGTTTGGCAACCGGTGAGAAACCAGAGCGCACTGATTGCGATCAGCAGCGAGGCGCCGCGACGAAAAAGAGAGGGAGTGAGATTCATGGGAAAAGATTGCGCCGTGGCACGCAGGCCGTTGGCTAGACATTAATTTACGTAAATTTAATGGCCGTGTTCCCTTTAGGGCAAGAAAAGTCTCAGTCAGAGCGAGTTGCTGCTGTTGGCGGAAATCCGCCCGCAGCGGAGGTCGCACTTGGGGTCTATGTGCATGTGCCGTTTTGTGCGACGACCTGCGATTTTTGCGCATTTTATCAGACAGTGCCGAAGGCTGATGCCGTGCCGCATTACTTGGCGGATATCGCGAGTGAAACTCGTTTAGTTGACCGTGGCGGGCGAAGGGTGGAAACGGCATTTTGGGGCGGTGGGACGCCCGGCCTCTTGCGGGCGGCCGAGTTGGGGCAACTGGGGCGAACCATGTTGGATTTTTGCGGCGATGCTCCCCACGAATGGACCGTCGAAATGGCTCCCGCCACGGTGACGGCGGAACGCCTGCGGGTGTTGCGCGATTTGGGAGTGACCCGAATTTCGCTGGGCGTGCAAAGCTTCGACGAAGGGTTGCTCGATGGCCTTGGGCGCCAACATTCACCGCGCCAAGTGTATCGGGCCTACGAGCTGATTCGCGAAACAGGTTTCCCCAGCGTGAATCTCGATCTGATGTTCGCGTTGCCGAATCAATCCGCCGAGGCGTGGCGGAGCGATCTCGATGCGGCGCTGCAACTCGCGCCCGACCACATTTCGACCTACTGTCTGACTTTTGAGGAAGATACGGCGCTGTGGGTGAAACTCTCGCAGGGCAAGGTGAAGCTCGATGTCGCAAAGGAGGCGGATTTTTATCAACACACCTGGGATTACTTGGACGCAGCTGGTTTTGCGCAATACGAGGTATCCAACTTCGCGCGCCCCGGCCATATCTGTCAGCACAACCTTGGCACGTGGCGCATGCACGAATGGATCGGCTTCGGCCCGTCGGCGGCCTCTCAATTCGGTGGCTGGCGCGCGAGCAATCCGGCGGATTTGAGCCTGTGGCACACTGAGGTGGCGGCCGGTCAGCGAGCGACGTCCGACAAGACACCACTCACCGTCGAGTTGCTGGCCGCGGATTGTGTCATCTTTGGTTTAAGGATGAACGACGGAGTTTCTTTGCCGGCCTTGCAACGTCGCTTTCCTACTGCGGCGTGGAAGGGTTTTCTCGATCGGTTGCCGCAGTTTTTAGTGGAGGGATTGGCCACGGCGACACCGGAAGGTCGGCTGCGGCTGACTGACCGAGGACGATTACTGGCCGATGCCGTCGGCGCGGAAGTGCTTGAAGCTTTTGCTGAGGAGTCAAAGGGTGTCACCCCATGAGTCGTGTGCCCCTACTGTTTGTTTTGCTAATTGGTGTTTGGCTTCAAACCGGATGCCAAACCCCGCCACCCAAACAGCCAACCTATCAACCCTTGGTGGCGCGGTTTTACCTCGAAACAAAAACGGGTGAAGCGGGCGTGGCGGTGACGCTGCCGGTGAGCGGCGTTGCGATCATGGTGGCACCTAAGCCCGTGCTCGTGGAATACGACATCGTCAACGCCGAGTTGGTGGATGTTGAGCTGGGTCGCTGTCTGATGTTTCAAATTTCAGGGCCCGCCTCGCGCGATCTCTATCGGCTTTCGGTCTCCTCTGTCGGTCGTCGCCTTGTGTTGGCACTGAACGATCAATTCGTCGGCGCGCGACCGATTGCCGGAGCAATGTCGGACGGCATCGTTTTCATTTTTGTCGAATTGGATGAGGCCGCCTTGCCGGAAGTAGTGGAACGTCTGAAAAGCACCTCGCGAGACGTTGCGGCTGCGGCCAAGAAAGCACGCCAATGAACGGACGGCGTGGAGACAATTTTCGGGACGTCGCAATACGTCGCAACCACCGCGGCACGGGCTCCGGCGTGAGATCGATGCGTTTCACGCGCGTTCTCGCGGGAGTTGTCTTTGGGGTGAGTTGCGCGGCGTTGGCGTGGGCGAAGATAGACATTGTTTTTCCTACGGGAAACAGCGCGTGGGCCAGCGGGGACTTGAGGCTGTTTGTGCAAGCCACCGTGTCGGGCGATCCAGAATCCGGATTGTTTGGCTGTGTGCGCACCAACGGCACCCAGTTTCACGAAGGACTCGATATCAAAGCCACGGCGCGTGATCGGCGAGGCGAGGCGACGGATCCGGTCTTTGCGGCGATGGATGGCATCGTGCGCCACGTGAATCTTTCGCCAGGCGCGAGCAATTATGGACGTTACATCGTGCTGGAACATCCCGACCAGTCGCCGGCGGTTTACACGCTCTACGCGCATCTTGCGAAGGCTGAGGCCAACGTGCGTGTTGGCGCACGTGTTGCGCGTGGACAGCCCTTGGGCGTGATGGGACGCAGCGCGGGAGGATCGGCAATTCCGAAAGATCGGGCGCATTTGCATTTCGAAATCGGCGTGCGGCTCACGGACAATTTTCAATCGTGGTATACGCAGCGCAAATTCGGCAGCCCGAATGAGCAGGGCCTTTACAATGGGATGAATTTGATCGGCCTGGATCCGCTCGATTTTCTGCGGCAAGTGCGCGCGGGCAAAGTCTCTACCATGCAGCAGTATTTTGATCGGATGCGCCCCGCCGTGACGTTGCGGATCGCGACGACCCGCGTGCCGGATTTCATTCAACGTTACCCAGCGTTGCTGCGTAAACCAATCAGCGGACTGGTGGCGGGGTGGGAAGTGGAATGCAATGCCAACGGACTGCCCTTTGCCTGGACTCCGCTCAGTGCGAAAGACGTTGTCGGTCTTAGGGCGAACGAAGTGCGGATTGAGTCAGTCGATGCAGCGCACGAACGCGGGAAGCGTTGCCGTCAACTCGTCAAGCCGCGCCGTGGCGGCTTCGCGCCGGGTGATGACCTTTTACCAATGCTGCAACTTGTCTTCGGGCTGCGCTGACGGAGCATCTGCCCGGAATTTAAGCCGCACTCTGGTTGCGACGCACCCGGTCTAAAAGTTCCTGGAAGACCGGCAATTCGTGCAGTTTTTCCAGATCGGGATCCTGCTTCATCCACTTGTAATCATCGTAGCCCAACGCGCAGGCGGCGCGGAGTGATTTCAGCGCATCGACGAGTCGGTTGCTCAGGGCTAGACTGCAGGCCAGATTGTAGTGTGCCGTGTCGTTGTCCGGCTCCAAGCGCACAAGCTTGCGATCCATTTTCAACCCGTCGGCAATCCGGCCTGTCTTCGTGTAGAGCCCGCCCAAGAGTCCGATGACCTCGGTGTAACGCGGACACCGGCGGTGGACGGATTCAAAAAAACTGATTTCGAAGGAGGGATCGGGTTTTGACTGGCGGGTCATGCTTGCTTGGTGCGGTTGGGACAGGTGCGGTGCTCGTGGAACGCGATGCAGTTTGCGCTCACTTGCAAGCGCTGAGATACAGGTTTCAACCCAAGTTTCGATGACACCGTGCTGCCATACCACTCCATGAACGGCGCGCTGATCTCGAAAATCCGGTTGCAATCGACACACACGACTTGCGCGACTTGCGTGCTATTGGTGGCGGGCAAATAGAGTTTTTCGCCGCTGCCGATGTCCACTTCGCGCACCAAAGCGCTCTCGGTCATGATCGGTAGCGTCCGGTAAACGGTCGCGCGGGAAACCGAGCTATCGATGGCGCGTGCGTGATCGAGCAGTTGCTCGGCGGTGAAGTGCTTGGTTTGGGCAAAGGCTGCTTCCAAAATCGCCAAACGCTGACTGGTCACGCGCAGTCCTTTGTCCGTCAGGTAGGCTTGGAATTTTTTGCGGGCAGCAACAATGCTCACGCTGGCAGTGTCGTGTCGGGCTTTTCCGGCTGTCAATGCGGAACACTGTTCACGAATTGCGCGAAGCAAAGCGTTGCTCCGGTGCCGCCGCCTGTTTCACCTTGCGGCATGATTGTGGCCGTCCAGCCGCTGGCGGGTTTCGATAAGCTCTTGCACTACCGCGTGCCGGAAGCGCTGCGCGCGGACCTGCGGCCCGGTGCGCTGGTGCGCATCCCGATTTCGCACCGTCAACAGATCGGCCTCGTGCTCGCACTCGACGTCACACCCGATGTGCCATTGGCGAAACTCAAGGCGTTGACCTCGGTGGTGCAGGAATTTCCCGCGCTGACACCCGACCTGATCGAACTCGCACGGTGGATGCACACCTATTACGCGGCGCGCATGGAGTCAGTGCTGGAAACGATGATCCCCACCGCCGTGCGCTCGGGCGCGCGACTCAAACACGACAAATATCTTGCCGTGGCGCGCGAGTTGACCGCCGACGAAGAGGCCGCGCTCACGCGGCGCGCCCCGAAAGGCGCGAAGCTGTTCCAGTTTCTCAAACAGCAGTTTAAACCTGTCAAAAAATCCCTCGTCCTGAAACGCCTTGGCGCCACCGCCGCCGTGGCCAATTCGCTGCTGCAACACGGCTACATTCGCGAGGAGATGCGCCACGTCGAACGCGTCGCCTACGCGGACAACTGGGCGGAGGGCGAGGCGGTCGTCGCATTGCCACCCAAACTCAACGAGGAGCAAACCGTCGTCGTCGATTCGATCGCGGCGAGTTTGGCCGCCGGAAAATTTGCGGTGCATCTGCTCAACGGCGTCACGGGTTCCGGCAAGACGGAGGTTTACTTGCGCGCCGTGGAGTCGGTGTTGGCCGCGGGTGGCAGCGCGATCTATCTCGTGCCGGAAGTCGCGCTCACGCCGCAAACGGTGGCGCGATTGCGCGGTCGCTTCGAAGCGGCCGGACACCAAACCGTCGTTTGGCACAGCCATCTCAGCGAAGGCGAACGTCTCGACGGCTGGATCGCGCTCGCCTCCGGGCGCGCCCGCGTCGTCGTCGGCGCGCGATCGGCGATTTTTGCGCCGGTGCAGAATTTGCGCCTGATCGTCGTCGATGAGGAACACGAGCCGGCCTACAAACAGGATGAAACACCGCGCTATCACGGGCGCGACGTCGCCGTTTATCGCGCGAAACTGGCGCGGGCGGTCTGCGTGCTCGGCTCCGCGACGCCGTCACTCGAGTCCGTCGCGAATGTGCAGGCAAAAAAATATCGCCTCGATCGTCTCACCAAGCGCGTGGACGACAAGAAGCTGCCCGACATTTTGGTCGTCGATATGCGCATCGAGGTGATGCGGCAGCGCGGGATGGTGACGCTTTCTCGCCTGCTCGTGGACCACATGCACCAGCGCTTCGAGCGGCGCGAGCAGACGATCCTTTTTCTCAATCGCCGCGGCTATTCGTCGAGCATGCTCTGCCGCAAATGCGGCCACGTGGAGGAGTGTCCGCATTGCAGTGTGTCGATGACGTATCATCGCTCCGACGAAACCCTGAAGTGCCACCTCTGCGGTCAACAGCGCGGCGCGCCGGTCGTGTGTCCGACTTGTGCCTCGCCGGAGATTCGGTGGCGCGGGCTCGGCACGCAGCGCGTCGAAGAAGCCGTGCGCCGCGTGCTCCCGCGCGCCCGGATCGAACGCGTCGACGCCGACACGATGTCGAAGCGGCACCGTTTCCGCGAAATTCTCGGCGATTTTCGCGCCGGCAAAATCGACGTGCTCATCGGCACGCAAATGATCGGCAAGGGACTCGATTTCCCGAACGTCACGCTCGTCGGGCTCGTCGATGCCGATCTGTCGATGCACGTGCCGGATTTTCGCGCCAATGAGCGCACGTTTCAACTCATCGTCCAAGTGGCGGGCCGCGCTGGGCGCGGCGATCGCGCGGGCGAAGTGGTCGTGCAAACTTTCACGCCGCAGTCAGACGCGATCCAATTTGCGAAGCGCGCCGACTTCGACGGCTTCGTCGAGGGCGAGCTGACGATGCGAAAGAATTTCGCTTACCCGCCGTATCGCCACCTCATTCACCATTTATTTCGCGGACCAAATCCGGAGAAAATCATGTTCCTCGCCGAGCAGTGGAAAAAGCAAGTGGAGGCTGCGCTCGGTGACTTGGTGGAGATTCGCGGCCCGTCTGCGGCGCCGATCGAAAAAGTGAAGGACGAGTATCGCTACCAGATTTGGTATTTCACGCACCGCACCGCGCACGTGGTCGCCGAACTCGTGAAACTGCAGGCCACCATCAACTGGCCCAACGACGTTTCGCAAGTGCTCGACGTTGACGCGATGAGCCTGGTCTGAGCGCGCGCGATACCGTGCCGCTGGCGGCGAGGTGCAGCGAACGTTGCAGCATGCAGCGGGGATCCGGCGGGTTACTCATGGGGCAGGTGTGGTGAACTCCCCCGAGGCTTGCGCCTACTGGCTGATCAACAAGCCGTCAGCGAGCCGGACGATGCGCGAACCGTAAGTGGCGTTCTCTTCCGAATGCGTCACCTGAATGATGGTCGTGCCCTCTTGGTTGAGCTGCTTGAAAAGTTTCATGATCTCGCGCCCCTGATCCGAGTGCAGGTTGCCGGTCGGTTCGTCGGCGAGAATCAGCGACGGCTTCGCGATGAGCGCGCGGGCCACCCCCACCAACTGCTGCTGGCCGCCGGAAAGTTGATTCGGATAAAGGTCCTTCTTGCCCACGATGCCGAAGCGATCGAGCACGTCGCAAACCGCCGAGTCGCGCTCCATTTTGCTGACGTTGCGGTAGGTGAGTGGAATCTCCAGATTCTCGTAAACCGTGAGATCGTCGAGCAAGTGGTAATTCTGAAAGACGAAGCCGGCGTGCTTTTTCTGCAGCTCAAATCGCTTCTGCTTGTCGAGCTTGTGAATCGGATTGCCGAGCAAATGGAATTCACCGGACCAAGTGTTGTCGTGCAATCCGAGGATGTGCAGCAACGTCGATTTGCCCGAGCCGGACGGTCCCATGATGGAAACGAATTCACCCTCTTTGATCTCGAGGTGGATGTTGCGGAGGGCGTAAAAGACGCCGCCTTTCAGCGGGTAAACTTTATCGACGGAACGGAGTGAAATCATGGCAGCGGAAGGGAGAACGGGGTGGCAGGTCTTCTGCAAGGCTTATGCCAAAACGCTAGTGGATCTGGTGGGATTGCAAGCCAACGAGTTGGAGCAATCCTGCGGAATTCGCGCGTGCGCAAGACTTCAAAAACGAAACTACGGCGTCCCGGAATCGGGATGCGCGGTCGGCGGCTCCGACGACTCCGTCGGCTGCGGCGACTCCGCCGGCGGCGCGGCCAGCGCGGGCGTGGCGGCGTTGATCCGGTCGCCGTCGCGCGTCCAGCGATAGAGGAGCGGACCGGTGGTGCGCTTGAGCGACTTGAACAGCGCCTTGTCGGCGCGTTGTTGTAACTGGAGTTCGCTCACACCGTCGGCGTCGCAATTGAAAATTTTCGCGTAACCCTTGTAGAGACGCGGCTCGCCGAGAATGCGCGACACGCCCGCCGGATGCGCGCCGCCGCGCCGATCCAGCACTAGAAAACTGTAGGGGAGCGAGCGCAGATCGATGCCGGCGCGCTGGCCGAATTTGACCCAATCCGACATCGCGAAAATCTCCGAGGGCGGCGCGGCGAAATAGTGGCACCAATGCCGTTCATTTTCCGGAGCGAGCAAACCGCAGGCGGCCGTATGCGTGCACGGGGCGACCGGATGGAACCCGTCCGCGCAGAGTTGTTCGCGCCAGCCGACGAGCGCGCGACTGACTTCGTGCGTGCCCGGCTCGACCCACAACACGCATTGGGACCGGGCGATGAGTTCGCGCAATTCGGCGCGCGCGACCTCGTTGAGCTCATTGAGCACGTGACTCACCACGAGCACGTCGATTGCACCTTCTTGCAAAAAGCGATGACTCGCGCGCTCCACGGTGACGTCGGGCAGCAGTTTACGCGCGCGATGCTCCGCGTAATCCATCGCCAGTGCCGAATGATCGTGCACCAGCAAACGCGCGGGTTGCGCCGGTCGCAGAAAATCAATCACCCGCCGGCCGGCGATGCCGCTGCCGCAACCCCAATCCAGCACCGTCGCCGCCAGAGGAGGGGACCAGTTGCGCAAAGTGAGTTCGCGCAACACCGCGGCCCATTTCCATCCGATGCGCTCGCCATAAGTTAGATCGTAACAGGAGAGATCGGTCTGCGTGTGCCAGTAGGGACCGGCAGCTTTGGCGTCCGTGAGAAACGTCTCGCGCAAGCGGTCGAGCACCTCCCAGTCGAGATTTTCCCAATTCATGTTCGCGACGCTGGCTGCTCATCACTGACGCGCCAAACCAAAAGAAATGGCGCACTCAACGCCCGCTGTTCAGCGCCCTTTGAGCAGCAACTGTCCCGCGATACTTCCACAGCGACGAGGAGTTGATTGAGGCGTGGCGCAGGGGCGACTTGCCGTGGAGTCATGCGCTCAGACTACTTGGAGAGCGGCCACTTGAGTTGAAACTCCACTTCCTCTTCCTCTTTGCCGCGCTCGTGTTCGATGTTGATCGTCACGTTGGCGGGGATGGCGATGCGTTCGCCTGCGACCTGAATTTGGAAGCGCTTGTTCTGCTCGATGCAGTCGGCCAGACGGCGCAACTTCGCGACGAACTGTATCGCCGGGTAGGCTTTTTCGATGTCGCGCTTCGCCTTTCGTTTACGTTCTGCCATTTGCGGAGGATAGCGCGCCCGCCGGGCGAGATCAAGCAGTGCGGCAGCCGCCGCAATTCAGGCAACGCCCCCTGATCAATTTGCTCAGGCCCGATCACAGTGATCGCCGTCGCGGAGGACGGTTGCGATGGTGACCGACGTGCAAAGATTGCCCACGATGCTGACCGCCGCCGCCTTCCGACCAGTGATGTCGTCGGGTGACGGAGGCGATCAGCGCACAAATCCCGTCCGCGCAGAAAACAATCATTTAGGAACCCCAAACCCCAAGGCCTGACCCTATTTTCGGCGCCTGGTTTGCAGCAGGTATGATCCGGTGATAGGTTACAAACGATCCGGGGTGATGGGTGACACTTTGATTAGGGGTTTGAGTGGGTTGGTTAGGCGAGAAGTAAATTTAAGGGGAGGGTTTAAGGGAGGGGGCTTTGCTTCCTCCCTTTCCTGAT
>CAMTVI010000019.1:0-27040 GCA_947085165.1 uncultured Opitutaceae bacterium
ATCAGGAAAGGGAGGAAGCAAAGCCCCCTCCCTTAAACCCTCCCCTTAAATTTACTCCTCGCTTCAGCAACCCAACCAGCACCTACATCAAAGTGTCACCCATCACCCCGGATCATTTGTAACCTATCACCGGATCATACCAACCAAGAGGGTCACGCAAACCAAGAGGGTCAGGCCTTGGGGTTTGGGGTTGGCAATGGCGGTTCATACCGCCGCATTTCCAAGTTCAGACTGAACGCTGTTGAGTTGCCGTCGAGCGACACAGGGGGTTTGGAAACTGTCAAAGACAAGAAGCAGACGAAGAACGAAATGCTAAAGACGAAGTAGGCCGTGTGACAGCCGCAGAGCACTTCAACCGATGCGGCGGGCGGCGGCTTGGGCTTTCAGGCAAAGTTCGGCGGCCTTGAAGACGTGGGCTTGCGTCATCGCGTGCTCGGTGCGGCCAAGACAATCGAGGATCAGTTCCCCGAAGAAACGAAAGCCCACATGTCCGGTGACGTTCACGTGGTGCTCGCCTTTGGCGTCGACGAGATAGACGTGGTCACCGGTGCCGTCGCGGGCGATGTCCACATATTTGCGCAGCTCGATAAAACCTTCGGTGCCGAGGATGATCGTGCGGCCGTCGCCCCAGCTCCGGAGTCCGTCGGGTGTGAACCAATCGACGCGAATGTAATTGGACGTGCCGTTGTTGCCGAGTAGCGACGCTTCGCCGAAATCCTCGAATTCGGGATGATCGGCATTGGCGTAGTTGGCGACGGCGGCGTTGGTGACGGTGGCGTCAGTCGCACCGGTATAGGTCAGGAATTGCTCGAATTGGTGGCTGCCGATGTCGCAGAGAATTCCGCCGAATTTTTCCCGCTGAAAAAACCAGGCGGGGCGAGTCGGTTTGTTCAACCGATGCGGCCCTAGGCCGATGACTTGCAGCACGCGACCGATCGCGCCCTGACGCACGAGATCCGTGGCGTGCATGGCGGACTCCACGTGGAGTCGCTCGCTGTAATAGACCATGTATTTGCGTCCAGTGGCGGTGACGGCGAGGCGCGCCTGTGCCAACTGCTCCATGGTGGTGAACGGCGTCTTGTCGGTGAAGTAGTCCTTGCCTGCGGCCATGATTGCGCAACCGAGTGGGCCGCGCTCATTGGGAATTGCCGCCGCGGCGACGAGGCGAATGGCATCATCGTCGAGGATTTCGGCGAGCGACCGCGCGACGCGCACGGTCGGATAGCGTTCGCGGAAGGCGGCGACTTTGAGCGGGTCGGCATCGTAGACCCATTTCAATTCGGCGCCGGCCTCCAACAGTCCGTTGCATTGGCCGTAGATGTGGCCGTGTTCGAGATGGGTTGCGGCGAAGCAAAATTCACCTGCGCCTACCACCGGGCGCGGTTTCCCGACCGGGGCGTAGTTCTGGCCGTCTTTTTTCTCAACCATGGGGAGAATTACTTGGTGGCAAAAGCGGCGGGAACAGCCACTGGGCGATTCTCTTGGAACAACTGAACGATTTCCTGCGGCTCCAGCGCGCCATCGGCGATGAAGAGTTCGTCGATCTCGCCGCGGAAGCGTTCCTGACGCGGACCCGTGGTGCCGATGCGGGAGCCAATCCACAGAGAATCATCGAGGGTCGCGTCGGGCGCGCCAGCGGGGCCGCGGGTGCGTCCGGGAATGATGCCACTGCTTTCGAGAAAGCCATCGACGTATTGCTTTACTTGCACGGGCTCGTTGTCGGCGCCGGGCGAAAACACGATCGCGATGTGGTGCCATTTGCCGTCGCGCAGTGAACTGCTGCCGATGGCGCAGCCGCCACCGAAGTCAGTGCGAATGGCGCCGAGAGCGCCTTCACTGGGATTGCGATTCCAACCGATATGCACCGGACGATAGGCGAGCTTTGGCAGGCTGCTGCGCCACCCGATGATGGAATAGGCGTCGGACAGCGGCGCGTTCGGCGGCACGCGAACCCAGAACGCGACCGTATGCGGCGCGGGACCCGAGAGGCCGGGGAACGTGGTGCGCGCGTAGTGCGCGCCGTTGAGATTGAAGGCACCGTTCCAGCGTCCCTTGGTGATCGTCGCCGACAAATTATCGGGCGTCGCGATCGTGGTGGGCAAATTGCTTTCGCCGGCGACGGTGGAGACGATACGCGCGTCCATTTGGCTGGCGTCGTCAAACGACCAATGCGCGTAGCGATAGTCGGGGGCGAAGCGTTCCAGCGGGAGCGGTTGCGAGAAGCGGGCGAACTTGCTGTCGCGATCCGCGACATCGCCGACGCTATTCTTGGCGAAGCGGCGGGATTCGTTTTCGCGAATGAGCATCACATCCTGTTCGGCGTGGGAGAAGCGAGGCGCGGCTTCGACTTCCCCCTTCAAAACAAATACCTCGGTGCTCCCGTCCGTTCCGGCAACCATCGTAAACTCCGTGCCGAGATCCACGATCTCGACCGACGGATTGGAGACCCGAAACCCGATTGCTTGAGGTGGAACGATCGCCTTGAGCGTGCCGCCGCGAAGCGTGGAGGCCCAAGCAGAATTGACCGTCAAGGAAGCCGGTCCTTCGAGAATGACCCGCGCACCGGAATCGAATGTGATCTCGGCGAACCCGGCGAGGAGTTCGATGGCTTGTCCCTTGGCGAGCTGCGTGCCGGGGGAGAACTTGGTGCCGCGCCATTCGGCATTTTTCGCGGCGGAGATCCGAGCGACTTGCGCGGGCGCGCGACCGTCGGTGTTGGCGGGCGCGGCTTGATTGGAGCGACCAACAAAAAACATCAACGCGAGCATGGCCGCGGCGGCGAGCGAACCGCCGAGCCAGAACCAGCGCGTCGTCGTCACCTGACGCGCGGGTGATACCTCGGCGTGAATCTCGCTCGCGTAAGTATGGAGGCTGGCGGATTGACCAAGCGCGCGGACGTAGTAGGCGCGGGCATCTTCGCTGGAGAGAAGCCAGGCGGACAGACGTTCGCGTTGGGCGTCGGTCAGACGTTGATCAACAACTGCGGAGCAAAGCTCGTTAAGTTCGAGTAATTCCTGATCGGTGAGGTTCATGGCGTGGACGCGGGCGCGGTAAGTTGGTGGGTGACGCAATCGTAGAGCAATTTGCGGATCCGGGTGAGGGCCTTATAGGCGGTCTCAATTGTTCTGCCAGTGCGGCGGGCTGCTTCTTCAACGCCGCCCTCGGGCTCGTAGCGGGTCAGGACAAATTCGCGATCGCGCTGCGGCAGTTTTTGCAAGCAATGCGACAGGGCCTCGTGGCGGGCATCGATCTCTGCATGCATCGTGCTCGCAGTCTTGGCGACCGCATCGAGGATGGTTTGATCGAAGATAACTTTGGAGCGGGCAAATTTCTGGCGCGAATAGCGAATCCGCCACCACGCAATCTGGCAGGCCCACGCGACGAAATCGCTGCCGAGACGAAAATCGGAAAATTTTTCGCAAATCACCACGGACGTTTCTTGCAGTAAATCTTCGGCGTCGTGGCGGCGAGGAACCAACGTATAAATGTAAGCAAAGATCTGCCGTTGGTGCCGCGTCATGAGCAGCATCAAGGTCTTCTGCGCGTCGGGGCTGAGGGGCGAGGGGGACATGGAGGTGGCAGATGGGGTTGGGACGTGACCATGAATAGCAGCGACCGCCGCCGTTTCGACACAATCCCGCAGGGCTCCACGCCCAGTCTGGTGCGACTGGACTTGGTTTCCGGCGGGGAATTGCGCGAGGGTTTTAGGCATTTGGCAGCGGAGGCAGAGTGCTCCAACGGAGAAATAGCGTTGGAGAGGCTCATTAGGACACCGCAAGGCGCTCAGGATTGATTGTGCATCGATCGACCTGACGACGGAAACTGGCGCGTGCCTTGGCGCGCCAACTCGGTGCACTTACAGGCTGACGGACAACCGGAAGAAGGCTTGGGGGGAGTTGGCGCGGGGATAACGCGTCTGCCAAATCTCCCAATCGCTTCCGGTGGCAACGCGCACCTGGCTCAGGCCACCCGTCCAGGACTGGAGGTCGGTGGAAATTTCCACCGAATAAACAACGTCGTCGCGGTCGTTCGCTCGTTGGTAGGAGAAAAGCCAATCCGCACCATCGCGAAGCAGTTCGGGCGCGCGAGTGGTGGCGTTTTCCCCAGCTTGCAGGCCGAGTGCGTAACGCAGGAGATTATTTGTCCCCGATTGGCCGGGATCTGCCAGCGGGCCGGCAACGGCGGCGATCGCCTGTTGCTCCGTCGTGAATTGTTGCCGCTGCCACGCGCCAAAAGTGGTGCGCACGCGAAAACTGTGTTCGACGGGCGTCGCCGGCAGGAAATCGGCATCACCCGTTTGTTCGGCGCGGACCGTCACCCAGCCGGAACCAAGCAACCGGAGTGCCCCTCCTTCAATGAGCGCGGGGCCCTGCACGAGGAGATTGAGCGGCAAGCCCGAGGAAGTTGAGGCGCTCAGGCTGATTGGTTCGGCAGTAAACGGGCGCTCAAGCAACGGCGCGAAGGAAATGGTTTGCTCGCGGCGATCCAGACCGATCTGTGCCGCCGCGCTGGTGACGGCGCCCACCGCATTGGACACGACGACATCGTAGCTGCCCGCTTCGGTCGTGTTGGCGGCGTTCAGGATTAGCGTTTCACCCGTGGCACCGGACAAATTCTGGCCGTTCCGACGCCATTGGTAGGTGAAGGGACCGGTGCCACTTGCCCAGACCCCGAGGCGGACATCTTCGCCGGTGCGAGCTTGCTGGCTGGCGGGCGACGCCAACACAACGGGAGGAAGAGCAACCGGAGTTCCGGCAGAAGTAATGAAGCGCAGTTTGACGTTATCGATCGCGAGAATGTGGGCTCCGTAATCGATGCCGTTGCCGCGCGTGCTCCAGAGCAGCAGAATGGATTCACCGGGCGGGAGGGGCGTCGACAACGTGAAGGTGCCGTTCTTTTGGGCCGACATATTCTCGCCATACATCGACCACGACTGGCTGTCGTTTTTCGGGAAACTGGTGCCGGAAGAAAGTCCGCCTTTGTGTTCGAATTGGAGATAGGAAAGTCCGACGTGACGTCCGGCGGCATCGGTGCTGCCCACGGCGGTGGCGTCGGTGATTTCGTGGATCTTGAAGTTGAGTGGGTCGAAGTTCGCGCCGAGGCGTTTGTATGCAAAATCCATGCGCACCCAAGCGGGTGTGCCCATGCGCTGCCAATACGGGAGGTAGAAATCAGCTTCAATGCCGGTGACGGGGCGACCGGTGGTGTTGGTGTAAACGAAGCCGAGGTAGAATGCTTCATGGCGGTTCTTTTCGCCCTCGTGAGAGAAACGGAACCCGAGGTTGCGATTCGCGATGTTGTCCGCGCCGGAAACGCCGCCGAAATTGACCACGGCGGGCGGACCACCCGTGTTGTTGTAGATCACCCGGTCGTTGGCATCGTAGTCGATGGCTCCCGCGTCGGTGCGCTCAAAGGTGTAGATGTAGCCGTTGCCCGAAACGAAACGATTGTTGAGCACACCGTTCGTGGTCGTCGCGGTATACCAACCCTTGAGATTGTAGCGGTTGCCGACATTGCCGTCGTTGCGCCAACCTTGCGACCAAGACACGGCGTTCAAGGGAGTCGCGTCGAGTCCGTTGAAACTCTGCACGTAGTCGAAGCGCGCGTCGGGATTTGTCTCGATATCATCTTCACCCGCATAGACGAATCCGGGCCGCTGAGTGACGCCGAGTTCGAAATTGTCGATGGTATAACTGGCCCGGACGGTGCCGCTCGGCCCCGCCGTCGTGCTGGTGGCAACCACCCGCAGATGCACCATGGCGGTGTTGTTGACGAGGACACCGGTGCCGGAGGCAGCGACGGCAGCCGCCAGATCAGGCACGTTGACTTGCCGAGTGAAAACGCCACCGGGCGATGAGCCGCCGAGCTGCGTGGAGTGGGTAATGGTCGCGACAGTTGCCCATGGCCCGCTTGGGGTGTTCGCAACTTGCACACTCCAATTCAACATCAGACCCACCGGAACCGGATCACCGATGGTTGCGGCCTTCGTGTCGGTAATGGAAAACGACGTGAAATCGAAACGCAGCGCCCCCACATCGTAACCGATAGTCTTGAGATTGAGGCCGAAGGCGGCGCTGCCGGTGCCGGGGTAGTCCTCGCCGGTGCCGCTCTTGGTGTTAACTCCCAGGGAACGGTCCGCGTTCGTATTCTGGTTGTTGGCGTTGGCGGTCGGCTTGGTGTCGTAAAGCGATCGATTGGCGAAATTACGGACGCCGTCTCCTTTCTGACACCAGGTGTTGGTTTTTGCGGTCGGGTCGAGAACGGTGCCGAGAGAGGCAGCCTTGGCGCTGAAAGTGCCATACCAGCCGCGAGGGAACGGAGTGCCGGTGCCGGACTCCGGTGCCGACGTGCCGAGAGCGGCGTCGAAATTTTCACGATACGAGGTCGCGCCGGGATTGGCGTGGACAAAGCTGCCGAGACTCTGAAAGCGAACACTCGAAGCCGGATCGCCGGTCGCCGCGCTCGAGGGGGCGATGAGCGCCAACGACAGCACGGCGGTCCCGATGAAACCGTGGAGCGATTTACGGCAACGGGTCATAAGTGAGCGAGAAATCATCAATCGCGATCGCCGTGCGTGTTTGATCTGAGCCGGGGTTGCCGCCGACGGAGAGCGTGAGCGCGGCGATGCGCACGTGCAGACTGGCTGCATTATTGGCCGAGGCGGGCAGGGAAATAGAGACAGGGTGAGTAATCTTGAGCCCCGCCTCCGCGACCGTGGGCACTCGTCCGAGATTCGGGAATGACTGCAAAGTCGTCCAGCTGGTGCCTCCGTTGATGCTGAATTGCACCACGACATCGAGCGGACGTTCGCTGGCATTGGTGGAGAAGACATTCAGCGTCAGTCGCAGATTGCGTTGGCCGGTGGCGTCGCACCAGAAGACAAACGCGTGCCCCGTATCTCCGGTGGCGCTGCTCGCGCGAAATCCGAGCATGCGGTTGGGAAACGCCTCCTGCGCCTGATCGTTTAACCACGGGCCTTTGCGCGGCGTGGCGGGATTGGCGAAGTTCTTGAACGTGCCATTGGAATTCGTCCACGCCACGCGGCGCGCCAGATTGTCGGCGATGGTGCCGTTTCTGGTTTCCGTGGTGGTGAGCGGGAGCAAGGCGCCGAGAGTCGTGCTGGTTGCCGAGCGGGTGAGATGCCAGCCGGAGGGCAGGCGGCCTTCGTCGATAATCGCAAAATCCTGCGCGTAGTAGCCATTGGCCGGCAAAGGCAGTTTGGGAATGAAGGCGGCGGGCTCTTCATCAAACGCGGTGTCGTCGAGGCCGGTGTAGCCTACGGAAAAATTGTCGAGCGCGTAGGAGAAACGGGCGCTGGCGGACGAACCGGCTGCCGCTGCAATGCGGTCGATCGCGACGAGGCGGATATTCACCAATGGCGCATCGTTCAGTTGCAGACCCGCGGCGGACAGCCGATCGAAGAGGGAGCGATTGCGAAATGAAAACCGCACGAGGCGATAGTCGCCGGCGCTCGGCGAATCGCCGAAGGAGAAGATGCGGCCGATTTCAACCCAACTGCCACCGCTCGCGGAATTGCTGCCTTGCAGCGCCCATTCCTGGATATAGCCGCGGCCGTCGGAATCGATGGCGCCAAAGAGGGCCAATTCGAAGTTTACGTGGGTCAGCCGTGATCCGCGCGAATCGAGCGAGAATCCGATCGCGCCGCCACCGGTATCGTAGCTGGCGTTGGGAACGTAGGACTCGCCCAACGCATTGCCGGTGCGGAGGCCGAGTGCCCGATTGGAGAATTCGGCTTGTTCGGTGAGCGAGGCTTGTCCGCTGGACTGGAGAAATAGCGTGCGGCCCGCGAAATTGCGAAACACCTGATCAAGGCCCGACCAAGCGGTGTTCTTCATCGGGTCAGCGTCGGCATTCGGCTGAAGCTTCACGCGCCGCGTGTCGGGCGCGCCGCCGAACTGGCTCGGCTTCGCTTCGAAGGTGACGTGCCAGCCGGGCGGGAGTCCATTCGCGAGGAGATCGAAGCTTTGCTCGTAGCTTGTCGCGTTGGAGTTGGCGGCAATGTAGTCCGCGAGGCGCAACGGGGTGACCGGTTGCGCGTGCAGCGTGTGGGCAAAAAGAAACGCCGCCGGGAGGACGAAAGTTCTCATGTGGGCGGCGTCTGGTTGCGGGGCGGTGGCGACCGCGAGAGATTTACTTGTCCGATTTTTTCTTGCCGCCCTTCTTGGCGCCTTCGGCTTCGGGGGTTTTCTCATCTGCTTTCTTGCCGCTTTTTTTGCCTTCACCCTTTTTGCCGCTGCCGGTGATGATTTGCGCGATTTCGCTGTCGCTGAGTTTGCCGTCGGCGTCGGTATCGTAGCGCTTGAGATCGCCGTCCGCATTGGCGGCATAGGCGCTGCGCATGGCGGTAATTTCGTCTTCGTTAAATTTGCCGTCTTTGTTCAGGTCGAACTGAGCCATCGCCTTGGCCTTGGGACCGTCGGCTTTGGCGGCGAAGGTCAAAGTTGGGGCGAGCAAGACGGTGCAGAGAAGGGACGAGAGAAGGAGGAGCTTTTTCATGGTAGTTTTGGTTTTGGGAACAAAGTTGAATAGCCTCAGATCAGCGAATTGGGACATGGGCTTTCCCGGTCGGCGGTAGGGGTCGATGCCGATCGCGTTTCTGCCCAAAAAAGCCCCGGTGCGAAAACGCGTCCGGGGCTGGCATTCGGCTAAAAGAAAGGAGCTTAGTGGGTCACCGTGTAAGCGAGGAAGAACTGGCGGCCTTCCGGGCGACCAGCGCGAGGAGTCAAATCGTCGTTGTCGAAGATATTGCGCACGCTGGCACGGACGGTGTGACCGAGTCCGGCGGAGCGTTGGCGCCAGCGATAGCTAATGCCGCCATCGACTGAGTAAGAGGAGGGGATGACGATATTGCGACGAGCGAGGTCGGGATTGCCGCCGGAAACGGTGACCAGTGAAAACGGGCTCGCCTCGCCAAGATATTTTAATCCGGCGTTGATGCTGAACGCTTTCAATGCGCCGGGCAGACGGTAGCGGAGTGCGACGCCGCCGTTGTCGCGCGGCACGCCGGCAGGTGCGCGGCCGATGGAGTCAACGTCGCGACCGTTGTCGACGACGCGAGCGTCCGTGTTGCCGTAGCCACCGAGGATGGTCAGGCTGTCCGTCGCGCGCCAGGTGAAGTCGAATTCGTAGCCGTCGGCCTTTTGTTTGCCGGCGGCGCGCTCAACGGTTTGACCGTCTTCGATCAACGTCGCTTTCACTCCATCGCGTTCGATGCCGAAGAAACTGAGCGTGAACACAAGGCGCTCATCGAGCAGGCTGGCTTTGACGCCCAGATCGAAACCCTTGGCGCGTTCGTTGGGCAAACGAGGATCGCCGAGCTTGGATGCTTGAGCATTGGGGAAGAACGAGCGGCTGTAGTTGGTGAAGAGGGCGATCGTGGGCGTGAGTTTGTAGTTGATGCCCAAGTTGGGCGAAACGGCGTCATCGGTGAAGTAATCGCGTTCGCCCGCGGCACGCAGACTGCCGGGATTGGAGCCGCCGACGTTGTATTGGTTGCCGAAATTCAGATCAAAGGTGACGTGGTCGTAGCGCACGCCGCCGAAGGCGATCAAGCGGCCTTTCATCAGGGAAGTCTGCTGGCGCAGGTAGACGCCGAGCACGTTGTTGCGGGTGTGGTCGTCGCGGGTAACGATGTTCCACAGCGAGAGAGCAGGGACGGTGAAGTTGGGGGCCGCGACACTGAGTTCAGTGCTGCCGAGGACCGAAGTGAGAGGCTTGGTTTCGTAGCGCGCGCGGCGGTTGCTCGACCAGTCGAAGGTCAGGAGGGTTTTATGTTCGAGCTTGCCGGAGTTGGTCCAGTAGTGCGCGAGGAGATCGGCTTGAATCGCGGAGCCTTTTTCATCGAGCACGGAGTGGGTTGGATTCTTGCCCGCGATGATATTCGTCACCGGGTAATATTGGTCACCGCCGCTGGAATTGAAATTGAGCGCACTGCGATCGTAGAGGTAACCGGATACCCGTGCGGAGAAGGTGGGACTGAAACGATGTTCGAGTGTGACGGTGCCGGTGCTGACTTCGCGATCCTGACGGGAGTTGCCGCCGGTCTGGTTGAGCAATTCAAACTGCCGCGCGAATTCCGAAGTGTAAACATAGCGGGTGCCGACCCGGGTGACGACCAGAGGAACTTCCGTTACGCCGGGGATGGATTTGCGTTGGGAGAATTCAAACTCCGCCAGCAAATTGGTTTTGTCGCTGAATTTCGCGAGAATCGCCTCGGAAAAGGTGCGCTGCTTCATCTCGGCGAACTGAACTTCGTAACCGCGATCCATGCCGGAGGCGCTCAGGATGTGGTAGAATTTCGTTCCGCCGATGGAGCCGAGCGGTCCGGTCACATTCAGTTCGGCGCGACGGAGATCGTTACTGCCGCCGGAAACAGAGAGGCGTTGGGAGCTTTTTGTCTTCGGACGCTTGGAAATGATATTCACCAGACCGGCGGGAGAGGTTTGGCCGTAGATCGCGGCGTTGGGGCCCTTGATGACCTCGATGCGGTCGACATTGACGCGATCGATCAAACCGAGGCGATAAAAGCCGTTGCGCAGTTGGAAGGATGCGCCGTAACCGCGCAGGTTGTAGTTGCCCTGGGTATCGACGCCGGTGAGCGAGCTGGTGTAACCGAGGTTGCTGTCGATTTCGAAGAAATCGAAGTCATTCAGGAATTCGCTGGTGATGACGTTGATGGCAAACGGCAGATCCTTGATTGGCGTGGCGACGCGCGATCCGGTGACAGATTCGGAGGCGGTGTATTCGTCGGTGCCTTTGGCTTGGACTTCGAAGGGCGAGAGGACAATGGGCTCTTCGCTCGGTGTCGCCGTGGTCTGGGCGGACAAGGCGCTGGCGGTGAGGCACAACGCGGTGAGAGTCGCCAACCGAGAGTAGGAAATTTTCATGGGGAGGGTGTGGGTGTGAGAAAGCGGAGGCTTTTGGGGAACGCAGTTAAGAAATAGCGCGAGGAGGCAGGTTCAGGACACGAGAGGAGGATTTCCTAGCTGCGAGGCAGAATCCAAATGTTACGAAATTGCAGTGGAGCCCCGTGCTCTTGCAGCATGAGCGGGCCAAGGGGTGCGTCGCGGAGACGCCCGGCCGCGCCGGTCGGGTGGTTCAGCTCTTGTTGCTCGAAAAGCACGACGCCGTTGAGACGAACGGTTACGACGGGTTGAGCTGTCATTTTGCCGCTGTCGTCGAATCGGGCGGCACGAAAATCGATATCGAAGGTTTGCCATTCAAGCGGAGGGCGGGAGGCGCGGGCGCGTGGAACAGTTCCTTTCGGCGTGCAATTGCCGAGTCCGCCGCAAGCACCGCCTTCGGTGCGGCCATAGGTTTCGCTGATGTCAACTTCGTAGCGGGTTTGGATGAAGATGCCGCTATTGGTGGGGGCACCCAGAGTGCGAAATTCGATATGAATCTGACTGTCGCCAAATTCCTGGCGAGTGATGATGCCGCCGCCCGTTCCCGGCACGACTTCGAGGAATCCCTCGTCGGTGATCATCCACGGCGCCGGGCCGTCCTGCACCAACCACTCCTTGCCCTTTTTGTTGGCCCAAGCGTCAAGATTCGTTCCGTCAAAAAGCACCACGGCGCCGCTGGGCGCGGGAGCGCCGAGGGTGGGCGAAGCTCGCTGAACGCGACTCAGCGCGAATGAGTTGCCGCCGTTCGTCGCTTGGAATTGGCCGTTTTCGATGCGGCCGCTCCAACCGCCGCCGCGCAATGAAATCCCGTTTTCGTCTGACGGCTTTCCGCGAAGGATGGCGAACGGTTTTTCCGCTGAATCAAACTCCTTGAAGACATTGGCTTGATAGTCGCCGTGTTCATCGAGCAGCAGCTGGACGGCGTAGCCTTCGGTCCCCGCCCAATCTCCGAGCTGGGAGTTGGTTGACGCAGGTTTGTAACGAGGATCGATCGGTGACTCCGCCGCCGTGGTGACGGAGACAATGGCCAGGAAAATTGCGGTTAGGGAAAATTTCATGGGTCTAAATCACGCGGTTGCCGCGATGGCGTGACGAAGGTCGCCGAGGAACTTTGGCACGATCTTGAAGGGGTCGTAGTTGGCACCGGCGCCACGGGGCGACAGGGCCTCCAGCGGCAAGTAGCCGCGGTAGCCAGAAGCGCGGACGATGCGCAGCAGTCGAATCATGTCGATGGGGGCCTCGTCCTGTTTTTCGACTCCATACGGGCTTTGTTTGATTTGCCAGTTAACCGCGTAAGGTGCGGCCTTGGCCATTTCGGCGTAAGGATCTTCCGCCTTGAAGTAGCCGGTGTCCACGATCGCACCGCACCAGGGAGAATCGATGCGTTTGAGCAACGAGAGCAAATCATCGGCGGTCTTGAGGAAATCGCCGTGGTTTTGCACGCCGATGATAACGCCGAATTTCGCACCGTGCTCGGTGCATTCACGAATGTCGTCGGCAATCCATTTTTCGACATCCTCGCGTGAAGCTCCGTTGGAAACGGTTTCCCAAGTTTGCGCCCGCATTTGCGTGTCGGCGAAGACGCGCAAGACCGGCGCGCTCATCTTGGCGGCGACTTCGATCCAGTTCTTGATGCGTTGCACGTCGTGCGCGCGCGCGGCGCGATCGGCGGTGGTGAAATTGTTGCCGATCCCCGTGCCACTGATGCCCAATCCGAGATCGAAGACACGGCGCTTGAATTCGAAGATGAACTTGTCGTTCGGCACGCCGAGGCCGTTTTTCTCGTAGCCCGGAAAGTAATAACCAGTGGGGTCGATGCCATCGAAGCCTTGCTCGGCGCAAAAATCAGCGAGTTTGTTTAAGCTGAGGCTGCCCTTGCCGCCGACTCCGAGAAGTCGGGCGAACGAATAGGCGTTGAGGGAGGTTTTGAGACTGGCGCCTCCGGCCCGCTGGATCGGCGTGACTTTCGCGCTGGCGGTCGTGCTTGCGCCCAGTCCGGCAAGACCGACACCAGTAGCGGCGCAGAGCGAGAGAAGGGAGGCGTTTTTGAGGAAATCGCGGCGGTTGAGGGAGTCAGACATGGGGAAACGATTGGTTATTTGGGGAACGGCCACATGTGCCGGGTTATGAAAACCAATAGCGGCGCGAGGCGCGATTAGGACACCAGTGAAACGGCGTGTCTCAATTTTTACGTGGCGCGCTATTAATAATGTGGAGCCCCAGTATCTGACCATTTCCCAACCCGCATGAGCGTCTTTCGTCTCACTACTTCATTTCTATTTTTGGTCCTGCCGTCCTTGGTTGTGTCCGCGAACACCCCGGCGGACCAATTAAAGGAACCGGGCTCGGCAACCGCGGAATTCCGGCATCCGGGTGTGCTACTAAATCGCGGGCAATTGGATCTTATCAAGCAGCGCGTGGCTGAGGGCATCGAACCGCAAAAAACGGCTTTCGCCACGATGATGGCAACGCCGCTTGCGGCGCTCGATTACGTGCCGAAACCGCGCGAAACAATCGAATGCGGCCCGCGTTCCAATCCTGATATTGGTTGCAAGGACGAACGCCGCGACGCCATGGCCGCTTACTCGCACGCAATCGCGTGGATTGTCACGGGCAACGCCGATCACGCTCGCACTTCCATCCGCATCATGAATGCGTGGGCGACGACCCTCAAAGGCGGACACAAAATGGCGAACGGTCCGGTGCAGGCGGCGTGGGCCGGCTCGGTCTGGCCACGGGCTGCCGAAATCATCCGGCACACGTTCACGGGCTGGGCGGCGGAGGAGATCGCGCAGTTCAAGCAGATGCTTTTGACCCAATACGTGCCTTCACTCGTCGGTGGTTCGACCGAGAACGGGAACAAGGAACTCGCGATGAGCGAAGCATTGATGAACATCGGAGTCTTCGCCGATGATCGCGCGCTTTTCGAGGCCGGCGTCAAGATGTGGCGTGGCCGCACCCCGGCTTACATTTATTTGGAGCGGGACGGTCCCACGCCGATTCTTCCACCGAGTGGAGAAACGCCGTTTTGGACGAATAAGGGCAAGGCCACGCCGCTGGTGAATGGCCTGCTCCAAGAGTCGATGCGCGATCCGCATCATGCCAACATGGGTTTCTCTTCAATCGTCAACGCCGCCGAAACCGCGCGCCAACAGGGCCTCGATTTGTATGCGGAACACGGCGACCGAATCGTGGCGGCGATGGAGTTTCAGGCGCAATTTCTTGCTCCCAACAACACGCCGGTCCCCGAATTTCTCGAGTTCACGCGGCAACCCACGTGGGAGATCGCATACAACCATTTTCATCACCGGCTCGGCCTGAAATTACCATTGATGGCGAAAGTCATTCCGACGAATCGCCCGACCGGAGCGGACAATAATCACATGGTTTGGGAGACACTCACCCATGGCGATGTCGGGCCCGTCGGCCTGCCTCCGTTAAACCCCGCCCAGTAGACCAACTCTTATATTCCACTTGAAAGCAATGCGCCCACCCCTCCGTTTCAGTCTCGTTCTCTTGCTGGCCGGTTTCACCTCCGCGTCGGCACAAGTTGTCACTCAAATCTGGGGCGCTGGCTCCGGCGTTTGGGATACGACAACGACCAACTGGTCAGGCGCCGCCTGGGTTGAGGGCAATGCCGCGACCATCGGCACCAGCGCTGCCCGCACTGGCACGGTTACGGTTCAATCTAGTGGAGTTAGCTTAAGCGGCGTATCCAGCGGTTCGGGTGGTGGTGCGGTTTACAGCCATGTCCTCACCGGTGGTTCCATCGCGCTCGCCGCCCCTGCGGTTACGTGGTCGGTTGGCGGTCCAACGGGTTCGCAGCTCTTGGTGGAGTCTGCCATCACGGGAGCCGGTGCGGTGGAGAAAACCGGAACCCGCCTATTGATTCTGGCGGGAAACAATACTTATGCGGGCGGGACGACGATTTCGGCGGGCAACTTGCAAATCGGCAACGGCGGCACCAACGGTTCCGTCGCGGGCAACATCATCGCCAACGCGACTCTCACGTTCAACCGCAGCGATACGCACGCTTTTAGCGGTATTATCAGCGGCACCGGTTCGGTGACACAGGCCGGCAGCGGCACGCTTGTTTTCTCGGGCGACAACACGTATGCGGGAAACACTTCAATTACCTCGGGCACATTGCAGTTGGGCACCGGCGGAACAACTGGATCAGTGGCGGGCAATATCGCTAATGCTGCCGCGCTCGTGATCGATCGCAGCAACACTTACAGCCTGGGCACCGTCATCAGTGGCACCGGCACGCTGCGCCTTGCGGGCACAGGGACAACGCTGCTGGACGGGGCCAATACTTACACCGGCGCGACTACGGTTGCCACCGGAGCATCTTTGGGTGGCACGGGCACGCTGGCCAGCGCCGTCACGGTGGAAAATGGCGGTTCGTTGGTGCTTCGCTCCGGCCAGCGCCTCACCGTTGCCGGTCTCACGCTCTCGCCGACTTCCAATCTCAACTTGGCTTTGGCCGCGCCCTCCGCGCAGAGTCTGTTGCTCGTCAACGGCAACGTCACGCTAGCCGGCACACTGAATGTCACGGATGCGGGCGGTTTTGGTCCCGGGCTTTATCGTCTCATCGACTACACCGGAACCTTTGCCGACAATGGCATCGCCTTCGGGACGACTGCCGGTCTCGCCTCTGCCAATTTTGCGCTCCAGACCTCAGTCGCGAATCAGGTTAACTTGCTCCTCGATGCGGGTCCGGCGAATTTGTGGCGCGGTGGTGCCGGCACCTGGAGTGCCACTGGCAACGGCTGGACAGATCTTGCCGGAGTCACGAACACGACGTGGCAACCCAATTTCGCTATCTTTGGCGGAACGGCGGGAGTGGTTGCGGTTGACGCGGTTGCTGGTCCGGTGGTGTTGACCGGTGCCCAATTTGCGACGACGGGCTACTCTGTTACCGCGGGGGCGCTCACGAACAACACGCCGAATGCGATTTTCCGGGTCGGCAATGGCACCAGTGGTGGCGCCACGAGCACCGCGCTCATCGAATCCGTTATTACGGGCACTGGCGGCCTCAATAAAACCGACTTGGGCACACTCGTGTTAAGCGGCAACAATTCCTATGCTGGTGCCACCACGGTAACCAACGGCACCTTGCGCGTGAACGGCAATCAATCCGCAGCTACTGGAGCGACCGCAGTATTGAGCGGAGCCACTTTGACCGGCAACGGCACCATTGGTGGTGCAGTTGCCGTTAGTAACGGCGGAACGCTCTCGGGCCAAGCGGGAGCGACGCTGAAGTTGGGCGGACTCACGCTCAATAACACCTCCGCGATCAATGTCGCGCTTGGTGCGCCATCGGCGACCGGACTTTTCCAAGTTAACGGCAACCTCGTGCTTGATGGCGTGCTCAGTGTTGCCGATGCGGGTGGTTTTGGTCCGGGAGTATATCGGTTGTTCGATTACAGCGGATCCCTAACGAACAATGTCCTCACGTTCGGCACGACACCGGTTAATGCGCAGTTTCTCGCGATCCAGTCGTCGATCGCCAATCAGATCAACTTGGTCTTTGATTCAGGCCCGCGCAATTTCTGGAGTGGCGGCGCGGGAGTTTGGACGGCGAATCCGACGAGTTCGTTGTGGTCTGATTTTACCGGATCTGCCGCTGCCCCATGGCAGCCGAATTTCGCAATTTTCCAAAATACCGGTGGCGCGGTGACGGTTGATGCTGCGGGTGGGGCAGTCGTGCTGACGGGAATGCAATTTGCCGCCAACGGCTACACGGTTGGCGGTGGAATTCTCACCAATAATACCCCGGCAGCAGTCTTCCGGGTTGGTAACGGCACCAGCGGCGGCACGGCGATGACGGCAACAATTTCATCTGTCATCACGGGCACGGGTGGACTCGACAAGACCGACCTCGGCACTCTCGTGTTGAGTGGCAATAATTCTTACACTGGCAGCACCACGGTCTCCGGCGGCACGTTGCGCGTAAACGGCAACCAATCGACCGCCACCGGCTCGACGACAGTGCGCAGCGGCGCGGCCTTGGCTGGTTCGGGCACGCTTGGGGGAAGTGCGACGGTGGAGAACGGAGCTACTCTCGTTGGACAGCAAGGCGCCACCCTCACGATGGGAGCCCTCGTGCTCAACGACACCTCGGCCATCAATGTCACGCTCGGCGCGCCGGCCGCGACGACGCTCTTCCAAGTCAACGGCAACCTCACGCTCGACGGCATCCTCAATATTACCAGCAGCGCCGGATTTGGCGAAGGACTCTATCGCCTTTTCAATTACACGGGCACACTGACGAACAATGGGCTGTTGCTCGGAAACACCGCCGGCATTGCCGTGAACAGTTTCTCCATCCAGACCGCGACGGCGAATCAAGTTAGCCTGCTCTACCGCGATCTGAGCGTGCCATTGCCAATTTGGGGCGGTGGCAGCGGCACGTGGAGTGCAGATCCGGACGCGGGTGGGTTCCGTAATGACGCTGGCACCAGCACCGGCGGTTGGCGGTCGGGCTTTGCGGTCTTGCAAGGGACCCCTGGAACTATTGCGGTCAGCACGGCCGGCGGGCCGATTGTCGTCACCGGCATGCAATTTGCCGTCAATGGTTACACGGTCAATGGAGGGACGGTGACCAACAACACGCCGAGCGCGACGTTCCGCGTCGGCGATGGAACCGCGGCGAGCGCCACCATGACCGGCACGATCAATTCGGTCATCGCGGGCACCGGCGGTCTCAACAAGACCGATCTCGGCACGCTCGTGCTCGGCGGCGCCAACACCTATTCGGGAGGAACAACCGTTAGTAGCGGGGTGTTGCAAGTTTCCACAGACTCCAATCTTGGTGCGGCCTCTGGTGGTCTTACGTTCGCCGGCGGCACCGTGCGGGCGGGAGCGACCCTCACTTCGAATCGCGCCGTGACGATCGGCGCTGGTGGAGGCACTTTGGATACGGTTGCAAATACCGTAACGCTCTCTGGTGCAGTGACTGGGACCGGTGCGTTGACCAAGTCCGGCACCGGCACGCTCGTGCTCTCGGGGGTGAATACCAACACGGGCACGACCACAGTCGCGGGTGGCACGCTGCGCTTGCTGAATTCCAGTATTGGTGCCGGGACGATTAACGCGGGGGCAACCCTCGCGGGTGACGGAACCATCCGCGGCAACTTGACCAATGGTGGTCGGGTCAGCCCCGGCGCAAGCCCGGGCACCATTACGATCAACGGTAACTACACCCAATCAAGCACTGGCACCTACGCGGCCGAACTCGCGTCCGCCACTAGCTTCGACCGCCTCATTGTGACCGGCGCTGCCGCACTCAATGGCACGCTGACGGTTTCCTCATTGGGCGGTTATACGCCAACGATCGGACAAAGCTTTACCTTGCTCTCCGCCACCGGCGGGGTGACCGGTGCATTTGCAACGGTGGGCACTTCCTGGGACGCCGTCGGTGTGATGGTTAGACCGACGGTGAGTTATACCGCGAACGAGGTGCGATTCGCCCTTACCCAACGCGCATTTGCCAGCCTCAATGGCACCGCCAACCAGCGCGCAATCGGGGCGACGATCGACAACACGATTTCCGTGAATTCCGCACCGACGCTGCGCACGGCTCTGAATGCGCTGCCGACGGATGCGGCAGTGCTGTCGGCGCTCGATGCGTTGTCGCCCTTGCGTTACGAGCATTGGTTTGGCCAAGCCGTCGTGCAGGCCAATGCCGCAGTGCGCACCGCCGAACTTCGTCTTGGGGAGGCATCGGCAAGTAATGACGCTGGGTTGTGGATGGAGTTCACGCGTCGGTCGACGACTTTCGACGCTCGCGCGGACAGTGGCGCCGCCGAAGGCACCGCCACCGGAATCACCGTCGGCGGCGACGTAACCATTACTCCCAATTTCCGTCTGGGACTGATGCTATCCTACGACGACGAGACGCTGGAACTTGATGCAGCGGGAAGCAGCACTGAAACACCACGGTTCGGTTTATCGGCTTATGCACGTCAGGCATGGAGCAACACTTTCGTGGATATTGTTGGTGGATTCAGCACCGCCAACCTCGCCAGTCGCCGGGTGGTGGCTATTCCCGGATTCGCCAATGTGGCGACGCTGGAAAACGGCAGTTTCGAGAGTCATGTCGGACTTCGTTTGGGTTACGCCATCAAGAGCGAGAATGCGCAAATCACGCCCTACATCGGCGGCCAATTTGTGCGCTGGCAGGCGAACGGCACCAACGAGACCAACGCCTCTTCGGCCAACCTTGCCCTCAAAACGCAGACCGGCAAATCCTTGGTCGGCCGAGTAGGCGTGCTGCTCAGTGGCCGCGTGTCGGCTGGCGACTACCTGTTGACGCCCGAACTCGATTTGGCCTGGCGTAATGAGTCAGAGGATGCAGCCCGCGACATCACTGGCACATTGGCCGGTGCTCCATTCGCCGTGCGAACACGTGCACCGCATGCCTCCGGCCTCACCGCGTCAGTCGGACTGCGCGTTGCGCGGGGCGAGCGCGTCGCGGGATTTGTGCGCGCAGCGCTGGAGCGCGATGGCCAAGCCGACGAAGTCGTCGAAGCCAGTGCCGGCGTCACCTATCGATTCTAATTCCACTCGTTTTTACCAACCCCAAGAAACCCATGAAAAGCACATCACTAAAATCCGTCCTCGCGACGTTGTTTCTGACTACGGCGTCATTTCTCCACGCCCAATCCACTCAGATTTGGAGTGTCGGCACCGGCACCTGGGACACCACGAACACGAACTGGACGGGAGCTGCTTGGACCAATGGCAACAACGCCACCCTGAGCACCACAGGAACACGCACCGGCACGATCACCGTCGATGGTGGCGGTGTCTCGGTGAATAATGTGTTGCTCAATGCTTCTGGCAGCGGTGCGGCCTATATCTACGAATTGACCGGGGGTGGCATTGGTATTCCGGCAGGAACTTCGACCTGGACGATTGGCGGCGCCACTGGTTCGCAGTTGCTCGTCAATTCGGTGATTTCAGGCAGCGGTTCGATCGACAAACTGGGCACGCGCTTATTGATTCTCGGCGCGAACAACACTTACACGGGCACGACCACCATTAGTGCGGGCAGCTTGCAAATTGGCACCGGTGGCACCACGGGCGCAGTAGCTGGCAATATCGTTGCGAACAACAGTCTGACGTTTAATCGCAGCAACAGCTACACTTACAGTGGCGTCATCAGCGGCACGTCGTCGGTGACCAAAGCAGGCAGCGGCACCTTGATCCTGTCGGGAGCGAATACCTATGCCGGCAACACGGCAATCAACGCGGGCACGCTGCGCGTTGACGGTTCGCTCGCGAGCGCGAGCGTGAATGCCAACACGGGTGGAACCCTGGGCGGCACGGGCACCATCACCAACAATGTAAACATCAACGTTGGTGGCATCCTTGCTCCCGGTGCTTCCCCTGGATTGCTTGCCATTGGCGGCAACCTGACCCAGGCGGCCGGTAGTTTCACAACACTTGAAATTGACGGCCTGACTCGTGGCTCTGGTTACGATGCAATCAATATCGGCGGCATCTATACTGCGGGTGGCGACTTGACGCTTAATTTCGGCGTCCTCCTGAATTCGGGCAATCTGCAATTGTTCACCTACGCCTCCCGGACGGCGCTTTCCAATTATTCATCGGTGACTTTAACCGGGGCTTTTACTGGCAGCATGAGCAATACGGGAGACGGGGCATGGAGTGGGGCCTTTGGCGATCGCATCCTTGAACTAGATCTCAATGCGTCGGATATGACTCTCACGATCATTCCCGAGCCATCGACTTATGCGCTGTTCTTCGGCGTTCTCACTGTGGCTGGAACCGTGTGGCATCGTCGCCGCCAGCAGCTCAAAGTTTCGCTCTGATCTTCGTCACTTAACGGTTGGGGGTGACTACCAGCCAAAATTCAAGCGTCCGGCAGCATCTTGCTCCGGGCGCTTTTTGTTTTCTCTCCTCTGCAATCTCGTTCGCGCGAGGGCGGCGGATAAACGGATCCGTGGAGGCAGTAGCCCAAAGACTCAGTAGCCGATGCCTCAACATTCCAATTTCACTTTGGCTAACGTCCGATCGGCAGCGTCGGGGCGGGCAACTCGCGGGCCCATTTCGGGAGACCCGACACGGGAGCAGAAATAGGCGGCAACTCACGCGCGTGTGGTGCGACTTCCGAGAGATTGGGCGGGGTGGGAACCTGTTTCTGACCCAGCACCCATGCCAATCCGCCGAACAAAATGTTCTCGAACAGCTCGCTTACCCACACATCTTCGCGATGTCCCAGTGCGGTATAAAAAACGCGACCTGCGCCGTGGTGACGAACCCACGTGTTGGGGAAAGACGGACGGAGATAAGGGGTGTCCCATCCGGTCGGCGGCCAGTCCTGTCCATTCGCGTGCGGGTCGCGCATGTCGGCCGTGTCTTGCACCAGCAACACATGCATGTCGGAGGCGAATTCCGTCAGCGAATACCACTCCTCCAGTAATTCAAACTGCGTTCCCAACGCAGTGAAACCCGGGAACTGCGGATTGATCACGTGAGCGCGCGCGATTTGTTGCGTGCCGTGCACGATGAGTTCCCCGCCGAGCATTTGCAGATAAGGGTCGGCTTGGTCGCCAAGAGTGCGGTAGCGCCACGTGCGCGCTTGCGCCGTGTTGGTGGCGCTCGTCTCGCCGGTATGAAACGTATCCGCAGCGGAATGAATGCCGACGAATCCAAGCTTTCCACTCGCAATGGCATTGAGCAATGCGGACTTGCCCTCCGGCGTCATCGCGCCGCCGCCGTCTTTGCCCACGGCGAGCAGATCGCCGCTCGTGTAGAACATGACCGCGTCGAATTGCGCGAGGTATTCTTGGCTGAACAAGCTGCCGTCTTTTGAAAAGGAGAACTGAATCCCGTGCCGCGGACCCAACTCGGTGAGCACTTGCTCGGAAAAACTGGGTTGGTTGCCGCGGCGCTTGATGACGCTGTGTTCGAAGTTCGATGACTTCGTGAAGAAGAGCACACGCTTCGGCGGCTCTGCGCCGCTGGCGATACCCGCGCCCGCGGAGAAACTGAAAAACAATGCGGCCGCCGCGAACAGCGACCGGGCGAGCCGGGAGTAACGGGTCATGATCTTATTCTTCCGGTAGTGGCTGATCTTTTGTCTCCGGCAGGAACGGAAGCACGGCGATGCCGAGCAAGAGCACGCCGCTCACCCACATGCCTGCCGTGCGGAAGCCCTCCAAATCACTGCCGAGCCGTTGCGTGATTTGTCCGATGGTGAATGGCGCGGTGGCGGCGACGAGGCGGCCGAAATTATAACAGAAACTCGTTCCAGTGCTGCGCAGGCTGGTCGGGAAAAGTTCGGGCAGGTAAATCGCGTAGACGCCGAACACCGAATATTGGCCGAAACCCATCAGTGGGATCATCCAATAAATTTGGTCCACCGATCGCAGACTGCTGAAAACCAGAATCGTGGAGAGAAACGAGAGCAGGAGCGCCAGGGCGAAGGCGGGACGGCGTCCCTTTACTTGAGCGAATTTCGCGAGCGTAAGCATGCCGAAGAATCCACCGATATTCTGCAATAGCAGCCCAAGGGATCCCCAATAAGCCTTCTCGCTCGCCATGGCCTCCGTCGTCAAACCCGCCGCGGCGAGATGGGTTTCGATGATGGAACGGACGATTTTGGGATGAAAATTACCGATTCCCCAGAGTCCGATGATACCGGCGCTACAAAGCAAGAGACCGAGCCAGGCATGGCGTTTCCAGCGCGGGTGTTTCAGCAGCGAACCGTAGGAGCCAAACTTGATGCCGCGTTTCGCGCCGTCAGCCTTCGCGTCCACCCATTTTTGCGGCTCCTTCAACCGTCCGATGATGAACACGCAGAGGAAGGCGGGAATCGCTCCGAAGAGAAACATCACTTGCCACGCTTGCAGCTCGAAGGGCAGCAAATGGCGTGCGGCGAGCAGGCCGATACCCATGCCGATCAGGCCGGCGGAAATATTGCCCAGAGACGATAGCGATTGCAGCATGCCAAGTGCGGGCGCCCGCGCCTTGTCTGGGACGGAGTCGGCCACCAATGCCACTGCCAGACCGAAGACGCCGCCAACTCCAAGTCCGGTGAAGAAACGATAGACGCAGAAATCGACGAAGCCGGTCGAGAGCGCACTCAGTCCCGTGCAAACAGAGTAGAGGAGCACACAGACGGCGAGAATCCGCGCCCGTCCGAAGCGGTCACCCAGCGCGCCGAAAATCAGCCCGCCGATTGCCCAACCGACGAGGAAGACGGAGGTGGTGTAAGGTGCGTAAACCGTCGCCAAGGCCTTGGAGCCCAGCAAATCTTCCATCGCGGCATCGCGCGCGAGGTTGAAGAGCTGTTGATCGAGGCAATCGAACAGCCAGGCGAGCGATGACACGATAAAGACATACCAATGTTCGCGACTGAGCAGTCGCCACCAAGGCTGGGAGGTAGAGGCGGATGTGTTCATGAAATTCAGGTAAGAACGACCGGATGTCCGCTCTCGGCGGAGGAGTAGAAAGCGTTGACTAACGCGACCGCATTGCGGGCATCGCGACCATCGACAGCCAGCGGCTTGCCGTCGCGCACAGCGGCAACGAGATTGGAAATTTGCCGCACGTGACCTTCGATCGAGATGGCATTGGCGGCACCGGCCCCGGAGCCGAGGGCGTGATCATTTGCCGCCGCGCGAATGGCGTCGTCCTCCGGCAGGGCGTCGCGGAAATCCCAACGTGCCAAATGGTCGTCTTCGAGTGCGATGGAGCCGAGTTCGCCGCAGATTTCGATGCGTCGCGACCAGCCGGGCCAGGTTGCAGTGGTGGCTTCAATGGTGCCCAATGCACCGCTCGGAAAGCGCATCACCGCCGCGGCGGTGTCTTCGGCCTCAATCCCGGTGTGCACGCGTCGGGTTTTGTGGGCAAAAATTTGTTCAGGCATGCCAACAAACCATTGGAGCAAATCGAGTCCATGAATCGATTGATTGATCAGGGCCCCACCACCGTCGAGGTTGAGCGTGCCTTTCCAACCGGTGTAGTAGGTGGCGGCCCGATGCCATTTGATGTAGGCGCTGGCGAGAACGAGGCGGCCCAGACGCCCGGCGTCGATCGCGGCTTTGGCGCGTTGCGCTCCGGCCCCAAAGCGGGCTTGAAAAATTGGCGCAAGCAAAACTCCGGCGTGGGCGGCTGCGGTGATAATCTGGTCTGCGCGTGCGGTCGAAATTTCCAGCGGTTTCTCGATGATCACGTGCTTGCCGGCGGCGATGGCAGCGAGCGCGGGCTCGAGGTGCGCGCCGCTCGGAGTGCAAATGCATACCACCTGGATGTCCGGTCGCGCCACGAAAGCAGCAGTGTCGGTGGTGACGACGGGAGCACCGTGCTTCTCTGCGAGCGCACGCGCCTTGGCCTCGGTGTGACTCGCCACTCCGATCAGCCGTGCGTCTGGTATCGCCGCGATCGCGCGCGCGTGAAAGTCGGCGATCATGCCCGCGCCGATAATGCCAAATCCCAGAGGAGCGGAGGAGGTCGTCATACGTTCAACGATAGTATCCACCCAGCTGGTCGTAGATGACTTTTGTGAGTTTGGCGAAATCGAACTCCCCATTGTGCCGCCAAATGATTTTTCCTCCCGGTGCGATTAACACGGTGTGCGGAAGTGGGCCGGGCCATTCGGGATCAAGCGCGGCGACCAACGCATCCTGACCTTTTTCAGTGTAGAGATAATTATTCGTCGTCCGGCCCTCCCGTTGGACCGAGCGCTTGAGGCGACTGGGCAATCCGGCATGGCGCGACTCCAGAAATTTCAGCACCCGCTCCTCCTGCGAGGGATTGTCCAGGCTGATGGTGATTACCTCGAAGTCGCGATTGGCAAGTCGGCGGGTGAGGGTAACGAGGTGGGAAAATTCCGCGACACAGGGAGCGCACCAAGTCGCCCACACATTCACGAGCCGCAGCTTGTCGGTCGGATTCGCGACGAGGTCCGCGACTCCGGCGGCGGTGATTTTTTCCACCGAAACCGGCTCGTGCTTCCACGCCGCATCTTGTTGCGCGACTTTTTCCGCCTTGTTCAGCCATTTGGTTGAACAGCCCATCGGTTTGGTCATTGCCACCGGCACTTCGCGTCCGTCGAGCAAAGCGGTGATCGCGTTGGTGGTGTCGGGAGAATCGGCGTCAGGTCCCGCGTAGCGCGAATCGTCGAATCGTCCCGCGTAACGCAGGCGTCGTTCGCGGTCGAAGACGAAAATATGCGGCGTGGCGAGTGCACCGTAGGCTTTTGCGGTCGTCTGTGTTTCTCCGTCGTAGAGGTAGGGGAAAGTGAAACCTGCTTCGGCGGCGTAACCTTTCATGTCTTCAAAACTATCGTCGAACCGACTGTAACCGAGTTCGGCCATGGCTACGGCGTCGGGGTGGTTTGGGTTTATCGCCACCACGGCAAGACCGCGTGCGCGCAAAGCGGCGACCATTGGCAATAAGCGCGTCTCGGCAGCGTGCGAATACGGACAGTGGTTCGACAGGAACGCCACCATGAGCACGGGCGCATCCTTGAAATCGGCGAGCGAGTAGGTTTTCCCATCAATGCCGGGCAAAGAAAAATCCGGGGCCGCATCGCCGATCTTGAGGTGTTGAACGTCGGCGGGAATACCGGCGAGGAAGTCCTCTCCGCCGCCCGCTCCTTTGCGGTTGCCTTTGCCTTGCGCAATGGCGGACAAGGCCGATGCCATTAGCAAACCAAGGGTGAGTAGGGAAAGAGTGACGCGACGTGCGGAGAGCATGAGTGGATTCAAAGACGGAAACTAGGGGCGCGGCAGTGACGGCGGTGGTGGCGCCGAAGACGGTGGCACCGGTTTTCCGTCAGCGGTGTGTGGCTCCATGATTTCGACGCGCGTCCCATCGGGATCAAAGTAGTTGATCTGGCGGCGACCGTTGACGCCGGCTTTGAGAGGGGTGGGCGGCTTGCAACCGTCGGGGAGTTTCCGTCGCGCTAGAATTTCACCGGCGGCGGCGACATCCTCAACTTCGAGACAGATGTGGTGCAGCGTGCGCATCCGATCCACCGAGGGCATTTTGTCGTAGAGCATGAATTCGATGTAATCATCGCCGTCGGGCACCTGCATGTTTACCCAGTTGAGCATGCGACCACCGGAGCTCCCGCGCCACGTTTCGCCCATGCCGAGGATCTCACCGTAAAAATGAAGCGATGCATCGAGTTGGCCGACCATGACCCCGACATGGCGCAGTCGATTCGAAATGCGCGTATCGGGCATCGCTTTCCCCTTTTCCCGCACCGTCCAGCTTTCAGGCAGGTATTGGACGATTTCGACGGTGTTGCCGTTGGGGTCTTTGATAAAATAGTTGGCGTTGCCGATTTTTCCGACCGGCGTTTTCTCCGGCACCTCCACGCCGCGCGATTTCAAATAAACGCGCATGGCCTCGGCGTCATCGGTTTCTAGTGCGATGTGAAAGAGTCGATCAGCGTCCGGTGAGACTTCCGAGCCGGGAAAGAGTTCGATCGTTTGACGATCGTTGATCTTAATCCAAGTGAGCTCTCCGCCGTTTTTGCGTGGGATGGAAAAGACCGCCTCATAGCCGAGGAAATCCGTGTAGAACGCACGCGCCTTGGCCGGATCACTGACGTAGAATGCGGCATGGGAAATGCCGAGAATCTTGGGACGAACCGGCGCAGTTGGCTCGGCCTGAGCAACTGTCCAACCAATACAACACAGAGAGAGCACGGCGAATCGCAGGGGGGAATGCATGGGATAGTTCGGCTACGCAGGTAATAGCCGCGAAATGAAGAATTGGGACGGATTAACCGCCATTACGCTTCGAGTCGGTCTGGTTCGCGGAAGGGTGGGCGCTTTTTGCGCGAAGCGAGGTGGAGCGAGGCAGTCAGTTTTCACACAACTACTGCTCCGGCCAAGACGGGCAAATCCGGGCATGGCTTGCGTCGTCCGGTTGCACGCCAGAAGCCTGGGCAATGGTTCTGGCGTAGCGGTTCGTGGGCGAACAAACCGGTAGTGTCCGAAGAGTTCAGCAAAAAGACGGAACATGGTAAGTGGTTTGGTGATGAAGCCAAAAACCACCGACAAAGGAAACACCATGAACCGTCCGACCAAGGACATGACAAGAACGACGACCACGCGCGAGCAAAT
>CAMTVI010000020.1:0-88996 GCA_947085165.1 uncultured Opitutaceae bacterium
GCGTTCATCGTCAGACTGTCCGCACCACCCACCCCGTTGCCATCGATTTGCCCACCGGGGTTGCCAATGATGATGCTACCGGCTGTCGCCGTCATCACCCGCGTGCCGTCCACTTCCACCGAATCATTGATCGTCTGCGACAATCCGGTCACATCAGCCGCCAGCGTTGTCGTTGAACCGTCACCGAGAATGAAGAGATGGTTCGCGCGGAGTGGCGAGAGCACATGAATTTCGTCGCCGCGCAAGACGACGGACGGACCGGGCAAGGTGACCGTGGTCAAACTGTGATCGCCAAGGTAGATTTTGGTGAGCAACTCAGCGGAGCCGAAATAGATGATGTTGCTCGAGAAGAGATTGTTGAGCTGCGCCTGCGTGAGCAAGAGGCCGCCGCTGGCTTGGGGAACGGAGGAAATCGTCGAAGTCGTCGGCAGGAACAGCATCGCGAGCGACGGAGTCGTTGGATAAACGTAGATGTTGTTTGAGCTGGTGACGCGTTGGTCGATCTGAACTTGGTTGCCGGAGAGAATGACGTCCGTCGTGGCGGTAATCGGCTGTGTGATCGTTTGCTTGCCGAAGAGGCTGACGAGTTGGAGGAAGCCCGAAGTCGAAGAGGCGACGTTGTCGACCTCATCCATTTCGATGATGTAGCTCAAACGATTCGTCGGTGTGTTAACGGAGAGTTGCGCGACGGAGGTGAAGATCGATAGCGGACTGATTTCGGTGCCGGTGAGCGCACTGCCTACGCCCAAATTCGCATTGAGGAGGAGCTTGCCCCCTGTGGATTGGATGATGGCACCCTGGGCTGCGCGGAGTTGGGTTCCGTTCGTCGTGTAAAGGGACTCTTCCCAAGAGAGCGCGCCTGCTTGCACAATGCGGCCAGTGTCCTTGGTGACCGAGGCTTCGGTGTATTTTGCAAAGCGGAGTGCCCAATCGAGCCAGGTGTGGAAACCGCCCGGGCCCGTGCCGGTGCGCCAGCCGAGACCAGAGCTCGTGATCGCACCGGCCGTTGAGGTGAGCGTGATCGTGCCGTTGCCGTTGCCGACGTAACCGTCGGCCGAAGCACTATAGAGCCCGGCGTTGAGATGGATGTTACCCGCCGAGTTACGCAGGGTGATCGGGCCGTTGGCGCGGGCAACGATGTCGTAATTGATGGTAATGTTAGATGCGGTCTCGAAAGAAATGAGGCCTGCGTGAATGCGGCCGGTCCACGCAACCGACTGCGCCCTAACCGTGAAGTTTTTACGCAGATTGATAACTTCGGCGCCGATCGTGGGAGCCGTGATCGTGACGGGGGCCGTGAGCGCAACGACATTGATGGTTTCAATATTGTTATAGCCCGGGTCGTAGCGGACGACCTGGGTGCCTTGCGAGATTCTGGCGTCGCCAGTGCTATCGGAAATGCGAAGTGCCGCATTTGACGTCGAAGTGACGTTCAGCACATCGATGTTGGTCGAGCTGGCGGCATCGTCGATGATGACATTACCCTGCAAGCTACCGAAGGTAACATTATAGGTGTCGCTGTTGCTGCCGCCCTGCAGGGTAATCGGATTCGTCGCGGTGCGGGAAACAGTGTAAGTATCGGCGCCAGAACCACCCATCCAAATTTCGATAGTTCGGTTCGTATCCACAATCGAGAAGCTACCCACATTTGCGCGGTAGGAACCATTGTCGTAAGTGAAGGTGATCGCACTACCGAGGGCAGACAGGTCGACCACATCGGCCAAATCGTTACCCGGATTGTCGAGTTGGTCGTCGATGGTGTCGTTGCCGAAATTGCCGGAGAAGATGTAAACATCGTTGCCGCCATTGCCGGTCAAGGTGTCGTCGCCTTCACCACCATCCAAGCGGTCGTTGCCGGCACCGCCGATCAGAGTGTCATTACCGGCCTCACCAAACAATTGATCATTACCCGCGCCGCCGCTGATTGTGTCGTTACCGTCACCACCGTAGAGGAAATCGTTACCGCTGCCGCCGTAAATATTGTCGTTACCCGCGCCACCGCGAATAGTCACGTTGCCACTACCGAGGTAGGTGAGCGTATCGTTGCCGACGCCACCATTGATCTCGGCGTCAGACAGGACACCAGCCGACACCAAAATCACGTCGTCACCGTTGCCAGCATCGTTAACAATGATCTTGGAAACACCACTATAGTCCTGGGAGTAGCCCAATGCGCTGACCTTAACCGTTTCGTTGCCGCGGACTCCGCTGACATGAGTAATGGTAAAGCTCTCCGCATTATCGGTTGTATAACCGGCACCACGATGACGGGCGTCGACGCCGACATTGATGCGCAGCACCGAGCCGATCTTAGTGGCCAGGATGGGCGGCGCGCCAAACGTCCACACGATAGTGAAGCTGAATTTCCAGATGCTGAAGCTGAACCTCGCCTCCCCCTTCTCGATGTTGAAAGAGATCGAGAACGACAGACCAAAGTGGATGTCGATTTCGAAGAAGTAGAAATCGATATAGACGCCCACCCGCGCATAGCCACTCGCCGAAAAGCCCCAGTGTGCGAGTGTAACCGAAATTCCCGCTTCAAAATAGACCGGCCCAAAGTCGAGGCGGAAGCTGGCGCTGCCCGTAACCTCGAAATGTCCGTTCGATTGAATGTAGCCGCTTACATTGATGTTGAAGATGTTAAAGAAGCTAATGGCGCCCGAGAACGAGAAGCGGAAGTGGCCGCCGCTATAGGTGATGTCCGCACTCACCGAGGCGACGGTGAACACCCAAATCTTCAACTTAGCCGAGATTGCTACCCTGAAGGAATTTGCAGCCACATCCACTCCGCCGATAGTTACCACGGCATTACGCGTATTGAGTTCAAGGAGGAACGTGCCCGAAATGGAGATCAGGCCAAAGCCGAGTTCGTTGACGCCAAGATTGAGCCGCAGAGCAAAATAGGGCGATCCGCCACCCTTACTGATGATCGCGCCACCAGACACGCTCAATTTACCGAACAGGGCCAGGTCGAGGGAGGCGTTGAACTCAACCGCAAAGCCGTCGCTACCCATGGTCATCATGGCAGAGCCCTTCAGCTGGAAGAAGCCAACCGTGAGAGTGCCACCGAAGCTGACGATAATCGTCGAGGCGGCGAGCGACATGTCCTTCTGACCGGAGACGGTGCCACTCAACGGATCTACGTTTAGAACTTTAACGGTCTTGGCTGAATTCGTCGTATTAATCGCCAGGAGGAACGATCCGGAGAAGGAGATTGCCGGTATGCCTGTTAAACTACCTGCGAGTGAGAGGCTTCCCCACATGCCGGCGGAGGACAAAGTAAGGTTGCCGGTAGCACTCAGACTGCCCAACGGGGCCAGATTTGCCGACGCATCTATTTCCAACTTTAGGAGATCACCTTGGAAAAGGAAGGTCGCCGAGCCATCCAGGCTCAAGATCGAGAGGAGTGTGATCGTGCCTGTTACCTTAACCCGCATGTAAGGACCAGCGGGGAGATTTACTGTATTAAGGCCGATCGTCGCTATCTCCGAGCCGGTTGTGTTGACCTCAAACAACAGACTGCCCGCGAGAGTGAAGAGCGGCGATTGGACGCCAAGAGTGATGGTGATTTTTGCCGCGATGCCGCTCGGGCCAATGAGCAGCGCTCCGTTCGCGGTGAAGGAAATGATCTCCGTGTTAGCGATCTGCAGTTTAAGCGTAGCCGAAGCAGAGATGATTAATCCAGCGGTGCCCACTTCGAGGAAGAAGGTGCCGGAAAGCAGGAACCCAGTTGAGGAAGTCCCGATGAAGATGGAGCCCGTCGCCTTAAGGCGCACATAGATACCAGCGCTCAACGTTTCCGTAGAACCTCCAAAGGTGAAGCTCTTCTGGGTATTGGTCGTATTGACCTCGAGCCGGAAGGTCGCGGTGAAGCCAAAACCATTGCCGTTGAGCACCGAGCCCGCGTTGAGCTCGATTGCCATGAAACCAGCAATCGCGTAAATTGGAACTGCGACTGTGCCGGCATTAGTAACTGAGAGAGCGCCGGACACTTTAGAACTGAAAATAATCACCCCACCCACTTGCGCCGTAAGCGTGCCGGCTACGGTAAGTTCGAAACCGGTGCCATTCGCCACCATGCCCAATTCGCCTTCGATGCGGAAACCCGCGACATTTGCGATAGAGAATTGAATAAAGCCCGAAACCGACAGTTTGACCTCCGCTGCCGCCAGCGTGATGCCGTTAATCGTTATCGGGGCCGAACTCGTGTTGATGAAGAACGCCATGCGGAACTGGATTTCGAATCCAGTTCCAGTGATGGCTGATTGTCCCGCGGGCGCATCCGGAGATGCCCCGACACCGATTTGAATTTGAATGAACGCGGCGATGTAAGGCGTGCCATTGATCGCACCGAGACGGAATCCACCCGCAGCACTGCCAATTTCTGATCCCGCCACAAGCGCCTTGGCACTAATAGCCACTTGGAAGTATCCATCACCAGCGGCGATGGTGAATTCGAAGCGTCCCACCAACTGCGCCAAATCTACGCCTCCCACAGTAAAGGACAACGTGCCGCCCGCGATAAATTGGAAGAACAGCGGACGGATTGTCTTAACTTCCTCAATCAGCCCCTTGGCCCCTGTGGTCGTGCTGAATGAGTAGGTTCTGATCTCCTTAGCGATTGTCGCGGTGTTGATCTCAATAATGAAATTTGCGGCAAGGGTGAAGCCTGGGGGGAATCCAGGAGCGCTGCCGAAGCGCTCAAGTTCAGCGCGGCCATAGAGACCATCGCCATCAATCTTGAGCGACAGCGAACCCTTCAAGGAAAAGATTACCGCGTTGGTCACAGGCATCTTCAATTCCGTCTTAACTGCGGCTTGAAGTTCAAAGCCTCCACCCGAAAGTTGGATGAAGAACGCACCATTGAAGTCCAGCGCATCGATCACATTGGCGGTGACAACACCACCAATCGCAAGATAGGCACTGGCCGCAGCGGCAGTATCAGTAACAAGTGCGTCCTGCACACTCGCCGACGTGGGATCGAAGGAGCCATTGAGCTTCATCGGTTTGCCAGTAATTGTAACCGAATCGTAGCCAACGACAGCGCGGAGGAAGGTCGGCACACTGAAGACGACATCGCGAGCATAAGTGTTAAACACAACTTCGAGTGCTCCACTGATACTTACGCCGGGGAATTGCAGCGATGCGCCAAGCTTAAACTTACCAGCCATGCCATCGGTTCTGATGATCAACAACGCCTGCAAGCGTGCTTCGAAAATCTTGGTGCCACCGGGGGAGAACGCGATGTGGCCATCAGCGAACATCTCGAGACTGGTTGTCTTCAGCTTGATCGAGAAGGCACCACTGATTGAAAACACCTCCGTGCCGCCGATGGAGAATTTACCATAAGCATACGCACCAATGAGCAGCGTCTTCGCTTCAAGCACGAAGGTCTGCGTGTCGTTCTTCAGTTGGAAAACAAAATTGGTCGAGGCAGTGGAGGACGTGATGTCACCCGTATTGGCGACTTGGATGAAGTATTGCTTCTTCGTAACCGTATCGATCACACGCCAGAGCTGATCGGGGATGATCGCATTGACCGTGTAAGAGGCACCAAGGGAATTATCACCGGTGAAGAGCGCAAGGAGGCCGGCGCTGATGGTGCCACTGCCAAGACCGCTGATGGCCGAGTCGCTCGTCGCCAACGTGGCGAACACCGTGCCGGGGATGCCTTCGAGTCGCAGGCTTTCGGTCTTCGCAGTTTTCGTCGTATTGATCTGGAAGGTGCCCGCGATCTTCATGTCGATCCCGATGTTCTTCAGGAACTCGAGATTGGTCTCAATTTTCAGGACACCCCACAGTTTCGGGAGATTGAGGTCGAATACACCACCCGCGGGAACGTTAATACCAATGTCGCTGAGCAACTCACGCACCGTGACTGCGTCAGGATCGACACCGACCGGCGAACTGAGATCGAGGAAGAAGACACCGGCGACCGAACCGAGATTGCCCAGATAAACGACCTTGAACGTGCCACCGAAGCTCAGTTTTAAACGAGCTCCCGTATCAGTTGTGGTCGCCTCAAAATTCACGAAGCCGCGGATATCGAGCAGCGGCTCATCGGTCAGACCGGCTGCGTCAAGGGTAACACCACCGGCGAGACTAATGAAGAACGTGGTAGCAGGTTTCCGCACCGTCAGCGTCGTGGTGTAGGCAGCCGATTCGTTGCCATCTGAATCAGTCCACGCGCCTTGAGCCATCGACAGGACGATCTCGAAGCGTTCCTTGAGGCTCGCCGGTGTGAAATCACCGCTGAAGGTGAACTGGAAGCGATTGGTCGCCGTGGTGCCATCCATCACTTGCGTGACTCCGGTGATGGCAAAACCGGTCACCGCATCGCCGCGGAATTTAAGTTGGAATTTCGCCGCCGCACTGTCCGTCTTGGTAGTGAAGTCGATCGCATCGCCGGTTGCGGTAAGGGAGAGTTGAATCGTATTCGCATCGACGACCTTCACATAATAGTCACCGGAGGGGAGTTCATTGGGCAGGCTGTTAGTGGTGAACTGCACCAAGGTGACGAGGCTGGAGGCGGCGAGACCATGATTGGCGAGCGTAATGGTATTCGCGGTGCCATTCATCGCGACGCCGAGGAAATCAAAGCCCGTCACGCGATAGACCGTAAGCGAAAGATCTGCAGCCGTGACACTCGTGGCATTGATCGTATTGGCTGGCGCTGGGACTAAGGTGGTCGGGGCAATTACTGTGCTGATCTTCGTCGCTGGCGTTAAGGTAAACTCAAAGTAGCCGAGCGTATTAAGAGCAAGCGAATCAGTGTTTCCACCGCTGGTGAAGCTCGTGGCTGCAACAGTCGGACGTGCGACAATAAATTCGATGCTGGTTTCGACATTATCGGTGCCGAGATTGTCGGTAAATGAACCGCCGAGGAACGTCACTCGCACCGTTCCGGCAATCAGCGTGCCTGTGAATGTGTAACGGTAAGTAGAGGTGCCAGCAAGCGCGCCCGGTTGCGTCGGCACCGCGGAGACAACCAATTGCGTGCCATCGGCGAGCGTAACAGTAAGTTCGGCGTCGGTGTCGAGCAGCGACTCTGACGTGACCGTCGTGCCCATGCCAGGGGCGAAAGTGATATCAAAGTAACCTTTGGTTTGCAGCGCGGTGATGCCAAGGGTGGCGCTCGGCGCGATACCGACGAGAGTAGCGGTGCTGCCCTGCACCGTGGTGCGGAGCGCTTGGGTAAGATTGTTGAGACCGGAGCTTTCCGTGATCGCGCCGGCTGCGATGGTAAGAACGATTTCTCCCGGGGCGAATGCACCCGTGAAACTGTAACGGTAAACGTTGGTCGTGCCCTGTTGGACGCCAGTGGCGCTCAGGACTGCAGTGCCAGCACCGAGACCGGTGAGGGCAATCGGGGGCGCATTGGCCATATTGAGTAACGAGCCCGATGTCTGCGTTGGCGTGAAACGAATATCGATGTAACCCTGCGCGTTTAGCACCTTGATCGCTGCCGTTCCACCGGAGCCAAGCGATGCCAAAGCGGCCGTCGCGCCTTGCACGGCAATGAAGGCGCTGGAAGCGCGACTGAGTAATGGGTCGACCAGTGTTTGTCCAAAGTCTCCCGTGATCGACGCCACGGTTTGCGTCCCCGAATCCCAAGTGAAGCCAACCGTAGTAATCGCAAAGCGGAAACGCGTTGCTTGATCGGTCTCTAATTGCGCGATCAAGGCCGCTTGAGTTGCCGCAGTGATAATTTCTTCTGTTACTGTGCCGTTTTCCGCCACATTGATGCGGATAGGCACCGGCGTGCCAGAAAGTGCGACCGTGAACACGCTGCCGGTTGTTGTCGTGATCGTCGCACTGAAGCCCGTCGAAGAATTCAAAATATTGCTGTAATTCAAGGCCGTCGAAGGGCCTGCAGTGAACAACAGATCCACATAGTGCGCGCCACTGGTCGTGAAGACGCCGACAGCCGGAGTGACGACTACGCCTTCGTTCACTGGTGCCGGTGGCGTTCCAACCACGGTTTGGGCGAAGCTGCCGGCAATGAAATCAACCTGCAGATTACCGGAATCCCAAGCGAAGTCCGTGTTAGTGATTTCGTAGCGGAAAAGCTGCACACCCGAATTCTTGAGCTTGAGAATAAGCGCTGCTTGGTCCGCGGCAGTTACAGCTGTTACAGTCGGCACACCATCGGCATCAACCCCGCGAGTAATCGGCACCGGTTGACCAAATTGCAAGGTCACTGTGGTGCCGTTCGCCTTGGTCAGCACTGCGGTAAACTCCGGATCGGTGTCGAGAATTGAACTGTAATCAAGTGTGCCCAGCGCGCCCGGCGAATAGAGAATATCAATGTAATACTTGTCGTTTGCCGATTTCGTCAGATTCAAACGTCCCGCATCGATACTTGGGCCGGTCGGGCTTACAACTTGCGCCGTGGGTGTGATCTGAGTGGAGAACGCTGCTGCACTCACCACGGGGATTTCCACTTCCGCACCGGAGTCATTACGGAAGCCCATCTTCAGTTTGCCGTCGATCGACAGTAGGCGAACCTGATCCGGAATATCGGCAAGGAACAGCACGGTTGCGGCACCGCTGGCGATGTTCGACAAATCGATGTAGAGCTTGCCGCTCATGCTGATCAAATCGGCCGCGAAATTCAGCTGACCCTTGATCAGTATCTTACCGTCAGTGCTGATAATCACGCTGACGACGCCATTGAAGACCTGTTGCGAAGTGTAGGCGCTGTAAATTTTGGCGGAACCCTTAATGAGCATCGGAGCCGTAAAGGCTGCACCGAAGCCGCCGAGTGCTGGGTTGGCTTGAATTGCCTTGTATTGGTTGAACACCTGCAGCTTCACCGTATTGAGCCAGCCTGCCGCATCTACTGTCGCGGTAACGTCAAACGCCGGGTCACGTAATTCAAACGGTTCGTCAATTGACGGTAACGTTTTGAAGAACTCCACGCCTGCGGTGAAGTCGTTAATCGTGAGCCCGGAATTAGGCTCAAGGAGAATACCGGTCGGAGTTGACACACTGATCTGCATGCCGAGCGGTCCGAGCTCGCTAAAAGCAATTCTCACATTGAAGCCAGAGGCACCGGCCAACGACATGCCGCCTTCGATCCCGATATAGAGAACACGGTCGACGATATCAGCTTCGGCCGTGAATGAATCGCCTACGCCGTAAGTCCCAGGTGTTGGTTCGGTAATCTTGAGGATGCCGCCGATAAGCGTTCCGGAAATACCAGCTCCGCTCGCAGAAACGCCAAAGCCCGCGATGTCGACCACCGGGAATTTACCTGCAAGGAGCAGACTCGGGCGAATTCGAATACCTTCCACCGCCCCACTGAAGGTGAAGCCGGGGATAGCACCGGAGTTGATGCTCGCAGTGAGGATAATGTCGAAATTACCCGGATTGGCTTCGAAATCTTCCCACTCTAAGGCGATGCTCCGGATTTGAATCGGGAGCCACTTGGGCCATTTGAAGTTTTCGCCCGTGGCCCCACCAATTTCCAAGCCAACGGCAAAATTACCGCTCGGGTTAAGCGGATTTCCCACCTTGAAGTCGCCAGCACCGGTGATGTGGAAATTACGCGCAAAGCCGCCCAATTCGAAGCTGCCAATCTTTACGCTCGCTCCGATTTCGCCGAAGATGGCCATCGGTGTGGTGCCGGTTGCAGAACTATCAAGGTAGAAGTCTTCGGCATTGAGATTCAGGAAGCCGCCGAGCGACAAGACCATCGTGTCCACTCTGAACACCAGCCCCTTCACCAAACCTGCTTCGAATTGGAGATCGACGCGCAAAGCGTAAAGGTCGGTATCGCGGGTGCTATCGGTGAATGAAGCTGTGAACACCGAGCCACCGACCGTCAGGCTGGCAGCGTGGGCGGCGATGAAGATGGAGCCATTGAACGCTGGTTGGGCCGTGCCGTCGAAGTTTACGCTCCAATTCGTCACCCCGACTGTCAGGCCGGTGACGGAGAGCACGCTGCCGAGATTGATCGCCGGATTGTAAGTGATACTCGCCTCACCAACGGTAAATCCGTTTGCTCGAATCACGAGGCCGGGGATGACTGCACTGTTGGGATCAAGACCTAGGGGATCCGGATTATACGCCACGGCCTGGCCGGTAACATCCACTGGAATAATCGTAATCGCGACAGTCGTGAGGCGGACCAATTCTTGATCAGGCGCTCCCGCCGGATCGTAAGCGATCGTGATACCAGTGCTGGTAAGACGGAAGACATTCGGCACCAAGATCAACAGCGAGGCCGCTTCAACCTTCCACTTGCCGGTCGCGGAAACTGAAAGTCCGTCGGCGAGATCGACGCCGACATCGAACGTGATCGTCAAACCAGTAATCGTCGCGGTGACGCCCGAGGTGGTTTGGGCCGCGGCAGAACTCGAACCACCAAACGCCAACGTTGCCGAGGCTAAGGTCAATTCGAGTGTGATAACGATGACACCGTCCTTGAAACTAAAGTCAGCCAAAGAGACGCCCGGATTAACGAACTTGAGTGGCCCGATGTTGAGCGTCGTCGTGCTTTGCGCCGCGCTGGTCGTCGGCGTTGAATTGTCGTTAGAACCGCCGGGAATTGGTGCCGGAGCGGGTGCGAAAGTTAGCGTCGTGCCCGCAATCGTTGCACCGGTAATCGCGAAACTGACGAGTTTGAAACCCTCGGCCTGCGTAATCTTCATCACCGCCGTGCCGCTCAAGCCGTAATCGCCGCCGCCAAAGGTAAGTGAAGCCGACGTGACATTGATATCGAGCGTGCCACCCGCGCGCGGGGTGAAAGCTACCGTGCCGCTTAAAGTAAAGACACCGGCCACACTAATCGTAAGTCCGCCGGTGAACGTCGGGTCAGCCGTGCCATCTGCGAAACTTAAGGAGACGTTAACCGTCGAGGAGGCGGCAATGGTTTCTGTCAGCGCCGCGCCAGTCTTGTTTTGCTTCACGCCGAATTTCAAACCGAGCGAATCCGTCGCAGCACTTAGACCCGCCATGCCGACAAACGAAAGCGAACCAAGGCCACTGTAAGCGTATTTGCCGACAACGTTGGTAAACACCACCATCGCAAAATCGATGCTGTGAACGCGCACGCCAATCGCCGCCGTATTTAGTGTGCCGTCGACGTTGCGATAGGGACCCTTGCCCACGAAGACTTCGCCGCCGGTGACACCGAGGGTGAACTTGTTCGTCGTGCGCGTGAACGCGAAGTTACCGTAGAGTTCGAGCGTGTCGGCAATGGACAACTTAATGTTGTCGCCAATGAATTGGATGAAGCCGCTCGTTTCCGTAGCGCTGAAGGAAAGATCGATATTTTTACCGTCCAGAATTGCCGAGTTGGTAACCGCTGTGGTGAATTGATTGAGGCGCAGCGTCATCGTGGCGGAGAACGTCACGCCCGTTACGCCAACCAACGTCACCGTGCCGGTGATGCGGCCGGCCAGGAGCTCGCCTTCCTTGATGAAGATGGCCTCTCCACCAGTTAATTCGAGGCCAACGCGCGTGGCGCTGACGTTATCGCCCACGAACACGATCACATCCGCGCCCACGATAACTTGTTGGGAGACACCGTTGATAATTGCGGTCTTGAAGCTGAAATCGCCCGTGATCGTGATCCCCGGGAAGGAAATTCTAAGATCGTTGATTACGATGCGCGTGTAGCGTCCGGACTCGAGGAGCACTTTGCCGAAGACGCCTTCCACATTCACTGCCGCATTGGTGTCATTAAGTTCGAACGTCAGCGTAGCGCCCGCGGCAAAGACGCCGATAGCGAGATTGGCGGTGAACGACAACGTGCCGGCGAAGCCTGCATCGGAAATCACAAAGAGACCTTGGGCATTCGTGATGCTCACTGGACTACCACCACTGCCCGATCCGGCGAAATTCGGAATTGAGATTTCCGCTCCCGAAACAATTACCACCTTTGAGCCAGCCAGATTGGTCGATTGCTCGAAGGAGAATTTACCCGTCAGCGTCAATCCGGCGACAGTTACGCTCAATGGCGTCGCGGAGACTCGCACCAGCGAACCGGCGGCAAGGTCGAACGCGTAAGAATTAACCCCGACGGTGATCGTCTCATTTACCGCACGTGTGAGTTTGGCGAGTGTGACCGTAAACGGCGTGGTGTTGATGCTGATGCCGGGGACGTTACTGAGCGCCACGCTGGCACTAATCGTCGCGGCGTAGCCGGCGGAATTAATCAGGAACGCGCCAGAACCGGCGGTGACATCGACATAAGTCGTCGTGCCGTTGCCGAGCTGCATGGTGAAATTGGCGACGCCGATTTTGACGATGGAAAGTCCGGCGGAATCAGCACCACGCGTGAAGCTGAAGTCGCCGCCAATGCTCACGATGGTTCCGAGATTCACTCGCAAGCCAATCGCCGTAAACCCGATGAACGGTAACGCCGTTGTGCCGCTGCCCATCTGCAGCGTAGAGCTAATGCCATCGATGGTGAGAATGCGATTCGCCGCAGAATAATCGATGCCCGTCGTGTTGTATTGCACCTTGACCGACGTGACGCTCACGCCAGCAAAATCAAAACCGCGCATGTAGAACTGACCGCCTGCTTCCAAAGCGACCGTGCCGTTCGCCAGAATCGTCAGGCCCAAAGTTCCGTTCTCGATACCAACTGAGAAATCGCCGACCACGAGACCCGCGGTGACGTTGGTGGCGACGACCACCAAATCCGTGGACTTCTCAAATGCGAACGCTCCTGAAATTGCAACAAAGTTGGCGATGCCCAACTGACCATTGCCAACGGACACACTGACCACGGACTTGGTGAAATCGAGTTTCACCGGAGCATTGCCCGTCGCGATCGAGAGGCCGCCATCCGCGAGTTGGCTGAAATCTATCGCTGGGGGTGCAGTTGCGTCCGGGCCGGTTGCGCGGTTAAAGGAAACTTTGATGTCCGCCAAAGTGAACGTGAGCGCAGTCGGCAGTCCGACAAACGTCGCCGTCGCCGCCGAAATCTTGAGCGCAGTATAGCGACTGAGGTTACCGGCGTCCACGGGTGTAAGCAACGCGAGACCGAAATCAACGCCACCCAAGGCCAAACCGATTGCGCCGGCGGAATTTGGCGTGTCGGAACTGTCCACCACACCATCGTTGTTGCTGTCCGTCCAATAAGGCCCGCCGAGCCCGGCAAACACAAACGCGTTGGAAGCGCCGATGGTCAGCGTGCGCACAGACGTCACCACGTTGTTGGTGTCCGTCACGTCGATCACCGGACCTTGTTCAAACGCAAATCCACCGCGCACATAGATGAAACTGGAGAGCGCGAGGGTCGCATCACCGACTTCGACGCGAAGCAGTTTAGAGGCGTGATTGAGCAAGAGAGTTCCGCTGCCCGTGGAAACGGTGAGCCCGCCACCGGCGAGGCCGGAGAGATTGAGCGCTGCGGCAGACGGGTTGGCGGAACGCACCCCATTTGCCGCGATCGAAATCCGCTTAGCGTCGATCGTAACACCGGAGATGCCGACGAATGCGCCGGTAGCAGCTGTCGCAGAAAGAGCGTAGTAACTGTCGGTATCGGTCAGTGTGGTCGGCTTGAAGAGCGCGAGGCCGAGCTCCACGCCGCCAAGAGCAATACCGACCGCACCCGCCGCATTAGGTGTGTCCGCACCGGTGAGGAAACCATCACCGTCACTGTCCGTCCAATACGGACCACCCACACCAGCGAAGACATAAGCATTGCCCGCGCCAAGAGTCAGCGCATGCAGTTCTTTCGTCACCGTGCCGGAAGCCGTGGTAGCGACGTCAACCGTGCGACCCTTTTCCAGAGCGAAGGAACCGCGGACATAAACGAATTCGGAAATTGCAATCGTCGCATCACCGATTTCGACGCGGAGTAAGCGGGAATTGTAATCGAGCTTGAGCGAGTCGTTGCCCGTTGCGACCGAAAGCCCACCATCGGCGAGCAATGAGAAATTAATCACCGCCGGGTCGAAAGTTGGATTGGCCGAATCGCTGGCCATGTTGACCGCGACCTTAATGTTGCGCGCGTCGATCGTGAGCAAGGTGCCCATGCCGACGAGCGTTGCGGAAGCAGCCTCAACCTTGAGCGCCGTGTAGGTAACTGTGTCGAGCGCATCCGTGGGCTTGAAGAAGGCCAAGGCAACGTTGACGTTGCCGAGTGCGATTCCAAGCGCACCGGCTGCATTGGGGATGTCCGCACCAGTGACGACGCCGTCGTTATTGCTGTCAGTCCAATATGGGCCGCCCACACCGGCGAACACATAGGCATTCGAGAAACCAAACGTAACAACCGAAACTTCTTTGGTTACGCTACCGACGCTGGTGATTTCCAGCGCAGCGCGTTTCTCGAAGGCGAAACCGCCGCGGATGTAGAGGAATTCTGAAATCGCGATGGTCGCGTCGGCCACCGAAACGCGGAGCAGCGCGGAATCGAAATCAAGGACGATGGTTTCGCCACCGGTCAACACGCTGAAACCACCCGCAAGCAGCTGCGAGAAGTCGAGCACCTTAGCCGTGGTATTGGTCGAGCGAACTTGGTTGGCTTCAATCGTGATGCCACGCGCAGAGAGAGTGAAACCTGTAACGCCAAGGAACACGGCGGAAGCTGCGCGAATCTTTAGCGCGATAAATTGGTCGGTGTTGGTCGTGGTCGTTGGCTTGAAGATACCGAGACCTAAGCTGACGCTTTCCAGCGCGATACCGATGGCGCCCGCGGCAACTGGCGTGTCGGTGTTGTCGAGCACGCCGTCGTTGTTCGAATCGGTCCAGTAAGGTCCGCCAACTCCGGCGAAGACGTAGAGATTGTCGCCACCAATTGAGATGCTCGTAACTTGGTGATCCACACCGGCCGTGTCCTTGATCGTGGTTACAGGGCCAAGTTCGAACGCGATCGAACCGCGAACGTAAATGAATTCGGAGACGGCTAGCGTCGCATCACCGATCGTAACCCGCTCAACCTGGACAGCGAAAGCGATTGCACGCGGCGCGCCACCCGTGAGCACAGAAAGGCCGGTGGTGCCGAAGCGCGTGAAGTTAAACACAGCTGGACGCGCCAAAGAGTCGGCGGAGTCGCGGGCGCGGTTGAGTTCGATCGTGATATTTTTCGCGGTGAGCACGATGGTCGGGCTGACGCCGACGAAGGTGGCCGTTGCCACGTGCGCGTTGAGCCCGACGTAGGTGACGGTTGAGGCGATGTCGCCGCGCTTGAGAATCGCGAGTGCGGCCGTGACGCCGCCCGCAGCCACGCCAATCGCACCAGCGGACGCAGGCGTATCGGTGTTGGTGATGAACCCGTCGCTATCGCTGTCGACCCAGTAAGGACCACCCACCCCAGCGAACAAATAGGCATCGGACGAACCGATCGTGAGGATGTCGAATTTTTCGTCAGCCGTGTCCGTGGCATTACGCAGGAGATTTTCTTTTTTCTCGAAGGCAAAATTACCGGCCAACGTCACGAAGCTGAACAATTGAATGTGCACGTAACCGGACGCGCGGGCAACGTTGCCGTCAGCACCGTCGATTTCGAGAGTGGTCGTGCTGCCCGGACCGGTGAGCACGTCGAGCGGTTGCGTCTTCCAATCAATTACCGTGCCGCCGCCGCCGGTGTTGGTCGTGCCGGTTTGCACGGTGGTAAGCGCAGCGTTGGTGACAGAGACCGTCAGCGCCACAACGACATCGGCCAAGTTACGACCGGCGAGTTGACCGCCGAAAGAGATATCCCAGGAACGCGCACCGTTAGCTTTCACCGTAATCGCGACGTTCGCATAGGCACCGCTGAGTGCGGTGGTCAGTGCGGTCGCGAGTTGGGCGGCGGTGCCACTGAAGTTAACGGCCGCGGTAGTGTAAGTGTTGCCATCAACCGTGAGGCTAAGCGTGAAGGTGCCGTCGGCGCCTTGGCCGATCGTGACGCGCTGAGTTTCGCCAATCGGAGCGCGACCTTCAGTGAGAGTGGAGAGCGAAACTTGAATCGAACCCGCGAGAGGCAATTGCGCGCCGCCAGCTTGAACGAGTTTGAGGCTGGCCGGTGTGCCGGTCGGCACCGCGCTGATGACAATGAGCGCAGGATTGCGGCCTTCGAAACTCGAGGGATTAAACGAGATGAGGTAGGTCGTGTCGTTTTCCTTCGTAACCGTCCCAGAAGATGCCGGGCTCCACGAAGCGGTGAGCGCGCGGGCGACATCGGAAGCGGAAGCACCGATGGCAAGGACGCTCGTCAGGTAGGTCGTGCCGTTGTCGGTGATAGAGAGTCGGAACGTGCCGCCCTCGCCCGCAACGATCGTGAGACGCTGCGCGTTGCGCGACGCCGAGACGCCGTTTTGCACACCTTGAATCGTCACCGTCGCGTTGTTGAGGCGGCTGTTGTCGGCCGTGGCGGTCGGGAAATCGCGACCCGAAACACCATTGCGGAAAGTGACGACGTAGCGTTGCGCGGTGATCGTGGACGCTTGGTCGAAGACGACGGAGACATTACCCGAGCCGATGATGGGCAACGATTCGAGCGCTTCGCGAATGCGGCGGGCGTTATTGGTGATGTCGCTGTTGGCAAAACGAATGTTGGCCGTCGTGTAATTACCGACGCTCAAAGTGAACGTGCCGGACGCGCTGAGCGACGCGGTGATAAGGATCGCTTGGATTTCGTTCGCACTCGTGCCGGTGGCGGGAATTTGAACGACGGTGGTCTGCACCGGCGGGTAAGTCGTGTTGAGCGTCAGACCGCTGATGGCTTGGCGGGCGAGCGCGCCGATGAACTCGATCGTGAAGCCCGCGCTGCGCGTGCCGGTCACGAGGACGTTGCCCGCGCCGATGCTGTCCAACGCTTCGAGAGTCGAAGTCAGCGCGGCGATGATGGCCGCATCGGTTTGCGCCGACGTGATGCTGATGGCCGATGTGTCGCCGGAGCGACCGAAGGTCAGCGTGGCGTTCGGCGAACCAATTTCCACGGTGTAACGCGTGTTGGAGATAACACCGGTGGTGAGACTGCGAACCGCGAGTTGTGCGACATTCTTGCCAGCGAGTGCGCCGGAGAAGGTGACAGTGAAGAGTTGGGAAGTTGCGGTAGAGTCGGCGACGACGAAGGCAACTGCGACATTACCCGTGCCGATGCTCGGGAGAGCTGCGAGTGCATTTTGCATCGCGGTCGCCAGCGCGGAACCATCGGTGGCGTGCGGGATAACCGTCGTAAGGGCGTCGCCAAATTTCAGGATAAAGGAACCGTAGGAACCGGCGCTGACCGTGATGCGGATTTGTTGCACTTCGTTAACCGCGGCGACGCTACCGCTGGTTTCCGTGACGGTAGAATTAAGGGTTGGCGCAACGGTCGCGACGCTGAGGCCAGTGAGATTTTGTCCGGCGCGGGCGCCGATGAATTCGATCGTGTAGCCTTCGGTGCGATCGCCGGCCACGCGCACATTACCCGCGCCGATCGCGGCAATCGATTCCAGCGCGGACGTAATACCAGCAGCGATGGCGTCGGAGCTCGTGTCTTGCGCGATGGTGAACGATCCGTTTGCCGCCCCCAGCGTGAAGGTCACCGTGCCAAGCGTGCCGGAAAGATTGAGCGCGAGAACCGTGTTGGTCGTGAAACTGGTGTTACGGTTGATTTCAACCAGCATGCCTTTACCCAATAGCGTAATACCATCGATGCCGACAAACGCCGCTTCGTCCGCACCAGCGCGCAACGCCATCCAGCGCCAACCCGGATTCGCACGGTCGGCAACGAGCGCGAGGGCGAAGTTGCCTTGCGTGAGTGTGAGACCGATGCGGGACGGTGAGCTGCCGTTCAAGCCCGCGAACGCATCGACGCGTGTCGCGCCGACGGTGAGAATATCTGCATCGACCAGACGGCCGTCCGCAAGCGTCACCGTGCCGCGTGATTTCTCAAATGCGAAGCCACCAGTCACCGAGAAGAAGTCGCCGACGCGCAACGCGAGATTACCAGCAGCGCGCGTCAGGCTGCCCTGCGCACCGTTCATTGAGAACGTGAAGTCCGTCGTCGGTCCCGTCGCGATGGTCAGCGCCGTGGTGGTGTAATCGATGACAAGATCCGCCGCATCGCGTCCAGCGACGGTGCCGTGGAAACGGTTGATATCGACCGAGAGAGTGTCACCGCTGATGTCGAGGCCGGGAAGACCCACCACCGTGAAGCCGCTGGCGGTCGCTTGGAGGGAAGTCCACGAAACCGCGGTTGTGCCGATTTTGCCGCTGAAGAGGCCGAGTGCGAAATTCACGCCGGTGAGCCCGAAGCCCATCGCGTAACCGGAATCGGCCGGACCGTTGACGCCGACGAAGGCGTTGACGCCGTTGCCGCCGATGGCGAGCAGGTCGGTCGCAACTTCGGTGCCGTCGGCAAGTTTGACGGTCTTTTGCGTCTTATCGAAGGCGAAACCACCGGCGAGTTGCACGAAGCCGAACACATCGACGTTCACGTTACCCGAGGCGCGTAAGGTCGGCCCATTAGCCGATGAAAGCGAAATCGTGCGATCCGTGCCGGGGCCGGTCGAAACAGTGAGCGGCGCGTGCGCGAAATTGACGAGCGTGTTGTCCGACGCGGCGCGATTGATCGCGAGCGAGAGCGTATCCGCTTCGACCGTGAGACCGGTAACGCCAATGAACGCGACGCGGGAGGCATTGCCTTCGAGCGTCGTCCACGAACGGGTGGCGTTGGCTTTGTCGGTTTGGATTACAAGCGCGAGGTCAACGCCGCCAAGTTGGAAGCCGAGCGTCGGCGTGCCGTTGTCGGCGAGACCGGCGAAGGCGTCGATGCCACTGCCGCCAAGCGTCAAGCGGTCCACTGCTACATCGGTCCCGTCGCTAAGGCGCACGGTGCCATCGGTGCGGCTGAAGGCGAGGCCACCGGAAAATTGAATGAAACCAAACAGACTGATTTGGAGGCGACCGCGTGCTTCGGTGAATTGACCGGCAGTGCCCGCAAAGTTCAGCGAGAGACTGGTCGTGGCGGAGGTGCGGACGGCGACCGAAGTCGTGGCGAAATCGATGACGTTGGCAGCTTGACCGATGCCCAGATCGAGTTGGCGGTTGATGCCGACTTCTAGATCGGAAGCGCTGAGCGTGACGCCGGTGATGCCAACAAAAGCGACGTTCGTGGCGGTCGCGCGCAAGGCGAGCCAACGCGCCGGAATCGTCGTCGTGTCACCGACCGCGAGTTTCTCACTAAAGAGAGCGAGCGCAAACTCGACGCCCGTAAGCGTGAGGCCGATTGCGGTGCCAGAAGAGACTGGACCGTTGACGCCGGCGAAAGCCGTCAAGTCGCGGCCACCGACTGTCAGCGTGTCGGCGACGAGGTCGGAATTGTCGGCGAGTTTAACCGTGACCAGCGAACGCGTGAACGCGAGGTGGCCGGAAACATGGAAGAAGCTGCCGACGGAGAGCGTCAGGTTGCCGCCGAATTCGCGGACCTGGCCACGCGCGCCGTCGAAGTCGAAGGAGATCGTGGTGGTCGTGCTCGTCGTGACGACCAGCGGCGCGTCGGCGTAGTGGATGACCGTGGCGTCCGCATCGACGCCCACCGGAGTGCCGAGAGCGCGATTGAGTGAGACGAAAAGATCGGTGCCGGAAACAGTCATGCTCGGCAGACCGAGCACGGTGAAATCGGTCGCGGTGGCGCTGAGTGTTTGCCAGGAACGGCCAGCGAGCGCGGTTTGGGACTTGTCCGGCGTAAAGAGGCCGAGCGCGAAATTGAGACCAGTAAGCGAGAAGCCGCGCGCTTGGGCGGAGGAAGCGGGGCCGTTGATGCCGACGAAGGCACTGAGATTGTTGCCGCCAATCGTCAGCGACTTGACCAACACTTCGGAACCGTCCGCCAACGTCACGGTGCGGTCGGTCTTTTCGAGGGCAAATCCGCCGGTGATGTGAATGAAGTCCGCAATCTTCAACTGGGCGTTGCCCACGGTCACGCGCAAGAGGGCGCGGTCGAAATCGAGTAACACCGGGGTCCCGCCCGTGGCGACTGTCAGGCCGCCGCCGGTCATCGCGGTGAAATCGCCCGCGGTGATCACGTTGGCCGGATCGAACGCGCGGTTGACCTGCACCGTGATGTCGGTCGCGGTGATCGTCAGAGAATCTTCGAAGCCGACCCACGCAGCCGAGGCGGCGGAAACTTTGAGAGCGACGTATTGAACCGCGTCGGCGGCCGCGACGCCAGTTTGGCGCAGCATGCCCAAACCAAAGGTCACGCCGCCCAATGCGAGGCCAACGGCTCCAGCAGCAACTGGGGTATCGGTGTTATCAACCACGCCGTCATTATTCGAATCAGTCCAATAAGGGCCGCCCGTGCCGGCGAAAAGATGGACGTTGAACGCGCCGATGGTCACGACATCGAGGTCGCGCGTGGCGCCGCCACCGAGATTTTCGACGACCGGCACGCCCTTCTCGAAGGCGAAACCACCGCGCAGATAAACGAATTCGGAAATTTGGATGAGCGCATCGCCGACGCTAGCGCGGAGCACGGCGCGGTCGAAATCGATCAGAATCGCTTGTCCGCCCGTTTGCACGGTGAGACCGCCGCCGTCCATGGCGCTGAAGTCGCCGGCGGTCACCACGTTTGCCGGATCGTAGGCGCGGTTTACTTCGATGGAAACATTCTTCGCTTCGATGGTCAGGTTGTTGCCGAGACCGACGAACTTCGCGGAATCCGCGCGAGCCTTCAGCGCGGTGTATTCTACAGCCACCGCGTCGGCGACGCCGGTTTGACGGAGTAAGACTAGTGCAACATCAACGCCGCCGAGGGCGAAGCCGATGGCGCCGGTCGAAACTGGAGTGTCGGCGGCCGTGATGCGACCGTCGTTGTTCGAGTCGGTCCAATACGGGCCACCCAAACCGACAAAGACGTAGGCTTGCGAGGCGCCGATGAGGAGCACGTCGAGCACGCGCGTCGAGTTATCAGCGAGCAGCTCGCTAACTTGCGGACTGGAATCGAAGGCGAACCCGCCGCGGACGTAGACGAAGTTGGCGATGACGAGGAGAGCGTCTTCCGCCGCCCCACGCAGCACGACGTCAGCAAAATCGAGGAAGGCTTGCGCGCCACCGGTCGCCAGCGTGAGACCGCCGCCGTCGAGGGCGGCAAAATTGACCACCGGCGAACCCGCCGCGACTCCCGCTACATTATTAACAGAGGCAGTGAAGCGGTTGGCGGTAAGTGTGACTTGATTAACGCCGACCAAAGCAGCGCTGTTACCGGATAGATTGAGTGCGTAGTAACGCGCGGTGATCGTCTTGTCCGTCGGCGTCAGGAGCGCGAGGGCGAGGTCAACCCCTTCGACCGCCACGCCAACTGCGGCAGCATTCGGGGTGTCCGTGGCGTCGATCACTCCATCGTTATTGGAATCCTGCCAATACGGACCGTCGATACCAACGAAGGCGCGGACGCCGGTCATGGTCAGGGCGAGCACCGAGACGTTGACGGTCGTGTCGTTGGTGAGCTTGAAGTCGCTTGCACCGGGAAAATCGACGGCAAGGGCACCGGCGAAGGAGACGAAGCTCGAAATCTGGATTTGCGCGAGGGCGACGCTGGCGCGCTCGCGGGCGGCATTGGCGTTGAAGACGAGCGTTTCGGTGCCGACAGCGACCGAGTAACCGCCACCGGCCAATACAGAGAAATCAATGGCCGCCACGGCGGCGGTCGCTTGCGGATCGCGGGCGCGGTTGAGGTCGAGCGTCAGTCCGCTAAGCGAGAAGGTGAAATTGGAACCGAGGCCGACGAGGCTGGCGGTTGCGCCGGTTGCCTTGACGGCGTAGTAGCGGGCGGTATCGGCTGAATCGTTCGGCTTGAGCCAGACCAATGCAACATTCACGCCGGAAGCGGCGAAACCGACAGAACCGGCGTTGGTCGTGTCGGTGCCGTCGATCACGCCGTCGTTGTTCGAGTCCTGCCAATACGAACCGCCGGAACCAATGAAGAGACGCACGTCTTGGGCGACGAGGGTGAAGCCGGAGAGGAGTTTGGCCGCACCGCCGATGGTGGCGTTGAAATCCGTGAGGCGGGTCAGCGTGAACGAGCCGGCGAGGTAGGCATTGCCGCCCAACTCAAGTTTGCCGCCAACGGTGACCGAAGTGAGATTGAAGTAACTGAAGCTGAGGAATTGACCGAGCTGCTGTTTGTGGCTGTCGCTGATCGGACCCATCACAAAGGAACTGCCAACCGGAGCGAACGAACGCGCGACGAGTTGGATGCGGTCGGCCTTTTGCACGATTTCCAAATACACCGTGCCGTCGCCAAATCCGAAGAGACCCGTCGCGTTCGCGAACTGGCCCGAGATGCCGCCGAAAATGATGATATCAAAAACGTCGCCGACTTCAGGTTTGAAATCACCGGTGAAGGTGATCGCCAACGTGCCATTTAAAGTTGCCAGGCCCGTGATCTCGAACGCCGTGAAATCATCTGCGCCGGTGCCGCCAATCGTGATGGTCAACGTGTCGCCAGCGCCCTGCGTCAATGTCGCTTGCGTCGTGACCGCGTGAACATTGTTCCCGGAAATAACTGAAGCCGAGGCCAACAACGGCTCGGCTAAATTTGCATTTTCTACTCCCGTAGACGTCGTGCTAACTGCAGAACTCGGAGGGCCTTGGCCGACGTTGAGGCTGGTTACTAAAGTCGAAACTGATGACGCGACTTCTGGTGCGCTGGGCACTGATGCGTTCGCCGTATGAGCAATCGTGGTGACGCTGACTGTCGGTGAATTCACGAGTGAAACTTCACTCACTTGCGCCGCCGCAGACTCTTCATCCAACACCGTGGAATCAGGTGCTGCAGTCGTTGCTGCAGACAACGCGTGCAGGGTCACTCCTTCGAAAATTTCCCCGTCATTTGCGGCTGCTTGAGCCGACACATTCGACTGATTTTTCAGTTCAAAGGCTTGTTCGGCGACGACTGGGGTGTTTCCGCTATGAAGAAGTGAATTCAGCTCCGAAATCATCGGAGTTGCCGAGAGTAGAATACGCGTCTCTAACGCCTCCAAGACAAAGGAGGGTTTCGCTGATCTAGACTGGGGCAAAGTCGGATTCACGCGTGGCTAAGTCTCCGATTCAGCCTGCAATCCATTAACTTACAAGCCCAAATATCCCCACCGATTAGCGCCAATACTTGATCTTGGCGGCGAAAATCCCGGATTTTCAGTGTGGCTGACAATCTCACTAGGGGGTTTCGTTAAATCTGATCGATTCCTTGTCCGGGAATCAGAGATTGCGCGAGTTCTTGGTCCTGTTCCATCACGAGGCGGCGCTGTTTGTAGGAGCTTGCCTCGGCATTACGTTGGGAACGGCGCATCGCCCAGCCGACGATTTTCCCGCCTTTTTCGCCACCGCGCGTGAGCAGTTTTGTCAGAAAATTCCGGGTGGTTCGGCGCTGGAAACGCTCGGCCAAATCGTCTTCCAACGACGCAAAAAGACGCGTGCTGCCGGGGTCGCCTTGACGACCGGCGCGGCCTTCGAGCTGGCGATCTACGCGGCCGGACTCGTGTTGTTCGGTCAAAATCACGTGCAGTCCGCCCAACGCCGTCACGCCGATACCAAGTCGGATATCCGTGCCGCGGCCCGCCATATTGGTCGCCACCGTGATGGATCTGGCCTCGCCCGCCAGCGAGACGACCGCTGCTTCTTCGGCGTGTCGCACGGCGTTCAGGAGGGTAAACGTCAACCCGCGTTGCGTCAGTAAGCGTCCCAAATGTTCGCTCGCGGCCACGCTCCGTGTGCCGACGAGCACCGGTCGGCCGAGGTTGTGCAATTGCTCGATTTCCGCCACCACCGCCGACCATTTCGCGTCGGTCGTGGCAAAATATTGCGTCGGCCACCGCTCACGCCGATTCGGGCGATGAGGCGGGACGCAGGAGAACGGTAGTTGATAAATTCGCCAAAACTCCGGCGCGGCCTCCGCCGCCGTGCCCGTGATGCCGCTCAGACGACGAAACAGCCGGAAAAACCGCTGAAAACTCATGCGCGCGAGCGATTCGTTCGGTTGCGTGATCGAGAGCCCTTCCTTGGCCTCGACCGCTTGGTGCAACCCAAGTCGCCATGAACGTCCGGGCATCATGCGGCCCGTCGATTCGTCCACGATGATGATTTTTCCGTCCACCACGACGTATTGCTTATCGCGCAGGAAAAAATGCCGCGCTTGCAAGGCCTGCAACGCCAACACCTCGACCCAAGCCGGTTGATGGTAACCGGAACCACCAAACTCCTGGCACCATTTCTGAATCCGATCCCGGCCTAGCTCGGTGAGCTCCACGTCGCGGTGCCGCAAGTCGAGAGTGTAGTCTTCGCCGGGCAACATCGCCGCCGCCACCTGATCGGCGATACGGCAAATATCCACCAAGGCATCGTTTGACTGCGCTCGGCTGATAATGAGCGGCGTCACGGCTTCGTCGATGAGCTGATTGTCTGCCTCGTCGACAATCGCGGTATGCAAACCGCGCAACACAATCGGTTCTTCCACCACATTACGCCGCACGAGTTTAGACACCATGCGTCGACCGGGATCAGCCATGGTTCCCAAGACGAGACGGTCGCGCAAAAAGTCTGCCACCAGTTCCTTGCTCGTCGTGTAAACGATATCGGCACGATACGCCGAGCGTCGCACGTCGGCCTCCATCGGCCCCGTGACAAACGCCACGCGCAGCCCGCAGCGCTCGTAAAGCCGCTTCATCGTCTCGGCGTCGCGTTGCGCGAGGTAGTCGTTGGCCGTGATGATGTGCAGCGGGCGACCTTGCCAAGCTGACACCGCCGCCGCCAAGGCGATCGTGAGTGTCTTGCCTTCGCCGGTTGCCATTTCCGCCAGGCGGCCTTCCGCCAGACAGAGCGCACCCATTAACTGCACCGGATATGCCCGCAACCCCAGCGCGCGATACGCCAGTTCAGTCGCCACCGGTAGCGCGTTCGCAAAAAGCTCGCCCCAGGGCTTGCCGCCACGGCGCATCAATCGCCGTTGCTCGTGTAATTCCGCCTGCAACGCCGTGTCACCGAGACTCGCCAGTTGCCCCGCGCGCGCATGCAATTCGTCGGCCTGCGCGCGCAAGCGTTGCGTGCACACTTCGCGACTTTGCCACACGCCATGCCCCCGATGCACCCACGCATCCAAACCTTTCGGCAATGGCTCCGGTTTGACGAGTTCGGTGCGACGCACCTCGGCGAGCGGTGTCGGCATGGCCTTTTTAAATCTGGAAGCGCTGTTGCAGCAATTGACGGAACTGCCGCCCCCACTGCACGAATAGCGGTGTCCACGGCATTTCCATGCGCATTTCGCCGAGGCGACCCTGCCACAACACGCTCGCCACATCTGGGGCCAAGTCTTTCGCGGCCACGCGTCCGACCACGAGGAAGAACGGTTCTTCGGTGCGCAAACCGCTGCTGTCATCGGCTTTCACGCGCACCGGTCCGCCGCCCATCCAGCCGAGTGCAGCACTGGGCAACATCTCTTGCCGGCCCGGCACGACGCGCCATTCCGCCACCGCCACAGTGCGGCCGGCCATGCCCCGAAAGCGCACTTCGGCGCCTTCGCTGATAGCTCCAAAAAGCTCGCTGGCATTGTCTTGCGAAACAATTGCATGAAATTCCCAGTCCGGGCCTGGGCCGATGATTTCACCCAAGCGAACACCGCGTTGAACCCAAAGCCCTTCCCAATCGTGCGCGTTCGGCGCGACCCAGCGACCCGCCACCGGCGCGCGCACCATGAGTTCTGACAAATTCTTCTCCAACTCCGCCAAGCGCCGCTCCGCCACTTCGCGTCGGGCACGCATCGGCGCAATTCCGGCCGCCAAATCCGATAGCATCTGACGTTCGCGTCCGCGCGTTTCTTCGAGGTCGGCCCGTGCCGCCACGAGGGCAAAGTCGATTTCCGGATTCTCCATCCGCACTAAGTTGTGGCCGGGAGTCACCTCGACGTCGCTGTTGGTCACGACTTCCCGAGTCCAGCCTGAGACGGAAGCGTAGATATCCATCGAGCCCATTGCCCGCGCCACGCCCGGCGCGCGAAAATGATTTGGCATCGGCACGGCCGCCAAAAAGAGCAACACCGCGCCCAAACTGCCGCCGACGACAGCCCACGCCCGACGACGCACTTTATGAATACGGGGTTCACGCACGAGGTAACGAAATGCCTTCACGCCCGGCATGATTATCGCCCCCACAAAGGTTAAAATACCCGCCAGCAAACCGAGTCCGAAGAACTGGTCCGCCACGAGCAGGATGATCGTCACGGTAATAAACATCCGGTAAATCCACGCCGCGCCGCCAAAAATCGTCAGCCAAGTCGCGCCAACTTTGGTGCGCGCAGGACTCTCCAAGCTCTTAACGCCCAAAGTGTAGCGCTCAAACAGGTGCTGCCATTGCCGCGCCGCGCGCGGTTGCAAATTCGGCGAATCCGTCAAGTCCGACAGGATGTAGTAGCCGTCGAAACGCAGCAGCGGATTCAAATTGAAGATCAGCGTCGAAATCGAGGCGACCAACATGGTGTTGTAAGCCAGACTGTTCAACACGCCCGGGCCGGTGCCCGCCCAGATCATTGCCGCCACGCTTGCATACGCCAATTCCGGCAGCATCCCGCCCATGCCCACCAGCACGCGTTTCCACCGCTCGCGAAACGCCCACGCCGCCGTCGCATCCACATAGGGGATCGGCGTAAACACCAACAGCGTGATACCCATCGAATGCACTTCGCCGCCAAACGCTTTCACCGCGTAGGCATGGCCGAATTCGTGAATCAGCTTCGCAAACGTAAACGCCGCGTAGAGGAGCAACAAATTACCCGGCGCGAGCAGCGCCTGCGACTGGTCGAGCGCACGATCCCATTGCGCGATCACCGCCACGAAGCCGAGCCCGAGCAAGATCACCCAGCAAACCGCCGCCGCCGGTGTCGCCAGCCAACGCAGCCAAGGCCACGTGCGGTCGAGGAACAGTTGCGGGTCAAACAGCCGGATGCGCAGGAAGAAAATGCCGAAAATCTGCGACATGATCTGTTGGCGACTGCGCTTTTGATGCCGCTCGAAAAGTCGCTTCGTGTCGCCCGCAGATTCCGCCGCCAGCAAGTTCGCTTGGTAAAGTTGCGCCAGCATCGCCACTACTTCGCCCTGCCCCGGGGCCGACTCCGGCGTGCGCCGTAGGCAACCGAGCCAGACTTCCTCAACCGTCTGCGTGCCGTCGAGCCGTGCGATGAAATCATACGCCTCCGGACGAAACCGGAAAAACGAATTGGAAAATCCATCCTGCGCGATGAACCACGGTTCGCCACGGAAACGCTGGCGCCGCAAACTCACCGATGGACGTAGTCGCAATTTCTGCCCCGCCACGCGGTGCCACGACTCGCTAAAAAGTGCTCGTTGTTCGCTCACAGTTGCGCGGTTACCACCAGAATTTCAACCGGATGAAGTCGATCAGGCGATGCGTCGAAATCCAGAGCAAGCTGCGGTGTCCGGACTCGATTTTGGCCACGCCAGTCATGCCCGGTCGCAACCACTCCGCGCCCGCACCACTCAATTGCCCGCGCATCACAAACACATTGCCGTCCTTCTCGATCATGGCCGTCGGTTCGAGCAGCTCGATCGACACATCAAACGTGTCCTCGGGACGCGTGGTAAATGCGATTTGCGCCGTCTTGCTGTCGGCCACGAGATCGACGTCGCGTTCCTGCACGCGCATTTCGACGTAAAGCCCCTTCAGTTGCGACACGCGCATGAGGATATCGCCCGCCCGCACCGGAGCACCGATGCGTTCGCGCAAATCACCCTCGACTACCACGCCGTTAAACGGCGCCACCATCACGGCACGATCCAAGCGGTAACGAATCAAATTCACCCGTGCGGCCGCTTGCGCTTCGCCCGCCCGCGCCGCGCGAAAATCCGCGAGCCTGCGCTCGGCTTCAGCCTTCTCGGCCTCCGCGGCAAGTCGCTGGCGTTCTGCCATTGCCGAGGCCTGTTCCACCAACAAATCGCTCGTATCGAGTTGCAGCAGCACATCGCCAGCTTTGACCAAATCGCCTGGTCGCACGCGCACGGCGGCGAGGTAACCTTCAAACGGTGCCGGCAAGTGCAACAATGCCTCGGCGCGCACGATGAAACTCGCATTCACACGATACGGGAGCGGCACAAACGTCGCAAACGCCAGAAACAGAAACGCCGCGATCGCCCCCACTTTATACCACGTCTGTTTCGGCCCGAGGAAGTCGGCGAACCACTCGCGCCACACCGCCGCCCAACGCGCGCCGAACCAACGGTCGTTTTTGCGCAAATCGTCGAGGCGCCGCGCCACTTGGTCGGCCACCACTCGCAACGCCAGCGCGTCATTCTCCGAAAACGCCGTCGTCCGCTCCAAGGTCAGCACCGCGCACGGTTCGCCATCGATCCGCACCGGCACCGACATCACCGACACCACGCGCTCTAGCTCCGCATAAGCCTGGTGGTCGCGCACGATGACTTCCGAATCCGGTAACACCGGCCAGACAATCTCATCGTCCTGATCGCGCGCCTCTTCCATGGCTGCCTCCAGGCGCTGCACCACCGCCATGCGCTTCTCGAAATTGTCCGTGCCGCTGACCGCCTTCACGCGGATATAGGTGCCATCACTCCAACCGAGTGAAACGCGCGAGCATTGATGGCGGCTGGCCAACTCGTTCACGAGCGACATCGCCACCGCAAGGAAACGCGTGTGGACATTCGTCGCGGCCAACACTTCCAGCGCCTGCGCGAAATTTGCCAAGTCGCGCCGCGCGCGTTCGAGCTGCTTTTGCCGTTGATAGAGCAGTGGCGTATCCGCCGAAAGCCGCAACAAACCGCCCGCAATCGCCAGATCGTCGCGTTGCCCGGGCACGAGCGCCACGGCGAGGAGACATTCGTCCTTCTCGTTGCCCGTCGCCAGCGCCACCAACACGAGTCCCGCATGATGCGCCGCGCTGGCCGGTGCCGCCGCGATGCCTTCGCGCAACGCCTGCTCGGCCAAAGCCTCGAAAGCCGAACCTTGCATTGGCGCCGGAAATTCCCGCGGGTCGGGCCACGCTGCCGCCAACCGCCATTCGCCCTGAGTCCGCACAATGACGCGCCCGCCGACCGCTTGCACACACTCCGAGCACGTCTGCACAAAGAGCGGCCAAAATGCCTTCACGTTCCCCTCAAACATCCGGCACGCTTCGAGGCGGCCGATCATTTCACTCGCCGACGTATACTGGGGATTGTTTCTGTTCATGGCAGTGCCCGCAGTCGGGCAAAAAAAACAAAGTGGTGATTGGGGGGTTATTTCACAAAGTCCTCCTGATACGCTCCGTAGAAACCCTCAGGAGAACACTCGCGGACTAACCCAGTCTTGATGCGCACCAAAACGACGAAGACAAACCCTAATCCTAAAAAATTTCCCGTCCCGCCAAACTCAGGAATTGCCACACCACAAACAGTTAATCATTGGAATCTCCTAACGGTCTCCCATCAACGCGCCTCGCGTTCCTCTGCTCACCAATCCACCAAGCCGAGCATTTCCTTGCGGAGCACCGTTAATACCGATGATCACCCGTCGCCACTTCATTATCTTATTCTCTGTTTGTGCGTTGCTCACCAGCTCGGCTGCGCTCCACGCCTCCGACACAACCGTCGAATCCGGCTCTAGGGTAGTTACCCTGCATGATTTGCTCGTCGGCGCCCTGAATAAGAACGTCGAACTGCGCGCCCGTCGCCTCGAACCCGAGATCCAAGACCTGCGTGTCGAAGCCTCCCGTGGCGTCTTCGAGCCGGCCTTCGTCGCCGGCGGTTCCTACCAAAGCAGCGAACGCCGCAAGTCCGCCCAGGAAAATTCATCAATCGGCTCCATCTTCGGCGGCAATAACGACCCCATCCTGCGCGAAAACACCGGTCGTTTCCAAACCGGCATCATCGGTCGCCTACCCTACGGCACCAGCTATGAGTTGCTCACCAATCTCGACGAAATCCGCAACTCCTACAACAGCTTCAACTCCGAGTTCGTCTCCAGCACCACGCTCTCCATTACGCAGCCGTTGATGAAGGATTTTGGCAAAACCGCCGGCCTCGCCGAAATTCGCCTCCAACAACAGGCCTCCGTCGCCGCCCGCCACGAACTCCGCGCCAATGTCCTCCGCGTCCTCCGCGAAGTCGCCAGCGCCTACTACGAAATGGCCTTCGCCCAGGAGAACGTCACCGTGAAACAGCAAGCCGTCGACGTCGCCGCCAGCCTCGTGCACGATAACCAACGCCGCCTCGACGAAGGCCGCATGGCCCCCATCGACGTCACCCAAGCCCAAAGCCGCCTCGCCGAATCGAAGGAAGAACTCCTCCTCGCCCGCAACTTCCTCGCCCAACGCCGCAACGCCCTCCGCGAACTCACCCAAGACGAATTCGGCGAAGACGATTCCTTCACCGTTGATCGCAATTTCACGACCACCGTCATGCCCACGGTCAATCGCCTCTCCGCCCGCGGCAACCTCTACACCCATAATCCCTCTTACCTCGCCAGCGTCGAAATCGCCAAAGGCGAAGACATCCGCATCGCCTACGCCAAAAACCAAAACCAACCCCGCGTCGATTTCCGCGCCACCTTCGGCTACAACGGCCTCTCCGACGCAGCCGAAAACGCCTACCGCGACTACCGCGAACGCGATAAACCCACCTGGAGCGCCGGCCTCATCGTCAACGTCCCCTTCTTTGACCGCACCGGCAAGAGCCGCCTCTCCGAAGCCAAGAAGCGCAAACTCCAAGCCCTTCTCACCATCCAACGCACCGAGCTCACCCTCGTCTCCGCCCTCGACACCGCTTTTCGCGACATCGAAAACGCCGGCGAACGCGTCATCCTCGTAAAAGACGCCGTCCGTCTCGCCGAATCCGCGCTCAACGCCGAACTCAAACGCCTCAGCTCCGGTCTCACCACCAGCTACAACGTCGCCCAAGCCCAACGCGATCTCAGCCAAGCCCGCTCCCGCGAACTCGCCACCTACGTCGACCTCAACAAAGCCGTCACCAATCTCAGTTTCATCACTGGCACCCTCCACATCAGTCTCCGCGTCGAAATCGAATCCGACTAACCGCCCCTCTCCCCATGTCCACCCCTCGCTTCCCTCGCTGGCTCGCCCTCGGCGCTCTTCTCGCCACACTCGCTCCCACCGCGCTCCTCGCCGCCAACCGCCAGTTCGACGGCCTCGTCCTCCCCTTCCGCGAAGTTGTCGTCTCTTCGCCGGTGCAAAGCACGATCCAGTATATCGCGCACCGCGAAGGCGCCTCCGTCAAAACCGGCGATGTCCTCGCCCGCCTTTACAGCCGCATCGAAGAACTCGACATGCTCCGCACCAAGGCCGCGCTCCAAAAACGCGAATTCGACGCCAAAGGCGCGCACAACCTCTACGCCGACAAAATCATTTCCGAAGACGAAGCGTTGAAGAACAAAATCGAACTCGAGCTCGCCCGCCTCCAATCCGAGCAAGCCACCGAACTCTTCAATCAACGCACCATCCTCGCGCCCATCGACGGCCTCATCGTCGAGCAAATGCGCGAAGTCGGCGAAAGCACCACCGCGACGCAGCCGCTCTTCCGCCTCGTCGATATCGACCAAGTCTACGTTCAATTCTACATTCGCGCCGAACAGCTCGGCCAACTCACCCTCGGTGCCCCTGTCACGGTAAGCTACGCCGCCAACAACGCCGCGACCACTTGCGAAGGCGTCGTCGATTTTATCGACCCGCGCGTCGATGCCGCCAGCGGACTCCTCCGCGTAAAAGTGCTCGTGCAAAATCAAGATCGCAAAATCACGCCCGGCCTCCGCGTGAGCGTGTCCCCGCACTGAGCGGGATTCAGCCAGCCGCGGTGGAGCGCATTGCCCCCAATGCGCTGGATTGGAAATCCCTTCGGCAGACTCCGGGCAGGCCCGCGCACACCCGCGCGCACGACCGCCGCGCGAGCAAAGCGGCCCCGTGATTTCAGAATTGAGCCGCGTCGCAATCTGCGGCTTCGTCTCCCTCAGCGGGCCAAACCACCGGAGGTAATTTCCGGAGTCTGAATTACACTGTTCGGCAAAAATGGATAACAGATCACGAATTTTTGAAACATTCGGTCGGGCAGTGTTCCTCAGTCACATAATCGAAGATCGGCTGAAAATGCACATCTTCGACTGTGCATTCTTCTCAGTCGGTTGTATGGCCCACTATCCACTTGAAAAGACCCGAAAGGCATCCTTCGAGAATCTGATTGATTACTATCGCCTCGCACATCACGACCAGCCGGATACTGAAAAGATTTGGCGGCAGCTTCATCTACTGCGTCAGATCAGAAATCAGCTCGTTCACGGTTTCGTTCTACAAATCCACTGTGATTTGCAGCACGAAGAAGGACGAGAGCAAATCATCGCGATGCTTGATCGCTTTTGCGCCCATGCATTGCGCTTAGCGCAAGCCATAGGCTCCAAGCACGAGGCACTCATTGCTGAGGCACCCAAACGACTCAAAAGAGTTTTTGAGCACCCCGGTCATCCATCGAAGGAGGGAGTCGTCGCCAAGTCGGAAATCCAGCGATGGATAGAAGAGATCGAGAAAGATGCCTAATCAGTCATCCACAACTCAACGCCCCTGATCCAACCTAAGTTCTTTCCGCCAATTTTCACACCGGCTTCATCACGTTTTCATTCTCCTCCGGCACACTGTTCGCCTCATGAATCAACGTCGCTTCCTTCTCGTCGCTCTCGTGCCTGCGTTGCTCCTGCTCGTGCCGCTCGTGGCGATGCAGTTCACCGATGAAGTAAACTGGAGTCCGGGCGATTTTCTCGTCGCGTGGGTGCTCCTCGCCGGCGCGGGACTCGCCTATCAACTCGTCACGGGACAATCGAACAACGGCACTTACCGCGTCGCCGTCGGAGTTGCAGTCGCGACTGCGTTGGCGCTCGTCTGGGTGAATCTTGCCGTGGGACTCATCGGCGACGGCAACCATTCCGGCAATCTCCTCTACGGCGCCGTGCTCCTCATCGGCGTGGGCGGCGCGCTGCTCGCCCGTTTGCAGGCCCGCGGCATGGCCCGCGCGCTCTTCGCCACCGCGCTCGCCCAATTGCTCGTGCCCGCAGCGATTCTGTTCTCCGGCGATTCTGCCATCACCGGCCGCGAGTGGGTGGGCAACACCGGCTTCGCGTTGCTGTTCGCGCTCTCCGGCTGGCTGTTCCGCCGCGCGACCTGCCCGCCTCGCGCCGAAACGTCGGCTTGAGTGACGCGGTGCTTCGGCGTATCTCAGCCACCAGCGGTCACCCCGAAACACCCCAACCACTCGCAAATTGGATCCACCGCGCGGAAGCTTTTCGCCCCGCTGATCACGCTCTCACCCTTCAACCGCATGCGAACAATTCCGACTCCCTCAGCCCTTCGGGTGTTTAGTGTGTTTCGTGGTTAACGCCGGCCAACTCGCCCCGATTTTCCATCCCCATCCCCCATGAAAATCCTCCTCCAAAACGGTTTTGCGCTTCTCTGCGGATTGTTCCTCGGCGGCATCGTCAACATGGCGCTCGTCACCGCCGGCCCGCACGTCTTTCCGCCGCCGCCGGGTGTCGATATGAGTGACGTGAAAAGCTTGAACGAGTCCGTGCAGCTCCTTCGCGCGCAGCATTACGTGTTTCCGTTTCTCGCGCATGCGCTCGGCACGCTCGCCGGTGCGATGGTCGCCGGTTTCATCGGCACGACGCGCAGCCCCCTGCTCTCCTACATCGTCGGCGTTTTCTTTCTCGTCGGCGGCGTCACGGCCGCGTTTATGATCGCCGCGCCGGTGTGGTTCATTGCGCTCGATCTCGTCGTCGCGTATTTGCCAATGGCGTGGCTCGCTGGCATCCTCGTGCAACGCGTCCGCTCACGCCCGCGCGCCCTCGCCGCCGGCGCCTGATCGTCACCCTGCAGCACTGCCCACGGTTTCCGCGCTCACTTCACCGCCCGCTCCGGGTGCGCTGCGGAATGTTCGCGCGCATAGTCGGCGAATGCGGCCTTCAACTTCAGCGTGAGTGATTCCGCGCCAATGCGGTAAGCGTGTCCGTTAATCGATGCGATCGGCGTCACATCTTTCGTCGTCGAAAGGAAAAACGCCTCGTCCATCGCCGCCAATTCCTCCGGACGCACCGTCGCTTCGCGCATCGTCACCCCGGCGCGCGTCGCGATCTCGCGCAACGTCACCCGGCGCGTGATGCCCGGCAAGATCCCCGCGTCCAACGGCGGCGTGATCACTTCACCACCGCGCACAAACGCCACAATCATCGTCGAGGCTTCGGTGACGTCGCCGTCGAGATTCAAGATCAACACTTCGTCCGCGCCCTTCGCCTTCGCTTCGTGCAGCGCGAGCACGTTGTTGAGGTAGTTGCCCGTTTTCCACGCGGGGTTCACCGTTTGCGGGTGATTGCGCCGGATGTTTTCCGCCACCGTCACGCGCAGACCCGCGCGCATTTTATCTTCGGAAACTTGCGGCAGCGCCTGCACGAGAAACACCCACGTCGGTTCGTCAGCGAGCGCCGGATCGAGTCCAATCGCGCCACCGCCGCGCGAAATTTGCAGTCGAATGTAGAGCTCGTCCGCGTCCGGCACCGTCGCGCGAAACGCCGCCACCGTGCGCGCCAACTCGCGCCACGCCGTCTCCGCATCGAACGGCAACTGCAAGTGCAGCGCCGCCGCGGAGGCTTCGAGCCGCGCCCAATGTTCCGCGTAGGTGAAGACGACGCCGTGATACGTGCGCCACACTTCATAGACGGCGTCGCCGTAGAGAAATCCGCGGTCGAGCGGTGAGATCACGCACTCGGTTGCGTTGTGCAACTTGCCCTTCGTGTTCGCCTGAATGTAAGGCTGCGTCGTCATGTCAGCAGAATGATTTTTTCTCCGTTGAACGCAATTGCCGTCCCGCAGAGTTATTCCACGAGACCGACGATTTCCAGCAACGCGAGAAACGCGCGCTGCGTGCCGAGGTGGCTGTCGGTTGAGTCGAATTGTTCGTGCAACGAGTGCGCGCCGCTGCTTTTGCCGCCGCCGCGCAGCGTCACGGCCGGGATGCCGAGGCTGATCGGAATATTCGAATCAGTGCTGCCGGGTTCGAAGCGCGACTTGATGCCAAGCGCCGCATCGGCGCGGAGCACGGCTTGCAGAATCGGCGCGTCCTCCTCGACGCGTCCCGTGGGGCGGACGCCGACACGTTGCACATCAGCGGTGAGTGGGATGCCGCGATTCGTCCGGCGCGCAGCGGCCCCGGTGGCGTGCTTATTCCAAAAGGCATTTTCTTCCTCTACGGCAGCGGCAATCGCGAGATGGAATTGCGCGTCGAGCTTGTCGAGTTCGCCGGCATCCACCGAACGCATGTCCACTTCCATCATGGCGGAAAACGGAATCGAATTCACTGACGTGCCGCCGTCGATGCGGCCGACGTTGTAGGTGGTCTTCGGATCATTCGGCACGATGAATTCGCCGATCTTCGCGACCGCGCGGCCGAGCGCGTGAATCGGATTCACCGAACCGAACGCGCCAAAACTGTGTCCACCCGCCGCGTTGAACGTCACCCGATAGCGGTAACTGCCCACCGCCGCCGTGTTCGTGCCGAGATCGGTGCCATCGATCGAGATGAAATGCGTGATCTGGCCGGCGAGCTCCTGATTGAAGAGATGTTTCACGCCGCGCAGGTCTCCAAGTCCTTCCTCGCCCACCGTGCCAACAAAGATAATCGTGCCGGCGGTTTCAATTTTGGACTGCTGCAACGTCTCGATCACCGTGAGCACCACGGCGAGTCCGCGACAGTCATCCGCGATGCCCGGTGCTTTCATCATGGTGCCTTCGCGCGTCACGCGCGTGTCGGTGCCTTCGGGAAACACGGTGTCGAGATGCGCGGAGAACACGATCACCGGACCGGGCTGGCGGCCGGGCCGCACGCCGAGGACATTCCCTTCCGCGTCAATGCGCACATCCTGCAAACCGAGTTCGACAAACTTCGCGCGGAAATACTCGGCGCGCACTGCTTCCTTGAATGGCGGCGCGGGAATCTCGCACAAGCGCACCTGTTCGTTGAGCGTCTCGGGTTCGCGCGCGGCGATTTGCGCGAGCGCGTCGCGCACGGCGGGCCGCTCGGCGAGCGGTTCTGCGGTGAGCGGCAAAGCAACGAGCGCGACCAACGCCGTGGAATTGATGAGGGAGGAGAAAATCATAAATGAAGAGTTACAGACGTGGAACGTGGCGCAACACGCGACCGGCGCGGGCGGAAGTAAGTTGGCCGTCGGCGACGGCGACGACGCCATTGACGACAACAAACGGGATGCCCTCGGGATACTGGTGCGGATCGGTGAAGGTCGCGCGGTCGCGCACGGTCGCCGGATCAAAGACAACGAGGTCCGCGATGAAACCGACGGCAATCTCGCCGCGATCTGCGAGCCCGAGCCGCCGCGCGGGCATCTGCGTCATTCTGTGAATTGCGGATTCCAACGTGAGCACCTCGCGTTCGCGCACGTAGTGGCCGAGCACGCGCGGAAACGTGCCGTAGGCGCGCGGGTGCGGCATCTCTTTGCCCGGTTGCGCGAGACGACCGTCGGACGCGATCATGGTTTGCGGGTGGCGCATGATGCGTTCCACGTCGGCGTCATCCATCGCGTGAAAAATACAACCCGCCCCGCCCGCACTCTCCGCTTCCATCACGAGCTCCGCGCCATGCTCGGCAGTCGGCTCTAGGCCGCGTTCGATGCACCAGTCGCGCAGCGTGCGGCCTTCGAGATCGCGCTTCCATTCGACTTTGGAAAATTGAATGCGCCTGACGTCGCCTGCGCCGCGATCAGTGAGAATCGCGTGCACAATCTCCGCTTTGATTTTTGCGCGGGTGTCGTTCTCCGTGAGTCGGGTGCGGAAAGCATTCGTGCCACCGGCGAGCGCCCAGTTGGGTATCAACACCGAGATGCCGGTATAACTCGCTGTGTAAGGATACTGGTCGATCATCACGTCCTGACCACGCGCGCGCGCGGCGTCGACGAGCGCGAGGGTTTGCACGCTGGCACCCCACGAAGGTTGCCCGATAACTTTGTGGTGGGTGAGCACGACCGGCAGGCCGGCGTTGCGGCCGATTTCGATCGCTTCCTCGACTGCGGGGATCAGTCCCGTGCCTTCCTCGCGCAAGTGCGACGTGTAGATACCGCCGTGCCGCGCCGCGACGCGCGAGAGGGCGATGACTTCGTCGATCTTCGAAAATGTGCCGGGCAAATATTTCAAACCGGTGGAAAGACCGAATGCCCCCTCGCGCATACATTCTTCGAGCAACATTTCCATCTGCGCTTGCTCGGCGGGAGTCGGCGCGCGGTTGACGAGTTTCATCACGGCGCGGCGAATGGAATTGTGTCCGGCAAGATAAGCGACGTTCAACCCAATCGGCAGTTGTTCGATACTCGCGAGATACGCCGCGAACGGCCACGGTCCGCCACCATCGGGACCACCGAGCGCGGTCGTCACGCCTTGGCGCAACGAACTCTCGGCGTCGGGCATCTGCGGCAACGGATCGAGATGCGCGTGCAAATCAATGAAGCCCGGCGCGACCGCGAGGCCCGTGGCATCGATCGTTCGGCGGGCCGTCGCACCGTGCAACTCGCCGAACTGCACGATTCGGCCATCTGTGATGGCCACATCGCCACGACGCGGCGCGCCGCCGGTGCCATCGTAGATCGTGCCGCCCACCACGAGCAGATCGAAGTCCGCCGCGACGACAAGCGGCGCTGCAGCAATGAAACTCAGAAAGAAAAAACCGGTGCCAAAACGAATATTCATTGAGGATCAGGAGTGGGGCTTCAGGCAAACCATCGCACGTCGCAGACACGGTCGGGGATGCCGTCGGCAATCAATCGGGAATCTCTCCCGTTGACCAGTCTCACCGCCCGACGGCGGAAAAAGAGCTTCAATCTCCACGAGACTCCGCTCGCGTGGTGCCCGGGGTGGGACTCGAACCCACACACCCTTACGGGTCGCAGATTTTAAGTCTGCTGCGTATACCATTCCGCCACCCGGGCGACGACCACGTCGCAGCCTCATCATTTTGCGAATCGACGCCAGCAAAACTTCACCACCGGTGCGCCGTCCCGTTTCGTCAATAGAGCGCACGGTGCGGGCATAATTTTTCGCACTACCCCGCTCCGCCACCGCCCAATCCTCGACAGGCGCAGCGGCCTTGTCATACGGTGGCGCTTCGCGGAGACCGCAATCCTCAGTGCGCCGCCGCCACCATTCGAATTTTCATGCATACACCCGGCTCCCAATTACGCGCCGTGCTCGCCGCCGAGCAACCCTTGCAAATCGTCGGCGCAATCAACGCCTACGCTGCGCTCCTCGCGCAACGCACCGGTTTCCGCGCGCTCTATTTGTCCGGCGCCGGCGTCGCGAACCACTCCTACGGCATTCCCGATACCGGCCAAACCGAACTGGCCGACGTGGTGATCGACGCGCAACGCATCACGCGTCGCGTCGCGTTGCCGTTGCTCGTCGATATCGACACCGGTTGGGATGACCCCACGCACGCCGTGCGCGAGATGGCCCGCATCGGCGTCGCCGCCGTGCATCTCGAAGATCAAGTGCCCGCCAAAGTCTGCGGACACCTGCCGGGCAAACATCTCGTCTCCACCGCGGAAATGGTCGCACGCATCACCGCCGCGGTCGCGGGCAAGCCCGATCCAAGTTTCGTCGTGATGGCGCGCACCGATGCCGCCGCCAACGAAGGCGTGCCCGCCGCGATTGCGCGCGCGCAGGCTTACGTCGCGGCGGGTGCCGACATGATTTTCGCCGAGGCATTGCCCACGCTGGAGGATTATCGCGCGTTCACGTCCGCCGTCGGCGTGCCGGTGTTGGCGAATCTCACGGAGTTCGGTAAAACCCCGTTCTTCACCATCGAGGAATTGCGCGACGTCGGTATCGCGATGGTGCTTTATCCGCTCTCCGCCTCGCGGGCTGCTGCCGCCGCGTCGCGCGAAGTTTACACCGCGATCCGCCGTGACGGCACGCAACGCGACGTCATCGAAGGCATGCAAACGCGCGCCGATCTCTACACCACGCTCGGCTACGAACCGCCACGTTGAACCTGTTCGAGCGCGCAAATTGCGCCGCGCCACCGAGTTTCTTTGTCTGCTTCCTCCATTTCATGCTATCGTTACTTTCTTCATGAGCTCCGACCTAACACCCGCCCCGAAAGTTAAAAAGTCCGTCGCCCTTTCCGGTGTGCCTGCGGGCAACACCGCCATTTGCACCGTCGGTCAAACGGGCAACGACTTGCATTACCGCGGCTTCGATATCGCCGAGATCGCCGCGCAATCCTCCTTCGAAGAAGTCGCCTACTTGCTCATCTACGGCGAACTCCCGCTGCGCTCCCAACTCGCGGGCTACCACCGCAAGTTGGCCAAGTTTCGCGAGATGCCCGAAGCGCTGCGCAAGGTGCTCGAACAAATCCCCGCCTCGGCGCACCCGATGGACGTGTTGCGCACCGGCGTTTCGATGCTCGGCAATCTCGAACCCGAAGTGCTGCCTCAATCCGGCCCCACGCCCGACAGCGTTCCCGGCGCGCAACACATCGCCGATCGCCTCCTCGCCGTGCTGCCGTCGATGCTGCTCTATTGGTATCACTACTCGCAGCGCGGCGTGCGCATCTCGACTGCGACTGAAGCGACCGATATCGCGACCCATTTCCTTTCGTTGCTGCACCAACGCGCCCCGCGCGAATCCCACGTGCGCGCCCTCGACCAATCGCTGATTCTTTACGCCGAGCACGAGTTCAATGCCTCGACTTTCGCCTGTCGCGTCATCGCCGGCACCGGCTCCGATATGCACTCGGCCATCGGCGGCGGCATCGGCGCCCTCCGCGGCCCGAAGCACGGCGGCGCCAACGAAGTCGCCTTCGAAATCCAGCAACGCTACTCGTCACCCGAAGAAGCCGAAGCCGACATCCGCGAACGCATCAGCCGCAAGGAAATCGTCATCGGTTTCGGCCATCCTGTTTACACCATCGGCGACCCGCGCAATCCGATCATCAAGGACATCGCCCGCCAACTCTGCACGGAGTCTGGCAACACCGTCCTCTTCGACATCGCCGAGCGCGTCGAGACGCTGATGTGGAATGAAAAGAAGATGTTCCCCAATCTCGATTGGTTCAGCGCCGTCGCTTATCACGAGATGGGGGTGCCGACCGCGATGTTCACTCCGCTCTTCGTCATGGCGCGCACCGCCGGTTGGGCGGCGCACATCATCGAGCAACGCCTCGACGGCAAAATCATCCGCCCCAGCGCGAACTACATCGGCCCCGACAACCGCTCCTTTCTCAACATCGACCTGCGCGGCCGCATGTAATCCCAATCATCTTTCTTCTTTCTCATACTCTTTCCTCTTTCTCCACTTGGTTTGTTTTCGCGGCAATCCGCGCGGGCCGAAGTGAAGAAAGGGAGAAAGAGAAAGACGAAAGAGAAAGATTAAGGCCACGCACTCCGCGCCACTCGCTTCCCCGCTTCCCGCTTCCCCGCTACTCGCTCCTCGCTTCCTACTGCTTCTACTCGCTCACCGCTACTCACTACTTTTCCTCCTATGGGCTCCCACATCAGCAACGTCCGTCCTGCTCCCGACCAACTCATCGTCGATCTCGCCGATTATGTGCTCAACGCACAAATCCAGAGCGACGAAGCCTACGACACCGCGCGCTGGTGTCTCGCCGACACGCTCGCGTGCGGCATCATGGCGCTCGCCTATCCGGCTTGCACGAAGCTGCTCGGGCCAATCGTCCCCGGCACCTCGATCACCAACGGCGCGCGCGTCCCCGGCACCAGCTTCGAACTCGATCCCGTCCAAGGCGCGTTCAACATCGGCGCGATCGTGCGCTGGCTCGATTTCAACGACACCTGGCTCGCCGCCGAATGGGGACATCCCTCCGACAATCTCGGCGCCATCCTCGCCACCGCCGACTGGCTCTCGCGCAACGCCGCCGCCGGCACCGTGCCCGCCGCCTTCTCCTCGCCGCTCACTGCGCACCGCTCAGCACTCACGATCAAAGACGTCCTCACCGCGATGATCAAAGCGCACGAAGTCCAGGGCGTGCTCGCGTTGGAAAATTCCTTTAACCGCGTCGGCCTTGATCACGTGATCTTGGTGCGCATCGCCTCCACCGCTGTCACCGCCGCGATGCTCGGCGGCACGCGCGAGCAAGTCATCAACGCCATTTCGCACGCGTGGCTCGACGGCTCCGCGCTCCGCACTTACCGCCACTCGCCCAACACCGGCTCGCGCAAATCGTGGGCCGCCGGCGACGCCACCAGCCGCGCCGTCCGCCTCGCCCTCACCGCCATGACCGGCGAAATGGGTTACCCGTCCGTGCTCACCGCCAAGACGTGGGGCTTCCAGGACGTTTCCTTCAAGAGCAACACCGTCAAACTCGCGCGCCCGCTCGGCAGCTACGTCATGGAGCAAATCCTCTTCAAGATTTCGTTCCCCGCCGAATTCCACGCGCAAACCGCCGTCGAATGCGCCATGACGCTGCACCCGCACGTGAAGGACCGCCTCGATCAAATCGAACGCGTCGAAATGATCACGCACGAGTCGGCCATCCGCATCATCGACAAGTCCGGCCCGCTCAACAATCCCGCCGACCGCGACCACTGCCTGCAATACATGGCCGCCATCGGACTCATCTTCGGCTCGCTCACCGCCGACCACTACGAAGACAAAGTCGCCGCCGATCCGCGCATCGACGCACTGCGCGCGAAGATGGTCGTCACCGAGGACAAGCAATTCTCCATCGACTACCTCGACCCGGAAAAACGCTCCATCGCCAATGCGATCCAAGTCCTTTTCAAGGACGGCACCAAGACCGAGAAGATCGAAGTCCATTATCCGATCGGCCACCGCCGCCGCCGCGCCGAAGGCATTCCGGTCCTCCAGCAAAAGGCCCTCGACGCGTTCTCTGCGCACTACGGCGCCGCCAAATCCAAAGAACTCATGTCCCTCTTCGCCGACCGCGCGAAACTCGAGACCATGCCCGTGCATGAGTTTGTCGGCGCCTTTGTGAAGTAGTAGGATGGCGTTGGGCTTGCCCTTCTTGACCACTACCCAATAGTGCTGCGCATGTCTGCGCCGATCCAAGCTGCGGCCTCCCAGCCAATCGACCATTGGTCGTGGCTGACTGATTCAGGTTTTCTCTCCAGCTTGGGCTCAGCTGTAGGCGGATTTGTTGCGATCCTCCTGTTTTTTGGAATCCGCAGTGTGGTCGCGTATTTTCGCAGTAGACCGAAGCTCCTTAGAACATATTTCTGCGCGAACTGCCTTAATCGAGGGAACGTGGAGAAGGAGATGGCCGGGGAAATACAGCACAATCGCGGACGGCTAGTTTCTGACAAAGAGGAGCTAAAGAAACTCGGAACCAAAAACGATCTTTGGGAGTATTCGAAAGACCCTGTGCATGGTGGTCATGGTTCCTGCATTTTCTACGGGCCGTATTCCACGGATTTCTCTGAGCCTGGTTCATATTGCGCGACTTTTCGTATCCGTGGAGTCGGTCTTTCTCGACCTGAGGAGCTTTTTGAAGACTACATCCTTTTGGAATTGGATGTGAGTAAGAAGAACACAAAGTTTGTGCCCACAGAAAAGGGTATCGCTGCGTTTCAATACGACACTACGATGTGTCGGCGATTCGTGAGAATCACCGAGTTGGCCGCGGGCGGGTGGAAGGAATTTGATCTACACTTTCAAGCAGACACTCACGGAATCTGGGAATACCGCTGTTTCGCTTACGATGGTCTCAACGAACGCGCTGACAATTGCTCGAACCTAGGAAAAAGTGTTCGAATCCTATTCGACAGTGTCGCGATTAAGAAGATACGCAGGTTCGAGATTCCGCCTGGATAACAGGGATCAGGAAATGGTCAGGCTGGGACCCAACAAAGTGGTCACGTCCTAAATCTTGCCTGAACGCCGCGCCACCGCCGCCGGACTTTACGCTCCGGTTGATTTCTGCATCGGTCTCCGCACGGGCCGCCACTGCTCCGCCTTTGCCCGCCCCCGCCGCCCTCAGCGCATGGCCAAAGTTGTTCGAGCTGAAAGGAAAACACCCTGAACACCCGCATTCCACCGCGAGCCGGCAGCGTTGCTAATCGGTTTCAGGTCCACCAGCTAATACCAATGGGTGACCGGTCGGTTTGTCTAAGGACCGGCACCATTGTGGCCGATTTGGCCGGAGCGCCTAGTGCGCTTCCGTCATGAAACACCTCCTGCGAACCTTGCTCCTCCTCTCCATTCTCGCCCCCAGCGGCACGTTGCTCGCCCGCGACATCGAGCCACCCGTGCCCGTGCGCATGGTGAGCCCCGAGTATCCAAACGAGCTGCGCTCGAAAGGCGTCTCCGGCCTCGTCGTGCTGAGCTGTGTGATCGACGACAAGGGCGCGGTGACCAAAGCGGAAGTCACCAAGTCCTCCAACGCGGCCTTCAACCAGCCCGCCATCGTCGCCGTGGAGAAATGGAAATTTCGCCCCGCGCAGCAGGATGGCAAGCCGGTCGCGCTGGTCATCAGCCTGCCGATCAAATTCTCGAACGACGGCGGATCCTGATCCGGGCGCGCCGGCGCTCAGGTCGGGTCTTTGTCCTTCCAGAATTTCGTGCCCTGCAGGGTCGCTTGGAGCGCGACACCATTCTTGGTGATCTGGTAGCCCACGACGCCCGGCATCACCGAAGGCGCGCCCGCGAGGGCCGCGCCTTTGTCGTCGGGGTGGCGGAAGGGGTCTGGCTGCGGATATTGATGTTGGTTGAACCGTCGGCATTATCCGGCGGTTGAATTCTGCAACTTCCATCTCACGAACCGCCACTCAACATGTCGCGCGCTCGCAAGTCTACCGCCCTGGCCCTGTCGTCCACTCCGATCGAGCCGCTCGATCCTCCACCAGAGCCGCCGCCACCACCGGACAAGGAACTCGGTTTTCAAACCACGCTGCGTCAGACTAAGCGATGAACTCTTCGTTTTCGGCAGGCAGATGCCACGCGCGAAAAGACTTTCTCTGCTTCCGTGTTCTCGGTGCTTCTCCGTGCCCTCGGTGACCAAACAAGACACCCGCGCGCCCTTTTCGTGCAGCCGCGGTTTGCTCCTACGACGTCGCGGTGTGGAGGCGCTTGAAGGTCTTCTCCGCGCGAGAACAGGCGAGGTTCAACTGTCGCTCCGTCACTCCGGCTTTCGTGAGATTCTCCGGCGTGACGCTCCAATAGGCGTGTTCGCCGGGCAAGCCGTAGTAGCAACGCGATGTCGCCGCAGATGCGAGCGCGAGTAAATGGATCATCGGGTTGTGGCGGCCGAGCGGAGTGTAGTGGTGCTGGATCGCGAGCACGGTCTCGTGCGGCAGACGCCAATGCGTCAAGATGCGGCCCGCCGCTTCACAGTTATCAATACCCCAATATTTGCGCTCCCATTGCACGAGATCTGTTTCTTCACTGCTGGCAAAGGAGGGAATGCGCGCGAAGTCTCGGGCAACGTATTCGAGTGCGAGTTTCCCAATCGAGCGCAAAAGTCCAATCGTGTAGCAGTCGCACGGATCTTCGTCCGCCGCGCCGGCCAGTTCTTCCATCAACACCGCGACGAACAGCGAGTTCTCCCGCAAATTACCGCCCTCGACGCCGTGCAGGCGCAACGGTTGATCCTGCAACTGCGTCGCGGCCACTGCGCCAACCAGCCGATGCACTTCGCGAAATCCGATGGTAGCCACCGCTTCTTCGAGCGAACCAACGGCTTCGTCGCGCGCATAGACCGAACTGTTGGCAATCTGAATCAACCGCGCGACCAGCGACGGATCTTGGCGGATCTTCACTACTACATCGTCTAAACAAACCAGCGGATTGCGGATAATTTTGCCCAACTCGACGAGCAAGTGAGGTGCCGCCGGCAAACGCCCAGCGACTTCGATTAATCGATCTTCAGATTGCGCAACCGCGACCATGCTCACGGCTCATCGGCACAAATCCGATTCATTTTAGCACTGTATTTACCCAACTTGGCCCCCGGCACGCGCTATTCTTCTGGTCGCGACTCTTGCTATGTCTACGCTGGCATTTCGCTCGGATTAAACGAATTCCGTCACCGTCGCTCAGATGCCGTCCCTTCCGCCCCTCAAACTTCTTCACGGTGTGCTCATTTTCGGAGTGGTCTGCAGCGCGTTGCTCGGGTTGCGCAGCACGCTTTTTGGCAATCGGTTGGTGGCACCGAGTTCTCCGGGCCGGACCGCCAGTCTCTCCGCCGAGTTGACAATCTATTATCACGAGCGCCGGCCCTATTATTTCAAGAAAGACGGCTTGGTCACGGGCACGGTCGTCGATCGCGCGGCGGCGGCTTTGCAACGCGCCGGTATTTCCTACCGTTGGGAATTACTGCCCCCGGCCCGCCAGATGGAGCGTATTCGCGACCGCACTGCGCCGGCGGCGGCGATTGGCTGGTTCGCTTCCGATGAGCGTCGCGAATTCGCCCAGTTTTCCGATCCGATTTTTCAAGGCGAACCGTTCGTCGTCATCGCGCGCGCCAACGACGTGCGCATCTCGGGCGCCCGCTCCGTCGAAGAGTTGCTGGCGGCGCGCGACCTGACCCTCCTCGTGCGCGATGCCTATTCCTACGGCCCTCAATTGGACCCGTTGATCGCCCGTTATCAACCGACTGTGTTTCGCACTCCCATCGACAGCGTGGCGCAACTCCGCCTGCTAACGTCCGCTCGCGCCGATTACCTCTTCACCAACCGCGACGAAGCCTGGGCGCTCGTCGGGGAGGCGCACGCCGAACTAAAAATTTCCGAACTCGAAGATCTGCCGCTGAGCCTGCCGCGACACCTCATGTTCAGCAAGGCGGTGCCTGTCGACCTCATCGAACGCCTCAATCGCGCCCTCGGGGAATTAGCAACCACCGGACCAGCTCCCACGCCGTGAAATCCCGCTACTTCACCCTTGGGTTAGTGACCGGCGGTCTCCTGCTCTTTGGTAGCATCGTTGTTTGGCTCGAAATCTCAGCGCGCAACACGGTGCTGCGTCGCGTCGGCCAGCATGCCCAGGCGGTCGCACCGGCACTGTGGAATCTCGATCCCCGCCTCAGCGCGGAATATCTCAGCTACGCGACGGCGTCCGGCGGCTACGCCACGCTCGTCGTGCGCCATCCCGACGGAAATCTTTTCTTCGAAAGCCGCGGTGCCGGACTCGACGGCGTTGAGCGTGGGCTCGCCTCGCTTGGCCTCCTGCCGCGCATCGCCTTGTCCGCCCCCGTCGTCCACGAGGGCGCCGTCATCGGCACGATCGAAGCCGAGTGGATTTCCCGCACGATCTACAACGAAGGATACGCCCTGCTCGCGATCCTGCTCTTCCTCGTGCTGATCGACCGCAGCGTGCGGGTTGCCGAAGGCCGCCAATTACTCGAGCAACGCGTCGCCGACCGCACCCGCCGTCTCGCCGAAAGCGAAGCCAGTCATCGCCAACTCACCCGTCTGCTCGATCTCTCGCCCGACGTCATCTTCGTCCGCGAACCCAACGGCGTCATCAGCTACCGCAACAAAGGAGCCGAGGAATTTTTCGGCCCCGGCGACCGCGAAGCCACCAACGCGCGCATGGAAACCCTGCACACCGCCGTGCTCGCCGCCGACACGACCGGCCAGCTTTCCACCGACGCACTTTGGGTCGGCGAGATTTCCACCACCCGCGGCGACGGCACTCCGGCGGTATTGCACGCCAGCATGACACTGACGCCCGACGAGCAAAAGCGGCACCAGCGCGCGCTCTTCATTTCCACGGAAATCACCGCGCACAAAGAACTGGAAAATCACCTTCTCCGCGCGCAACGCACCAATGCCATCGGCTCGCTGGCGAGCGGCATCGCGCATGATTTCAACAACCTTCTTACCCCGATTCTACTTTCCGCGCGTCTGCAACGCATGGAACGCAGCACCACGCCCAGCGTGATGGCCACGCTCGAAACTATCGAAACCTGCGCGCGCCGCGGTGCCGACCTCGTGCGCCAACTCATGAACATCGCGGGCAACCGCCCGACCCACCGCACGGTCATTCGTCCCGCCGAAGTGTTGCGCGACATCCACCAACTCCTCAGCAGCACGTTCCCGAAAAACATCACCGTCGAAAATAGTTGGCCCAGCGATTTGCCCGCGCTGGAAGCCGACCCGACCAATCTGCACCAGGCGATTCTCAATCTTTGCGTCAACGCCCGCGACGCCATGCCCCAAGGCGGCACTCTGCGCCTCGCCGCCTCTTGCACCGAACTCGACTTGCTGCGCCTCGCCCGCCAGCTGCAACCCGCCGCCAAATTGTGGCTCAAACTCTCCGTCTCCGATACCGGCACCGGCATTGCCGCGGAGTTGCACGACAAGATTTTCGATCCGTTCTTCACTACCAAGGAGGTCGGCCAAGGCACCGGTCTCGGTCTCTCGACGGTGCAAGGCATCGTGCAAAGTCACGGCGGCTTTATCGAACTCGACAGCGCCCTAGGGCGCGGCACGACCTTCACGATCTACTTGCCGGCCAGTGCAACTGAGTGCAGCGAGCCACCGATTTCCGCCCGCACGACGACGCGCCGCGGTAATGGTGAACTGATCCTCCTCGTCGACGACGAACCTCCGGTGCTCAACACCGCCGCGCTTCTGCTCAAAAGCTACGGCTACCGCGTGCTCATGGCGAATTCCGGCGCAGCCGCGCTCGTATTGCACACGGAAAACGCCAGCGAAATTCGCGCGCTCCTCACTGATTTAATGATGCCCGACATGGACGGTATCGCCCTCGCCAACGAACTCCGCACGCGGTCGCCCCAATTGCCCTGCGCGGTGATGTCCGGTCTGCTCAGCAACGAAAATCGCGAGCGTCTCGCCGCTGCCAAAATTCGCGGCCTCCTCGCCAAACCGTTTCGCACCGAGGAACTGTTGAGCGTGCTGCAACGCCTGTTACACGAAGCAGTCTGAACGCAACGCGATCCTCTACTCGTCGCGCAACGGTTGCCCACGACGCATTTGCGCTAGGTCGCGACCAAGTTGATCTAAATCCGCGTCACTTCGTTTCGCTTTTGCGACCACCAGTGCATGCTCGATCACGTGCACTCCTTCCGCAAAATTTCCTGTTTCCGCCCACGCCGCCGCGAGCGCCCGCAATCCCGCAATCGTGTCCGGATGCGCCGCCACCACGCGCCGCGCCAATCGCAACGCCTCTTCGCCGTCGCGCAAATCATCCTCCGGACTTGTCGCGAGTAACCATGCCAGATGGCTCGCCGACGGCGCATTGAAACCGTCCGCCAAACTCGCTCGGTAAAACCGGATCGCCGCCGCACGCGCCTTCGCCCGACGGCACGCGTTGCCCGCATCGTGCTTGAGCTGCGCCTGCGCTGCCTGCGGCGCCAGCGCGATACTGCGTGCGAAATCCGTGATCGCGGATTCCACCGACCCGTTCGCCAGCCGCACCTCTGCCAGTCGCCAGCGCGGTTCGTAAGCCGTTGGCGCGACACGCGTCAGTTCCACGAGCACTCGTTCCGCAGCGGCCAACTCGCCCGACACCATCGCGGCTTCCGCGAGACGATAGCGCGCCTCGAGCGGCGATTGCTCCCAGCGCACGCGAAACAACTTCACCTGCGGCCTGCCACCCGGCAACGCTACCGGCACCGCATACGGAATCGCTTCCAACCACGCCGGCACCTCCGCGCCTTGCAATAGCCGGTAACCGAACGATTGCTCAAACTCACTCGCGTGCGCGTCGGGTCGCACCAGCTCGAAAAACTTGCGCAGGAACGGCTCGTTGCCCACCAGCGCCACATGCGTCACGCCGCGCGCCCGCACGCCGACTGCGGCGTGATGAAAACTCGGCGCCGACAAAATCTCCGCCGCCGCCCGGTAGCCTTCCCAATTTTCCCAATACAACGTGCCGAGCGTTTGGAAACGCCCGTAGTAACCAATCTCCGACGAACTCGTCGCGCCCGACAACAACGTGATCGGTCCTTCCGGCTGCGTTTGCCGCAGCGTCTGCGCGATGTCGCGATAGAGTCCCGCCATCACGTCTTCCGGAAAAACTTTCTCCGCGCGCAGTCCGTCGCGATAATGCGCAATCGCCCGACCAAACGGCACGGCGTAGAGGAAAATCATCACGACCAACACGACGAGCACACGCCAGCGCCGCGCCGCGCCTTGCGTTACGCCAAGCACGATCAACAGCGTGAGCACGATCTGCGGACCGCTCGCGTTGAGCATCCAGCGCACTTGCCAAAAGCCCATCGCCGCCAACGCCCACGCGATCAGCACCGCACACCACAGCGCCGGATTCCCTCGCTGCGCGCGCGTCAGCAACAGCAGCGCACCCACCGGCAACGCGAGGTAGTTCACATCGACCAAGTCGCGCAAGCCCCGCCACCCTTCCAGCGCCACGCGCTGCGGCAGCGTCAGAAATTCCGCAATCGACGCGTGCATGCCGACGACCACCGCGTTGCGCAGCACGAACACACTTTCGCCCGCCAGCGCCATCACCACCACCGGCCAGCCGACCAACGCCACCGGCCAGACCCAGCGCGCTTTCGTCGCGCCGCGTGAGCCGCCAAGCCCCAACCGCCATTCGCCGACGAGCGCGATAAATTCGCCGCCGCCCCACCACGCGAGCGCGTAGAGCGGGTGATTAACCTCCAAACGAAAACCCACGTGCTGCGGCGCAAACTCGAGCAAATAGAAAAACAAACTCGCCGCTGCACCCGTGCGGCCCCACCAGCGCCACAACGCAGGTTCGAATTGCAAACCGCCGTCGCGCCAACGCTGTCCGTTGCATAAAGTCAGCAGGACCGCACACACGCCAGTCAACGCCACCGCCGGAATCACCGACGCCGCGCTGATCCAAAAACCAAACGCGCCCGCCAAGGCCGAAACCATCGCCGCCCTGCGTGCCATGCGCGGTGTCACCACAAAACCCATCGCGTTCGTTGAGGAAGCCGCCGCGCGCCAACCCGCGCCCATGAACACGACGCCGAGCACGAGTCCGAAAACTGACGCCGTTAACAGCCCATGATGATCCACGTAGCCCGGCCAGAAACCCTCGAAGAACTTGTCATGCCCAATCAACGCAACAGCCACGAGGCAACCCGCCGCAACTCCCGCCCGCCGACTCACCCACCACGAAAAGCCCACCAACAGCAGCCACACCACGGGCAAGTTGAGCCACCACGCCGCGTGTTCCATCGCACGCGGTAATGCTTCGCCGGTCCACGCCTGCCACTTGCTCCCGCTCCATGCGAGCAGGCGCATCCACGCGCTGTTCCAGTAAACCGGTCGCCCCTCCGGTGCGTTATCGAGTGTCGTCCAACGCACATCGTGCGCGCCGTCTGCTTCGGCCACCGCTAGCGCGTGCCGCACCCAGGTCTGCGTGTCCGCAGCGAAAACCGGATAGATCGTCTGCAACGGAGTCGTCAATTCGACATCCGCGCGCCGTCCCACGCGGTCGATAAATCCGTAGTAATCGACGACCGCAAAATTCAACACGACCAGCAATGCGCCGGCCGCCAACCAAGTCAGCACCAGCGGCAAAGCTCGAAGTTTAGGCGGCAACCAATTCACGGGCGTGCAAATTCCATGCGTTGCCTCGGGTGATGATCCCCCACGCCGCAGATGGCCAGTCGCAAGTTTCATTTCGCGCTCGAACAAATCTTCGTTTCAGTCGCTCCATGCTTTCCGTCGTTTCGCGCTGCACGTTGTCGCTCGTTGTTTTCGCCTCGTCGCTCTCCGCGTCGCCGACGCCAGTAGATTTCTTGCCACCTACCTTGCCGTGGTCCGGCGCGAGCGAAGCGCTGATCGCGCCGCCCACCCATCCGTGGGTCACGCCCGCGGAACTAACCGACCTGACTGATTCGCCCAACTACGACGACACCATCGCGTGGCTGCAAAAACTCGCCGACGCCTCGCCACTCGTTTCGTTGCAAACCTTCGGACGTAGCCCGCAAGGTCGTCCGCTCGTCGCCGTCATCGCCTCGCGCAGTGGCGTGAGTGAGTTCGAGCAACTGCCTGCGACCGGCCTGCCGACGTTGCTGGCGCAAGCGGGCATTCACTCAGGCGAAATAGACGGCAAGGACGCAGGCATGATGTTGCTGCGCGACCTCGCATTCGGCGGCAAAGCGGCATTGCTTGACCACGCCAATTTCCTGTTCGTGCCGATTTTCAACGTCGATGGCCACGAGCGCCGCTCCGCGTGGAATCGTCCGAATCAACGCGGTCCCGTGCACCAAGGTTGGCGCACCACGGCGCAGAATCTGAATCTTAACCGCGATTACATGAAAGCGGCGGCACCGGAAATGCGCGCGATGCTGCGTCTCATTCAAATTGCGCAGCCGTCGCTCTACCTCGACCTGCACGTAACCGACGGTATCGATTACCAATACGACATCACCTACGGTTTTCACGGACGCAACGGACGTTTCTCGTGGTCGCCGCAGAACAGTGCATGGCTCAACCAACACTGGCTCCCCGCGATGGACGCTGCGTTGAGTGCGGCCGGACACATTCCCGGGCCGTTGATTTTCGCCGCCAACGACCGCGACCTCACGCAAGGCATCGTCGATGGTCCGGGTAGTCCGCGCTTCTCCAACGCCTACGGCGACCTCCGTCATTTGCCGACGGTGTTGGTGGAAAATCATTCGCTCAAACCTTACCGCCAACGTGTGCTCGGCACCTACGTGTTGCTCGAAGCGTCGTTGCGCACACTCGGCGAACACGGCGTGGCCCTCGCGACCGCGCTCGCGACCGACGCGGCGGCGCGTCCTCCGACGCTGGCCCTGAATTGGGGCGGCAAGCCCGACAGCCAGACGACGATGGATTTTCTCGGCGTCGCCTATGAGGAATATCATTCGCCGATTTCCGGCATCAAGGAAGTGCGCTGGCTCGGCACGCCGAAAACTTTTCCCAACTTGCCCGTGCACGCGAACACCACGCCCGGACTCGAAGTCCTGCGGCCGCGCGCTTACTACGTGCCCGTCACCGCCCGCGACGCGATCGCGACACTGAGCGACCACGGCGTCGCCATGACTGCGCTCGCCGAGCCGACCACGCTCACGCTGGAAAGCTACCGACTCGTCGAACCGAAAGCGGCGGCCATGCCGTTCGAGAGCCGACACACGGTCGCGACGAAGGTCACCATCGAGACCGTCACGACTACCTTGCCCGTCGGCACGGTGCGCGTTTCCACCGACCAGCCACTGGGCGATCTCGTAATCGCGTTGCTCGAACCGGAATGCAGCGACTCGTTGCTCGCGTGGGGTTATTTTCCGGAAATTCTCCAGCGCACGGAATACATGGAAGGCTACGTCGTTGCGCCGATGGCGGAACGCATGCTCGCGGAAAGCGCCGAGTTGCGCTACGCCTTTGCTCTGAAACTCGCCGCGGAGCCGGAGTTTGCCGCCGATCCCGCCGCGCGCCTGCGCTGGTTTTACGAACGCAGCCGTTTCTACGATTCGGCTTACCTGCGTTACCCGGTGCTGATCGAGCGCTGAGCGCGCCGCGTCAGGTCGACGCGAGGCTCTTGAACTCCGCGACTACGCCCTGCAACGATGCTTTCGCGTCGCCGTAGAGCATGCGCGTGTTGGGCATCAGGAAGAGTTGATTTTCGAGACCGGAGAAGCCGGTGCCCTTGCCGCGCTTCAAACAGATCACCGTGCGCGCCTCGTGCGCGTTGATAATCGGCATGCCGTAAATCGGCGAGGCCTTGTCGCGCGACGCGGCGGGATTCACGACATCGTTCGCGCCAATCACGATCGCGACATCCATCGACGGCATCATAGGATTGATCGTGTCCATCTCGACGAGTTGTTCGTAGGGAACGTTGGCCTCGGCGAGCAGCACGTTCATGTGGCCCGGCATGCGGCCCGCGACCGGGTGAATTGCGAAGCGCACTTCCGCGCCGTTGCGTTCGATCATTTCCGCAAGTTCGCGCACGACATGCTGCGCCTGCGACACCGCCATGCCGTAACCGGGAATGATCACGACCTGCCGCGCCGCTTCGAGCACGGAGAACGAATCCTCGGGAGAAATCGGTTTCAACTCGCCCTGCATCACGGCGCTGTCGCCTGCCGCTGCGGCTGCTGGTGCCGCACCAAAGCCGGAGAAAAGCACGTTCGCGAGCGAGCGATTCATCGCCCGACACATGATCATCGTGAGAATAACGCCGCTCGTGCCGACAAGGCAGCCCGCGACCACGAGCACGTTGTTGCTAATCACAAAACCCGCCGCGCACGCTGCGAGACCGGAAAGACTGTTCAGCATCGAAATCACTACCGGCATATCGCCGCCGCCGATTGGCATGACGAGCGTCCAACCAAGCACGAGCGAAAGCGCCGTAAATACGCCCACTGCGAGCAACTGCGTCGCTGGATCGCCGGAAATTACGTAAGCCAAACCCGCCAACACGGTGAACGTGAGCAGCAGGCCATTGACGATGTGTTGCCCACGGAAAAGCACGGGGCGCCCACTGAGCCATTCGGCTAATTTGCAGAACGCGTAGATTGAACCGGAGAACGTGATACCACCGATCAACACCGCGAAGTAGATCACGCTGGCGGTGAATTCCGCATGCTCCGGCACAATCGTGCCGCCACGAATGCGGAAATATTCCGCCGCGCCGACAATGAGCGACGCGAGTCCGCCGAAGCCGTTGAGCAGCGCGACCATCTCCGGCATCGACGTCATCTTCACCCATCGCGCGCACGCAAAACCGATCGCCGAGCCCGCAATCAGGCCGGTCACGATCCACCGGTAATCGATCACGTTGCGATCGAGCAGCGTCACGACGATGGCGATGAGCATGCCGACGCCAGACAGGAAATTGCCGCGCCGCGCCGTTGCCTGTCGGCCGAGCATCTTCAGACCCATGATGAACAGGATCGACGCGACGATGTAGGAAATGTTGATGATGATTTCGCGACTCATGACGCACCTCCTTCTTTCTTCGCCGGCGCCGTGTCCTTCTTCTTGAACATGCCGAGCATGCGATCGGTCACGAGGTAGCCGCCGACGACGTTGATCATCGCGAGCGTCACCGCAGCGGTGCCGAGCACGGTCGTGACCCACGAGCCGTCATCCGCGCCCGCGGCGATGAGCGCGCCAACAATCGTGATGCCGGAAATCGCGTTCGAGCCCGACATCAGCGGCGTGTGCAGTTGCGAAGGCACCTTGGCGATGAGCTCAAAACCGAGGAACCCCGCGAGGGTGAATATGAAGAAGAGGAGAATGAGTTCCATGGGAAAGCGGGGTCAGGATTTGGGGGCGAATTGTGGATGCACGACAGCTCCGTCGTGCGTAAGCAGGCAGCCCTTCATGATTTCGTCGTCGCGGTCGAAACGGAGTGTTTTCTCCTTTTCGTTCCAAAAGTGCGTGAGCCACGCGGCGAAGTTGGCCGCGAGCACTTGCGTGGCGTGGTGCGACACCGTGCCTTCGAGATTCGGATTCCCGAGAATCGTGACGCCGTTCGGCGTGACCACATCTTCCCCGGGGCGGGAACCTTCGACGTTGCCGCCACTCTCGACCGCGAGATCGACGATCACGCTGCCGGGCTTCATGCCGTCGAGCATCGCCTGCGTGACGAGACGCGGCGCTTTGCGACCAAACACCTTGGCCGTCGCGATCACGATGTCAGACTGAGCACAAATTTTCGCCATGCCCGCTTGTTGTTTGGCAATTTGCTCCGGCGTGAGTGCCTGCGCGTAGCCGCCCGCGGTCTGACCGGTCTGGCCGAGGTCGATTTTAACGAACTTCGCGCCAAGTGATTTTACCTGCTCTTCGACGACCGGACGCGTGTCGAAGGCCTCGACGCGCGCGCCGAGTCGTTTCGCCGTCGCGATGGCCTGCAACCCCGCCACGCCCGCGCCGATTACAAACACGCGCGCCGGCAAAATCGTGCCTGCGGGCGTCATCATCATCGGCAACGCCAGTTGCAACCGCGCCGCCGCTTGCACCACCGCCGCGTATCCCGCGAGGCTCGCCTGCGAACTGAGCGCATCCATTTTCTGCGCGAGCGTCGTGCGCGGGATCATCTCCAAACTCACCGCGCTCACGCCGGCTGATGCGAACGCCGCGAGCAGCGCGGGCTCGTTGAACGGATCGAGAAAACTCACGTGCAACGCGCCGCGCTTGAGCCGGGCGACGTCTTCGGGCTCCGGTTTGCGCACGCGGAAGACCAAATCCGCCACCGCGAGCGCCGTGGCGTGGTCCGGTGCCAAGGTCGCGCCCGCCGCCACGTAGTCGGCATCGGCGTAGTGCGAGGCGCGACCGAGCCCCGGTTGCACCTGCACGGCTAATCCCAGTTTCACTAACGCTTGGGCGGTGGCCGGAGTCAGCGCGGCGCGCGGTTCTCCCGGCAAGTTCTCAGCGGGAACATAGCAAATCATGCGCCGGATGCTGCCATAAGTTCCCCGCATCACAACGCGTAACCACCGTCATAATTTGGCGAACCCTCTGCATCCCTCACCCACGTTCAACTCCCGGTTTGCCAACCGCACGCACCCCGGCTTCAGTCGCACTCCCGCTATGCAACGCACCCTCGTTAAAGACGCCCTCAACGCCACCGCTCCCAGCGACGCCATCCTGCTCCAAGGTTGGGTCCGCACACGCCGCGACGCGAAAGCCTTTTCGTTTATCGAACTCAATGACGGCTCCTGCCTTAAGGGCATGCAAGTGATCGTCGACGCCACGCTGCCTGACTACGCCAACGTCGCCCTCGCCAACACCGGCGCGTCTGTCGCCGTCGAAGGCAAGCTCGTCGAATCGAAGGGCGGCGGGCAAAAATGGGAAGTCGTCGCGGAAAAATTCACCGTGCTCGGTGAAGCCGACAACACTTACCCGCTGCAGAAGAAAGGACACACGCTGGAATTCCTCCGCGAGATCGCGCATTTGCGGCCGCGCTCGAATTTGTTCGGCGCCATCTTCCGCGTGCGCAGCCGCCTTGCCTACGCGGTCCACCAGTTTTTCCAATCGCGCGATTTCTACTACGTGCACACGCCGATCGTCACCGCCAGCGACGCCGAGGGCGCGGGCGACATGTTTCGCGTCACGACGTTCGACCTCGCCAATCCGCCGAAGACGGCCGACGGCAAAGGCATCGACCACGCGCAGGATTTTTTCGGCAAGAAAACCTTCCTCACCGTCTCCGGCCAACTCGAAGCGGAGATTTTCGCGTGCGCGTTGAGTAACGTTTACACCTTCGGTCCGACCTTTCGCGCGGAGAATTCCAACACCTCGCGCCACGCCGCCGAGTTCTGGATGATCGAACCCGAAGTCGCCTTCTGCGACTTGAACGGCAACATGGATCTCGCCGAGACGTTCGTGAAATACCTCATCCGCGACGTGCGCGAACATTGCGCGGCGGACTTGGAATTTTTCAGCAAATTCGTCGACAAGGACCTGCTCACGCGCCTCGACTTCGTGTTGGAGAAACCGTTTGTCCGCTGCAGCTACACCGAAGCCGTCGAGATTCTCGAAAAGTCCGGCAAGACGTGGGAGCACCCCGTCTCGTGGGGCGCGAACTTGCAAGCCGAGCACGAGCGCTTCCTCACCGAAGAGCACTTCAAGTGCCCCGTCACCGTCTACAACTACCCGCGCGCAATCAAAGCGTTCTACATGCGCCAGACCGACGGCACCGAGCCCGGCCGCGAAACCGTGGCGGCGATGGATTTGCTCGTCCCCGGCATCGGCGAAATCATCGGCGGGAGCCAACGCGAGGAACGCCTCGAGAAACTCCGCGCCGGCATGGCGCTGCACCACCTCAACGAGAAGGATTATTGGTGGTATCTCGATTTGCGCCGCTTCGGCACTGTGCCGCACGCGGGCTTCGGGCTCGGCTTCGAACGCATGCTCATGTTCGTGACCGGCGTCGGCAACATCCGCGACGTCATCCCGTTTGCTCGCACGCCCGGCACGGCGGAGTTCTAAAACTCAGGCGCGTCCACGCGCGAACGGTTGCGCTCGCCACTAGGCCAAACGGACGAATTGCAAAGTCGGGCGAATCATTCGCCCGACGATGTGCGGCATTAGCGGGGCTGCACTTTCTCGCGCGAGGAGAGAAGACAGGTTGCACCGCGCGCGGTGCCTCTATGTCATAGCGGTCTATGGCAGCAGCTAAATCTCGCCGCGCCGCCGCGCCCGCTCCTCCGCTCCGCATCGTTACTGCGGTGCCGATTTGCGATGGGCACGACAGCGCCGTCACGACGATCAACATCGAACTCGCCCGGCACGGCATCGAGGTCATCTACCTCGGTTACCACCAATCCGCCGTCGCCATCGCGCGCGCCGCGATGCAGGAGGACGCCAACGTCGTCGGCCTCAGTTCCTACAACGGCGGCCACATTGTCTTTTTCAAAGCCGTCGCGGATCAACTCAAGCGCGCGGGCAGCGGCGATATTCCGGTGTTCGGCGGCGGCGGCGGCACGATCACTAAAGCCGACGAGCGCGTGATGAAACGCCAGGGCACCGACCGCATCTTTTTTGCCGGCACGCCGTTCGAAGTCATCATGGCGCAGATCAAACGCAACTACGCGCGCCCGACGAAGCCGAACGCGAAGTTCAAAGGCGACCGTGCTCTCGCGCGCGCCATCACCCTCGTCGAAGCCGGCAGCAAAGCGCCCGCGGTGAAACGCACCGGCAAGGCGAAGGCCTTTATCGTCGGCGTGGCCGGTCCCGGCGGCGCGGGCAAATCGACGCTGATCGACGAACTCACCTCACGTTTCCTGCAACGCATACCGTCAGCCCGCATCGCTATTCTCGCCAACGACCCGTCGCACCCCGACAGCGGCGGCGCGATTCTCGGCGACCGCGTCAGCGCCATCTACGCGCAGGACGATCGCGTGTTTTTCCGCTCCCTCGCGACGCGCGGCAGTTTGTCCGGTGTGTCGGCGGCCGCACCGGCGGCGATTGAGATTTTGCAGAAGAGCGGCGAGTTCGATCTCATTTTGGTTGAGTCGGTGGGCGTCGGTCAGGAGAGCGATCCCTTCGGCATTTTTGCCAAGAAGCGTCGTCTCGTTGACGCGGTGCTTTTCGTGCTCGCGCCGCATTACGGCGGTCGCATCCAGTTGCAAAAAATCGCGCTGCTCAACGGCGCCGATCTCGTCGCGCTTAACAAGTGCGACCACCCGATGGCGCACACCGCCAAGGCCGAAATCCAAGCGCGCCTCGATCAAAACGGGAAAGCGCAAATCCTCTACCCGACCACCGCCGCGCAGCACTCCGACCCCGGCGTCGATGCGCTCTTCGGTGCCATCGCCCAACTCGGCCAACTTAAGGTTACGTCATGAGCCAACTCGGAAAAATCGCCGACTCCGTCGATTCCTACAACCAACACGTTGCCACCGAAGTGAAGCGCGCGCGCTCCGACGCCGCCTTTGGCGCGGAGTTGCAAAAGAAGTGGAGCGAGATCCGCGGCAGCGTGGATTGGACGAAGTCGCCCACCGGCACATCGATTCCGCGGCTCGCGTTGCCCAACACCGACGAACCCGGCGCCATTGCCGATTACTTGCTCGGCCAAGGTCTGCCCGGCCAGTTCCCCTACGCCAACGCCGCCTACCGCGAGATGTATCTCAACCGCGCGAGCGGTGGCGGTGAGGAACCGATGCGCTTGTTCGCCGGACTCGGTTTGGCGGAGGACACCAACGCGCGGTTCAAATACCTTAATCGCAACCAAAAGAGCCTGCGGCTTTCCACCGCGTTCGACGGCCCGACGCTCTACGGTCTCGACTCCGATCACGAAGGCGTGCTCGGCAAAGTCGGCGAAGGCGGCGTGGCGATCGACACCGTCGAGGACATGATGCGGCTCTTCGCGGGCTTCGATCTCACGCGCAGCGACGCGTCCGTTTCGATGACAATGAACGCGCCCGCGCCGATCATTCTCGCGATGTTTATTGCGGCGGCAAAGCGGCGCTTCGGTCCGGATTGCGTGGCCAATCTGCGCGGCACGATCCAAGCCGACATGCTCAAGGAAGTGCAGGCGCAGAACGAAGTCATTTTCCCGATCGACGCCTCGCTGCGTTTCCTGTGCGACATGATCGAGTGGTGCGTCGGCGCGATGCCGAAGTGGTATCCGGTTTCCATCTCCGGTTATCACATCGCCGAAGCGGGCGCGACGCCGGTGCAACAAGCGGCGTTCACGCTCTCCAACGGTTTCACCTACGCCGAACTGCTCAAGCAACGCGGCGCCGACGTCAACGCCTTCGGTCCGCGCCTGTCGTTCTTCTTGGATTGCGGCCTCGACATCGAATACGTCGTGCTCGGCCGCGTCTGCCGTCGCATCTGGGCCATCGGCATGCGCGATGTCTTCGGCGCCAACGCCAAGGCGCAAGCGCTGAAGTTGCATACGCAAACTTCCGGCCGCTCGCTCATCGCCGCGGAGTTCCAGAACAACCTCACGCGCACCGCGGTGGAGTTGATGATGTCCTACATGAATTACACCAATTCATGTCACTCCAACTCCGCCGACGAGCCGTTCACCACGCCGACGGAGAAATACGCTCTCCTCGCTTCGCACGGTCAGTCGATCATCTTGGAAGAGACCGGCATCTTTAAGCACATGATGAATCTGTTCGGCGGCGCACCAGGCCTGCTCGCGCTCGAACGCCAGGTTGAGAAAGGCATTCTCGATTCATTCCGCGAGATGGACACCCTCGGCGGCGTCATTCCCGCGATGGAGCAGCGCTACCAGCGCAGCAAAATTCAGGAGGCCGGCCACGCCTACGAGAAACAGATTTACGCGAACGAGCGTCCCATCATCGGCCTCAACAAATACGTGTCGCACGAACCGATCCCGAATGTGCCCCTCGCCCGCACGCCGCCGAAAAAGCAGCGCCTGCAAGTGGAGCGCCTCAAGGCCTTCAAGAAGAAGCACGCGAAGAAAGCACCCGATGCGTTGCAACGCCTCGACAACGTCGCCCGCAACGGAGGCAACGTCTTCGCCGAACTCTTGCACACCGTGGAAGTCTGTTCCCTTGGCCAAATCACCGCCTGCCTCACCAACGTCGTCGGCAAGTTCCGCCCGATGGTGTGATTTCCGGATTTGCGCCGCAACGCCACCTGCCTACGTTACCGCCCATGAGCACCATCCTCCCTCTGGACAAGATGACGATCGACCAGAAGCTGCAGGCACTGGAGGAGCTCACGATCGATCTGCACCGTCGAGGCGCGCTGGAAGAAACGCCGGCATGGCAGGACGACATCCTGCGTGAGCGCGCACAGCTTCTGCAGGAGGGCAAAGCCGAGTTCGTCGATCTCGCGACATTCAAGAAACTCGTCGCCGAGGACATCGCGCGCGGAAAACCGAAATGACTGTCCGGGTCCTCAAGACCGCCCGGGCCGATCTCTCCGCCGGTTACTGGTTTTACGAAAAGCAGCAACCCGGACTCGGAGATTATTTTCTGCGGCGCATCTATGAGGAGCTCGAATTGCTCGGCCGGATCGCCGGCATTCACCACCAGACCAAGCAAGGATTTCACAAGATGATTGCCCGCCGTTTCCCCTACGCGATTTTCTACCGACTCAGCGGCGATGCGGCCGAAGTGTTCGCCATCCTCGACGGCCGCCGCTCACCCGATTGGATTCAGCAGCAACTGAAACGATGAACCCAACCCACCATCCCGGCGGTAACGTCTTCGCCGAACTCGTGAACACCGTCGAGGTGGGTTCGCTCGGTCAGATCACCGCCTGCCTCAGCAACGTCGTCGGCAAGTTTAGGCCGATGGTGTGAAATCATTTCAATTCATGAAAAAAATCACCATCGCGTTGAAGTGGATGCTTCTTGTTTGGGGCGCGGTCTCACTCATCGGCCTCATCGTGGCTGGAGTAATCTATCTTAGACCAAACGAATTTTCCGAAGGCGGCCCGGGGAAGAGCAACCACCTGAAAGCTTCCGACGTTCAACACGTGCTTAACTGGGGCGAACTCTCGAAAGCGAGCATCGAACAAGTGGTCCATAGCTACGAATCTGCGCGCTCATTCACAGGCGACCACATCGATGCCTACGCAATTAAGGTTTCGGGACTGGCAGCCTCTGATTTACCGAGTGGAGAACCGTTCGACAGAAAATGGACGCGCGGTGATCACGCAGATCAAGTCACTCGTGACGCGGTCTCGCTCGCTACAGGTTTTTCAGATCCGGCGACAAAACGGTGGTTGCCGCAGGGTGAGGAAGTTCTAACAGCGGCATATTACATTCGTCCGCAGCGAATCGTTCTGACGAGTGGAATGCGAGTCACGATCACGGAAATCATTTTTGTCCGGCTAAGTGACCAAATGGTATTCTACGTCAGCGTAAAAATCTAACCGTGAAGCTCTCCGCCTCAAATCCCCAATCGCCAACCGGCCCCCGGCAATTCGAAGAGCATTGCCACACGATTCTCGCCGAAGAAGCCAAACTCCGCGAGAGCGGCCTGCTTCGCCAAGGCTATGCAGGCCAAGGCGGCTCATCCACCACCTCTTGAAAACCGTGAACTCAAATCCATTCCACGCCCGCTGCCAGCAAATCGCTGTCGAAGAATCCGTCCTCCGCGAGGGCGGCGGCGCGGCGGGCCAGGAGCGCCAGCACAAGCACGGTCGTCTTTTCGTGCGCGAACGGATCGACGCACTCGTCGATGATCCGAAGTCATTTCTCGAAATCGGACTGTGGGCCGCGCACGGCATGTATAGCGAATGGGGCGAGTTCCCCGGCGCAGGCGTCGTCACCGGCATCGCCAATATCTCCGGCCACCCGTGCATGATCGTCGCCAACGACGCCACCGTGAAAGCGGGCGCATTCGTCCCGATGACGTGCAAGAAAGTCCTGCGCGCGCAACGCATCGCGTTCGAGTGCAACCTGCCGCTGGTTTACCTCGTCGATTCGGCGGGCGTATTTCTGCCGATGCAGGATGAGATTTTTCCCGACGAGGACGACTTCGGCCGCATCTTCCGCAACAACGCCGTCATCTCCGCTGCGGGCATTCCGCAATACGCGGCCATCATGGGCAATTGCGTCGCGGGCGGCGCTTATCTGCCGGTGCTCTGCGACAAAATCCTCATGACCGAGGGCAGCGGCCTTTACCTCGCGGGCCCGCAGTTGGTGAAGGCGGCCATCGGCCAGGAAACCGACACCGAAACGCTCGGCGGCGCGGCGATGCACGCGGAAATTTCCGGCACGGTGGATTTCAAGGAGAAGGATGACCCAGCGGCGATCACGCGGCTGAAGTCGCTGCTCGGGTTGTTGCCCGAGGAGACTCCGTCGGCGTTTACGGCGACCGACCCGGAATTTCCGGCGTCGAAACTCTATGAACTCGTCTCCGTGGACGGCCGCAAAGAATACGACGTGCGCGACCTCATCAAGTGCCTCGTCGATGCGGGTTCGATCGACGAATACAAGGCCGACTACGGCAAGAGCATCGTGTGCGCGTTCGCTCGCCTCGGCGGGCGTCCCATCGGCATCGTCGCCAACCAGCGCCAGCGCGTGCAGTCGAAAACGGGCGGCTTGCAGATGCAGGGCGTCATCTACGCCGACAGCGCGGACAAGGGCGCGCGGTTCATCATGGACTGCAACCAGACGCGCGTGCCGCTGCTGTTCTTGCAGGACGTGTCGGGCTTCATGGTCGGCAAGGATGCGGAGTGGTCCGGCATCATTCGCTCCGGCGCGAAGATGGTGAACGCGCTTAGCAATTCCACGGTGCCGAAGATCACCGTCGTCACGGGAGGTTCGTTCGGCGCGGGCAATTACGCGATGTGCGGCAAGGCCTTTGATCCGCGATTCATCTTCTCGTGGCCGCACGGCAAATACGCCGTAATGGGCGCGGCGCAGGCGAGCGATGTCGTGTTCAGCATTCTCGCCAAGAGTTCGAAGCAAGAACGCACCAAGGAAGAACTCGACGCGCTGCGTGCGCAGGTGAAGGCCGGCTACATCGAGCAAACCGACATTCGCTACGGCGCTGCGCGCGGCTGGGTGGACGGTATTATCCAACCACACGACACACGCCGCATTCTGCTGCGCGCCTTCGAACTCGCCAGCCGTCCGACCCCGAGCGCGAAATTCCATACCGGCGTGATTCAGGTGTGAGGGATTCGCCTCTTTCTCTTTCCTCTTTCTCTTACTCTTTCCTCCTTTGGCTGCTTCGGCAGCGGGCTCAGCAAGCCGAGAAAGAGAAAAATTAAGAGTTAGAGAAAAAGCGTGAGGAGAGATTTGGGCGATGAGCAGGGCCCGGCTGGCTCACGCAGATTACGCTTCCCTAAAAAAGCGGAAGGCCGTGCACCCCTGCACGGCCTCCCTATGACAATACCAGTCAGTCCAAATTGGTGAGAATCGTTTAGCGCATTGCGACGGTCTTGCTCTTGGTGCCGGCGACTTGAGCCATCATCTGGTGGAAGCCAGCAGTGTTGGCGCTGTAAGCGGCGGTGATCACACCGACGATGTTGCGCTCGTTGACGGAAACCGTGTCAGCTTCGGCGTTGTTGACGCCTTGCACGATGTAGCCGTTGCGGTCTTCGCCGATGACGCTGTGGGCGACATAACGACCGTTGGTCTTGCGATAAACAACCGTCATGCCCTTCTTGATGTCGTTGTAAGCCATTTCCTTAACCACGATTGCCGTGTTTGGCGCGTAAATAGGCTCCATCGAACTGCCGATACCCCAGAGGGCGGTCGCGCCGGACTTGGCGGCTTCGGCTTCGGCGAGTTTCATCTCGGTGCCGCGCTCGACAGCGACAGGGGCTGGAGTGTTTTGGGCGATCTTGGCGAGGAGACGGGTGCTCTTGATGCCGGCGGAAGCGCTGACGGAAATTGCGACGGCCGCGAGGGTGAGGGCGGCGAAGCGGAGGAGGCGGGTGGTCGTTGTCATGCGACCAGAGTGCCGGAAAACCCGCCTCTCGATTATCCGGCCACCTACGCGACCTCGCCTCGGGATTTCCCGTAGGGAGATTCCCCTCCTTAAGCCCGGGCGAATATGGTCGATGCAAATTGCAGTGGCCCAAGACGACGAAGGACGACAGTGTCTCCCTCTGGCGGTTCGGTCCGCTGAACCCTTTGCCTATGATCCGAGCCCTTTACGCCGAAGATGATCCGAACGTCGCTGGTATCGTGCGCAGCTACGTCGAGCATTTTGCCCCTGATTGGGATCTGCAAATCGTGCCCAACGGCACCGAGTGCCTTCGTCGCATGGCCGTCGGCGGCTACGACATCCTCCTGCTCGACCTCATCCTCCCCGACACGGACGGCCTGCAAATCCTCGGCGAACTCGCTCGACGCAACGACACCACGCCCGTCGTCATGGTCACCGGTCACGGCCAAACCGAGCTCGCCGTGCGCGCCCTTCGTGCAGGTGCCGCTGATTGTGTCGACAAGACTTCCCCGCAATTCCTGCAACTGGTCGATATCGTCAAACGCGTGCAAGCTCAGCACGCCGCCGGCCGCAAGCGTCCCGCCACCGCCTCCGTGCCCGGCAAACACAACGTGATGCTGATTGAAGGCTCCAGTGCCGTCGCGTCGAGCATCAGCGACTTCTTCGCCAGCCACGCGCCGCAATTCGAACTCACCGTCGCCGCGACCAGCAGCGAGACTGATCAATTCATCACCGCCGGCACTCCCGCTCACGCGATCATCATCGGCCCGAATCCGCCAAGTTCCAAACCGCTCGAAGTGCTCCGTCGCATCCATTCGCAAGCCACGCAAGTGCCGACGCTGATCGTGTCTTCGCGCAGTGATGGCGAGACCGCCGTCGCCGCCTTCAAGCTCGGCGCGCAGGATTTTATTCTCCAAAAATCGGAGTATCTCACCGAACTCGTCTTCTCGCTCAACAGCATGTTGCGCCGCGCCGAGATCGAACGCCAAAACACCCGCCTCGCCAAAGAACTCGAATCGCTCAACCAATCGCTCGAAGCGCAGGTCATCACCCGCACGCGCGAGCTGCAGGCGCTCTCCCTCCGGCTGTTGCAAATTCAAGAAGACGAACGCCGCGCCATCGCCCGCGAATTGCACGACGAGGTCGGCCAGATTCTCACCGGGCTTAAATTCCAACTCGAGTCCGCCAACCGCGCGGCCAGCACCCCGACAGAGACGACATTGATCAGCGAAGCGATGGTCACCGCCAACTCGCTGCTCGAACACGTGCGCACGCTCACGCAACGCTACCGCCCGCGCGTCCTCGACGACCTCGGACTCCAGCCCGCGCTCGAGTGGCACCTGAAGCAATTCAAGAAACAAACCGGCATCGAAGTCGACCTCGCCATCGATCTCCCGCCGCACCGTCTGCCCGGTGAACTCGAAACTGTCGTCTACCGCATCGTGCAGGAAGCGTTGACCAACACCGCGCGCCACGCGCAAGTGCAGCAAGCATCCGTTGCTGTTACGCACGACGGCAAACAACTCGTCGTCGAGATTTCCGATCGCGGCAAGGGCTTTGACCTCACCGCCGCCCTCGCCCGCACCGATTCACTCGGCCTCGCCGGACTGCGCGAACGCGTCAATCTCGCCGGCGGTCGCATCGAAATCCATTCCCGCGTCGGCGAAGGCACGCGCATTCAAGCGGAGTTTCCCCAACCGGCAGCCGACACCCCGGTCTCACCTTCGCTATGACCACTGTCATCCTCGCCGACGACCACGACATCGTGCGCCGGGGCGTTCGCTCGGTGCTCGAAGCCGACGGCCGTTTTACCGTCGTCGCCGAAGTGGCCGATGGATTGAGCGCCGTGCAAATGGCGGAGAAGCTCAAACCGAACTTGATGTTTCTCGATCTCTCGATGCCGCGCCTGCACGGGCTCGAAGCCTTGCGCCAGATTCGAATCAGCACGCCGCACACCAAGATTCTCGTGCTCTCGATGCACAACGACGAACCCTACGTGATCGAAGCCCTGCGCAGCGGCGCTTCCGCTTACATTTTGAAAGGTTCTGAGTCCGAGGAAATCGTGCGCGCCACGCAGGAAGTGCTCGCCGGCCGCCGCTTTCTCAGCGCGCCACTCACCGACTGGGCCATCACCGCGCTCGCCGTCAAAACGCCCGACACCAGCGACGCCTACACCTCGCTCTCGCCGCGCGAACGCGAGGTGTTGCAACTCGGTGCCGAAGGACTTTCCAACGCCGAAATCGCCGAGAAACTTTTTATCAGCGCCCGCACCGCCGAGACGCATCGCGCGAACCTCATGCGCAAACTCAATCTGCAATCGCAGACCGATCTTGTGCGCTACACGATTCGCCGCGGGTTGATTCAAGCCTAACAACGGCGACGACTTCATCGCCGCGCGCGCCTCAGCGCGCGGCTTTGCGCCGATAATGGCCATCGAAGATGGTCTGCCACGATTCGCCCTGATTGGAAGAAACTTCGAATTGCTGCCGCACGCTGCCATCGGGTAGCGGTGTCCATGTGCCGCGCATGAGATACTTCGTGCCCTGTGCGCTGATGTTCTCCGCGATGAGCACCATCTTGCCGTCCTGGAGCGCGCCTTTGTATTCCGAAGTCACGCCGCCACTGCCGATCCAATACTGCTGCCACTGCTGCGTGTGCGGATTGTAGCTGTTAAGACTCTTGCCAGTGTGCGGGCTGCCGACCGCGGTCCAATGTTCCAGCAACGCGTGCCCGCCCGCGACGGCCTCGATGCGATTCTCGCCGATCTGGGAATCGCTGCCGAACTGAAAGACCTCCCAGTCGCCGATCCAGAAATCAAATTCATGATTTACTGGCAACGGCGCGGGTGCTTGCGCGAACGCGACCGAGGAGAAAAGCGAGAGGGCAACCAGGAAGAACGCCACACGTGTCGTTTTCATGCGCGGAGCCTGCCACAATTTCACCGCGCTGGCGAGTCGCGCAAAAAAACGGCGACCCCGCGTGGAGCCGCCGTGAAATTTTCCCGCACCGAGATGCGTGTCGCTTAAACTTTCGGTCCGCCTTGCGCGAAGTAACGCGCACGCAGACGCAGACCGTTGAGGCGGATGAAGCCGGTCGAGTCGGTTTGGTTATACCAGCTCTTCACGCCTTCCATCGACGCGATGTTCATGTCGTAGAGCGAATACTTCGACTTGCGACCGCAGGTGATGATGTTGCCCTTGTAGAGCTTCAGACGGACCGTGCCGCTGACGTGCTTCTGCGATTCGTCGATCAGCACTTGCAACGCCTCGCGTTCGGGGGCGAACCAGAAGCCGTAGTAAATCAACTCGGCATACTTCGGAATCAGCGAGTCGCGCAGGTGCATCACTTCGCGATCCATCGTGAGCGACTCCACTTGGCGATGGCCCTGCATGAGGATCGTGCCGCCCGGGGTCTCGTAAACGCCGCGCGACTTCATGCCGACGAAACGATTCTCCACGAGGTCCACGCGGCCGATGCCGTGCTTGCCGCCGAGTTTGTTCAACGTCTTGAGCACTTTCGCGGGTGTCATGCGCTTGCCGTTCACCGCGACGCAGTTGCCCTGCTCGAATTCGAGTTCGACGTATTCGGCCTTGTTCGGCGCGTCTTCCGGCGAAACGGAAAGTTTGAACATCGCCTTGTTCGCCTTCGTCGTCGGGTCGAACCACGGATCTTCGAGAATGCCCGCTTCGTAGGAAATATGGAGAAGGTTGCGGTCCATCGAATACGGCTTCTTCAGCGATGCCTCGACGGGAATCTTGTTCACGCGGCAATACTCGATCATCTCCGCGCGGCCCGGGAATTCGTCGCGGAATTTTTCAATCTTCCACGGCGCGACGATTTCCAACTGCGGCGCAAGCGCCATGTAGGTGAGTTCGAAGCGGCATTGGTCGTTGCCCTTGCCGGTGGCGCCGTGCGCGACGGTGTCGGCGTTTTCTTTGCGCGCGATATCGATCTGCGCCTTGGCGATCAACGGACGCGCAATCGACGTGCCGAGGTAATACTGGCCTTCGTAAATCGCGTTGGCGCGAATCATCGGATAGATGTAGTCGCTCGCAAACTCATCGACGAGGTCGAGCGTGTAGTGTTTCGACGCACCGGTCTTTTTGGCCTTGGCGGAGAGGCCCTTGAGCTCCTCCTCCTGACCGATGTCGGCCGCGAACGTGACGATTTCGGCGTCATAGGTTTCGCGGAGCCACTTGACGATGACGGAGGTGTCGAGGCCTCCAGAGTATGCGAGCACGATCTTCATAATTGAAACGGGAGTTTGAAGGCGGTCCCGCCGCCCTCGCAAAGAAAAAATCCGACCGACGCGAAAACGCGTCCGTCTTAACTGCGCAGATCCGCCAACGTGGCCAGAATCGCCTTTTGCACGTGCAGGCGGTTTTCCGCCTCGTCGAAAATCACCGAGCGCGGGTGATCGAGCACGGCTTGGGTGACTTCTTCGCCCGCGTGCGCTGGGAGACAATGCATGAAAAGCGCATCGGGCTTGGCCGCCGCAAAGAGTTTCTCCGAAACTTGATAGGGCATCATGCGCTGCGCGCGCTCGGCGCTCTCGCCCTCCTGCCCCATGCTCGCCCAGACATCCGTGTAAACGATGTCGGCACCGGCCACCGCCTCGACCGGATCGGCGGTGTAATGAAACTTGGCACCGAGCTTCTCCGCCGCCGCGCGAATCTCCGCCGTCGGTTCGAAACCCGTCGGCCCGCCAAGCGAAACCGACATGCCGAACACATGCGCGCCGAGAATCCACGAGTTGGCCATGTTGAAACACGTGTCGCCGAGGAACGCGACTTTGCGGCCTTTCAGCGAGGCGAACAAATCGCCGTCCGGACCCGCCCAACGCTCCGCCGCCGTAAACGCGTCGGTGTAAATCTGGCACGGATGCAGGTAATCGGTCAGCGCGTTAACCACCGGAATCGAACCGCGTTCCGCCAGCTCCGTCACATCGCTATGCGCGTAAGTGCGCACGACAAGCCCGTGCACAAAACGCGACAACACACGCGCGGTGTCGGCGATGGATTCGCCGCGACCGATCTGAATGTCATTCTTGCTCAGGAACAGCGGATTGCCGCCGAGTTCGTGAATGCCGACCTCGAACGAGACGCGCGTGCGCGTGCTACTCTTTGAAAAGATCAACGCCCACGTCTGCCCCGCGAGCGGCTTCGCATGGTGGCCACGCTCGCGCTTCAGCCGGCGCGCCAACGCGAACAGTTGCGCGACTTCAGCAGCAGAAAAATCAGTCTCGGCGAGGAAATGTCTCATGCGAGCCTGAGGAATTAATACAGCGCCACCGATGCGCGCGAGCGTGAAATCCTGTTGCCCGACGCGCCCGTGCGTGAAGACAACCCCCGTGTTGTCGTCGCTGCCATTTATATTCTGGCTGGCGGTGCGGGCGGGGTTGGGTTTGCTCGGGGCGCATGGCGGATGCGCTTCCTTCCAATATCGTTGCGGGTATCACCTTCACTGGACGCTCGGGCGGAGCCGTGAAATTGCTTGGCGGGTTTCGGAAGAAATTTCACAGCGTGCCCGACTCCGTCAACGCGACGACCAATGCCTTCCTCGCCAAAATCTGCGCCGACGAACTGACCGCGCACGCCGAAAAACTTTTTCAAGACGCGCGCGCCGGGCTCGGCTACAAACGAAAGGAAATCTCACTCGAAATTTCGGGCGCCACCGCGCTGCTCTCGGCCAAGGATTTCTCGGTCGAAATTTCCTACGCGTTGACCGAGGGCAATCCGGACACCTACGACATCGTGGAGTCGATGCGCGAGTTGCTCAGCGCGGAGCTGGCACAAACCGACGCGTTCGCGCGGATTTTTGCAGGGCGCTTTACGGAAATCTCCTTCGCGCTCCGCAAAGGCGCGAAAGTGGAGGCGGTGATTGACGCGATCGAGTCGCTCGATCCGGCAAAGGGGCTGCGCGTGGAGTATCCCTCCGATTGCAGCGAGTGCACCATCAGCGTCAGCGGAGTCGATGCGGTCGTGCGCTGCACGGGCGGATCGCTCGATATGGTATTTCCGAATGCGGGTTCGCCGCGCGAATTGATCGCTGGCTTCGCCGCCGTGCGCAGTTCGTTCGCGGTCAGCCGCGTGCTGGCGGGATTGATTGCGAAGTAAACCGCGCGCGCGGTCGTTCAGCACGCGTCAACTTCACTCAGGCCGAGGCTTTTTTCTGCAACACGCCGCGGATAATGTCCGTGGCTTGCTTGAGATGTTCGGCGGTGGCGATCAACGGCGGGAGCAGGCGCACGGTGTTGCCGCCGGCCATCGGGACGAGCAAGCCGTTGTCGCGGCAGGCGGCGAGATAGGGCGCGGGGTCGCTGTGCAGCACGAGGCCGAGCATGTAGCCGCGACCGGTCACGCCTTTCACTTGCTGCGGGAATTCGACAACGAGTTTTTCCAATTCGGTTTTCCACGCGACGCCGTTGCTCTGCACGCGTTGCAGCAAGTTGTCGCGCTCGATGACGTCGAGCACGGCGAGTGCCGCAGCGCAGGCGAGCGGCGTGCCGCCGAAAGTGGAGCCGTGCGAGCCGGGTGTGATGAGCTCAGCGTGTTGCTCCGCGGCCCAAATTGCGCCGATCGGGTAGCCGCCGCCGAGTCCCTTTGCCATGCCGATGGCGTCGGCGCGCACGCCGCTGTGTTGAAAGGCGTAGAACGTGCCCGTGCGACCGATGCCGCATTGCACTTCGTCGAGCATGAGCAGCAAGTTGTGCTGATCGCAAAGACGGCGGAGGCCCCAGAGAAATTCGTCGCTGCACGGATTGATGCCGCCCTCGCCTTGCACCGTCTCGACGAAAATCGCCGAGGTATTATCGTCGATCAACTCGGCGAAACTTTCGAGGTTGTTCAACTCGCCGAAGGCGAAGCCCGGCACGAGCGGACGGAAACCTTTTTGCACTTTCTCCTGTGGCGTCGCGCTCATGCCGCCGAACGTGCGGCCGTGAAACGCCTGTTTCGCGCAGAGAATTTTGATGCACTTGCCTTCCTCGCCGGCTTTGCGGATGCCGTGAAGGCGCGCGAGTTTGATCAGGCCTTCGTTGGCTTCGGCGCCGGAGTTGCAAAAGAAGACGCGGCCGGGGCCGGCTTGGTGCACGAGGCGGCGCGCGAGTTCGCCTTGCTGGGGATTGCGAAAGAGATTGCTCGCGTGGATGAGTTCGCCGGCTTGGCGGCGAATCGCCTCGACCCACACGGGGTGGCAATGGCCGAGCGCGTTCACCGCGACGCCGGAAGTGAAATCGATATACGCGTTGCCGTTGTCATCCCACACGGTGACGCCGGCGCCGCGCACGATGGTCAGCGGCGAGCGGCTGTAGCTCTTCATGACGTAGGCGTCGTAGAGCTCGGCGGTGTTGGTGCGAACGATGGAGGGCGGTGTCATGGCGTGAAGATAGAATCAACCGACGTTGAAGGAAACGCCCGAATTGCTCAGCGCAAATTGCGGGCGCGACCAGTTCAGTCGCGCACAATCTCGGTGCCCACACCTTTGTCGGTGAAGATTTCGAGCAGCAAACTGTGTGGCATGCGGCCATCGACGAAGTGCACACGCTGCACGCCTTCCTGCAATGCGCGGACGGCGCTCGCGACTTTCGGGCGCATGCCCTTGTCGATCACGCCGCGCTTTTTCAGACCGTCCACTTCGCCGACTTTGAGGGTCGAGATGAGTGAGTCGGGGTCATTGGGATCCGCGAGCAAGCCGGGCACATCGCTCATGTAAACGAGACGACGCGCACGCAACGCACTGGCGACGCGACCGGCGACAGTGTCGGCGTTCACGTTGTAAGGTTTGCCATCGTGGCCTTCGGCCACAGGTGAAATCACGGGCATGTAACCGTCGGCGATCTCTTTCTTGATCAACTTCACTTTCACTTCGATCGGTTCGCCCACGTAACCGAGATCGATCGCGTTGCCGTCGTCATCGACGGTGAGTTTTTGACAGACGATCACACTGTCGCCGGCGAGGCCTTTCGGGCGCGCGTTGACGGAGTTGAGCGTGTCGCAGACGTCGCGGTTAACGATTTCGTCGAGCGTGCGCTTGACGATTGCGATGGTCGCTTCGTCGGTGACGCGGAGGCCGTTGATGAAATTCGCCTTCAAGCCGGACGCATCCATCGCCTTGTTGATGGCTTTGCCGCCGCCGTGCACGACGACGACGTTGATGCCGACAGCGGCGAGAAACGCGATGTCCGTGGCAACGCTGCGGCGCACGGTGGGATCGGGATCATCCATGAAGCTGCCGCCGTATTTGACGACGAACGTGGAGCCACGAAAACCTTGAATGTAGGGCAGTGCTTCGAGAAGCACGCGCGCTTTGGAAATAACCTCGTTAACGTTCATCGAGGTGCGAGAAGAAATGGGTTCGGATGGACTTGGTGCATCAGCGCAGTTGGTAGCGAGTGGTGTTAAGGCAACGCCGCGTAATTTCACTAAAAAAATCAAATGAGTGCGTGCAACGCTCGCACGGCCGCGATTGAACCGTTGGAAACGCCAAAAAACCGTCGCGCGATGACCGCGCTTAACGCCGACATTCAGCCGCGTCGCAACACCGGTGCGATCCGCGGGAGTGACGCGACGGGCGGTTACTCGCTCTTGTTGTAGTTGACGTAGCCGTCCGTCAGATCGGTCGCGAGCAGGCGGTAGGTCGCTTTGCCGAGGTGCAGGTCGATCGTCACGGTGAAGCGGCGGTTTTTCACCACTTCCTTCCATTTCGGTTTCAACTCGGGGTGCGGCTTGCCCGCAGTCATGGCGGGCACGTCGTTGTAGCGAATATCGAGTTTGGCTTCGATCAACTTGGCGCCGGAGTAACCGGCAGCGTCGGCGAGGCGGCCCCAATTCGGGTCTTCGCCGAACCACGACGACTTCACGAGGAGCGAATTGCCGATGGCGCGGGCAACTTTTTGCGCATCGTCGGCGGAGGCGGCGCCTTGCACGCGCACTTCGATGACTTTGGTGATTTTTTCACCGTCGGAGACAATCTTGTCGGCGAGCACTTCGCAGACCTTCCAGACGGCCTCGGCGAAGAGGACGCGAAGTTCGCGCGGGCTCTTGTCGCCGACGCTGACGCCGGAGTGGCCGTTCGCGAGGATGAGCACGGTGTCGTTGGTGCTCATGTCGCCGTCGACCGTAATGCAATTAAACGTGCCGCCCACGGCGTCGGAGAGCGTTTTTTGCAGGAAACTGCGCGGCACGGAAAAATCCGTCGCGAGAAACGCCAGCATCGTGGCCATGTTGGGCTGAATCATGCCCGCGCCTTTGGCAAAACCGGCGACGGTGTGCTTCTTGCCGTCGTAAACAAAGGAAACCGTGACCGTCTTGGCGCGCGTATCGGAGGTGAGAATGGCGTCGGCGGCACGTTTGCCGTGCGCGGGCGTGCGGCCGCGTTCGGAGACAGAGCGCTCGATGCCTTTGACGATGCCTTCCATGGGCAACGGCTGGCCGATGCGACCGGTCGAGCAGACGAAGAAGCTCGTCGGCTTCTGATTGAGCGAGGCGGCGGCGCGTTGCGCCATGAGATTGGCATCGCGCAGACCATCGGCACCGGTGCACGCGTTGGCGTTGCCGCTGTTGGCGATGAAGCCATGGAACGGACCGCCGTCAGCGAGGTGCTTTTGGCAGAGCAGCACGGGCGCGGCCTTGACGGCGTTGATCGTGAATGTGCCGGCAGCAGTGCACGGTCGCAGCGAATAGATCAGGGCAAGGTCGAGTCGCTTCAGGTCGTTTTTTTGCCGGATATCGCAGGCGACCGCAGCCGCTTCGAATCCCGGCACGTCCGTGATGCCCGCGCTATCCGGAGTGACGGTCAATGATGTCATGTTGGGGAGGGGAAAACTTAAACCAGTCCGGCGGTTTCAGGGAAATCGCACCAAAGATTCATGATCTGCACGGCTTGGCCGCTGGCGCCTTTAACGAGGTTGTCGATGGCGGAGGTAATCACAAAATTGCCCGTGCGCGGATCATGCACGGCGGAGAGATCGACGCGGTTCGTGCCGGTGACGTGAGCCGAATCCGGCGTTTCGCCACTGGGCAAAATCGTTACAAAGGAACGTCCCGCGTAAGCCGTGTGCCACGCTGCGTAAAGCGACTCAATCGACGCACCAGCGGCGGCGGGCGCCGTAATCGTCGTGATGATGCCGCGACGCATTGGCGCGAGGTGCGGGTTGAATTGCACGATCACCGGACTGCCGGCGTGTTGGGAAAGTTGTTCTTCGATCTCGGCAAGGTGGCGGTGTTTGACGAGACCGTAGGCCTTCGCGCTCTCGGCGCGCTCGACGTAAAGGTAGGCTTCCTCGGCTTTTTTTCCCGCGCCGCTGACGCCGCTGAAGGAGTTCACCACAATCCCCGACTTCGCCACGACACCCGCCGCCAGGAGCGGCGCGAGCGGCACAAGCGTGCTCGTCGGGTAACAACCGGGCGCGGCGGCGAGTTTGATTTCGCTCTTCCAGGTCGGTGCGGTCAGTTCCGGCAAAACGAAGCGGGCTTGCGGCAACAGTTCCGGCGCGTGGTGTTTGCCGTAATATTTTTCGTAGGTCGCGAGGTCGGCCACGCGGAAATCCGCGCTGAGGTCGATCACGCGGCGGCCGGCGGGCACAAGCGCTTTGGCAAAATCAGCCGCAGTGCCGTGGGGCAACGCCAGGAACCACAGGCCAATATCGTCGCGCGCGGCCAGTTCGGCCGCATCGGAGCTGGAAAACGCCAACGTGTCCGCTCGCGTGCCGCGCAAGGAAGGAATCACCGCCGACAGCGGCTTGCCCGCATGCTGGCGTGACGTCACCGCCGTCAGGGAGACGTGCGGATGCGCAAGGAGGAGTTTTACGAGAACTTCGCCGGAATAACCCGACGCGCCGACTATGCCGACATTCATCAAAGTAGGGACGGAGTAAGGGCCCCGCGGGGCGGTGTTTGCAAATAAAAACGGGGTGCACAAGGCACCCCGTTTGGAAATGAAAACCTGACTGACAGGTGACTTAGCGCTTCGAGAACTGGAAACGCTTACGGGCGCCAGGTTGACCGGGCTTCTTACGTTCCTTCTCGCGGGGGTCACGGGTGAGGTGGCCGGCCTTCTTCAAGGTGACGCGGAGTTCCGCGTTGAACTTGAGCAAAGCGCGCGCGATGCCGAGGGCAACCGCAGTGGCTTGGGCGCTGACTCCGCCGCCAGCGATGTTAGCCACGACGTCGAACTTCTCTTTCACGTCTGCCGTGGAGAGAGGCTCAGCCGCGCGGCGCACGTAGTTGTCGTGCTTGAAATAGCCGTCGAAATCGAGGCCGTTGGCGGAAAACTTGCCGGAACCGGGGATAAGGCGGATGCGAGCCGTGGAGGTCTTGCGGCGACCGGTGCCGAGGAAAACAGTAGATTCAGCGCTCATGGATCAGATCAAAGCTTGGTGGGATTCTGCGCAACGTGGGAGTGCTCCGCACCTGCAAACACGCGGAGCTTCGTCAGCATCTTCACGGCGAGGCGGTTTTTCGGGAGCATGCCTTTCACGGCTTGCAGGATGATGAAGTCGGGCTTTTTCGCGCGAACTTCAGTGAGCTTGCGATACTTTTCGCCGCCGACGTAGCCGGAGAACGACATGTATTCGGTAGCCTCTTCCTTTTTGCCCGTCAGGACGACTTTGCTCGCATTGATAACGATGACGAAGTCGCCGGTATCAACATGAGGGGTATAGGTAGCCTTGTTGCGGCCACGGAGGAGATTGGCGATCTTAACGGCGAGACGGCCTAGGACCTGCCCTTCGGCATCAATTAGATACCACTTGGGCTGGACTGTCTCTTTTTTGGCCAGATAGGTTTTCATTGCGGAAAGGGGCTCAAAGGAAGGGTTTTGCCCTACCCTGTCAACACACAACCTTTCACAATTTCGCGGGTGCCTCGCCTCGACACCAATTTCGGCGCTAAACGCTCAGAGTTCGACTGTTACGGCAAGTTGGACTGCGACGCGTGTGCGCGGCCGACTCCCAATCGGCGACCAAAACGTCGCCTGGCCCGTCGTTGTGGCGACCTCGGCGGCGACTACAATCAGTGTTCGCTCGCCGATGCGGTAAGGCAGGCGCGCTTCCATGCCCACATAGCCAAATGAGTCGTGAATTTCCGCTCCCGGTGCGTCGGGCCGCGCGTCATCTGCGGCCAGCCAACCGGTAAACGCGCTCCATTCCAGAAACGCCCCGAGTCGCGTCAGCGCAAAATTGCGCGCGAGCCGCACTTCACTCACATCGGCGCACAAACGCAGGTCGCGTTGATAACTCAGCTCCGTCGCCCAACCACCGAGTGGCTGCCAACGCACCAGTGCACCGACGCGCGTCGAGTGACGCAGCGAATTCAACGGCGCTTGCTCCTGACGAAAATGTTCTGCCGTGACGCCGATGGAAAAATCCTCGCCGACGCGCCACTCATGCGCGGCTGCCAATTGCACGACGCGGGGCTCGGCGCCGCGGAATGGTTCATGCAAGGCCAGTGCGCCGCGCCAGCCGTCCTGCGCAAACTCGGCGCGCGCAAACACGCCGTCACGCGCGCGCTCCACGCCATCGCGCAACACGCCCGTCGCGTAACCAACCTCGATCGCACCGCGTGGTTCATCGTCCCACGCCGACAACGTCGCCGCGCCAACGAGAAAAATGAGTAAGCCGCGCACTCCGTGCATACGCCAACGGATGTGCTGGTTTTCGCCGCACTTGTCCACACACTCGTGCACGCATGCATGCTTCGTCGCGTTCGATATTATTGCTCGCCGGTATCTCCGGCTTTCTCGCCGTCGCGCTCGGTGCGTTTGGCGCGCACGGATTGAAGGAGACACTTAATACGTTGGGCACGCAGGAAACGTGGCGCACGGCCTCGCTCTATCATCTCGTGCACAGCGTCGCCTTGCTCGCGCTCATCGGTTGGAGCGCAGCACCGGCCCCGCGCGTGCGTTTGATCGCTCGCATGTGGGCACTCGGCCTCGTGCTGTTTTCGGGTTCTCTTTATTGGCTGGCGCTCGGTGGACCGAAATTGCTTGGGCCAGTCACACCGTTGGGCGGCATTGCTCTCCTAGTCGGTTGGGCGCTGGTGGCGGTGACGGCGTGGTCGCAGAAGCGCGAGTGATTTTGCGAACCTCGCGAGGCGCCCGCGCACCGCACCCTTGCGCCGCGCAAAGTTTGTCGCACCCTTGCGGCTGTTCTGCCGATGCAACTGCCCTTCCCACTCACTGCTGCGTTTGATGCCCTCCGTCAGGCGGGCGGACGGCCCCATGTGGTCGGCGGTTGTGTGCGCGATTGGTTATTGGGGCGGACCGCGAAAGATTTCGACGTCGAGGTCTTCGGTCTCGACTACGAACAACTCGGGCGCGCCCTCGCTCCGTTTGGAGCCACCGATTTGGTCGGACGCAGTTTCGGCGTCATCAAAGTTTCCATCGGCGGCGCCACCTATGATTTTTCGCTGCCGCGACGTGAATCGAAAACCGGCAGCGGCCATCGCGGCTTTGCGGTCGCGGCGGAACCGGAGTTGACCGAGGCGGACGCGGCGGCGCGGCGCGATTTCACGATCAACGCCATCGCCTACGATCCGCTCGGACAACGGCTCATCGACCCGCACGGTGGCGAACGTGATTTGCGCGCACGCGTCTTGCGCCACACGAGTGCAGCATTTGCGGAGGATCCATTGCGCGTGTTGCGCGCGTTTCAATTCGCCGCGCGATTCGAACTCACCCTCGCGCCGGAAACCGCCGCGTTGTGCCGCTCGATCAAGGGCACATTCAGCGAACTCGCGCTCGAACGCGTCTGGGGCGAGTGGGACAAGTGGTGCACGCAAGCAGTGAAACCGTCCGCGGGACTCGTGGTGTTGAAGGAGAGCGGCTGGCTCGCACATTTTCCGGAAGTCGCCGCGCTCGACGGCTTGCCGCAGGAACCGGAGTGGCATCCCGAGGGCGACGTCTTCGTGCACACGGGACATTGTCTCGATGCGCTCGTCGGCTTACCGGCGTGGCGCGACGGCGATGCGCACACGCGGCGCATCTTGTCGCTCGGTGTGCTCGCGCATGATTTTGGCAAAGCCACGACGACCCAACAAATGGAGCGGCGCCGCCAGTTGCGCTGGGTGAGTCCCGGCCATGAAGCCGCGGGCGGGCCGCCTTCGGAAACGTTCCTCCTGCGCATCGGCGCGCCGCTGGAGTTGATCGACTATGTGCGGCCGCTCGTGGTGCACCACCTCGCCCATCATCAGGGGCCAACGAATTTGCGCGATACGACGGTGCGGCGGCTGGCGCGAAAAATCCATCCGGCGCGCATTGATGATTTGATCGCGGTGATGACGTCCGATCATTTGGGCCGTCCGCCGCTCGTGTCGGAGGATGCGTTGCGCCGCATTCATGACCTGCGCGATGTCGCGCAACGGCTCGCCGTGGCACAGGAAGCGCCGCAACCGATTGTGCGCGGACGCCATCTCATCGCGCTCGGCATCAAACCCGGACCGCATTTCACGCCGGCGCTCGACGCGGCGTTTGAATCGCAGCTCGACGGAGCGTTTTATGACGAAGAGGGCGGACTGGAGTGGATGAAGAACTATTTGCGCGCGCACCCGCTGGCTGCTAAATAAGACCCTTCCAATGACCGCCACTAACCAACTCGAGCAACTCAAGCAGTTCACCGTCGTGGTCGCCGACACCGGCGATTTTGCCAGCATCAAGCAATACACGCCGCGCGATGCGACGACCAACCCGAGCCTCATTTTGAAGGCCGCCGCGATGCCGGAATACGCGTGGCTGGTGGACAAGGCGATCAAGGACGCTGGCACGAGCGCGAGCCTCGAGACGTTGATCGACCAACTGTTGGTGCTCTTTGGTGGCGAAATTTTAAAAATCGTGCCGGGCCGCGTCTCGACGGAAGTCGATGCACGCCTCTCTTTCGATACGGCGGGGAGCGTGGCCAAGGCGCACGAGATTATCTCGCTCTACGAAAAGGCCGGCATCGGTCGCGAGCGCGTGTTGATCAAAATCGCTTCGACTTGGGAAGGTATCAAAGCCGCCGAGGCGCTGCAGAAGGAGACGATCAACTGCAACCTGACGCTGCTGTTCTCGTTCGCGCAAGCCGTGGCCTGCGCCGAATCGAAGGTGCAGCTCATCTCGCCGTTCGTCGGTCGCATTCTCGACTGGTATAAGAAATCGACCGGCAAGGACTACGCGCCAGCTGAAGATCCGGGCGTCCAATCGGTCACTGAAATCTACAATTACTACAAGCGGCACGGCTACGCGACCGAAGTGATGGGCGCGTCGTTCCGCAACAAAGGCGAGATCCTCGAACTCGCCGGCTGCGACTTGCTCACGATCAGCCCCGGGCTGCTCGGCGAGTTGCAACAGGGCACCGAGACGGTCGTGCGCAAGCTCGACCCCGTCGCCGCGCGCGCGAGCGATCTCGCCAAGGTGAGTTTCGACGAGAAGGGCTTCCGCTTCGCGTTGAACGAAGACGCGATGGCGACCGAGAAGACCTCCGAAGGCATCCGCCAATTCTCCGCCGACATCGTGAAGCTCGAACAACTGCTTACGAAGAAGCGCGGCTAAGTAGAAAATTGAAGACTCTGCCGGAAAAAATTCCCGCGCAGAGTCGCTTGTTTTTCGAGGCGCGTCGTCCGCCAATCCTAGACTAAGGCGTATCGCGCGCGGGTAACTCTTTCACTTGGACCGGGCCGAGCTCGACATTGCCGCGCGCGGGTCGCAGGTGCTCGGCAAAAAACGCGTCCATCTCTTGGTAGAAGGCGATGCGATTTTCAAATTTGTTGAAGCCGTGGCCTTCGTTGCCGATGACGATGTTTTTGTAAGTCTTGTCGTATTTTTTGAGCGCAGTCTCTAAAACCTTACCGTGATCAATCGTCACGCGCGGGTCGTATTCACCGTAGGCCATCAGGAGGGGCACGCGGATATTCTGCACGAAATTGACCGGTGACGTGTCCTTGATTTGTTGCGCATCCTTGAGCGGATGCAGCCAGCGGCGGGACATGAATTCCTGACGGGGTTTGGTCAGGCGGTTAAAATTAAGCATGAATCCAAGCCGTTCAATATCGGTAGCTCCGACGTAGTTGACGCCGCAAACGTAGAGCTCGGGGGTGTAAACCAAGCCGGCAAGCGTGGCGTAGCCGCCATAACTCGCCCCATAAATCGCCACCCGCGAAGGGTCCGCATAACCTTGCGCGATCGCCCACTTTACCCCGTCGGTCAGATCGTCTTGCATCGCCAATCCCCACTGCCGATAGCCGCCCTCTTCATACGCCCGCCCGTAACCGCCGGAACCGCGAAAATTTACCTGCAAAATCAAGTAGCCACGATTGGCCAGAAATTGGAGTTCGGGATTGAAGCGCCAGGAATCACGCGGGCCGTAAGGTCCGCCGTGGGGATTAACAATCATCGGCATTTTCTTCAATTCACGGCCCGCTGGGACAGTCAGGTAACCAAAGAGCTGCATACCATCTCGCGCCGTAAAACTGATCGGGCGCATCTCCGACATTTGCGCAGGTTCGACGAGGGGATTGCGACGGGCCAGCAAAACCAACGAGCCCTGCTTGGCGTCGAACATGTAGAACGTGCCCGGGTCGCGATCTGACCATGCGGCTATGACGAAGTCCGTTTCGTCGCGCGTGAAGCTTTGGATTACGTTAATCGTATCCGGCAATGCCGCGTCGAGGCCCGCCTGAAGTTGCCGCATTTCCTGATCAAACCAGACAGTGGTTGGTCTTTCCGCATCGTAAGAAGCGCCGATTATTTTCTTTTTCTTGTGCGAATAGATAAAGCTGGGATCGACGTCGTAGCGCGGATCGTCGATGAGCGTGCCGGTGATTTTTTCCGCTTCGGGATCGTAAGTGAATAATCCGCGGGTCTTGCGGTCGACATCGGAGACAATGATCAGGGTGTTGCCCTCGCCTTCGAAAGCGACGGGATACCAACCCGGCGCGTCGTAGGGGCGGCGAGCGATTTCCTTCCATTCCGACTTCTCATTGCTCCGGTAAAGAATGCTGGCGTGGAATTCGTTTTCGTCCTGCAAGGTGGCGACGCGGATCACACCGTGACGGTCGGTGAGCCACGAGCGCACCTTGCCAAAATTATTTAGCACGAGAGAGCGCTTCTCATTGTTCACATTGAGTCGATAGACATCGCCCAAACCCGAATTGCCGCGCGCGACGTTGATCAACACGTGATCGGGGTCGTTCGGTAGATTATCGATGATGGAGAAGGCGCGCCGGTCATCGAGATTGTCCACGCGGTCGCCGTCGAGCACGGTCGCTTGTTGCAGGACGCGGAGATTCGATCCGTCCGCATTCACAGCGTAGGTGCCAAAGGATTCCTGTCCCTTGACCTGCTGCCGGAAGAGAAGCCGCGACTGATTGAGCCAAGAAAGCGAGGCCACGCTTTCCTCTTTCATATCGGTGATCCGCTGGCGCTTCCCGGCGGTGCGGTCAACGACGACGATTTGCATGCGGTTATTCGCCGGTGCGAGATACGCGAGGTAGCGACCATCCGGCGAAAGCTGCACTTGGCTGGTCTGCGCATCACCAAAAAATGTTTCCAACGGTAGCTCGGGCGGCGGTGCTGCGTGCAAAATTCCGGCTAAGATAAGCAACGAAAAACAAAGTGGACGAAATGATTTCATGAAATGCTTGGTGGAGAAAAATAAATCGGGGTTTTGTCTGCTCTGCAGGCAAAAAAAGGCCCGATCTTTTGATCGGGCCCAGAATTTTGCCAACTACGCAGTGCTTTAGAAAGCCTTGCGGAGGGAGACGTAGCCGAAGCGACCTTGCGGGCGGCCGACCAGCGACGATTGGTAACCGACGGCGTCGTAGAACAAGTCGGGTTTCTCATCGAGGACGTTGTCCAAGCCGAGCGTCACAATCACGCCCGACAGCCACTTGGCACCAGCTGGAATTTCATACGAGACGTTGGTATTCCACGTGTCGTAGGCCCGGAGATTATAGCCATCGAGAGCCGTGACACCTTGGGCATGGATATAATTATGGCCGAGATTCGCCTGCCATTCCTTGTAGGACCAGCCAAGGGAGGTCTGAATGCGGAGGCGGGGAATTCCAATGCGACCAACCGAGTTGGGCAGCGCCGTCGTGGCCAGACGACGGAAACCGTAGCTTTCGAGCAAGGTTGCCGAAGAGCGGGCAACGAAACGACCCAACGAGGTCGTCTTGACGTCGTAGCGGATACCGAAGTCCCAACCGACAATCTTTTGGAAGGCCAAATTGACTGTGGTGTCAGAGAGGGAACGGATGCGGCCGGGAACGGTGACCGATTGACCGGGCTGCACGATGACAAGGGCCGCCGCATCGCTGCGAGGACCGGGGCCGCGGTAAACGGTGATCGCTGCAGCCGTGTTGTTGGTATAGGTCTCGGAGCCGGGCTCGCGAATGATCAAGCCGGCGGCATCACCGAATTCATTATCACGAAGGTAGGTGGTGCCGGTCGTGGTGATGATGTTCTCTTGCTCAATTTGGAAGCGCGTGGCTTCGAAGCTGAGGCCCTTGGCCCATTTCATGCCGTTCCGGTTGTAGATGCTGGACGGCACTTCATAGACCATACCGAATTGCAGTGATTCTGCTTCTTCAGGGGTGAGGCGCGGGTTACCACCGGCGCGAACAAGGCGTTGGGTCGCCGCACCGTCAAACGGGTCGCCGGTCAACGCTTGCGGACGGGCGTGGTCGGAGAGACCGTTCGGGAGGGATTCGCGGACGCCACCGAAGAGCTGCGGCAGGGTCGGAGCACGGAAGGCTTGGGTGAACGACGCGCGCAGCACCAGATCCTTGAACGGACGGTATTTGAGACCAACGAAAGGCTTCCAACCGGAATCGTAACCATCCGAGAAGTCTTCAAACCGTGCGGCCAAGCTAAGATCCAATCCGACGATGAAAGGAATGGAGTTCACCTTCACGAGTGGCACGCTGAGCTCGGCGGCCAATGATTTCACGCTGCGCTTGGCAGCGGTGGATTCGGCAAGGCGAACTTGACCGATGATATCGTCCAAAGTGGTCGAGATGGCGTCGTTCGCCTCGTTGAATTGTTCTTGGCGATATTCAGCATAAACGGCACCGCCAACTTCGCCCGTGGGCAAGTCGAACAAGGCACCGTTAAATTTGAGATCATAGAGACGCAATTCAGCCGAACCGCCCTTTTGGCTCGTGACCTTCAAGCTGTTGATGGTCGCAGGGTCATTCACGAAGTTAGCGCCGCCGAAAATATTCAGCGCCTTTGAGTCGGTGCGAGCGAGGGCTGCACGGACTCGGCTTTCGGAAAGTGCATTGGTCGTAACGTCAGTGACGTCGTCATGACCGAAATAGGCACCGGTATCCCAATTGAAGCGATCCATGATCTTGCCCTTCATACCAGCAAGGATTTCCCAGCTGTTATTGACCACGTTGCTGATACGGGGACCGACTTCGGTGGAGCGATAGTTGAAATTCACATCAACACCGAAGGGATTCCAGTAGTTGTAGCGCGGCACGTAGATCCCGTTGTCACCGGCGGTGGAGATCGGCGAAGGAGCCAGTTGAATCTCCGACTTGTTCTGCTGGTAGGAAGCGGTGACGTAAGCTTCGATTTCCGGTGTAATTTCGTAGCTGAATTGGCTGCGCATACCGACGCGTTCTTGGCGCGGAACCAGCCACACGAATTCTTGGAAGTTATAAAGATTCGAAACGGCCTGACCGGGGGTCAGGCGTTGCGCTTCAAACAAACCCGCTTGGACTTGGTTGAACACACCACCCGCTGGGGTGTTGGTGACGGCTGTAAAGCCTGGGGACGCCGAAGTAAGCGATCCCTGGAGCGCACCGGCGCCCGAGGGAACGACACCGCCGGTGCCCGGCAAGCGGGAAATGGCGACGCCGGCGGCAAGTCCGGGAATATTGATCGCCGTGCCTGCTGGGTAGGCATAGCCGTTCGGAGCAATGCCCGCGGTGGGGACGTTTCCTTGCACCTGACCGGCGCGGGGGGAAAGACGGGCAATGTTACCCGTGCCCGAACGCAGATCCCATGCGCCTGCATTGGCATCGGCTGTATAGCCGCGCGCGAGCGCGAGTGCGGTCTTGTCGGCATTGACCGAGAATTCGCGATCGCGAGCATGGAGTGCATTGCGCTTGAAATAAGACATGGCCAATGAACCACGGAGTTTCCCGTTGGAAGCACCGGTGAACATGTTGGCGGAGAATTCGCCCACATCCGTATCGAAGGCATTGCCGTAAGTCGTGCTCAACTCAGCTCCGTTATAATCCTTACGGGTGATGATGTTGACCACGCCAGAGGTAGCGTCAGCGCCGTAGATGGCGGATGCGCCGTCCTTCAGGATTTCAATACGCTCGATCATGGAGACCGGGAAGCGATTGAGGTCGACGAAGGTTGTGCCACCGCTGTTGTTGCCGGTGAGCACCACGCGGCGACCATCGACGATGACGAGCGTGTTGTTGGCACCCAGATTGCGCAGATTCAACGCATTGGCGCCACGAACCGCGGAAATAGTGCCGCCTTCGTTAATACCAATCGAGCTGGCTTCCGGGATTTCGCGCAGCAGTTCGGCTACGTTTGAGCGACCGCTGGCGCGGATTTCTTCGCTCGTAATGATTTTTACGGGTGAAGGGCCTTCAACATCGGAGCGGGGAATGCGGGAGCCGGTGACTTCGAATTTTTCGAGTTTAACGGATTCATCGCCTTCTTTTTCTTTGGTCGGGGCAGCTGGCTGAGCCACTGCGGATTGGGCCAAACCGGCGCTAAGGACTAGCGCGAGGAGGGCCCGCAGATTCCAAGGGGAACGTGCGTTCATAGTATCTTTTGGTTTGTGTGTAGAAAGCCATCCACGGGGGTCGGTGATGGCTGGCCGCGAGCAAACTGTGAAATCGGGACTGGGCAAGCCGATTCAATCTCGCGGAAAAATGTAAGGCATTGCCCTACATACCTATTGCGGGCGGAGGAGATTCGCGAAAGATCGGCCCCTATCGGTGTCTGGGGCTGCCACTCACCCACAAAAAAACGGGGCGGCCTTTCGGCCGCCCCGTGGAATTGGATTCAATCAGTAGACTGATTGATTAGAACTTCTTGCTCGCTTCGATGAAGAACATGCGACCGCGAAGGTCGGTGATCGAACGATCGGATTGCGATTCAAACGAGCTCGCCACGAACGGTGGTTGCTCGTCGAACAAGTTGTTCACGCCGCCGGTGAGTTGCACATCAACACCGGGAACGGTGTAGCTGAGACGAACGTCAAACGTCGTGTAAGCCGAGACCTTGCGGCCCGTCTTGAGGGTGCCAACGACTTCGTTGTAACCATCGACGTAGTTGTAGTTCAAGGTCGCGTGGTAACGGTCTTTCTTCCAGCCAAGGCTCGTGGAGCCCTTCCAGACAGGGAAGCCGTAGTTGCCGAGAGCCGAACCACTGCCCCAGTAGCCACCGAGGTAGTCGATCATACCTGCACCAGGGAAGTTCTCCATTTCGAAGGTAAGCACCTTCGTGAAGTTAGCATCCCAGGTCCATTGACCGAGTTGGTTCGTGACGACGTAGTTGATGAAGATATCAACGCCGTCGGTGTTACGGGCACCGGTGTTGATCGGGCCGACGTTACGGATCTGATTGAGGCTGCCGTCGACGTTCAATTCGACTTGAGCACCAAGCGGATTGGCTGCGCTCTTCACTGCTGCGATGCCAAACGGATTGTTCACATTCGTTGGGCCAGCGAGGAACCATTGGTCAACGATGTATTGAGCGGAGGTGAACGGAATGTTCGTTTGCTCGATCCGGTAGTAGTTAAGACCGACCGACAGTCCCTTGATGGCCTTCGGGGAGTAAACGACGCCGAACAGGAAGCTGTCGGATTCGCTTGGTTGCAGACCAGCATTACCAACCTGAATCACGCCGCGGGTTGGCTGCGTGCGAACGGAGGTAACCGGGTTGAGCAACTCGGTGAAGGTTTGGAACGGGGAGGTAACAGACAGTGCGCTGATGCTCGGGGCGATGAAGCCCTGTGCCCAGGAACCGCGGATGGTCAGTTCGTCGCCCATCGGGGTCCAACGGAAGGACACGCGAGGCTTGAGCGCGGTGCGACCGACATCATTGAACTCTTCGATACGACCAGCGACGGTCATCGAGAAATCCTTGACGATCGGAATGCCCACTTCGGCGTAAACCGACTTGATTTCGCGGTCACCCTTGAATGGAGACGAAATGTTGAACGGGAAGATCGTGCCGTTTTGGAGATCGCTGTTCGGGAGGAAATTCTCCTTTTCGCGACGATACTCAAAACCAACGGATGCTTCAACTTGACCGCCGGAGATTTCCATCAATTCACCCGAGAGGGTGGCATCGATGAGATCAAACGAAGCGCGGTTGGTCGAGAACGCGGATGCCGAGAACGTCTTCACGAGGGCTTGATTGCTTGCGCTCGGGTTGATCGTGGCGAACAACGGCGTGAACGTGAAGGGATTCCACGCGGTCGCAGCAGTCGTGCCAGCGAGGGCATTGTTCCAAAGGGTGGAGAGAACGCCACCGGTCTGGAGCGAGTAGCTCTTGTATTCGTCGCGGAGGTAACCGATGGACCACTTCCAGCGGTCGATCTTGCCTTCAAAACCGGCCGAGATGGTGATGTCTTCGAAACGATTGAAGGTGATGCGCGGTCCGAGTTCCAGTGGGCGGTAACCGAAGCCGAAGGCGTTGGTGTTGCCCGGGAACACTTGCTGCACCCAGTAGTTATTGGCGGCGACGGTGCGCCCGGAGAGCGGCGAAGCGGCGAGCGCGTTGGCCGACTCATTGCGCGAGAGCATCAAATCAAAGTAGAACTTGAGGTTCTCGTTGATTTGGGTGTCGGTCATGAGGGAGATCGAGGTCGTCTCAGCTGGGCGGAAGCCGTAGGTGAAGTAACCGAAGGGCATACCGGGATTGATGCCAGGAAGGAGCACCTTGTTCGGGCCGTAGCGCACGTTGGACGTGGCAGCCATCAGACCGTTGAGGCGGATTTCTTCAGCATCACGTGCCGCGTTACGAGCCGTGACGGACTCCGTCGCGGGACGCACGAGGAAGGCAACCGGATTGAAGCCAGCTTGGCCAAGGCCGGCCGCATTGACGATGTTCGCACCTTCAGTGTTCACATACCAGCGCAGCGGCACGAGGACGTTGACGTTGGTCACACCAGCGACGTGGCCCACATCTGTGCTAACGGTGGCGTTATTGGCCAAGCGTTGCGCAGTGGTGAGGGTCGGGGTGAAGAGACCGGGATTGGACGTGCCAGACACCGAGTCACCAGCAGGGAGGGAGACAGCGCGATCCTTGTGGAACAAGGTATTGCGGGTGTAGTGCTCGACCGAGAGGGTGAGGGAGGTTTTGCCCATCTGGCCACCAGCCACGAGGCTGGCCTTGAACTCGCCGACATCAGTGTCGGTCGTGTTGGCATAACGGGTCGAGAGACGAGCGCCTTCGTAACCGCGCTTCATGATCACGTTGACCACGCCAGCGACAGCGTCGGAACCATAAACAGCGGACGCGCCGTCATTCAGGATCTCGATCTTTTCGACACCTGCAGAGGGGACGAGGTTCATGTCCATGTTCGTGCGGCGACCGTTGATGAGGAACAACGTGGCGCTGCCCGGGAGGCCGCGCAGCGAGATCGACGCTTGGCCGCTACCGCCGTTGCCGAAGCCTTCGTTGATGGTGCCGGTGCCGCCACCGAATTGGGGCAGTTTACGGCGCATCATTTCACCGAAGTTGGAGTAGCCGGTGTTCTGCAAGTCATCTAACTTGTAGAGGGAAATCGACAGACTGCCTTCAACCGCCGCGCCGGTGAGGCGCGAACCGGTGACTTCGAATTTTTCTAGTTTGAGGGTCTCTTGACCTTCAGCGGCGGCTTGAGCCATCGCGACTGGGACCATCGCTGCGCTAATAAATAGCGCAAACGCGGTCCGCATATTCCAGTTGGAACGTGCGTTCATAGTTTCTTTTGGTTTGGTTTGTTGTGTCAGAGCCGACCACAAAAATTTCTGCGGTTTGCTTGGAGTAAGCTCGAAGAAAGAGACTGCTACCTCCGCAGGCAAGTAAATTTTGCGAATGGAGCGCTGCAATTAATCACCCAAGTATCTTGTTTTTAGTTACTTAGTTTCGAATTAGACCAAGCATGGGATCCTTGATTAAATAACCATTTCAGTGGCGAAAAAGATTAAGTCCCGCGCCTACCGTGAGCTTGGTGAAAAATTGAACGACCAGGAGAGAAATAAAAATCGACGAAGTTGCTCAAGCCTCAGCTCCGCAACCTCCTCCAGTTGACTCTAGGCCACATCGCTCCCAATCCTTGACCCATGCGCGCACTCACCGTTTTCCTCGACTCACTCGTGGATTTCGCCGGCCTGTTTCCGCCCGCGCAACTTTCCATGGAGGCCGCGGTGGCCAACTACGCCTACTATCGGCGCGGCCCTCAGCGCGCGGCCCTTGGACGCTTCATTGTCCCGTTGGCGCGCCTCGCGGAATTCGAACGCTGCTTTAAACAACTCCGGCCCTGCCCCGCCGAGCAATGGCCCCTCAGTGTCATCGGCGGCCCCGATCCACTGGCTGACAAGAGAGCGATGGAGAAGTTTAACACTCACTCAGTGAGTATCCGCATCGTCGCTCTCGAAACTCGCGCTGGCACCGTCGAGGATATTCATCGCGTCTCCTCGCAATCGGATAGTGCAATACCGATTGGGGTGGAATTATCGCCCGCTTCGCCAGACCTGCCCGACCTGCTCGCGGCCCTCAAATCGGCCGGCTTAAACGCCAAGCTCCGCACCGGCGGCCTCACCGCTGCCGCTATTCCTAGCATCGACGATGTGATCCGCTTCATGTTCGCGTGTCGCGCCGTCGGCGTCGCTTTTAAGGCGACGGCCGGTTTGCATCATGCATTGCGCGGCGACTATGCGCTAACATACGAAACCGGCGCGCCCGTCGGCACCTTGTTTGGCTTTCTCAATATCTTTCTCGCCGCAGCACTCGTGCAAGCCGACGCGCCCGAGCACGTCGTGCGCGCACTCCTCGAGACGCGCGATCCGGGCGACTTCACGCTGACCGACGACGCCATTGCGTGGCGCGACCAGCGGTTCACCATTGAACAACTTGGCCAAATGCGCCGCACTTTCTGCCATTCCTTTGGTTCGTGCTCTTTCACGGAGCCGATCGAAGACCTGCAAGCCCTGCACTGGTTATGACGCTTAACTTCACCCACGACCCCGCCCGACGCAGTTGGATCGAATCCGCTAATCTACCCGACGCGGACTTCCCGCTGCAGAATTTGCCCTACGGTGTGTTCACGATTCCGGGCAAAA